>NZ_JBXUNM010000003.1:115728-164066 GCF_057197005.1 Pantoea sp. SYBGC1
TGGTGGGTCGTGCAGGATTCGAACCTGCGACCAATTGATTAAAAGTCAACTGCTCTACCAACTGAGCTAACGACCCATCTTCAGCGTCGCCGATACGCATTTACATATGTCCCGGCAACGGCGGCATATATTACTGATTTAGCGGGAGGGCGCAACCCTTATTTTCCCGCAAATGGCTCAACTGCTTACCTTTCAGGCGGCAAGACCAGAAATCAGGCGAAATCTGGTCTTTTTCGTACAAATTACAATCCGGCCAGCCGCTTTTGCGCCTGCTTTGCTGACTCACTATCCGGGAACTGTTTGATCACCTGCTGATAAACCGCTTTGGCTTTTGCTGTGTCTTTTTTATCCTGCATGATCACGCCAACCTTAAACAGCGCTTCCGCCGCTTTCGGTGATTTGGGATAGTTCTTCACCACCGTGGCAAAATAGTAAGCCGCATCATCCTTCTTGCCTTTGTTGTAATGCAGCTGCCCCAGCCAGTAGTTAGCATTTGGCTGATAGGTAGAGTCAGGATACTTCTTCACCCATGCCTGCAGCGCAGAGATAGCCTGATCGTACTGCTTCTTCTCCAGAATCAGCGCGACGGCAGCGTTGTAATCGGTATTTGCATCGCCGGTTTGTGCGGGTGCGGCAGCCGTATTACTGCTACCCGCATCAGCGTTTCCCGCTGCGGCACCGGCAGCATCAGCGTTACCGCCGCTCTGTGCAGCGGACTGGCTGCTGCTTAACGTGTCGAGCTGTTGATAAAGCTGCTTCTGACGCTCAACCGCCTGGTTAAGCTGATAGCTGTTCTGCTGGATCTGCCCGCGCAGGGAATCGATGTCGCTCTGATTATCGCTCATCTGCTGCTGTAACTGCTGCAGCAGCTGCGCCTGAGCATTGGAGATACGTTCAAGAGTGGTGACACGGTCTTCGACCGAGCCTGAGCCAACGCTACTGATTGACGCCTGGGCATTAGCGGCCCAGGGGGCCGCTACGCCAACCAGTAACGACAGACCCGCAAGGGATAGTCTGAAGTTACTAATCATATGATTCTCTTAGTAAACCAGTACAGCACGACGGTTTTTAGCGTACGCTGATTCGTCATGGCCCAGTACGGCTGGTTTCTCTTTACCGTAAGATACGATAGACATCTGATCGGCAGAGACGCCTTTGCCCTGCAGATACATTTTCACTGCGTTAGCACGACGCTCGCCCAGGGCGATGTTGTACTCTGGCGTGCCGCGCTCATCCGCATGACCTTCGATAGTCACTTTGTAAGACGGGTTGCCGCGCAGGAAAGCTGCGTGCTGATCCAGCATCTGAGCATAGTCAGACTGCACGTCATACTTGTCCAGACCGAAGTAAACGATGTTGTTCTGCTGCAGCTGCTGCATCTGCAGACGCGCCTGCTCGTCAGAAGACATGTTGCCGCCGTTCATGCCAGCGCCAGAGCCCGCACCATACGCACCATCAGCACCCATACCGGACTGATCGTTGTTGTTGTTTTTGTGTGAGCTACAAGCAGCGACTGCAATCACTGGCAGAGCCAGCATTAAACCCTTCAGCATTTTGTTCAGTTGCATTTCTTTATCCTATTATTTTGTTTGCCATACATTGACTCCCCCGCCTGCGAGGCAAGGGAGCGATGCATCACAGATACGGCGACCAGGCAGGTGATTTTACCTGTCCATCAGTTGCCGGAAGACGCGCTTTGAAACGCCCGTCAGTTGAAACCAGCTGCAGCACGGATCCCATCCCCTGAGTAGAGCTGTAAATAACCATGGTGCCGTTTGGTGCCAGACTTGGCGTTTCATCCAGGAACGTGTCCGTTAACGTCTGAACGGCTCCCGTTTCCAGATCCTGTTTGGCGACGTGCTGCGCGCCACCGGCGCTGCTGATCATCACCATGGTTTTACCGTCGGTCGACACATCCGCATCCTGGTTCTGTTTGCCTTCCCAGGTAATACGCTGTGGCGCGCCGCCGTTAATACCCACTTTATAAATCTGCGGTGCACCCGCCTGATCCGAGGTATACGCCAGGGTCTGGCTATCCGGGAACCAGGTTGGCTCAGTGCTGTTATAGCGGCCGTCTGTTACCTGACGGATCTGACCTGAGCCCAGGTCCATTACATAGAGATTCAGGCTGCCCGTTTTAGAGAGGGCGAAAGCCAGCTTAGAACCATCCGGTGAGAACGATGGTGCACCGTTGTGACGCGGGAAGGAGGCAACCTGACGAATAGCGCCATTTGCCAGCGTCTGGATCACCAGCGCTGATTTACCGCTCTCAAACGTAACGTAGGCCAGTTTGCTGCCGTCAGGTGACCAGGCCGGTGACATCAGCGGCTGCGGTGAACGGTGGACCACAAACTGGTTGTAACCATCGTAGTCAGACACGCGCAGCTCATACGGGAACTGGCCGCCGTTGGTCTGCACAACATAAGCGATACGAGTGCGGAACGCGCCTTTAATGCCGGTCAGCTTTTCAAAGACTTCATCACTGGCAGTATGCGCCGCATAGCGCAGCCACTGTTTTGTTACTTTGAAGGAGTTTTGTGCCAGTACGCTGCCCGGCGCACCACCGGTGTCGACCAGCTGATAGGCGACCTGATAGCTGCCATCGGCGTTAGGTGAGACCTGACCGACGACCACGGCATCGATGCCCAGCGCGCTCCATGCGGCAGGCTGAACTTCCTGCGCGCTGCCGGGCTGCTGCGGCAGACGTGAGCGATCCAGCGGATTGAATTTACCACTGTTGCGCACGTCAGCTGCCACAATGCCGCCGACATCTTCTGGCGCCGCGCCAGGGCCGGCCCATTTAAACGGTACTACGCCAATCGGACGGGCAGTGTTAACGCCCTGCGTAATTTCAATGCGTACTTCTGCGTGCAGCACAGCGGCCCACAGCAGTACAAAAAAACCTAAGGTTACACGAAGTGCCTGCTTCATCTTATCTCCCTTACCTGAACCTGAGTTCACGATAATTCGCACAGTTCCTGAAAAAACACGAGTATTTTATAGAATACGGCAAGCTAACCTTAGTTCAACCTGCCGTACGTTACTGCATTATTGCGGCTTAAAATCCAGCGGTGCATTTTTAAATACTTCGTACACAGCCTGACTCGGCGGCTTTGGAATACGGGCCTGTCGTGCAGCTGCGGCCGCGGCCTGACAGAGCGCAGAATCGCCGCTCTGAGGAGTAACATTAGCCAACGTACCATCGGACATCATGACAATACGTAACGTACAGGTGCGTCCTTTATAGCTTTCCCAATCGTAAAATTTACTTTTGATTGCAGCCTGAATTTGCCCTGCATAGTTACTAATGTCTGCAGCTGATGCACCCGCTTTCTTCTGATTGCCCTGCCCTGCTGCACCACCGCCGCCGGCTGCAGCACCACTCTTCGGCGCGTTTTTACCGGAGGAGAGGCCGCCCAGCAGATCGTCAACGTCGCTTTCGCCCTGCGCGGCTTCAGCAGCCGCCTTTTTCTTCGCGTCCGCGGCTGCTTTGGCTTTCGCCGCTGCATCTGCTTTTGCTTTAGCGGCTGCATCCGCTTTCGCTTTGGCAGCGGCGTCTGCTTTCGCTTTCGCCTCAGCGGCCGCTTTCTCTTTAGCCGCTTCAGCTGCTTTCTCTTTAGCGGCTTCCGCAGCTTTTTCCTTTGCCGCCTCTGCTGCTTTCTCTTTGGCTTCCTGCGCAGCTTTGGCTTTCGCCTCTGCCGCTGCTTTAGCTTTGGCATCGGCCGCTGCCTGCGCTTTCGCTTCCGCCTGCGCTTTGGCTTTCGCTTCAGCTGCCGCTTTCGCCTGCTCTGCTGCTTTCTCTTTTGCAGCATCCGCTGCCGCTGCTTTCGCCTGCTCTTCCACCTGTTTCTTCGCCTCGGCAGCAGCCTGCTTCGCTTCAGCTGCTGCGGTTGCTTTCGCTTCTGCTGCTGCTTTAGCGCGCGCGTCTGCTTCTGCTTTCGCATCTGCTTTCGCCTGTGCGGCAGCCGCTTCAGCCGCTTTTTGCTGCTCCTGAGCCTGCTTTGCAGCTGCTTCGGCCGCTTTCTGCTGCTCAGCCTGCTGTTTAGCCTGCTCTTTCGCTTCCTGCTGCGCCTGCAGCCGCTCTTTTTCCAGCGCTTTCAGACGCTGCTGTTCGGCGGCCTGCTTCTGCTGTAGCTCTTCCGCCTGCTGCTGCGCCTGCTTTTTCCGCTGCTGTTCTGCGCGCTGGCTGTCGCTCTGCTGATTTTGCTGACGATTATATTGTTCAACCACAGCCCCGGGATCGACCATGACGGCATCAATATCGCTACCGCCGCCGCCGCCGCTCGCTTCAATATGTTCGTTGAACGAGCTCCAGATCAGCAGCGCGATCAGCACGATGTGCAGCGCCACCGAAACGATAATTGCGCGTTTCAACTTCTGGTTCTGTTCGGTTGCCTTCGACACTCTCGGTTCCCAAAAACAAGTCGCGTTAAATCGGCTGCGTCATCAGACCGACTGATTTGACGCCAGCCTGATGAAGCAGGTTCAGCGCTTTAATGATTTCGTCGTAAGGCACATCTTTGGCCCCGCCAATCAGAAACACGGTTTTAGGATTGGCCTCAATACGACGCTGCGCTTCACTCACAACCTGCTCAGGCGGCAGCTGGGTCATACGATCGTGATCCACCACCAGGCTGTATTGTCCTACACCAGCTACTTCAACAATCACCGGCGGATTATCATCGCTGGCGACCGTTTTGGAGTCAGTGGCGTCCGGCAGATCAACTTCCACGCTCTGCGTAATGATTGGCGCGGTTGCCATAAAGATAAGCAGCAGCACCAGCAGCACATCGAGCAGCGGAACAATGTTGATTTCCGACTTAAGATCGCGGCGTCCGCGACCACGGGTTCTGGCCATCGTAAACCTCGACTTACTTCGTATTGTCGCTAGAGAAAGCCTGACGATGCAGGATAGCCGTGAACTCTTCCATAAAGTTATCGTAACCCTGCTCCAGCTTGTTGACGCGCTGGTTCAGACGGTTATAGGCCATGACCGCCGGGATCGCGGCAAACAGGCCGATTGCAGTGGCGATCAGCGCTTCTGCGATACCCGGTGCCACCATCTGCAGCGTGGCCTGCTTGACTGCGCCCAGCGCGATGAAAGCGTGCATGATCCCCCATACGGTACCAAACAGACCGATATAGGGGCTGATAGAACCCACGGTGCCGAGGAAAGGAATATGGGTCTCCAGCGCTTCCAGCTCGCGATTCATAGAGATACGCATGGCGCGGCTGGCGCCCTCAACCACCGCTTCCGGCGCATGGCTGTTTACGCGATGCAGGCGGGCAAACTCTTTAAAGCCAGCGTAGAAAATTTGTTCCGAACCGCCCAGCTCATCACGACGCCCCTGGCTCTCCTGATAGAGACGCGAGAGTTCGATACCGGACCAGAACTTATCTTCAAAGGCGTCCGCTTCGCGTCCTGCCGCATTCAGAATGCGCGTACGCTGGATGATGATTGCCCAGGAGGCAATAGAAAAGCCGATCAAAATCAACATGATAAGTTTGACCAGAAGGCTCGCCTTCAGGAACAAATCAAGAACATTCATGTCAGTCACTGCTTGAACTCCGCGACAATAGACTTGGGAAGCGCAATCGGCTTCATCAGGTGTGGGTTAATGCAGGCGATCAGGACATCCGCCTCGTTGAGCACCCTGCCTTCAGCATTGACGATACGCTGGGTAAAGGTCATGGTTGCGCGGGTCATTGAGGTCACTTCGGTCTGTATCTCCAGAAGGTCGTCAAGGCGAGCCGCGGCGATGAACTCCACCGTCATGCGCCGTACCACAAATGCGACCTGCTCTTCTAACAGGACGTGTTGATTGAAATGGCGCTGACGCAGCATTTCGGTACGTGCTCGTTCATAAAAAGCAAGATAGCTGGCGTGGTAAACCACACCTCCGGCATCGGTATCTTCATAGTAGACCCGCACCGGCCAGCGAAACAGCGTTGTACTCACTCTACATCCCGGTCTCATTTTTAAACGTTGCTACTATACGCAAGAGCGATCCGCTTGGGAATGGTCCGCCAGAGCCAGAAGAAAATAATTATCTGACGGTAACAACCAGAAGGAATTACTCAACATTTCCTGACCTGATGCTGACAAAAATCCTTGTCTGCAGTCAGGCATTTTTGCCGTTAACAGGCATAAAAAAGGGCCCGTCCGGACCCCTCTGTTACCGCATGCTAGCGGCCAGCGCGCTGACCGTTCAGGCGTTATCATCCTCTGCACGGCTTGCGTCTTTCTGCTCCAGCGCCAGGGCGGTAATCACACCTAATGCGCAGGCCAGCAGCGTGCCGAGGATCCAGGCAAAATACCACATGCAAAAGCTCCTTAATCAGTAGAGAGAGTGCGTGTTGCGTTCAATATCATCTTTGGTAATGCGACCGAACATTTTGTAGTAGCACCAGCTGGTGTAGGCCAGAATGATCGGCACAAAGATGAGTGCGGCGATGGTCATAATCTTCAGCGTCAGCAGGCTGGAGGTGGCATCCCAGAGGGTCAGGCTGCTGCCCGGCACAGTGCTGGAGGGCATGATGAACGGGAACAGCGCGATACCGGCGGTCATGATGACGCAGGCCAGCGTCAGGGAAGAGAAGATGAATGCCCGGGCGCCCCGCTCACCGCGCGAGCAGAGTAGTGTAAGCAGCGGCAGAACAGCGCCCAGCAGCGGAAACGCCCACAGCAGCGGCATCTGCTCAAAATTACGCAGCCAGGCGCCCGCCTCGCGCACCACCTCTTTGCCCAGCGGATTAGAGGCTGCGTGGTGATCGATAACGCTTTTCACCACATAGCCGTCAAGGCCATATTTTACCCACAAGCCCGCCAGCACAAAGGCGATAAGCATCACCAGCGCCCCCGCCTGCGCCGCGCTGCGCGCGCGTAAATGCAGCTCACCGCAGGTGCGCATCTGCAGGTAGGTGGCGCCCTGGGTCAGGATCATCGCCACGCTGATGACTCCCGCCAGCAGGCCAAATGGATTGAGCAGCTGGAAGAAATTGCCGGTATAGAACAGACGCAGATAGCTATCCGCATGAAACGGCACCCCCTGCAGCAGATTGCCAAAGGCGACGCCTATCACCAGCGGCGGGACAAAACTGCCGGCAAAGATGCCCCAGTCCCACACGGCACGCCAGCGCCTGTCTTCAATTTTGGAGCGATAATCAAAACCTACCGGGCGAAAAAAGAGCGAGGCGAGCACCAGAATCATGGCGACATAGAAACCAGAGAAAGCGGCGGCATAGACCATGGGCCAGGCGGCAAACAGCGCACCGCCAGCCGTGATCAGCCAGACCTGATTGCCGTCCCAGTGCGGTGCAATCGTGTTGATCATAATACGACGCTCGGTGTCGCTGCGTCCGAGCACGGGCGTCAGCATACCGACCCCCATATCAAAGCCGTCCGCCACGGCAAAGCCGATCAGCAGTATGCCAATCAGCAGCCACCAGACAAAACGTAACACTTCGTAGTCAAACATGGTTACTCTCCTTTAGCCACGCTCTGGCTGCGTAGCGATCTGCACTGATTCATTGTGATAGCGGCCGGTTTTCAGGCTGCCCGGCCCTAGGCGGGCAAACCGGAACATCAGATACATCTCTGCCACCAGAAACAGCGTGTAGAGTCCGCAAATCAGCGTCATCGAAAACAGCACGTCTCCCGCGGTCAGTGAAGAGTTCGCTACGGCGGTGGGTAACACTTCACCAATTGCCCACGGCTGACGCCCGTACTCCGCAACAAACCAGCCCGCCTCGATAGCGATCCACGGCAGCGGAATACCATACAGTGCGGCTTTCAGCAGCCAGCGCTGCTGACCAATCCGGTCGCGGATTACGCTCCAGAATGAGAGGGCAATAATCGCCAGCAACAGCGCGCCGCACAGCACCATGATACGGAAGGCAAAATAGAGCGGTGCCACGCGCGGAATGGCGTCTTTCACCGCCTGCTGTATCTGCGCTTCGCTGGCATCGGTGATCGTCGGGGTGTAGCGCTTAAGCAGCAGGCCGTAGCCAAGATCCTGCTTGCTGGCTTCAAACGCGCGGCGAACTTCCGGGTCCTGATTGCCATTGCGCAGCGCATTGAGCAGGCCATACGCTTTGATGCCGTTGCGGATCCGCACCTCATGCTGCGCCTGCAGTTCTTTCAGGCCGGTCACGGGTTTATCCACTGAGCGCGTGGCGATAAGGCCAAGCAGATACGGAATCTGAATCGCATATGTGTTCTCCTGCGTCTCCTGATTCGGTATACCAAATAGCGTGAAGGCAGCGGGTGCCGGCTGGGTCTCCCACTCCGCCTCAATTGCGGCCAGTTTGGTTTTCTGGACATCCCCCATCTCGTAGCCCGACTCATCGCCGAGCACAATCACCGAGAGCACCGCCGCCATGCCGAAACTGGCCGCAATGGCAAAGGAGCGGCGGGCAAACGCCACATCGCGCCCTTTAAGCAGATACCAGCCACTTATCCCCAGCACAAACATAGCGCCAGCGGTATAGCCCGCCGCCACGGTATGCACAAATTTCACCTGTGCAACCGGGTTAAGCACCAGCTCTGAAAAGCTCAGCATTTCCATACGCATGGTTTCAGCGTTGAATGCTGCGGCGATGGGATTTTGCATCCAGCCATTCGCCACCAGGATCCAGAGCGCAGAAAGGTTGGATCCCAGCGCCACCAGCCAGGTGACCGCCAGATGCTGAACTTTGCCCAGCCGGTCCCATCCAAAGAAAAACAGGCCGACAAAGGTGGATTCAAGAAAGAACGCCATTAATCCTTCAATGGCCAGCGGCGCCCCGAAAATATCGCCGACGTAGTGGGAGTAATAGGACCAGTTAGTGCCGAACTGAAACTCCATAGTAAGTCCGGTGGCCACGCCCAGCGCAAAGTTGATGCCAAACAACTTGCCCCAGAATTTGGTCATATCTTTATAAATCTGTTTGCCCGACAGCACGTAGACGGTTTCCATGATCGCCAGCAGAAACGCCATACCCAGCGTTAATGGTACGAACAGAAAGTGGTACATCGCCGTCAGGGCAAACTGTAAGCGCGACAGCTCGACAACATCTAACATAAGAACTCCTTGCTCTTCGCATGCCGCTATATTGCCGGACGGTAAACGGCGCAACAGCGTGCAGGAACGGCCGATTATTAATTCCGGTTTTATTATCCGCAGATAGCGCAATCTGCGGCCCGAAATGAGCGAGTAATAGTGGTGATAATTCCCTGAAAATATCGCTTCACATTTCTGTCATGCAGGCGTCAGCGTCAGATGCCACAATATTGATCCGGGGGCATACGACTCAGGCGACTGTTATCAGTGACAAAACTATGAATTGATGCAGCGCAATTTAAACCGGCTGGGTTGTTTTTAGCCAGCAGTAAAGTTTGCTATAACACGCTATTATTTGATCTGGATTAAGATATAAAGTTTACGAATATGTAGTCTGAAAGAGTTGTTAAAGCGATGTCAAAAGCTGCCGTGTTTAATTAAAATTACGATTACCTTTTCTGTTAGTTATTAACTTTAAAATCCGCCGCATCGGATAATAAATGAAAACAGCTGCGCTGCAGGCATAAAAAAAGCCACCCGGAGGTGGCTTATGCTTATTCAGTCAGCGCAATCAGTTAGCAGGCAGAACCGCTTTTACCGCATCACCGATATCGGCCAGGCTGCGGACGGTTTTCACACCTGCCGCTTCCAGCGCAGCAAACTTCTCGTCAGCCGTGCCTTTACCGCCGGCAATGATGGCGCCAGCATGGCCCATACGTTTGCCTTTCGGCGCCGTTACGCCTGCGATATAGCCAACAACCGGCTTGGTGACATGCTCTTTGATAAAGGCTGCCGCTTCTTCTTCCGCGCTGCCGCCGATTTCACCGATCATCACAATCGCTTCAGTCTGCGGATCGTCCTGGAACATCTGCAGAATATCGATAAAGTTAGAGCCCGGGATCGGGTCGCCGCCGATACCGACACAGGTAGACTGGCCATAGCCAATATCTGTGGTCTGCTTAACCGCTTCATAAGTCAGGGTACCAGAACGTGATACGATGCCCACGCGGCCCGGCTGATGAATGTGGCCTGGCATAATGCCGATTTTGCATTCGCCTGGGGTGATGACGCCAGGGCAGTTAGGGCCAATCATGCGCACGCCTGCTTCATCCAGCTTCATTTTCACAGTCAGCATATCCAGCGTCGGGATACCTTCAGTGATGGTGATGATCAGCTTGATGCCCGCGTCGATCGCTTCCAGGATACCGTCTTTGCAGAACGGAGCCGGAACGTAGATAACCGTTGCCGTCGCGCCGGTCGCTTCTACCGCTTCACGCACGGTATTGAACACCGGCAGGCCCAGATGGGTAGTGCCGCCTTTGCCTGGCGTTACGCCGCCAACCAGCTGCGTGCCATAAGCCAGCGCCTGCTCAGAGTGAAAAGTCCCCTGTCCACCGGTGAAACCCTGGCAGATGACTTTGGTGTTCTTGTCGATCAGAATGGACATTATTTACCCTCCGCTGCAGCAACAACGCGCTGTGCCGCGTCTGTCAGGCTGGTTGCTGCAATGATGTTCAGACCGCTGTCCGCCAGTTTCTTAGCGCCCAGCTCAGCGTTGTTACCTTCCAGACGTACCACTACCGGCACGTTGACACCCACTTCTGCCACCGCGCCGATGATGCCGTCAGCGATCAGATCGCAACGGACAATACCGCCGAAGATGTTAACGAATACCGCTTTTACCGCGTCGTCAGAGAGGATGATTTTGAAGGCTTCGGTTACGCGCTCTTTGGTTGCGCCGCCGCCGACATCAAGGAAGTTTGCAGGCTGGCCACCGTGATGCTTCACGATATCCATTGTGCCCATCGCCAGACCCGCGCCGTTGACCATACAGCCAATGTTGCCTTCCAGCGCGACATAGTTCAGCTCCCACTGCGTTGCGTGCGCTTCGCGTGGATCTTCCTGGCTTGGATCGCGCATTTCGCGCAGTTCAGGCTGGCGAAACAGTGCGTTGCCGTCTGCGCCCAGCTTGCCATCCAGGCAGATCAGGTCACCCTGTTTGGTGATCACCAGCGGGTTGATCTCAACCATCGCCAGATCGCGCTCCAGGAACATGGTAGCCAGACCCATAAAGATTTTGGTGAACTGGCTGACCTGCTTACCGGTCAGACCCAGTTTGAACGCCAGTTCGCGGCCCTGGTATGGCTGCGGTCCCGCTAACGGGTCGAGCGCCATTTTGTGGATCAGGTGCGGGGTCTCTTCCGCCACTTTTTCAATTTCCACACCGCCTTCGGTTGATGCCATGAAGATCACGCGGCGCGTGGCGCGATCGACGACCGCACCCAGATAGAGTTCCTGATCGATATCCGTTGCTGCTTCAACCAGAATCTGGTTAATCGGCTGACCCAGCGCATCTGTCTGATAGGTCACCAGGCGTTTACCCAGCCAGTGCTCAGCAAATGCACGGATCTCTTCTTTACTTTTCACTACCTTCACGCCGCCCGCTTTACCACGGCCACCGGCATGAACCTGACATTTCACTACCCACGGGCCTGCGCCAATTTTTGAGGCGGCTTCTTCGGCTTCACGTGGCGTGGTGCAGGCATAACCAGTCGGTGCTGGCATACCATACCGTGCAAACAGCTGCTTCGCCTGGTATTCGTGTAAGTTCATGATGTTCTATCCATTCAGATCTGAAACATTTAAATGTGGGCGCGCATCGCTGCGCGCCCGGCGAAAATCAGACATCCAGCAGCAGACGAGCCGGATCTTCCAGCATCTCTTTCACTGCGACCAGATAGCCTACCGATTCACGGCCATCGATCAGACGGTGATCGTAAGAGAGCGCCAGATACATCATCGGCAGGATCACAACCTGACCATTGACCGCCATCGGACGATCTTTAATGGCGTGCATGCCCAGAATGGCGCTCTGCGGCGGGTTGATGATTGGCGTTGACATCAGCGAACCAAATACGCCGCCGTTGGTGATGGTGAAGTTACCGCCGGTCAGCTCTTCAACTGTCAGCTTGCCATCACGGCCTTTCACCGCCAGCTCTTTAATTTTCTTCTCGATATCCGCCATGCTCAGCGCATCCACATCTTTCAGCACTGGCGTGACCAGACCGCGTGGGGTAGAAACGGCGATGCTGACATCGAAGTAGTTGTGGTACACCACATCTTCGCCATCGATAGAGGCGTTCACTTCCGGGAAGCGCTTCAGGGCTTCAACGACCGCTTTGATGTAGAAGGACATAAAGCCCAGACGCACACCGTGGCGTTTTTCAAACGCCTCACCATACTGCTTGCGCAGGTCCATGATGGGCTTCATGTTGATTTCGTTGAACGTGGTCAGCATGGCGGTGCTGTTTTTCGCTTCCAGCAGACGCTCAGCCACGCGTTTGCGCAGGCGGGTCATCGGCACGCGCTTCTCGCTGCGGTTAGCAACCGGAGCCGGAGCTGCCGCTTCAGCAGCCGGCGCCGCTTTCGCCTCTGGCTTTTTCGCCAGATGCTTTTCAATGTCTTCGCGCGTCAGTCGGCCACCCACGCCGGTGCCTTTGATCTGGCTGGCATCGAGATTGTTTTCCGCAATCAGACGGCGAACAGCAGGACTCAGTGCATCGCTGCTCTCTTCTTCCAGAGACGCGGACTGGCGCTGTGCCGGTGCAGATTCATTGCTCTCAACTTTCGCTGAGGTCTCTTTCCCGCCGCTGTTGCCCTCTTTCAGGCGACCAAGCAGCTGGCGCGAGGTGACGGTAGCACCCTCTTCTTCCAGCACGGCTTCCAGAATACCATCAGCAGCAGCAGGAACTTCCAGCACCACTTTGTCGGTTTCAATTTCGACCAGCACTTCATCACGGCTGACTGCATCGCCCGGTTTTTTGTGCCAGGTTGCAACCGTTGCGTCCGCTACGGATTCAGGTAAATCGGGAACGAGAATTTCTACGCTACTCATTTTCTTTCCTTTTTATTAACCAAGGTTCAGCGCGTCGTTGACCAGGTCTTGCTGCTGTTGTTGATGTACGGACATATAGCCCACGGCCGGTGAAGCAGATGCCGGACGGCCTGCGTAACGCAGCGACGCACCAAAGGGAACCACTTCGCGGAAATGATGCTGACTGCAATACCATGCGCCCTGATTCAGCGGCTCTTCCTGACACCAGACGAAATCCTGGACATGGGCATAATCTTTTAACGCTTCCTGAACCGCTTTGTGCGGGAAAGGATAGAGCTGCTCGATGCGCACAATGGCAACATCGCTCTGCTCGTTTTTGCGGCGCTGCTCCAGCAGATCGTAATAGACCTTGCCTGAGCAGAGCACCACGCGTTTAACCTGCTGCGGATCGAGCGCATCGATCTCGCCAATCGCCGGCTGGAAGCTGCCGTTTGCCAGATCGTCCAGGCTGGAGATCGCCAGCGGATGACGCAGCAGCGACTTCGGCGACATCACAATCAGCGGACGGCGCATACCGCGCAGCGCCTGACGACGCAGCATGTGGTAAACCTGAGCCGGAGTGGATGGCACGCAAACCTG
Source organism: Pantoea sp. SYBGC1 (assembly GCF_057197005.1). NCBI lineage: Bacteria > Pseudomonadati > Pseudomonadota > Gammaproteobacteria > Enterobacterales > Erwiniaceae > Pantoea > Pantoea sp. SYBGC1. The sequence continues at coordinate 129,244 of NZ_JBXUNM010000003.1, forward strand.
CATATTCTGCTCAGCGCAGAGCTGCAGATAACGCTCCAGGCGCGCTGAGGAGTGCTCCGGACCCTGACCTTCATAACCGTGCGGCAGCAGCATTACCAGGCCACACATACGGCCCCACTTCTGCTCGCCCGAGCTGATGAACTGATCGATAACAACCTGTGCGCCGTTGGCGAAGTCACCAAACTGCGCTTCCCAGATGGTCAGCACGCGCGGCTCTGCGGTGGCGTAGCCATATTCAAACGCCAGTACCGCCTCTTCCGACAGCACGGAGTCCCAGACTTTGAACTCTCCCTGACCATTATGAATATGGTGCAGCGGCGTATAGGTAGAGCCATTCAGCTGGTTGTGGATCACCGCATGGCGGTGGAAGAAGGTGCCGCGTCCGGAATCTTCGCCAGAGAGACGCACCGGAATGCCCTCATCTACCAGCGTGGCGTAGGCCAGATTCTCTGCCCCGCCCCAGTCAAACGGTTTGTTGCCTTCCGCCATCTCTTTGCGGTCGTTGTAAATTTTGGCCACGCGCGACTGCACGTCAACCGCTTCCGGAACCGTGCTGATACGACGCGCCAGCTCCTGCAGGCGTTTCAGCTCAACCGTTTCCGGGTAGCTCTCATCCCACTCGTGGTTGAGATAAGGCGACCAGGTAAACGAGTGCAGGCTCATCGGGCGCCATTCCGGCACCACGCACTCACCGGCATCCAGCGCATCGCGATAGAGGTTAACCAGTTCGGTGGCATCTTCCTGCGAGGCTACGCCCTGGCTCTGCAGCCGGTCGGCATACAGTTTACGCGGCGTTGGATGCTTTTTAATCTTCTGATACATCAGCGGCTGCGTTGCACTTGGCTCATCCGCTTCGTTATGGCCATGGCGGCGATAGCAGACCAGATCGATAAAGACATCGCGCTTAAAGGTGTTGCGGTAGTCGAGCGCCAGACGGGTAACAAAAGCAACGGCTTCCGGATCGTCCGCGTTCACGTGGAAAATAGGCGCCAGCACCATCTTACCGATATCGGTACAGTAAGGCGTGGAACGCGCATCTCTTGGATTTGACGTGGTAAAGCCAACCTGGTTATTGATCACGATACGCACCGTACCGCCAACCTCATAACCACGCGCCTGCGACATGTTCAGGGTTTCCTGCACCACACCCTGACCAATTACCGCTGCGTCACCGTGAATGGTGATAGGCAGAACTTTGTTGCTGCCCGGCTCAGAGAGACGATCGAGGCGGGCGCGTACGGAGCCCATGACAACCGGGCTGACAATCTCCAGATGCGACGGGTTAAACGCCAGTGCCAGATGCACCAGGCCCCCTTCCGTTTCTACATCGGAAGAGAAGCCCATGTGGTATTTCACATCACCGGTACCCAGATGCTCTTTGTGCTTGCCGGCGAACTCATCAAACAGATCCTGCGGCTTTTTGCCCAGTACGTTAATCAGCACGTTCAGACGTCCGCGGTGCGCCATACCCAGCACCACTTCGCGCGTACCGCTTTTCCCGGCGTGGCGAATCATTTCGCGCAGCATAGGCACCAGCGCATCGCCACCTTCCAGTGAGAAGCGTTTGGCGCCGGGGAATTTCGCTCCAAGATATTTTTCCAGACCTTCGGCTGCGGTCAGCTCTTTCAGGAAGCCTTTTTTCTCTTCCGCGCTGAATGAAGCCTGTCCAGCCACTGATTCAAGACGCTGCTGGATCCAGCGCTTCTCTTCAGTGTTGTTAATGTGCATATACTCTGCGCCAATCGATCCGCAGTAGGTCTGCTGCAGGGCGGCGTAGAGATCGGCCAGCTTCATCGTCTCTTTGCCAATCGCAAATGAGCCTACGTTGAAACTTTCCTGAAAATCGGCGTCGGTCAGATCGTGAAAGGCCGGGTCGAGATCGGCCACGATATCCTGTTTCCACAGGCCAAGCGGATCAAGATTAGCGTGCTGATGGCCGCGGAAACGGAACGCGTTAATCAGCTGCAGGACTTTAACCTGTTTGGAGTTAGTAGCCGGATCGGTAACGGTAGAGGTGTAGCGGGTGGCATCCTTCGCCAGGCGGCGGAAATAGTCACGCGTCGTGGAGTGAAACTGCTCTGGTTTTACGCCGGTACCTGGCAACTGCTGGAACAGGTCGCGCCACACTTCATCAACAGAGTCAGGATCGGTCAGGAAATCCTCATAGAGTTGCTCTATGTAAGACTGGTTCGCGCCGGCCAGCCAGGAGGAGTCCAGCCAGGGTTTCATCGCGCTGTTCTGCATTGTGATCCCTTAAGCATTAAGCTGCTTTTTATGAGGTTTCATTTGTTGCCGCTTTCACGGCTTGCCGTAGTGAGTTCAGCGATACGAACCTGTGCGCTACCGGCGCCGGGCCCGTAAGGGAACCTTTATAAGCGTGGTCAGCACCGCGCTTATAGAGGCTTCCATACGCTGCCGGGAACCTGAGTTCCCGGCAGGACTTCTTAGCTTTACGCCCCGCGCTGCAGCAGCATCGACTTGATATGGCCGATGGCGCGCGTCGGGTTCAGCCCTTTCGGACATACGCTCACACAGTTCATAATGCTGTGACAGCGGAATACGCTGAAAGCATCACTCAGATTGTCGAGACGCGCGTCCGTTTCCGTGTCGCGGCTGTCAATCAGGAAGCGATAGGCAGCCAGCAGGCCGGCCGGACCGATAAACTTATCCGGATTCCACCAGAACGACGGGCAGGAGGTTGAGCAGCAGGCGCAGAGAATACACTCATACAGGCCATCCAGGTGCTCACGCTCCGACGGGCTCTGCAGGTGCTCACGCGCCGGCGGATTCTCACCGTTATTCAGCAGGAACGGTTTGATTTTCTCATACTGCGTATAGAACTGGCTCATGTCGACCACCAGGTCGCGCACAACCGGCAGACCAGGCAGCGGGCGAATCACGATCTTTTTGCTGCCGTTACCCAGTGCTGAGACCGGAGTAATGCAGGCCAGACCATTTTTGCCGTTCATGTTCAGACCATCTGAACCGCAGACACCCTCGCGGCAAGAGCGACGAAACGCCAGCGTTGGATCCTGCTCTTTCAGCCGAATCAGCGCATCCAGCAGCATCATGTCGCGCCCGTCTTCCGACTCCAGGGTGTAATCCTGCATGCGCGGCTTGTCATCGACGTCCGGGTTATAACGGTAGATTGAAAATTCGAGTTTCATCATGACCTCCGCAATTAATAGGTACGCGCTTTCGGCGGGAAGGCCGCGCGCAGTTTCGGCTGCATGTTCACCTCACGGCGCGTCATGCTTTCCGTTTGCGGAACATAGAGACTGTGACACAGCCAGTTTGCATCATCACGCTCCGGATAGTCGAAGCGGCTATGTGCGCCACGGCTTTCCGTGCGGAAGTTTGCGGCAACCGCGGTTGCATAAGCGGTTTCCATCAGGTTATCCAGCTCCAGACATTCGATACGCTGCGTATTGAAATCGGGTGAGCGGTCATCCAGACGCGCACTCTTCAGACGCTCGCGAATCGATTTCAGCTCGGCCAGGCCTTCACGCATGGCGTCACCTTCGCGGAACACCGAGAAGTTGTTCTGCATGCAGCGCTGCAGCGCTTTGCGGATTTCCACCGGATCTTCACCCGTGGTGTTATTTTCCCAGCGATTAAAGCGCGCCATGGCCGCATCGATCTCTTCCGCGGTAGCATCGCGCAGTTCGCCCTGCTCAGCGATACACTCCATCAGATGCACACCTGCTGCACGGCCAAACACCACCAGATCCAGCAGTGAGTTACCGCCCAGGCGGTTAGCACCGTGAACCGATACGCAGGCGATCTCACCGACCGCAAACAGGCCCGGGATCACTTCATCTTCGCCCTGCTCGTTCACGCGCAGCGCCTGTCCGGTTACGCGGGTCGGAATACCGCCCATCATATAGTGACAGGTTGGAATGACCGGAATCGGCTCTTTAACCGGATCGACATGCGCAAAGGTGCGCGACAGCTCAAGAATACCTGGCAGACGCGATTCAAGCACTTCAGCGCCCAGATGATCGAGCTTCAGTTTGATATGCGGACCCCACGGGCCATCGCAGCCACGACCTTCACGGATCTCAACCATCATCGAACGCGCAACAACATCGCGGCCCGCCAGATCTTTGGCGTTTGGCGCATAGCGCTCCATGAAGCGTTCGCCATGTTTGTTCAGCAGATAGCCGCCTTCCCCACGGCAGCCCTCGGTGACCAGCACGCCCGCACCCGCAATGCCGGTCGGGTGGAACTGCCACATCTCCATATCCTGCATCGGTACGCCGGCACGGATTGCCATGCCCACGCCGTCGCCGGTATTGATATGCGCGTTAGTGGTAGACTGGTAAATACGTCCCGCACCGCCGGTTGCCAGAATAGTTGCTTTCGCTTTGAAGTAGACGGTTTCACCGGTTTCAATACAAATAGCGGTACAACCCACAATCGCACCATCTGCGTTTTTCACCAGATCCAGCGCATACCATTCGGAGAAGATGGTGGTTTTGTTTTTCAGGTTCTGCTGATACAGCGTATGCAGCAGCGCGTGACCGGTACGGTCAGCGGCCGCAGCGGTGCGCGCTGCCTGCTCGCCGCCAAAGTTTTTGGACTGGCCACCAAATGGACGCTGATAAACGCGACCATCTTCTAAACGGGAGAACGGCAGTCCCATATGCTCCAGTTCCAGAATCGCTTCCGGACCGGTTTTACACATATATTCGATTGCGTCCTGGTCACCGATGTAATCGGAACCTTTTACGGTATCGTACATATGCCATTCCCAGTTATCGTCATGGGTGTTACCCAGCGCAACGGTAATGCCGCCCTGCGCCGATACGGTATGGGAACGGGTTGGAAAAACTTTCGATAACAGGGCACAGCTCTGGCCCGACTGGGAGATTTGCAGTGCCGCGCGCATACCCGCGCCACCTGCGCCGATCACCACGGCATCAAATTCTCTGACTGGCAAATTCATTTACACACCCCACACAACAACAGTGCCATAAACGGCATACGACAACAGCGCGACCACAATAACCAGCTGCAGCAACAAACGCGGCGCCAGCGCTTTCACGTAGTCAGTCAGCACCTGCCACATACCGATCCAGCCGTGAACCAGAATGGAGAACAGGGTCAGCAGCGTAAACACTTTGGTGAAGGAGGAGGCGAAAAAGCTGCGCCAGACATCATAGGTCAGCGTGTCGGTCATGACGACAAAGCCGAGCAGATAGATGATGTAGAGCGTAATCAGAATTGCGGAAGCACGGACCAGAAGCCAGTCGTGGATACCGTTGCGTCCTAAAGCAGAAGCATTGCTTACCATACGAGGACTCCAGCCAGAATTGAGAGCACGACAGTGATAACAAAAACCGCCTGCGCGGTACGGGCTCCCACCTGCAGGGTCTCTGCGGTAAAGCCAAAATCTGCCAGCATATGACGGATACCGCTTGCCGCATGATAGGCCAGCGCGGTCAGAATGCCCCACATAATGAATTTGGCAAAGAAGCTATCCATGATGGATGCCGCCTGCTGAAAACCTTCGGGAGAGGAGAGAGAGAGACCCAGTAACCAGAGCAGAATTCCGAGAGCGACAAACGTAATCACGCCGGAGACGCGGTGGAGAATGGACGATATTGCAGTAACGGGAAACCGGATCGTCGTGAGATCCAAGTTAACAGGTCTTTGTTTTTTCACGGTTTTGCCCACACAGCTCTTTTTTATTTTGCTTCCTCCGGTCCTGAGTTGCAGCAGAGCACTGAGCGTGTTCAGACGACAACCGCCACCAAAATAGCAACATCCAGTGTTATATGAAGCGGGTAAAACGCTGGGTGGCTCCTGGTGTCAGGGTATTCCGGAGACCTGGCGGCAGTATAGGACGATCACATTCTGATTACAATTCCCCTACAATCTGTTTGGTCACATTTAAGCTAAACAGTGATCAGACTCACGATTTTCACAAAATATACATTTTTAATTATCTGATTTGACAATAGATCAACATTTCAGTTACAAACAATCGCACTAAAGCCCTATGATGCACAAAAGTTATGGGGATACACTTTCCCCTAAGCTCAAGTTATGTAACATTGCCCTAACGAGCAACATAAACCGTCAGGTTATTGGTTACCAAGAAGTTATGTCGTGACAGGATCTTTAACATCTGCGATGAGCGCCATGTCATGTCCGAATATCCTTGCCCCGGATGCCTTAGTACTGCGTAACCTCATTACGTGCAGGTTATTGCCAGGTGATAATCTGAAGCGAGTGGTGTTACGCAACATGCGAACTATTCTGGTGTCTAAAGATCCTTACTTACCCAGGCGCTATGGAGACGAAAAATGACAGATAAAAAAGTGACGCTGACCCTACAAGACAACAACACGCTTGAACTGGATGTGATGCAAGGCACGCTGGGACAGGATGTTGTTGACGTCCGCGCCCTTGGCTCACAAGGCCTGTTTACATTTGACCCCGGCTTTACCTCTACCGCGTCGTGTGAATCCAAAATAACGTTTATTGATGGTGATGAAGGCATTCTGCTGCATCGCGGTTTCCCGATTGATCAGCTGGCGACCCACTCAAATTATCTGGAAGTCTGTTATATCCTGCTGTACGGCGAAGCGCCTACCCAGGAGCAGTTCAAAGAGTTCTGCACGACCGTTACCCGTCACACCATGATCCACGAGCAGATTACCCGTCTGTTCCACGGTTTCCGTCGTGACTCACACCCGATGGCCGTTATGTGCGGCGTAACCGGTGCGCTGGCCGCGTTCTATCATGACTCGCTGGATGTAAACATCGAGCGCCATCGCGAAATCGCTGCGTTCCGCCTGCTGTCGAAAATGCCTACCATGGCAGCCATGTGTTACAAATATTCTATCGGTCAGCCTTTTGTTTATCCGCGTAACGACCTCTCCTATGCCGGTAACTTCCTGCATATGATGTTTGCCACACCGTGTGAAGAGTACAAAGTGAATCCGGTGCTTGAGCGCGCGATGGACCGTATTCTGATCCTGCACGCCGATCATGAACAGAACGCTTCCACCTCTACTGTACGTACCGCAGGGTCATCCGGGGCTAACCCGTTTGCCTGTATCGCGGCCGGTATCGCCTCACTCTGGGGACCGGCACATGGCGGCGCCAACGAAGCTACCCTGCGTATGCTGGAAGAGATCAGCACCGTAGAGCACATTCCGGAGTTTGTGCGCCGTGCTAAAGATAAGAATGACTCATTCCGCCTGATGGGCTTTGGTCACCGCGTTTACAAGAATTACGATCCGCGCGCCACCGTGATGCGTGAGACCTGCCATGAAGTGCTCAATGAGCTGGGTATGAAAGATGACCTGCTGGAAGTGGCGATGGAGCTGGAACACATTGCGCTGAACGACCCCTACTTTATCGAGCGTAAACTCTATCCAAACGTCGATTTCTACTCCGGCATCATTCTGAAAGCGATGGGCATTCCTTCTTCAATGTTTACCGTGATCTTTGCGATGGCGCGTACCGTTGGCTGGATTGCGCACTGGAAAGAGATGCACGATGAAGGCATGAAAATTGCCCGTCCGCGTCAGCTCTATACCGGTTACACCGAGCGTCCGTTTGAGTCAGCGCTGAAAAAATAAGCGCCGTCACGCCATAAAAAAGGGCAGATTCTTCTGCCCTTTTCTTTTGCCCGCAATCTGCCCGCGTCTGGTTATAGCTGGCACCCCGGACACCAGTAAAAAGGACGTGATGAGAGCACGCCTTTCTCAATCAGCGTACCGCAGCGCCGGCACTTTTTGCCCTGCCGGTGAAAGACTTCAAAGCGAAACGCCGCCTCTTCATGATACTTCTTCATGCTGCCACGCATTTTGTAAGAGAGACGCGGGATCGCCAGCAGCGCGTCACTGAGCCTGTCGAGCTGAGCGTCGTCCAGATCCTGCGCCCGGTGCTGCGCGCGCAGGCCGGCGTGCCACAGGATCTCAACCCGCAGATAGTTACCCAGTCCGGCCAGAAAAGCCTGGTCGAGCAGCAGGCCGCTGAACTGCCGGCGCCGGAACCGCGGCGAAAGCAGGCGCTCGCGCACCTCCGCGATGGTCAGCGTGGCATCCAGCACATCCGGCCCGACGCGCTGCAGAAACGGGTGTGCACCGAGCGTGTCCGCATTCAGCAGCTCAATATCAGACGCGCTGTAAAGCAGAATAGCTTTATCGGCGCTCTCCAGCCGCACCCGCAGCTGCCGGGTGGTCGCGGGCTGCGTGCCTGCGGCCACGACCCGCCAGACGCCGTAGAGCTGATTGTGACTGTAAAGCGTCAGGCCATTAGAGAAATGGGTCAGCAGCGCCTTACCGCGCGTTTCAATGGCGTTAACCGTTTCGCCCAGCAAGGCGGGCTCATAGGTTTTCAGCGATGGAAAAGCAAACCACACATCGGTAAGGGGCTTGCCCACGATAGCGGCTTCCAGCTGATCCGCCGCCCGGCGGATCTCCGGTCCCTCTGGCATACAGACTCCTGATTAGTGTGTTGCGCCACCCGCAACACGGATGTCGTCATGGGTGTTCATCATGACCTGAATGGCGATTTCCAGCGCCTGCGTCACGCTGCTAACGGACATGCTGGGCGCACCAGGATGATTCACCGCCTGCTGCGGCATCCAGGGAATGTGCATAAATCCGCCGCGTGCCGGGCTGCCGTGGGTATGCAACCAGTGCAGCAGAGAGTACATCACGCTGTTACAGGTAAAGGTGCCGGCCGTTTGCGAAACCGAGGCGGGAATGCCCGCCTCCCGCAGCGAGGCGACTATCGCTTTAATGGGCAGCGTGGCAAAGTAGGCCGCCGGACCTCCCGCTACGACCGGCTCATCCACCGGCTGCTGCTGCTGGTTATCGGGGATACGCGCATCGTGAATATTGATCGCTACCCGCTCCAGCGTAATATCGCAGCGCCCGCCCGCCTGCCCCACGCAGAGAACGCCATCGGGCTGCAGCGTGGTCAGCGCGTCAGTCAGCACCGCACCGCAGGTTGCAAACACCACCGGCAGCTGGCGTACCACCACCCGCACGCCAGCCAGCGTTTTACCGTCAAAGTCGCGTACCGCCTCCCAGGAAGGATTGAGACGCTCACCGCCAAACGGCTCAAAAGCCGTTAACAAGACCGTTTTCATTACTGCCTCACAAAAACATCAGGAAGTAGAGCAGGAAAATATTCACTAACAAGAGTAGTACACCGGTAGGAACCTGAGCCTTGATCACCGCATTCCGATCCGGCAGCTCCAGCAGGCGCGCGGGCACGATGTTGAAGTTTGCTGCCATCGGTGTCATCAGCGTGCCGCAGTATCCGGAAAACATGCCGATCGCCGCCATGACGGCCGGGTTGCCGCCATGCTGCAGGACCAGAATCGGAATGCCGACGCCGGCCGTCACAATCGGGAACGCGGCAAAGGCGTTGCCCATCACCATCGTCAGTAGCGCCATTCCTCCGGCATAGACCGCCACCGCAATCAGCCGGTTATCCACCGCCAGATAGTGTTCAGTGAGGTGCGAAATCGCGCTGCCGACACCGGCGCTGGTAAACAGCAACCCCAGCGTGGCGAGGATCTGCGGCAGAATAAACGCCCAGCCTACCGCATCCAGCAGGCGCCGTGTCTCCTGCATCGACTGCAGCGGTTTTTCCCGCGTAAACGCCAGCGCAATCAGCCAGCCCAGAATACAGCCCACCATCATTGAAAACAGCGTCACCAGCGTAGCGTGGTTGCCCGCGCCAAACACCTGCTCCTGCAGGCCGGGAATATGATTAAACGCCAGTACGCCAATCACCGTAACCAGCGGTATCGCCAGCGCGGGTAAGAACAGCTTATTGCCCAGCCGTCTGGCGCTGGCCTGTTTCTCTGCCTCAGTACGCTGATGATAGCGCCCGAGGCGCACCCCGCCACAGCCAGCGATCAGCGCCATCACAACCACGACCACCCCGGTGGCGATATGCAGCCAGCGGCGGCCCAGCTCAGCGTCACCGGCCCACTGCCCCGCCAGCTGATAAGCGCCATCACCAATCAGAAAAATCAGGCCATAGAGCGCCCAGAAAAGACCGGTTGTCAGACGACGCGGATTGGCGCGGTCTCCCCAGGAGAGCAGCGCAACCACCAGCAGAATCGCCCCTGCCAGCCACATCAGATATTGTTGCTGAAACATTACTTCTCCTCCCTGGCGTGCAGCGCCTGCTGATTCAGCGCACCCAGCTCACGCGACAGCTGACGATCCAGCCGCACCAGACGAGCCGAGTGGATAAGAAAGGCGCACAGCGCGGTCGGGATACCCCACAGTGCAATATGCAGCGGCTCGGTGGTAATGCCCGCTGATTCCTGCATAAAGTTATGCATAAAGATAATCGCGCCAAACGCGACAAAGATATCCTCACCAAAGAAAAGACCGACGTTATCCGTCGCGGCAGACATGGCGCGCAGCCGGTGACGTATCTCTGGCGAAACCTCACCGTAGCGGTTTTCCGTCGCCCCTTCCGCCATTGGTGCCAGCAGCGGACGCACCATCTGCGGATGGCCGCCCAGGCTGGTCAGCCCGAGCGCAGCAGTTGCTTCGCGCACAAACAGGTAAACGATAAGCAGACGGCCGGCGGTGGCAGTTTTGATCTGCGCAATCCAGCTCTGGGCACGCTCTTTCAGCCCGTGGCGTTCCAGCAATCCGATTACCGCCAGCGGCAGCAGCAGGATCAGCGGCAGATTGCGCGTATTGAGAAAGCCGGAACCGAGTTTTTCCAGAATGTCGCCGAGTGGCATCTGCGCCGCAAGACCGGTAACAAAGCCCGCGACGATCACCACCAGCACCGGATTAAAGCGTAATAAAAAACCAATAATAATGGCCAGGATCCCCAGCAGGGGCCAGAGGTTGACAACGTTTTCCATGATTTTCCTCACTGAAAACAAAAAAGCCCGGCCGTAGCAGGCCGGGCGAAAAAGGGAGGTTATGCGCTGCTGACGGCAATCTGCTCAGCAGCAAACGCGGCACGCAGCGTGCGGGCAAACTGCAGCGCGTGTGCGCCATCGCCGTGCAGGCAGACCGTCTCCGCGTTGACGGCGACCCACTCACCGCTCACGCTTTGCACCTGCTGCTGCTTTACCATAGCCAGCGTCTGCGCCAGCGCCTGGCCGGCATCATCAATCAGCGCGCCTGGCTGGCTGCGCGGCACCAGCGCCCCGCTTGCCAGATAGCCGCGATCGGCAAACACCTCTTCGCGGGTGCGCAGGCCATACCGGGCGCCTGCCGCAATCAGCTCGCTGCCTGCCAGGCCAACCAGAATGAGCTGAGCATCCACCGCCCGTACTGCCCGGGCAATCGCGTCAGCGAGCTGCGGATCGGCGGCGGCCTGGTTATAAAGCATGCCGTGCGGCTTAACGTGAAACAGCCGTGCGCCTTCACTTTCCGTCATGCTTTTCAGCGCGCCAATCTGATAGATCATCTGGGCATAGACTGTCTCCGGCGGCAGCTGCATCGCCGTGCGGCCGAAATTCTCGCGATCGGGAAAGCCCGGATGGGCGCCAATCGCCACCCCTGACGCATTGGCCCAGCGCACCGACTGCAGCATGGTCTGCGCATCACCGGCGTGAAAACCGCAGGCGATATTGGCAGAACTTACCAGCATCAGCAGTTCCCGATCGCAGCTGCTGCCTTCGCCGAGATCGGCATTCAGATCAATTTTCATGCGTAAGCCCCCAGGCTATCTGATCCAGCGCGCGCTGCTGCTGCTGTTTCGCCAGCAGCGCCTCCTCCAGCGTGCACGGAATAAAGTGAATCGGTTCGCCGAGCCGGATTTGCGCCAGCTGATAAATATCCGCCTCGATAATACAGGCGATCCGCGGATAGCCGCCGGTGGTCTGTGCATCCGCCATCAGCACAATAGGCTGGCCGTTTGGCGGCACCTGCACTACGCCAGGCACCAGACCATGTGAGAGCAGATCGCGCGTGGCGGTCCGCTGCAGGCTGTCGCCCTGCAGGCGATATCCCATACGGTTACTCTGCGGGCTCAGTTTCCACGGGTTACGCCAGAATGCCTCCTGCGCCTCCTGGGTAAATTCGCTATATTCCGGACCCGGCAGCGCACGAATGCGGTTTCCCCACAGCAGCTGGCGCACACCCGCCGGCTGGCTGAAGTGGCGGGTTGGCTCGCCCAGCGGCAGACGATCGCCATCCTGCAGCCTGCGGCCCTGCCAGCCGCCAAACGCAGCTTTCAGATCGGTGCTGTGCGAGCCCAGCATTTCTGCTACCGCAAACCCGCCGTTTACCGCCAGATAACTGCGCATGCCGCTGGTTGGCATGGATAGCGTAAGCACCTGACCACGCTGCACCGGCAGGCGCCATCCGGTCCAGACCGGCTTGCCATCCAGCTCAGCGTTACAGGCGGCTCCCGTCAGCGCAAACCAGCCGTCGCGCTGAAACTCCGCCCTGAACTGACCCAGCACAATCTCCAGCACCGCGCTGTTCTCGCTATTACCTACCAGCATATTTGCGGTACGCATGGAGGGCTCATCCAGCGCACCGCTCAGGCTGACGCCCAGCTGACGCCAGCCGTGCCGCCCGCGATCCTGTACCGAAGTCATTAGGCCGGCGCGTAAAATATTCAGCATATACCCTCCTTCTGCGGCACAAACCGCACGCGGTCCCCGGGACGCATCAGCGTGGGCGGCTGCTTAAGCGGATCAAACAGGCTAAGTGGCGTATGGCCAATCAGCTGCCAGCCGCCGGGGGCAGCCAGCGGATAGATACCGGTCTGACTGCCGCCAATCCCCACTGAACCAGCCGGGACAGCCACGCGCGGTTCGGCGCGACGCGGCGTATGCAGTCGCGTATCCAGGCCGCCCAGATAGGGAAAACCAGGCTGGAAGCCAAGAAAGTAGACAATGTAATCTGCGCTGCTGTGCAGCTCTACCACCTGCGGCGGCGTCAGCCCGGCGCGATCTGCCACTTCTGACAGATCGGGTCCGGCGCTGCCGCCATACACCACCGGGATCTCAATCAGCCGGGGATTAGTTTGCGGCTGCTCTTCACTCTCTTCCCACCAGCGCTGCAGACGCTCTATGGCGTCCTGCGCATCGATTTGTGACTCGCGCAGTATCAGCGTGAGGTTGTTCATGCCGGGGATCGCCTCCTGCACCTGCTCATCCTGCTGCAGTCGCTCACATAATCCCCAGATGCGCTGCTGACTGGCGAGCGAAACCGGCGGCGCCAGTTCCAGTACCACCGCCCGCTCTCCCAGTAAATAACAACGTGCCTGTTGCAAAACCCACCTCCCGATCGTGAATAACGCGCGCCGGCAGACGTGCTGCGGCACGATAAACCTTTCACATAGCTGCTCAGGTTCAATAGGTTATGCAAAAGTGGCGGAGATGTGTCAACCAGTTTGCGCCCGGCGAGCGGACGCAGAGAGAGAAAAATCAGGCAGGATTGTCGATATCAATAAAGGTAACATCGAGGTGGTGATGCTGCGCCAGCCACTCACCCAGCGCTTTGATACCGTCGCGCTCGGTCGCGTGATGGCCCGCAGCGAAAAAGTGCAGCCCCTGTTCGCGCGCGCTGTGAATGGTCTGCTCAGAGACTTCGCCCGTAATAAAGGCGTCAACGCCGGCCGCGGCCGCGCTGTCGATAAAGCCCTGACCACCGCCGCTGCACCAGGCCACGCGTTTGATCAGCGCGGGTGCGTTATCACCGCAGTGCAGCGGCGTGCGTCCCAGGCGCTGCGCGATTTTTTCTGCCAGGTCGCTGCCGCTGAGCGGCGTGCGCAGCTCACCCCAGGGCAGCAGCGGCTCGATTTCACCCCTGACGTCGATATCAAACAGGCGCGCCAGCTGTGCGTTATTTCCCAGCTGTGGATGCGCATCCAGCGGCAGATGCCAGCCATAGAGATTAATATCGTTAGCCAGCAGCGTGCGCAGACGCTGTCGTTTCATGCCTTTTATTGCCGGGGCTTCGTTTTTCCAGAAGTAGCCGTGGTGTACCAGAACGGCATCTGCATTCCGCTTTACCGCTTCATCCAGCAGCGCCTGGCAGGCGGTAACGCCGGTAACCACTCTCCTGACTTCACTGCGTCCCTCAACCTGCAGTCCGTTAGGCGCGTAGTCGCTAAACGCGCTGCTGTTTAGCTGCTGGTTAACGATCTTTTCCAGCTCAATGTTATTCATAAAGGCTCCGTAATCGCCTCAGGCCGCGCCACGTGCGCGTTCAAAAGCGTCTAATGTCTTTTTGCGTGCCGCCTTATGTTCCACGATCGGCTGGGGATAATCGAGTTTCTTGTTGTTTTTCTTCGCCCAGACGTGCGGCTGATGAATATCGCTGTCGGGCACCTCTTTCAGCTCCGGCAGCCACTGCCGGATAAATGCGCCCTGCTTATCGAACCGTTCACCCTGGGTTGTCGGGTTAAAAATACGGAAATAGGGAACGGGATCGGTGCCAGTAGAGGCTGCCCACTGCCAGCCGCCGTTGTTGGCAGCGAAATCACCGTCAATCAGCTGTTCCATAAAGTAGCGCTCGCCCTGCCGCCAGTCGATAAGCAGATCTTTTACCAGAAAGCTGGCGGTGATCATGCGCAGCCGGTTGTGCATCCAGCCAATGCTGTTCATCTGGCGCATGCCTGCATCAACGATGGGATAGCCGGTTTTGCCCGCTTTCCAGGCGTCAAAATGGGCGCTGTCTTTTTGCCAGCTGACGTGATGAGTCCAGTCGATAAACGGCTGATGTTTACAGAGCGCCGGATAGGCCACGATCAGATGGCGATAGAATTCCCGCCAGATCAGCTCACTGATCCAGGTAAAGGCTTTTCCTCCTTTCAGCGCATCAGCATGCTCTTTCACAATCCGGTGCAGACACTGCCGGGGTGAGAGTACGCCGGTTGAGAGATAGGCTGACAGCTGGCTGGTCCCGTCGCTGGCAGGCGTATCGCGCTCTGAGGGATAATCCAGCACCGGCTGTCTGGCAAACGCGCGCAGGCGTTTCAACGCCGCCTGTTCGCCGGCGGGAAAGAGCTTTTCATCGGGTTTTTCAGTCGGATAATCAAATGCGGGGATCTTTTTCAGGTTTTTCAGCGGAGCATCACCGCGTGCGGCAGGAGCGCTATGGCACTCTGGCAGCCCCTGCTGCAGCCGTTTTACAAACGCTTTGCTGAACGGCGTAAAAACTTTAAACGTGGTGTTATTGCCGGTCTGCACGCTGCCCGGCGGCAGCAGCAGGCTGTCATCAAATCCCTGACAGGTAATGCCCTGCTCATCCAGCTGCTTTTCGACGGCAGCGTCGCGCTCGCGCTCGTTAATTTCATACTGATAGTTGTAAAACAGCGCATCCACCTGATGCGTTTTGCAGAAGTCGCTCAGGTAATCAACTGAAGCAGCAAAATCATCGCACTGATGAAAATGCAGCGGAATGCCGCGTTCCGCCAGCGCCTGCTGCAGCTCGCACAGATTCTGATGAATAAAGGTCGCCTGTTTTGCTGACATGCTGTGCTGCCGCCACTGTTTCGGCGTGGCGATAAACAGCGCCATGACGTCAGCTTTTTTATCATGACACGCTGCCGCCAGCGCGCTGTTATCGTTAATACGCAGATCGTTGCGCAGCCAGAGCAGGTGTGTGGTCATGGGGCCTTGTCCTTATTGTCCGTAACGCAGGCGCAGTGCTTCCGGATAGGGATCGAAATAGCGCTGCTGCGCCAGCCAGGGATGCGGATACTCAGCCATGTAGTGTTTCAGCATGGTGATAGGGGCCAGCAGCGGCTGAACGCCACAGCGATAGCGATCGATTAGCTGCGCCAGTTCCTGACGCTGAGGAGAGCTGAGTTTTGGCCGGAAATAGCCCTGTACATGCATCAGCACATTAGTGTGATTGCGGCGCGATGCGCGATGCGACATCAGCTGCATCAGCCGGTTGCGGTACTCAAACGCATACTCCTCCAGCGACGCCCATTTATCCATAGCGGCCACGAAGCGTCCCAGTTCGCGATAGGCATCCTGCGCGTGCGACAGCAGCAGCAGTTTATACCGGCTGTGAAAGGCGATCAGTTTGTGCCGCGTCAGTCCGCTGCGCCACATTTCGTTAAACTCATGCAGCGCAAATACGCGCCCGGTGAAATTTTCGCGCAGAACCGGATCGTGCAGGCGGCCATCCTCTTCCAGCGGCAGCCAGGGCATCTCCTGCTGCAAAAAAGAGGTGAAGATGCCGATGCCCGATTTGCGATTATTGTTTGTGGCAGGATCGTAAACGCGCACCCGCTCCAGACCGCAGCTGGGTGATTTGGCGCAGAGAATATAGCCGCAAAGATGGTGCAGCGATTTGACGCGCTCCGCTGACCAGCTGCGCATTTCGCTGGTGACTTCCTGATTATCATCTTTGCTGAAACAGATATGGATCTGATCGTCGCCCTGCTTCACCAGTCTCAATGCCGGACGCGGTGTGGGCAGGCCGATAGCCATCTCAGGACAGACCGGCTCATAGCGCACAAATTGCGCGAGTTCGTCCGTTGCAAAGGCAAAACGCTTGTGGCCGCCATCAAATCGGACGCTATCCCCGAGCAGGCAGGCACTGATGCCGACAGGAATTTTCTCGCTCATACTTGTACAACCTCCAAAATCTTGTAGAGGTTTAAGTGTAGCGCAAATGGCGATGAATGGCAGGATATAGCAGGCGCTATAAGGAAAATTTTGTCAAAAAAAGCGGGCGCTTCGGGTAAAAGCGTCCGCCTTAGTCAGAAAAATTCTGTTACCAGTAAATACCGCCTGCCACCTCGGACTGCGCCAGCCATACCGGCTTGGTACTGGTTTTGCACCAGATACGGTGCAGGTAGCTATAAAAACGCGCACGATCGCGGCGAAATAGCATAAAAGGAAGTGCCGCAACGCCTGCAATCAGCACCAGTGTGCGCCGTATAACGATTTTTGGCAGTGAATAGCGTTTATCCATTGCGTTCCTCCTGAGCAGTCTGTTGTAAAGTGTGATCTGCCGCAAATATTACGCCTGACTGCTCACTTTTGCTACTCATCAGACCACTTATTCTGAACTTTTTTTAGCCGTTTTCCCGTTCCACAGAATGGCGTTACAACGGTGTGAATAACGGGTTATTTTACTGTGGTAAATCGCTGCGCGGACGCCGCTGCGGTTTATTGCTAAAGTAGAGAAAACCGTGTCGCAGGAGCCCACGTGACAACCATTTTGATTGTGGAAGATGAAAAAGAGATCCGCCGTTTTGTACGCCTGGCGTTAGAGAGCGAAGGCGTAAAAATTGTCGAAGCTGAACAGCTGCAGCGTGGTCTGATTGAAGCGGCAACGCGCAAGCCCGATCTGGTGATCCTCGATCTCGGCCTGCCTGACGGTGATGGCATCGCGTTTATTCGCGAAGTACGCCAGTGGAGCACGATGCCGGTTATTGTGCTTTCAGCCCGCAGTGATGAGCAGGATAAGATCGCAGCGCTGGACGCAGGTGCGGATGATTATCTGACAAAACCGTTTGGCATTGGCGAACTGCTGGCCAGGGTGCGGGTGGCTTTACGTCGTCATCAGGGCAGTCAGCCCGATGCGCGCGTGCTGTTTGGTGAAGTCTGCGTTGACCTGGCTGCACGCCGCATCACCCGCCGCGGCCAGGAAGTGCATCTGACGCCAACCGAGTTTCGCCTGCTCAGTCTGCTGCTGAATAACGCCGGCAAGGTGCTGACGCAGCGCCAGCTGCTGAATCAGGTCTGGGGACCCAATGCGGTGGAACACAGCCACTATCTGCGCATCTATATGGGCCACCTGCGTCAGAAGCTCGAAGAAAATCCGACGCAGCCTGCTCACCTGCTGACGGAAACCGGTATCGGCTACCGTTTTATGCCATAAAAAAAGGGCCGCAGCAGCGGCCCTTTTCACGGTATCACTCTCAGGCGTTCTTCAGAACTTCGCTGACAATTTCCACCGCTTCTTTCTCAATCAGCTCGCGATGCTCAGCGCCAAGGAAGCTTTCGCAGTAAATCTTGTAAGCATCTTCAGTGCCGGACGGACGCGCGGCAAACCAGCCGTTCTCCGTCATGACTTTCAGTCCGCCAATGGATGCGCCGTTACCCGGAGCGGCCGTCAGGCGTGCGGTGATCGGATCGCCCGCCAGCGTATCAGCGCTGACCATCTCTGGTGACAGCTTTGACAGCGCGGCTTTCTGAGCCGAGGTGGCCGACGCCTGCAGACGATTGTAGCTTGGCGCGCCAAAGCGCTCTGCCAGCTCATCATAGTGCTGCTGCGGATTTTTTCCGGTCACCGCTGTAATTTCAGCGGCCAGCAGGCAGAGAATGATGCCATCTTTATCCGTGGACCAGGCTGAACCATCAAAACGCAGGAAAGAAGCCCCCGCGCTCTCTTCGCCGCCAAAGCCAAAGCTGCCGTCGAACAGTCCATCAACGAACCACTTAAAGCCCACCGGTACTTCTACCAGCTTGCGACCAATATCATTAACCACGCGGTCAATCATCGCGCTGGAGACCAGCGTTTTGCCCACGGCAACATCACTGCCCCACTGCGGACGATGCTGGAAAAGATAGTTGATAGCGACGGCCAGGTAGTGGTTAGGATTCATCAGGCCAGCTGGCGTGACAATACCGTGACGGTCATAATCGGGATCGTTGCCGAAGGCCAGATCAAACTTGTCTTTATATGCCAGCAGACCCGCCATCGCGCACTCTGATGAACAGTCCATGCGCACCACGCCATCTTTATCCAGATGCATAAAGCGGAAGGTCTGGTCGATAGCGTCATTAACGATGGTCAGATCGAGGTTGTAATGCTCAGCGATACGCTGCCAGTAAGCCATACCTGAGCCGCCAAGCGGATCTACGCCAATTTTCAGTCCCGCTTTCTGAATCGCCGGGAAGTCGATAACCTGCGCCAGTCCTTCAACATAAGGCTGAATCAGATCCTGCTCGACAATGTGGCCGCTCTGCCACGCCTGATCCAGCGGCAGACGTTTCACATCCTGCAGACCGCCTTTAATCAGCTGGTTAGCGCGATCTTCCACCACTTTTGTGACGTTGGTATCAGCCGGCCCACCGTTTGGCGGATTGTATTTAATGCCGCCATCTTCCGGTGGATTGTGTGAAGGGGTGATCACAATGCCGTCAGCCTGCGCGCCGCCGCGTTTGTTATGCTCCAGAATAGCATTGGAGATAGCGGGCGTTGGCGTGTAGCCGTTATCCTGCTGCACGATGACATCTACACCGTTCGCCGCCAGCACTTCCAGTACTGACAGAATAGCGGGCTCAGAGAGCGCGTGCGTATCTTTGCCCACGTAGCATGGACCCGTGATACCGTTCTTTTTGCGCTCTTCGGCGATCGCCTGTGCGATAGCCAGAATGTGCTCTTCATTGAAGCTGTGACGTCCCGCGCTGCCGCGGTGGCCAGATGTGCCAAATTTCACCGCATGGTCCGGGTTAGCCGCATCCGGCTTCAGGACGTAATACTGCGAGGTTAATTGTGCAACGTTAATCAAATCGCTCTGCTGGGCAGGCTGCCCGGCACGGGGGTGATTGGCCATTGGCGCTTCTCCCTGACGCTTCAGTTTAAATGGTGCCGCAAACTTTCTCTGTCAGCTCCGGAGGGAACTGCATAGCCAGCATGATGTGCTCCACCATGCTGCATTTACGGCCTGTATTGGTGTTTGTGATGACCCAGTAAGGTGTACCTGGCACATGCTTGGGTTTGGTATGCGTGCCATTTTGCAGCAGCGTATGCTCATCACCGGCAAAATAGACGCGCGTACGTCCCTGCAGCGATGCGGTAGCATCGGCGAATGCATCAGGATCGAGACGATAGAGCGTTGACAAAATCAGCATAAAGCGGTTAACCGCCTTTTTCTGCTCGGCATACTCATCTGACAGCATCAGCTCGCGCATGGCACGCACGCGGTCCTGCGGACGCGCTTCAGGCTCTGCTGCTGTCGCCTCTTTTACCGGGGCCGTCACTGCTGGCGCTGCTGCAGCGCGCGAGCTGGCGGTAAATTTCAGCATGCGACGCAGTATGTCTGAGGCGCTTTCACCGATGTGCTGCGTGTGGCTGGCAATATAACGGTAGAGTTCTTCGTCAACTTCAATCGTTTTCATCTTATTCCGTACGAGTCTGGCAACTAGCAGAATCCCGCATTCTGCAACGCCCTTACCGGTAGCGGGCACGCAGAGAGCCTGGGATCTGACATATTGATTATAAAGTTAAATCCGCAATAGCTGATAGCGCTGGCAACGTTTACGGGCAAAAGTCAGAATATGCCCTAATACCTGGCGACCGCCACCCGGACAGGTAGAATCATGATACCCTAACCCACGCTCTCAACTGTAAGAACTTTAGCCATGATTTTGAATGCCCGTCTGCAAACTGCACAATCTGATTCTCACAGCGCACCGGTTTTACTTATCCATGGCCTGTTTGGCAGCCTGGATAACCTTGGCGGGCTGGCACGTGGCGTAGCCGATGCACGTACTACGCTGCAGGTCGATGTGCGCAATCACGGTTTATCGCCGCGCAGCAATAGCATGAGCTATGCTGCAATGGCGCAGGATATGGTGGATACGCTGGATGCACAGCAGATCTCGCAGGTTGATGTGATTGGCCACTCGATGGGGGGCAAGATCGCTATGGCACTGAGTGCGCTGGCGCCTGAACGCGTTGGCAAGCTGGTGCTGATTGATATCGCTCCCGTCGACTATCAGACGCGCCGGCATGATGAGATCTTTGCAGCGATTCGCGCGGTCTCCGCAGCCGGCGTGACGCGCCGCAGTGAAGCCACAGCGGTGATGCGACAGTTTATCCCTGAAGAGGGGATCATTCAGTTTATCCTGAAGTCCTTTGCTGAAGGAGAGTGGCGGTTCAACGTGCCGGTATTATGGGATAACTACGCGACGATATCGGGCTGGGAACCTATTCCCCCCTCGGCTCACCCGGCGCTGTTTATTCGCGGCGGCGACTCTCCGTATCTGGATAACCACTATCGGGCCCCGCTGCTGGCTCAGTTTCCTGAGGCGCGGGCGCAGGTCATTGCCGGTGCCGGGCACTGGGTGCATGCAGAGAAACCTGATGCCGTATTACGTGCCGTACGGCGCTTTTTTACACTCTGAAAGCAAAAGCTTATTGCGCTATGTTTAAGATTGGCGTCCCGTCTGACGCTGGAGTATGATGTCGCGCTAAAATTTTGCCGCGGTGGTTACACACTGTGGCTGGCCGATAATGTGTTTAATCGCGCGGCGCCGTTCGCGCCCACTCAGTTTCGCAAATCATGGCAAAAGAACAGACAGACCGTACCACGCTTGATCTCTTTGCAGACGAGCGACGACCGGGCCGCCCGAAAACCAGCCCGCTGTCGCGCGATGAGCAGTTGCGCATTAATAAGCGCAACCAGCTTAAACGCGATAAGGTTCGTGGGCTACGGCGCGTAGAGCTCAAAATGTCCGGCGAAGCGGTTGACGCGCTCAATACGCTGGCTGAGCAGCAAAATATCAGTCGCAGCGAGCTGATTGAGCAGATGCTGCTGACGCAGCTCAAACTCATATAATTTATGCAGACCGCACACAGGAACACAAACTCTGCGCTTTGCGCGTTCCGCGCTTTTTCAGGGTCTGCTATCATTCGCTTATCTGTGTAGTCTGTTGACTTACTCTCACATTCAGGATTTAAGAGGTTACCTAACCCATGGCAATCGTAGGCATTTTCTTCGGCAGCGATACCGGCAACACTGAAAACATTGCAAAGATGATCCAGAAACAACTGGGTAAAGATGTCGCCGAAGTGCATGACATTGCTAAGAGCACGAAAGAAGATCTGGAAGCGTTTGATATCCTGCTGCTGGGTATTCCTACCTGGTATTATGGTGAAGCGCAGTGCGACTGGGATGATTTTTTCCCGACGCTGGAAGAGATTGACTTCAATGGCAAGCTGGTTGCGCTGTTTGGCTGTGGTGACCAGGAAGATTACGCTGAGTACTTCTGCGATGCGCTGGGTACAATTCGCGACATTATTGAGCCAAATGGCGCAATTATCGTGGGTCACTGGCCTGTTGAAGGTTACCACTTTGAAGCCTCCAAAGGCCTGGCTGATGAGAAGCATTTCCTCGGGCTCGCCATCGATGAAGATCGTCAGCCAGAGCTGACGAATGCGCGCGTCGAGGGCTGGGTGAAGCAGATTTTTGATGAGCTGCAGCTCAAAGAAATTATTGAGGCATAATGTGTTGCCGTTACCCGATGCAGGCGCGGTTAACATCGGGTAACGGAATTGCCTATAAAAATAATAGCTACGCTTTTTTAACTTTTCCCTGCAATTCTGTAGAATACCCGCAACGGTTAATGGCTTATTCCTCTGTCAGCAGGCTGAGGCTGAGTGAACTGAGAACCCAGCACTGTATAATCCCGCCGGCGACAGCAAGAGCGTTACTCCCGCCTCTGGTGATTTCTTTAACATTTGCCTGGTTTCTATTCGCCTGTCCCGGTTCTATAATGAGACGCAAATGAGAATGCGCGTTAACCACACATTCAAGGCTGTTAAGCCGCAAATGACTAGCAAAGTAACAGGACAATATCCGCATGACTGACAACAATTCCGCATTGAAAAAGGCTGGCCTGAAAGTCACGCTGCCCAGATTAAAGATTCTGGAAGTGCTTCAGGAACCCCAGTGCCATCACGTCAGCGCGGAAGATTTGTACAAACGCCTGATCGATATGGGCGAAGAGATTGGTCTGGCCACGGTATATCGCGTTCTGAACCAGTTTGACGACGCGGGCATTGTAACCCGTCATAACTTCGAAGGCGGCAAGTCCGTTTTTGAATTAACGCAGCAGCAGCATCACGATCATCTTATCTGCCTGGACTGCGGTAAAGTGATTGAGTTCAGCGATGAGTCGATCGAAACGCGCCAGCGCGAAATCGCGACCCGCCACGGTATCAAGCTCACCAACCATAGCCTCTATCTGTATGGTCACTGCGAAGTGGGTGACTGCCGGGAAGATGAAACGCTGCATAACGATAAATAACGCAGTTACGCTGTAAAATAAAAAAACCGGTGCCTGCACCGGTTTTTTTGTTGCTGCAATTCAGGCGACCAGCGTCTCCTGCAGGTAGCGCCAGCGCGGATTTTCCGTTGTGCAGTCCAGCACCGCCAGCGAAATACGGCTGTGGCTCTCGCCGTTCAGTATCTGCAGTTCGCGATACTGAATGGTGACCTCTTTTTGCTGCTCAGAAATGATCGCATGTTCGCTGGTCGCGATGCGCATTCCTTCACGCTGTCCGCACAGGCGGCGAAATAGTTCTTCAACGTCATTCAGATTCAGCTGTCTGCCCTGTGGCGTAACCATCCGAAAATCAGGATGGAAATGCGACAGCAGCAGCCCCATGGTATCGTTGCTGACATCCGCATGATTAAAAATACGTTCAATGAGCTGATGTAAAACCACAACGCTATGTTTGGCTTCCTGAGCGAGGCTTGTCATTATTTTTCCCTTTTTGCTAGCCACAGACCAAGTCCGGAGTGCGCATAGCCTACCTGAAAAAAAGGATTTAACACGGTCAAATGCGTTAATTTTTTTAAAGTCAGACAAGTCGTAAGCCCGCGTATCTGCACAATTTTATTTAACGCAGAATAAATGTTTGCCGGGGAGCAAAAGAGGATAATAAAAAAGGGCGAATGCTCGCCCTTATATAATTTTATGATGCCGGAAGCGGTTATTATTCGCTGCCGATCTTCGCCCAGGTATCACGCAGGCCTACCGTGCGGTTAAATACCAGCGCTGATGGCTGCGAGTAGACGCTGTCCGCGCAGAAGTAGCCTTCACGCTCGAACTGATATGGCGAGGTTGCCACCGCTTCGCGCAGTCCTGGCTCCACAAAGCCCTGCTTAATCTGCAGCGAGTCCGGATTCAGGGTCGCGAGGAAATCCTCTGCCGCGCCCGGGTTAGGCACGCTGAACAGGCGATCGTAGAGGCGGAACTCAGCGGGCAGCGCATGAATTGCGGAGACCCAGTGGATCACCCCTTTTACTTTGCGGCCATCAGCCGGGTCTTTGCTCAGCGTATCCACATCGCAGGTCGCATAGATGCAGGTGATGTTGCCCGCCTCATCTTTTGCCACACGCTCAGCGCGGATCACATAGGCGTTGCGCAGGCGCACTTCTTTACCCAGTACCAGACGCTTATACTGCTTGTTAGCTTCTTCACGGAAATCTGCGCGGTCGATCCATACTTCGCGGCTGAAAGGCACGTCGCGCGTCCCCATCTCCGGCCGGTTAGGATGGTTTGGCATGGTGATGATCTCGTCATGCCCGGCAGGCAGGTTTTCAATCACGACTTTAAGCGGATCGAGCACGGCCATAGCACGCGGCGCATTTTCGTTGAGGTCGTCACGAATGCATGACTCCAGCGAAGCCATCTCAACGATATTGTCCTGTTTGGTAATACCGATGCGGCGGCAGAACTCACGGATTGATGCCGCGCTGTAACCACGACGGCGCAGGCCTGAAACGGTCAGCATGCGCGGATCGTCCCAGCCTTCAACCCGCTTTTCGCTCACCAGCTGCGTCAGCTTGCGCTTCGACATCACCGCATATTCCAGATTCAGGCGCGAAAATTCATACTGCCGCGGATGCACCGGAATCGTGATGTTATCCAGCACCCAGTCATACAGGCGACGGTTATCCTGAAACTCCAGCGTGCAGAGCGAATGCGTGATCCCTTCCAGCGCATCGGAGATGCAGTGCGTGAAGTCGTACATCGGATAGATGCACCATTTGTTGCCGGTCTGATGGTGTTCGGCAAACTTAATGCGGTAGAGCACCGGATCGCGCATCACGATAAAGCTGGAAGCCATATCGATTTTGGCACGCAGGCACGCCTTACCCTCTTCAAAGCCACCGTCGCGCATTTTCCGGAACAGCGCCAGGTTCTCTTCAACGCTGCGATCGCGATACGGGCTGTTTTTGCCCGGCGCCGTCAGCGTGCCGCGATACTCGCGGATCTGCTCGGGTGACAGTTCGTCAACGTACGCCAGCCCTTTGTTGATCAGCTCGACAGCATAATTAAACAGCTGATCAAAATAGTCGGATGAGTAACGAATGTTGCCGCTCCACTCAAAGCCCAGCCATTGCACATCATTTTTGATCGACTCGACGAACTCCATATCCTCTTTCACCGGATTGGTATCATCGAAACGCAGATTGCATTCCCCCTGATAATCCTGTGCGATTCCAAAGTTCAGGCAGATCGATTTTGCATGGCCAATATGCAGATAACCATTGGGCTCTGGCGGGAAACGGGTATGCACAGTACTGTGCTTACCGCTCGCCAAATCTTCGTCGATGATCTGACGAATAAAGTTCGTTGGGCGGGCTTCAGCCTCACTCATCTCAAAATCCTCAAACAATAACGGGTGATTTTACCTCGAAGTAACGGAGTATGATCCACAAAGCGCTGAAGGGAAACAACCGTTTGTTGGCGCTTTTAAAACAAAAAAGGCAGGAATCGCTTCCTGCCTGATTGGTTAAACGCCTGGGGTTAGTTTTTCACCTCATAGAGCGGCGTTTCACCGGCAACAACCGTGCCGGTTGCCAGCAGCGTAAGACCTGCGAAGTCGTCGCTGTTGCTGACCACCACCGGACTGATCATCGAGCGCGCGTGAGCGTTCAGATAGTCCAGATCCATCTCCAGGATCGGCTCGCCAGCGGTAACGGTCGCGCCCTCTTCCACCAGCCGGGTAAAACCGCGCCCTGCCAGCGCAACGGTGTCCAGCCCCATATGCACCACTATCTCAACGCCGCTCTCTGTTTCCAGACAGAAGGCGTGATTGGTGTTGAAGATTTTCACTATAGTACCGGCAATCGGTGCCACCACGCGGCTATCCGACGGCTGGATGGCCAGGCCATCACCTACCGCTTTGCTGGCGAACGCTTCATCCGGCACCTTATCCAGCGCCACTACATGACCTGATACCGGTGCCAGCAGCGTGGCAATCGCCTTATGTGTCGCCGCGGGCGCAGGCGCGGCTGCTGCCACAACCGGTTTAGCCACAGGCGCAGCGCTGGCGGCCGCCACCGGGCCTTTGGTCAATACGGACTTCATCGCAGTAGCGATACTTTCCGCCTGCGTACCCACAATAATTTGCACGCTCTGCTTATTAAGACGGATAACGCCTGAAGCGCCGATGCGTTTTGCCACACCTTCGCTGACCTGTGCGGAATCTTTCACGTTCAGACGCAGGCGCGTGATACAGGCATCGATATGCGTCAGGTTTTCAGAGCCGCCAACGGCAGCAATATAGCGACGCGCCAGCGATTCAGTGGCCGTTTCACCGCTATTTTCCTGCATAACATTCACATCATAACCATCGGTTTCATCATCCGCTGCCAGTTCGCGGCCCGGCGTCAGCAGGTTAAATTTGCGGATAGTGAAACGGAAGACGACGTAGTAGATCACGAAGAAGACCAGGCCCTGCGGGATCAGCATCCACCAGTGCACCGCCAGCGGGTTACGCGATGAGAGCACCATATCTACCAGGCCGGCGCTGAAGCCAAATCCGGCAATCCACTGCATGCTGGCCGCAATAAACACTGAAATACCGGTCAGTACCGCGTGGATCACATAGAGCACCGGAGCCACGAACATAAAGGAGAATTCCAGCGGCTCAGTGATACCGGTAAAGAATGCTGCGAAAGCGGCCGCCAGCATAATGCCACCCACTTTTGCGCGATTTTCAGGACGCGAGCAGTGATAGATAGCCAGTGCCGCACCCGGCAGGCCAAACATCATGATTGGGAAGAAGCCCGCCTGATAGCGACCCGTAATGCCCGGAATGCCGCTGCCGTTAGCAATAGACTGCGCGCCGCCGAGGAATTTTGGAATGTCGTTAATACCCGCAACATCAAACCAGAACACGGAATTGAGCGCGTGGTGCAGGCCAACCGGGATCAGTAACCGGTTAAAGAAGGCGTATACCCCTGCTCCGACAGAACCCAGTTTCTGGATATGTTCTCCAAAGCTTACCAGACCACCAAAGATCACCGGCCAGACGTACATCAGGATAAACGCCACGACAATCATCAGGAAGGAGACCAGAATCGGTACCAGGCGACGCCCGCTGAAGAAAGAGAGCGCTTTAGGCAATTCGACATGGCTGAAGCGGTTATACATCTCAGCCGAAAGGATACCCACCATGATACCGACAAACTGGTTTTCAATTTTGCCAAACGCCGCAGGCACCTGCTCAAGCGGCATTTTCTGTATCATAGCGACGGCAGCAGGCGAACAGAGCGTGGTCACCACAAGAAAGCCAACAAAGCCGGTCAGGGCCGCGGCGCCATCTTTATCCTTAGACATACCGTAGGCGACACCAATCGCAAACAGTACCGACATATGGTCGATAATCGCGGAGCCTGACTTTATCAGCAGTGCCGCCAGCGCGTTACCTGCCCCCCAGCTGTCGGGATCGATCCAGTAGCCTACCCCCATCAGGATAGCGGCCGCCGGCAGCGTGGCCACCGGCACCATCAGCGCACGGCCGACTTTTTGTAAATAGCCTAATATACTCACCTTGTTCTCCCCCTATGAGACTGGCGTATCCCCTGGTACGGGTTGGTTTTATTATCCCGGCACCTGGCGTGTTGATAAGACGATTCTCTGCGAGATGCAGTGTAAAGATAAATTAATTCGCCTCGCAAATTAAAACCGCTCCGGTTGTGACTTTTATCACTTTAATAGCCAAATTAAGTCGCTTAATACTGGTCACTGCTACAAACTTATTTTATGATAAAAAATATCAACCACTCTTTTTCGCTGTAGCCTGCTGATAAACGCGTTAACCTCATTCACACTTGATCACGGCTGCTACAGCATATTCTTTTTATCTGTTTAACCGAGGTGCACTATGAGACTGATTCCGCTGGCTACACCTGCTCAGGTTGGCAAATGGGCAGCCCGCCATATCGTCAACCGGATTAACGCCTTCAACCCAGGCCCTGAGCGTCCCTTTGTTCTGGGATTGCCTACGGGCGGCACGCCGCTGGAAGCTTACAAGCATTTGATTGAGATGCACAAAGCGGGCCAGGTCAGCTTTAAGCATGTCGTCACATTCAATATGGATGAGTATGTTGGTCTGCCGAAAGCGCACCCGGAAAGCTATCACAGCTTTATGTATCGCAACTTTTTCGATCATGTTGATATTCCGTCAGAAAACATCAATCTTCTGAATGGCAATGCGGAAGATATTGACGCAGAATGTCGCCAGTATGAAGAGAAGATTCGTGCGTTTGGTAAAATCCACCTGTTTATGGGTGGTGTAGGCAATGATGGCCATATTGCGTTTAATGAACCCGCCTCCTCGCTCTCATCGCGTACACGTATAAAAACGCTGACGCATGATACGCGTGTCGCTAATTCACGCTTTTTTGATGGCGATGTCAGCCAGGTTCCTAAATATGCGCTGACTGTTGGCGTGGGTACGCTGCTGGATGCCGAAGAGGTGATGATTCTCGTGACAGGCCATGTCAAAGCGCTGGCGCTTCAGGCCGCGGTAGAAGGTAACGTAAACCATATGTGGACCATCAGCTGTCTGCAGCTGCATCCAAAAGCGGTTGTGGTATGCGATGAGCCAGCGACAATGGAACTGAAAGTTAAAACGGTAAAATATTTCCGCGAGCTTGAAGCGGAAAATATGCAGGGCGTCTGAGAGGACGATGTAGAAGCCTGCTGTCGCTGACAGCTGGCGCAGCCGGGAGAGAGATAATGTACGC
Organism: Pantoea sp. SYBGC1; assembly: GCF_057197005.1. NCBI lineage: Bacteria > Pseudomonadati > Pseudomonadota > Gammaproteobacteria > Enterobacterales > Erwiniaceae > Pantoea > Pantoea sp. SYBGC1. Next base: position 157,957 of record NZ_JBXUNM010000003.1, read on the forward strand.
ATTAGTAAACGGTCGGATTTTTACCGGCTATGACATTCTGGACGATCACGCGGTAGTTATCGCGGACGGTATTATTGATCGGGTTTGCCCGCGCGCCATGCTGGATGCAGCGCTACCGCAACAGGATATGGCCGGCGCGTTTATCGCTCCCGGCTTTATCGACCTGCAGCTCAACGGCTGCGGCGGTGTGCAATTCAACGATTCGCCTGACGCGCTGAGCGTGGAAACGCTGGAGATAATGCAGCGTGCTAATGAAAAGTCAGGCTGTACCAGCTTTCTTCCCACGCTGATTACCAGCAGTGATGAACTGATGAAGCAGGCGGTGGAAACCATGCGCGCCTGGCTGACAACGCGGCAGAATCAGGCGCTGGGTTTGCACCTTGAAGGTCCGTGGCTCAGCCGGGAGAAAAAAGGGACGCACAATCCGGCTCTGATACGCCAGCCCGATCCCGCACTGGTTGACTACCTTTGTGCCAACGCAGATGTCATTACTAAGGTTACGCTGGCGCCTGAACAGGCAGGCAGCGAGGTTATTCGTCAGCTCGGCGCAGCCGGTATCATCGTTTCTGCCGGTCACTCTAATGCGACCTATGCCGAGGCAAAAGCCGGATTCAGCGCCGGTATTACCTTTGCGACCCACCTTTATAATGCGATGAGCCCTTTTAGCGGCCGTGAACCTGGACTGGTCGGTGCGCTGTTTGATTCGCCTGATGTATACTGCGGCATCATTGCAGATGGCTTACATGTCAATTACGCTAACGTGCGCATGGCAAAGCGGCTTAAAGGCGAACGGCTGATTCTGGTTACTGACGCGACTGCGCCAGCGGGTGCCGCGATTGATAAATTTATTTTTGCAGGTAAAACAATATACTATCGCAATGGCCTGTGCGTGGATGAGCATGGAACCCTGAGCGGTTCAGCACTGACAATGATTGAAGCAGTGCAGAACAGCGTAGAGTATTGCGGCATTGCCCTGGATGAGGCGTTACGTATGGCAACGCTTTATCCGGCAAGAGCCATGGGCGTGGAAAAACAGCTGGGCACGGTAGCAGCAGGAAAAGCCGCCAACCTCACTGTTTTTACCCGCGATTATCAAATCATCAAGACGTTCGTCAATGGAGAGAGCGTCCTCAGCGAGTAAGCATTGAATGACCACTGGCGGCCAGACTCAAATAGGAAATGTCGATCTTGTCAAACAACTCAATAGCGCAGCCGTTTATCGGTTGATCGATCAACAGGGGCCGATTTCGCGCATTCAGATTGCCGATCTCAGCCAGCTTGCGCCCGCCAGTGTCACTAAAATTACCCGTCAGTTGATTGAACGCGGTCTGATCAAAGAGGTCGAGCAGCAGGCCTCTACCGGCGGTCGCCGCGCCATCTCCATTATCACGGAAACCCGTCATTTTCATACCATCGGCGTCCGTCTCGGACGCAACGACGCCACGCTTACCCTGTTTGATCTAAGCGGCAAATCGCTGGCGCAGGAAGATTATCCGCTACCAGAGCGCACGCAGGAGACGCTGGAGAACGCACTGTTTAATGCGATCAGCGCGTTTATCAACGTGCATCAGCGGAAAATTCATGAGCTGATCGCAATTGCCGTGATCCTGCCTGGGCTGGTTGATCCGGTTAAAGGGATTATTCGCTATATGCCGCACATTGCCGTCAGCCACTGGCCGCTGGTCGCCAGCCTGCAGCAGCGGTTCAGCGTGACCAGCTTTGTAGGGCATGATATCCGCAGTCTGGCGCTGGCTGAGCACTACTTCGGTGCAAGCCGCGACTGCGCTGACTCGATTCTGGTGCGGCTGCATCGTGGAACCGGTGCCGGCATTATTGCTAACGGGCAAATTTTCCTCGGCAGTAACGGTAACGTGGGCGAAATTGGCCATATCCAGGTCGATCCGCTGGGGGAACGCTGCCACTGCGGCAACTTCGGCTGTCTGGAAACCATCGCCGCAAATGGCGCCATTGAAAACCGCGTACGCCATCTGCTGAATCAGGGATATCCGAGTGTGCTGTCGCTGGATAACTGCCTGATGCCGCAAATCTGTCACGCCGCTAATCAGGGCGACGCGCTGGCGTGTGAAGTGATTGAGTATGTGGGGCGTTATCTTGGCAAAGCGATTGCCATTGCAATCAACCTCTTTAACCCGCAAAAGGTGGTGCTGGCGGGCGAAATCACCGACGCCGACAAAGTGTTGTTTCCCGCCATTGAGAGCTGTATTAATACGCAGGTGCTGCGTGAATTTCGCAAAAACCTGCCGGTAGTGCGTTCACAGCTGGATCATCGCTCCGCGATTGGTGCATTTGCGCTGGCAAAACGCGCTATGCTGAATGGCATTCTGCTGCAGCATCTGCTGGAAGATTAATTGTAACCTGCCTGAGACGGCCTGACGGGATCTTGTATGACCATTAAAAGCGTAATCTGTGATATCGATGGCGTGTTGATGCATGACAACACGGCCGTGAAAGGGGCTAATGAATTTCTGCAGCGTATCCTGGAAAAAGGCATGCCGCTGGTCGTGCTGACTAACTATCCGTCGCAGACTGCTCAGGATCTGGCTAACCGTTTCTCCAACGCCGGCGTCGACATCCCTGACTCGGTATTTTATACCTCAGCCATGGCCACCGCTGATTTCCTGCGGCGTCAGGAGGGGAAAAAAGCGTATGTAATCGGGGAAGGTGCGCTGGTTCACGAACTCTACAACGCCGGCTTTACCATTACTGACGTCAATCCTGATTTTGTTATCGTCGGTGAAACCCGCTCGTTTAACTGGGATATGATGCATAAAGCCGCATTTTTTGTGGCTAACGGCGCGCGCTTTATTGCGACCAATCCGGATACCCATGCGCGTGGATTTATTCCCGCCTGCGGCGCACTCTGTGCCGGTATCGAAACCATTTCGGGCCGTAAGCCCTTTTACGTTGGCAAGCCCAGCCCCTACATTATGCGGGCTGCGCTGAACAAAATGCATGCGCACTCTGAAGAGACAGTGATCGTGGGTGATAACCTGCGCACCGATATTCTGGCAGGCTTCCAGGCGGGGCTGGAAACCATTCTGGTGCTCTCAGGTGTCTCTACCCTGAGCGATATCGACGCTATGCCGTTCCGCCCCGACTGGATTTTCCCTTCCGTCGCCGATATCGATCTGTTCTGACCGGCGCCGTGCATCTGCTGACGCCCTGCCCACCTGCCGGTGTGCGGGGCGTTACTGTTTTGGACCCCTGATGATAAAAAGAGCTAAATCGGCAAATTATTAGATATCATCTAAAAAAACAGCATTTATTTTGATGAATATTTAATTTATTCACCTGTGCAACACTCTATTTATCATAAAAACGTTATTTTGCTTGCGCAACCACCATCAATTAGCGCATTTTCTTATACATCACGCAGCGCAGGCTGCCGGACAAATGCAAAATAACATCGCCACAGGGTGAGATCAGGAGTCAGTTATGTGTTCGATTTTTGGTGTGCTGGATCTGAAAAGCGATCCTGTTGAACTGCGCAAGAAAGCGCTGGAGTCTTCCCGTCTGATGCGTCACCGCGGCCCGGACTGGTCCGGAGTGTTTGCAGATGATAAGGCTATCCTGGTGCATGAGCGCCTCTCAATCGTTGACGTTAACAACGGCGCGCAGCCGCTGTATAACGCTGACCACACCCACGTACTGGCCGTGAACGGCGAAATTTATAACCATCAGGCGCTGCGCGCTGAGCTGAGCGATCGTTACGCGTTTCAGACCGGCTCCGACTGCGAAGTGATTCTGGCGCTTTATCAGGAAAAAGGCGTCGATTTCCTCGATGACCTGCAGGGTATGTTCGCTTTCATCCTGTGGGACAGCGTTAAACAGCAGTACCTGATTGGTCGCGATCATATCGGTATCATTCCGCTCTATATGGGCAATGATGAGCACGGCAACCTTTACGTTGCATCTGAAATGAAAGCGCTGGTTCCGGTCTGCCGCTCAATTAAAGAATTTCCGCCGGGAAGCTTCCTCTCCAGCACTGACGGTGAGATCCGTCGTTACTGGCAGCGCGACTGGATGGATTTTGCAGCGGTTGCGCAGAACACCACGGATGCTGCAGGCCTGAAACATGCGCTGGAAGAGTCAGTAAAAAGCCATCTGATGTCGGATGTCCCTTACGGCGTGCTGCTCTCAGGCGGACTGGACTCTTCGATCATTTCGGCCGTTACCAAGCGTTTTGCGGCTAAACGGGTGGAAGATGCTGATAAGAGCGACGCCTGGTGGCCACAGCTGCACTCGTTTGCTGTGGGTCTGGAAGGCTCGCCCGATCTGAAAGCTGCGCAGGCGGTCGCCGATCATCTCGGTACCGTGCACCACGAAATTCATTTCACGGTACAGGAAGGTCTGGACGCCATCCGTGACGTGATTTACCACATCGAAACGTATGATGTCACCACGATTCGCGCTTCAACGCCGATGTATCTGATGTCGCGCAAAATCAAGGCGATGGGTATCAAGATGGTGCTTTCTGGTGAGGGCGCAGATGAAGTGTTTGGCGGCTATCTCTACTTCCATAAAGCACCAAACGCCCGTGAGTTTCATGAGGAGAACGTGCGTAAGCTGCTGGCGCTGCATATGTTTGACTGCGCGCGTGCGAACAAAGCGATGTCAGCCTGGGGCGTAGAGGCACGCGTGCCGTTCCTGGATAAAAAATTCCTGGATGTGGCAATGCGCATCAACCCGGAAGATAAACTGTGCGGCAGCAACGGAAAGATGGAAAAGCATATTCTGCGTGAATGCTTCTCATCGTACCTGCCGGAGAGCGTGGCGTGGCGTCAAAAAGAGCAATTTTCTGATGGCGTCGGTTACAGCTGGATCGATACGCTGAAAGAAGTGGCGGCGAAGCAGGTCAGCGATCAGCAGCTGGCGACCGCACACTTCCGCTTCCCGCACAACACGCCTGGCTCAAAAGAAGCGTATCTCTATCGCGAAATCTTTGAGGAGCTGTTCCCGCTGCCGAGCGCGGCAGAGTGCGTGCCGGGCGGACCTTCTGTGGCCTGCTCTTCTGCTAAAGCGATTGAGTGGGATGAGGCGTTCAAATCCATGGACGATCCTTCCGGCCGTGCCGTTGGCGTACATCAGTCCGCTTACAAATAAGCGCATCGCCGGATAGAGTAAGGGACCCGCTGCGGTCCCTTTTTAGTTGCAACTGACGCGGATGTGATCGAAAATTGCTGAATAAAGCGCCAGCCTGGTTACAAGCCAGACAAACAGGCGCCGCAAGGTAAAAAACGGCAAAAAAACTGTTGACGCTACAAAGCTCAATACGCATAATGCGCCCCGCAACGCCGTTGAAGGTAACGCGAAAAAAGATGGCTACGTAGCTCAGTCGGTTAGAGCACATCACTCATAATGATGGGGTCACAGGTTCGATTCCCGTCGTAGCCACCATCTTTTTTGCGGGAGTGGCGAAATTGGTAGACGCACCAGATTTAGGTTCTGGCGCCGCAAGGTGTGCGAGTTCAAGTCTCGCCTCCCGCACCATTTCAGTCTTCGGCAGCCGGATGGGGTATCGCCAAGCGGTAAGGCACCGGTTTTTGATACCGGCATTCCCTGGTTCGAATCCAGGTACCCCAGCCAATCCGATATGTTTTCGTGGATACGCGTTAACAGATGGGATATCGCCAAGCGGTAAGGCACCGGTTTTTGATACCGGCATTCCCTGGTTCGAATCCAGGTATCCCAGCCAGCATCGGGAAAAGCAGTAAAGCAGTATTATGGCTACGTAGCTCAGTCGGTTAGAGCACATCACTCATAATGATGGGGTCACAGGTTCGATTCCCGTCGTAGCCACCAGATAATTGGGGTGTCGCCAAGCGGTAAGGCACTGGTTTCTGATACCAGCATTCCGGGGTTCGAATCCCTGCACCCCAGCCATACAAAGACAATTTGATTAAACACCTATTGGGGTGTCGCCAAGCGGTAAGGCACTGGTTTCTGATACCAGCATTCCGGGGTTCGAATCCCTGCACCCCAGCCATACAAAGACAATTTGATTAAACACCTATTGGGGTGTCGCCAAGCGGTAAGGCACTGGTTTCTGATACCAGCATTCCGGGGTTCGAATCCCTGCACCCCAGCCA
>NZ_JBXUNM010000003.1:164166-362443 GCF_057197005.1 Pantoea sp. SYBGC1
ATTGGGGTGTCGCCAAGCGGTAAGGCACTGGTTTCTGATACCAGCATTCCGGGGTTCGAATCCCTGCACCCCAGCCAAATTGCACAACAGGCCCGCTTTTGCGGGCTTTGTTGTTTCTGACGTTCTGAAACGACAGGGCTTACTGCCGGCGCGCCAGCAGTAAGCGTGAGTCAGGTCAGAGTCCCAGCGCGTAGCGCAGCGCACGACGCTTCAGGCCGCCGGCGCGTTCTGCCGCCATCAACCCCAGATTACGCGCCAGGCGCAGCGGCGGCAGTGAGTTACTGAACGCAAAATAGAACAGATCCATACCACCCTGCATCAGCAGATTATCGCGATAGCGTTCACGCTGATAGCGCTGCAGCACCGCCATTGCTGACCACGTCTGCGCCTGACTGCGCGCCTCAGTGAGCACATTAATCAGCGCATCCACGTCGCGATAGCCCAGGTTGACACCCTGCCCTGCCAGCGGATTGATCGTATGCGCAGCATCTCCCACCAGCGCCAGCCCCGGCATGACGTAGCGCGTGGCATGACGCCGCACCAGCGGGAACGACGCCGCACTCTTTATCTGAAAGCGGCCGAGACGGGCCGGGAAATTCAGCTTTACCTCTTTCTCCAGCTGGCTCAGCGGCAGCGCCTGCAGCTGACGGATACGCGCGGGTGCGTCATACCACACCAGCGATGCATGCTGGTCAAAAAGCGGCAGAAAAGCTCGCGGCCCCTGCGGCGTAAACTGCTGCCAGGTAGCATCACCCGCCGGATGCTCACACTCAGTACTGATAAGCATGCAGGATTGCGCATAGTTCCAGCCGTGCACGCCAATGCCTGCCAGCTGCCGCACCCGCGAGTTAGCGCCATCCGCGCCAACCACCAGCCGGGCATCAAGCGGTGCGCCCTGATCCAGAGTGATGTGCCAGCCGCCGCTATGCGGCTGCAGATCCTGAAGCGTTGCCGGGCACAGCAGCGCGACGCCATCCTGCTGCATCTGCTCCCACAGCGCCCGCTGCAACACGCGGTTTTCCACCATATAGCCAAGCACCGGCAGCCCCAGCGATGCTGCATCAAACGTGACGTGCGCGCTCTGCCACTCCCAGGTTTCCAGTTTGCGATAGGGCGCACTGCGCATCGCCTCTACGCGCGTCCAGGCACCCAGCTGCTGCAGTAGCGCAACTGAAGAAGCACCAATCGCGGAGATGCGGATATCAGGCTCGTCGCTGTTATCAAACGCCTCAGGCTCTGCACGCTCAATGACAGCGACGCGGAACTGCTGCTGCGCCAGCCCGCACGCCAGCGCCGCCCCCACCATGCCACCTCCGACGATGACCACGTCATACTGTCTCTCCTGCATCGATCCTCACCTTTCCTGTTGCCCTGACGCCCCACGGCGTTTGCTGATAAACAAAGTGTACCGGAAATCATCCGTAATGGGGGCTGACCCGCTGCCACATCTTTTTGTGCCTGCGCGGCCCGCAGCAGCCTGGCTGTCACGCTGGTGCGCGAAGTATGACGGGTACGCTGGTCACATCCTCCCCAAAGCATTACACTATGCCCCCTGCACTTCCCTGCTCAGATTCAATGGCTGGTTCAATGACCAAAAAACTGCATATCAAAACCTGGGGCTGTCAGATGAATGAGTATGATTCATCCAAGATGGCTGACCTGCTGAACAGCACGCACGGCTACACCCTGACGGAGGAAGCCGAAGACGCAGATGTTCTGCTGCTTAATACCTGCTCTATCCGTGAGAAAGCGCAGGAAAAAGTCTTTCACCTGCTGGGGCGCTGGAAAAAGCTCAAAGCGGTCAATCCCGATCTTATCATCGGCGTGGGCGGCTGCGTGGCGTCGCAGGAAGGCGATAAACTGCGCCAGCGTGCGCAGTGTGTTGATATCGTCTTTGGACCGCAGACGCTGCATCGCCTGCCGGAAATGATCAATCAGGTACGCGGTAATAAAAGCCCGATAGTTGACGTCAGCTTCCCGGAAATTGAAAAATTTGACCGCCTGCCGGAACCGCGCGCTGAAGGCCCGACGGCTTTTGTCTCTATCATGGAAGGCTGCAATAAATATTGCACTTTCTGCGTGGTGCCTTATACCCGCGGCGAAGAAGTCAGCCGTCCCTGCGACGATATCCTGCTGGAAATCGCCCAGCTGGCCGCTCAGGGTGTGCGCGAGGTCAACCTGCTGGGTCAGAACGTCAACGCCTATCGCGGCGCGACCTTTGATGACCAGATCTGCACGTTTGCTGAGCTGCTGCGCCTCGTCGCCGCCATTGATGGTATCGACCGCATCCGCTTCACCACCAGCCATCCGATTGAGTTCACCGATGACATCATTGATGTCTATCGCGATACGCCAGAGCTGGTGAGCTTTCTGCATCTGCCGGTTCAGAGCGGCGCTGACCGTATTCTGACGCTGATGAAGCGGGCGCACACTGCCCTGGAGTACAAAGCAATTATTCGCAAGCTGCGTGCAGCACGTCCTGATATTGAAATCAGCTCTGATTTTATCATCGGTTTCCCGGGTGAAACTCAGCACGACTTCGAACAGACCATGAAGCTGATTCACGACGTTAACTTTGACACCAGCTACAGCTTTATCTACTCCGCCCGTCCGGGTACGCCTGCGGCTGACCTGCCAGACGACGTGCCGGAAGAGGAGAAAAAGCAGCGCCTCTATATTCTGCAGGATCGTATCCAGCAGCAGGCGATGGCGATCAGCCGCCGTATGGTGGGTACCGTTCAGCGTATTCTGGTTGAGGGCACATCACGTAAAAATGTGATGGAACTGACCGGCCGTACTGAAAATAACCGCGTGGTGAACTTTGAAGGCTCAGTGAACATGATTGGCAAATTTGTCGATGTTGAAATCGTTGACGTCTATGCCAACTCACTGCGCGGCGTGGTCGTACGCACTGAAGATCGCATGGGGCTGCGCGTGGCGCAGAGTCCGGCGGCCGTCATTGCCCGTACCCGCAAAGAGGATGAAACCGGCGTCGGCCTGTATCAACCCTGACAGTTAATCACTGTGCGGCAGCACGCAGCGTGCTGCCGCCTGTTTCATTCGCCACCCCTTGCATTCTGCAGCGGTCGCCCAAATATCTTTCCCTGCGCTTGCGTCCTGATGCTGTCCCATAAATAATTTTGTCATACGCTTATGACGCGCACGCGTGGCATCCATACATCTTTTCAACTGGCCCTGTGTGACCCAAAGGATTCAATTGAATATCGAAACTCGTGAAATCGCCCTGGAACCCGCCGACAACCAGCGTCTGATGAGCCTGTGCGGTCCGTTTGATGACAATGTGAAGCAGCTGGAACGCCGTCTGGGCATCGAAATCAACCGCCGCGACAACCATTTTAAGCTGGTGGGCCGCGCGCTCAGCGTGGAGGCCGCCGCGCATATCCTGCGTACGCTGTACGTGGATACTGCCCCGGTTCGCGGCCATATTCCGGATATCGAACCGGATCACATTCATCTGGCCATTAAAGAGAGCCGGGTGCTGGAGCAGACCGCCGAAAGCGTGCCGGAGTATGGCAAAGCGGTAAACATTAAAACCAAACGCGGTGTGATTAAGCCGCGCACGCCGAATCAGGCGCAATACATCGCCAACATTCTCGACCACGATATCACCTTTGGTATCGGCCCGGCGGGTACCGGTAAAACCTATCTTGCGGTTGCCGCCGCGGTTGATGCCCTGGAGCGCCAGGAGATTCGTCGTATCCTGCTGACCCGCCCGGCGGTAGAGGCAGGTGAAAAGCTGGGCTTTCTGCCTGGCGATCTGAGCCAGAAGGTTGATCCCTATCTGCGCCCGCTTTATGACGCGCTGTTTGAGATGCTCGGCTTTGAACGGGTTGAAAAGCTGATGGAGCGTAACGTGATTGAGGTGGCACCGCTCGCCTATATGCGCGGTCGTACGCTGAATGATGCGTTTGTGATCCTCGATGAGAGCCAGAACACCACCATTGAACAGATGAAGATGTTCCTGACGCGCATTGGCTTTAACTCCAAAGCGGTGATCACCGGTGACGTAACGCAGATTGACCTGCCGCGCAGCACTAAATCGGGTCTGCGCCACGCGATTGAAGTGCTGGCTGACGTCGAAGAGATCAGCTTTAACTTCTTCCACAGCGAAGATGTGGTACGCCATCCGGTAGTGGCACGTATTGTGAACGCTTATGAAGCCTGGGAAGAGGCGGATCAGAAGCGTCGTGATAAACTGGCGGAAGAGCGTAAACGGGAGTCGCTGGCCGCTCAGGCTGTGCACTCCACACCACCACAGGAGCCGTCATGAGTACGGTAGTACTGGATTTACAGCAGGCCTGCGCCGACGCGCACGGCCTGCCGGAAGGAACCGCTTTTCAGCGCTGGCTGGAAGCGGCCGTTACCCCCTTTCAGCCAGAAAGTGAGGTCACGATTCGCCTGGTTGATGAAGCGGAGAGTCACGAGCTAAACCTGACTTATCGCGGCAAAGACAAGCCGACCAACGTGCTCTCTTTTCCTTTTGAAGCGCCGCCGGGCATTGAGCTGCCGCTGCTGGGTGATTTAATTATCTGTCGCCAGGTGGTTGAGCAGGAAGCGGCTGAACAGGGTAAAAGCACTGAAGCACACTGGGCACACATGGTTGTACACGGCACGCTGCATCTGCTGGGCTATGACCATATTGAAGACAGTGAAGCCGAAGAGATGGAGGCGCTGGAGACTGAGATAATGCTTGCTCTTGGTTATCCTGACCCGTACATTTCGGAGAAAGAAGACGCCTGAGCCGTGGGTTCAGGCTACTGTGCTGCCGGCGGGACGCGGGCAGCTATCCTTATCTAACAGCGAGATCGTAATTAAAACGCCATGAGCGACGACCATTCTCAAAACAACGACGCCCCCAGTAGTAAAAAGGGCTTCTTTTCCCTGCTGCTTAGCCAGCTGTTTCACGGTGAACCTAAAAATCGTAATGAACTGCTGGGTCTGATCCGTGATTCTGAACAAAAAGAGCTGATTGACCAGGATACCCGCGACATGCTGGAAGGGGTGCTCGACATCGCTGAGCAGCGCGTACGCGATATCATGATCCCACGCTCACAGATGATCACCCTGAAGCGCAATCAGAGTCTGGAAGAGTGCCTGGCCGTGATTATTGAATCTGCGCACTCCCGTTTTCCGGTTATCAGCGAAGATAAAGACCACGTTGAAGGCATTCTGATGGCGAAAGATCTGCTGCCGTTTATGAGCAGCAGCGCTGAGCCCTTCAGTATGGAAAAGGTGCTGCGTCCTGCGGTAGTGGTACCGGAAAGCAAGCGCGTTGACCGCATGCTGAAAGAGTTTCGCTCGCAGCGCTATCATATGGCGATTGTTATTGATGAGTTTGGTGGCGTATCTGGCCTGGTGACCATCGAAGATATTCTGGAGCTGATTGTCGGCGAAATCGAAGATGAGTATGACGACGAAGAAGATCGCGACATCCGTCAGCTGAATCGCCATACCTACACGGTACGTGCGCTGACGCCGATTGAAGATTTCAACGAGGCGTTCGGCACCGATTTCAGCGATGACGAAGTGGATACGATTGGCGGTCTGGTTATGCAGGGCTTTGGCCACCTTCCGGCTCGCGGCGAGAGTATCGCTATTGATGGTTACCACTTCAAAGTCGCTATGGCGGACAGCCGTCGTATTATTCAGGTGCATGTGAAAATTCCGGAAGATTCTCCACAACCGCAACTCGAAGACGAATAACTTTATGGCATCTGCCTCTCTTTTTTCCCGCCAGCGGGTGCGTCTGCTGCTGGCGCTGATAGCGGGTGCCACCGGCACCCTCGCCTTTTCTCCTTACGATTTCTGGCCTGCGGCGCTTATCTCCCTGGCGGGTTTGCAGGTATTACTGCTAAACCGTCGCCCTGCACAGGCTGCAGCGCTTGGCTTTACATGGGGCTTTGGCCTGTTTGGCAGCGGCATTAACTGGGTCTATGTCAGCATCGCTACCTTTGGCGGTATGCCCGGGCCGGTAAACGTTTTTCTGGTGCTGCTGCTGGCAGCATATCTGGCGCTCTATCCACTGCTGTTTGCCGTGGTGCTCAACCGCTTCTGGCCGCGCGCTACCCTATGGCGGCTGGCGCTGGCGGCGCCGGCATTATGGCAAATCAGCGAGTTTCTGCGCGGCTGGGTCCTGACGGGTTTCCCCTGGCTGCAGTTTGGCTACAGTCAGATTGACGGTCCGCTGAAAGGTATTGCGCCGCTTGCGGGCGTAGAGACCATTACTTTCCTGCTGATGATGATTGCCGGCCTGCTGGTCTTTGCCCTGCATCAGCGCAGTCTGAAAAGCCTGATTGTTGCCGCAGCCCTGCTGCTGCTGCCGTGGCCGCTGCGTATGCTGCACTGGTATCAGCCGCTGCCGGCACGCAGCGTGGATGTGGCGATGGTACAGGGTAATATCCCGCAATCGATGAAGTGGGATCCACAGCAGCTGCGCGACACGCTGCGCGTCTATACCAGCTACAGTCAGCCCTATATCGGCAGTGCGCCGCTGATTATCTGGCCTGAATCGGCTATTACCGATCTTGAAAGTAACCAGCAGCCCTTTTTACAGGCGCTGGACGCGGAACTGCGCGCGCGCGGCAGCAGTTTGATCACCGGCATCGTTGACTCACGCATTGAGGGTGATAACCGCTATCACGACTATAACTCCGTCATCGTGCTCGGTGGCAAACAGCCTTATAGCTACCAGAGCCGTAACCGCTATCAGAAAAATCACCTGGTGCCGTTCGGCGAGTTTGTGCCGCTGGAGAGCCTGCTTCGTCCGCTGGCGCCGTTCTTCGATCTGCCCATGTCCTCTTTCAGCCGCGGTGCGTACATCCAGCCACAGCTGAACGTGGCGGGTTATAACCTCACCAGCGCCATCTGCTATGAAATCGTTCTGGGCGAACAGGTACGTGCCAACTTCCGGCCAGATACCAACTTCCTGCTGACGGTTTCAAATGACGCCTGGTTCGGCCACTCGATCGGCCCGTGGCAGCATTTTCAGATGGCGCGCATGCGTGCGCTTGAGCTGGGACGCCCGCTGCTGCGCTCGACAAACAATGGCGTTACGGCCGTGGTCAACGCCGACGGTGACGTTGAAAAGATGATCCCGCAGTTTACCCGCCGGGTACTGGAGGCGCGCGTAACGCCTGCTGCAGGCGAAACGCCCTATGCGCGCAGCGGTATCTGGCCGGTCTGGTTACTGACGCTGGCAGCGATCACCGCCGCCATTGCACGCCGGCGCGTCTGACGACCGCGTCTCCCTGAAAGCGAAGCCACGGCTTCGCTTTTTTTTTGTCTTTCCGCTGAAACATTCTCCTGCAATGCTGCGTAATGTGGCACGAAGCTTGCTGCTAACCATAACGACAAGGGCGAATGCCGGCAGCAGGCTTGCTGTGATGAATTTCACGCACTGTTAACGGGCATGATTGCGCACTGAAACAGCGCAAGGCAGCTACATTGCCTTGTAATGGTGCGGAGCGGCTCGCAAAAAACAAACTTTTTTGTTTCATTGCGTTAACATTTCGCTATGTTAGTCCCCTATCCTGCGCGCAGTTGCGCTAAAGGATTATTAAAAAAGCAGCAGGACACAGACATAACATCACGCTCTGCGCAGTTTTATTCTGCGCGCCATTCACACGAAGGAGTTGGAACATGCAAATGCGCAAAGTGGCTTTATCACTTCTGCTGTTGGGAGCAGCAGCGGGCGCGGCTCAGGCAGAAGATTTCACCGGCACGCTGAAAAAGATTAACGACAGCGGCGTTATTGTCGTCGGCCATCGTGAGTCATCCGTTCCCTTTTCTTATTATGACAACCAGCAAAAAGTCGTCGGCTATTCGCAGGACTACTCCAGCGCCATTGTGGCAGCGATCAAAGCCAAACTGAATAAACCCGATCTGCAGATCAAGATGCTGCCAATTACCTCGCAGAACCGTATTCCTCTGCTGCAGAACGGCACTTACGATTTTGAATGTGGTTCCACGACAAACAACGTTGAGCGTCAGCAGCAGGCGGCCTTCTCAGACACCATCTTTATCATCGGCACCCGTTTACTGGTGAAAAAAGGCGGTGATATTAAAGATTTCACCGATCTGAAAGGCAAAACGGTTGTGGTCACCTCCGGTACCACCTCTGAAATTCTGCTGCGCAAGCTGAACGATGAGAAAAAGCTCGATATGCGCATTATCAGCGCTAAAGATCATGGCGATTCGTTCCGCACGCTGGAAACCGGACGTGCTGTCGCCTTTATGATGGATGATGCCCTGCTGGCCGGTGAGCGCGCCAAGGCGAAAAAGCCTGATAACTGGGAGATTACGGGTACCCCGCAATCCAAAGAGGCTTACGGCTGCATGCTGCGTAAAGACGATCCACAGTTCAAACAGCTGCTGGATGAAACCATTGCTAAGGCACAGACCTCCGGTGAAGCGACCAAATGGTTTGATAAATGGTTTAAACAGCCTATTCCGCCAAAAAACCTCAATCTGAATTTTGAACTCTCCTCCGATATGCAGGCCCTGTTTAAATCACCTAACGACAAGGCGCTGTAACGTAACAACGATAACAAGGGCGGCCAGGCTGCCCTCCTGATTGCTGAACATGCGGTACGGACAGACAGACTGCTGCGGGTCGTTCCCCTGCGGCAGGAAAAAAGAGACCGCTCAACAATCTTATGGGTAGCCTGGCTACCCTTTTTTACCGGAGCTCGTTATGGGTATCGACTGGAACTGGGGCATCTTTTTACAGCAGGCTCCGTTCGGCAATACGACCTACCTTGGCTGGCTGTGGTCCGGATTTCAGGTGACCGTCGCGGTCTCCTGCTGCGCCTGGATTATCGCCTTCCTGGTGGGATCGCTGTTTGGCATTCTGCGTACCGTACCGAATCGCCTGCTGGCTGCGATTGGCACCTGCTATGTAGAGCTGTTTCGTAATATCCCGCTGATTGTGCAGTTTTTCTTCTGGTATCTGGTGGCGCCGGAACTGGTTGGTGAGAAGCTCGGCATGTGGTTTAAGGCGGAGCTTGATCCCAACATTCAGTTCTTCCTCTCCTCCATGATCTGTCTCGGACTTTTTACCGCAGCGCGCGTCTGCGAGCAGGTGCGGGCGGCGATTCAGTCGCTGCCGCGCGGACAGAAAAATGCCGGACTGGCTATGGGGCTGACGCTGCCACAGACCTATCGTTATGTGCTGCTGCCTAACGCCTACCGTGTCATTGTGCCGCCGATGACCTCGGAAATGCTGAACCTGGTCAAGAACTCCGCCATCGCCTCCACGATTGGCCTCGTCGACCTGGCTGCCCAGGCGGGCAAGCTGCTCGACTATTCGGCGCACGCCTATGAGTCCTTTACCGCGATTACGCTCGCCTATGTCGGCATCAATCTGGTGATTATGCTGGTCATGGGTCTGGTAGAGCGCA
Source organism: Pantoea sp. SYBGC1 (assembly GCF_057197005.1). Lineage (NCBI taxonomy): Bacteria > Pseudomonadati > Pseudomonadota > Gammaproteobacteria > Enterobacterales > Erwiniaceae > Pantoea > Pantoea sp. SYBGC1. The sequence goes on from NZ_JBXUNM010000003.1 coordinate 173,586, forward strand.
AAATTCGCCTGCCCGGCAACCTGGGAGGGAAATAATGTACGATTTTGACTGGAGCTCTATTCCGCCCAGCCTGCCCTACCTGCTTAACGGCATGGTGATTACGCTTAAAATTACCGCCGTCGCGGTGGTGTTCGGCATTATCTGGGGCACCATTCTGGCCGTTATGCGCCTCTCCACGTTTGCCCCGGTACGCTGGTTTGCAAAACTCTACGTCAACCTGTTCCGTTCAGTCCCCTTGGTGATGGTACTGCTGTGGTTCTATCTGGTCGTACCGAGTTTTCTGCAGCAGGTGCTGGGCCTGTCGCCGCAGACGGATATTCGTCTTATCTCTGCCATGGTGGCCTTTGCGCTGTTTGAGGCTGCTTATTATTCGGAGATTATTCGCGCCGGTATCCAGAGCATCTCTCGCGGACAATCAAACGCCGCACTGGCGCTCGGCATGACGCAGTGGCAATCAATGAAGCTGATTATTCTGCCGCAGGCGTTTCGCGCCATGGTGCCGCTGCTGCTTACTCAGGGCATTGTGCTGTTCCAGGATACCTCACTGGTCTATGTACTGAGCCTGGCTGATTTTTTCCGCACCGCCTCTACCATTGGCGAGCGCGATGGTACCCAGGTAGAAATGGTCCTGTTTGCCGGTCTGGTCTATTTCGCGATCAGCCTGAGCGCGTCGTTGCTGGTTAGCTATCTGAAAAGAAAAAGGACAGTTTAAATGATTAGCCTGAAAAATGTTTCTAAGTGGTATGGGCACTTTCAGGTGCTGACCGACTGCTCAACCGAGGTAAAAAAAGGAGAAGTGGTGGTGGTCTGCGGGCCCTCGGGCTCGGGCAAATCCACGCTGATTAAAACCGTCAACGGACTGGAGCCGGTTCAGCAGGGCAGCATTCAGGTCAACGGCACTGAAGTGAACAATAAAAAGACTAATCTGGCCAAACTGCGCAGTCAGGTCGGCATGGTGTTTCAGCACTTTGAGCTGTTTCCTCATCTGAGCATTATCGATAACCTGGTGCTGGCGCAGGTAAAAGTGCTGAAGCGCGACAAAACGGCGGCGCGCGATAAAGGACAAGCCTTGCTGAAGCGCGTGGGGCTCTCTGCCCACGCGGAGAAGTTTCCGGGACAGCTTTCAGGAGGCCAGCAACAGCGTGTGGCTATCGCCCGTGCGCTCTGCATGGACCCGATCGCCATGCTGTTTGATGAGCCCACCTCCGCGCTCGATCCGGAGATGATCAATGAAGTGCTGGATGTCATGGTTGAACTGGCAAATGAAGGCATGACGATGATGGTGGTGACGCACGAAATGGGCTTTGCGCGCAAGGTGGCTAATCGCGTCATCTTTATGGATGAAGGAAAAATTGTCGAAGATACCCGCAAAGAGGACTTCTTTAATAATCCGCAGTCCGGGCGCGCGAAAGAGTTCCTGGCAAAAATTCTGCACTAACCGCTGAACCATGCGCGCCGCCTGCACACACGCAGCGGCGCGCTGTTAACGCAATCAGTCAGGGTTCAAACGGCTGACGCTGAAACTGATCGTGATTGCACTCCGGGCAGCGCGTCAGGCTTTCAGGCGTATAGATAGCGCGCGTGAAGCCGCAGTTTTCGCACACCAGATTGCCCAGCCCCACCACCTCACCGCTCTGATAAACGCCGTGATGATGCAGGTCTTTAAACACCTCACGCCACTCCAGCTGACTCTTATCTGTAATATCTGCCAGCTCTTTCCACAGGCTCTCACGGATCACACGTAAAAAGACCGAATCTTCCAGCGCGCTTTCCGCTTCGGGATAGCTGCGGGAAAATTCATAAAGATCGCGCCGCACCGCCCGCATCACTTCATCCACTTCGGAAGATGAGAGACTCTCGTCGGTCAGCAGATCCTGACGCGCTTCCGCGACCAGCGCGTCGATATCGCGTTCACCGCGCTCCAGTCGCTGGGTTAACGTTGCTACCGTGGTCCGATACGCCTGCGCCACGTTATTCATTTTATTCTCCTTTCTGCTGTGAGGGCTGCTGTAAGTTTAGCCGCTTTATCGCAAAAGCTCTGACGGTCATCGCGGAAATTGCAAAAGCGCGGAAGCCGCAACGCATTCCGCAGAAAAGCAGCGGAGAGGGACGGTGAAATGTTGTTGAGGGCGGGGCTTATGGGTATGCTATGCGGATCATAAGTAGACAAACCCGGCCTGTCCGATGCGGCGGTCAAGCCATCAGGCGACGATGTCAGCGGCTCTGCTGCTGCACCAGACGGTCCGGGAAAACGATTTTTACTAAGGATCACAGGCAGCCATGCAAGAGCAATACCGCCCGGAAGAGATAGAATCCCGCGTCCAGCAGCACTGGGACGAAAATGAAACCTTCAAAGTCACCGAGCAGGAAGGCAAAGAGAAATATTACTGCCTGTCGATGCTGCCCTATCCTTCTGGCCGCCTGCATATGGGCCACGTGCGTAACTACACCATTGGCGATGTTATTGCCCGCTATCAGCGCATGCTGGGCAAAAACGTCCTGCAGCCGATTGGCTGGGACGCTTTCGGTCTGCCAGCTGAAGGCGCTGCGGTAAAAAATAATACTGCGCCGGCGCCATGGACCTACGACAACATCGACTATATGAAGAACCAGCTGAAGCTGCTGGGCTTTGGCTACGACTGGAGCCGTGAACTGGCGACCTGTCAGCCAGAGTACTACCGCTGGGAACAGTGGTTCTTCACCAAACTCTACGAAAAAGGTCTGGTGTACAAAAAGACCTCGGCGGTGAACTGGTGCCCGAACGATCAGACGGTGCTGGCTAATGAGCAGGTAATCGACGGCTGCTGCTGGCGCTGCGACACCAAAGTTGAGCGTAAAGAGATCCCGCAGTGGTTTATCAAAATCACCGACTACGCTGAAGAACTGCTTAACGACCTCGACAAGCTGGATGAGTGGCCGGAGCAGGTTAAAACCATGCAGCGCAACTGGATCGGCCGTTCTGAAGGGGTTGAAATCACCTTTGACGTTGCGCACAGCGACGAAAAGGTCACGGTTTACACCACCCGTCCCGATACCTTTATGGGCGCGACCTACGTCGCTGTGGCGGCGGGTCATCCGCTGGCGCGACAGGCTGCCGCAGGCAATCCGGTGCTGGCCGATTTCATTGCCGAGTGCAGTACGACTAAGGTCGCAGAAGCGGATATGGCGACGATGGAGAAAAAAGGCATGGCGACCGGCCTGTCTGCTATCCATCCGCTGACCGGTGAAGCGATTCCGGTGTGGGTCGCGAACTTTGTGCTGATGGAATATGGCACCGGTGCGGTGATGGCGGTGCCTGGCCATGATCAGCGCGACTGGGAGTTTGCGACTAAATATGGCCTGAATATCAAGCCTGTTATCCGCAACCTCGATGGCACAGAGCCCGATCTGAGCAGCGGCGCCATGACCGAAAAAGGCACGCTGTTTAATTCCGGTGAATTTGACGGTCTGGATCACCAGGCGGGCTTTAATGCCATCGCCGACGCGCTGACGGCGAAAGGCGTTGGCGTACGCAAAGTTAACTACCGTCTGCGCGACTGGGGCGTTTCGCGTCAGCGCTACTGGGGTGCACCTATTCCGATGGTCACGCTGGAAGATGGCACGGTCGTTCCTGCGCCAGAAGATCAGCTGCCGGTTATCCTGCCGGAAGATGTGGTCATGGATGGTATCACCAGCCCGATCAAAGCGGACCCGGAGTGGGCTAAAACCACCGTGAATGGTCAGCCGGCGCTGCGCGAAACGGATACCTTTGACACCTTCATGGAGTCCTCCTGGTACTACGCGCGCTATACCTGCGCTAACTACAACGAAGGCATGCTGGATCCGGCTGCGGCCAACTACTGGCTGCCGGTAGACCAGTACGTGGGCGGTATCGAACACGCTATCATGCACCTGATGTACTTCCGCTTCTATCACAAGCTGCTGCGTGACGCAGGCCTGGTTAACTCCGATGAGCCAGCGAAACGCCTGCTGTGTCAGGGCATGGTGCTGGCGGATGCGTTCTACTATGTTGGCGTTAACGGCGAGCGCAACTGGGTCTCTCCGGTTGATGTTACCGTTGAGCGCGATGATAAAGGACGTATTACCAAAGCAGTGGACAATCAGGGCCGCGACGTTATCTACGCCGGCATGAGCAAAATGTCGAAGTCGAAAAACAACGGCATCGATCCACAGCTGATGGTTGAGCGTTACGGCGCCGATACCGTACGCCTGTTTATGATGTTTGCATCGCCGGCAGATATGACCCTGGAGTGGCAGGAGTCGGGTGTGGAAGGCGCTAACCGCTTCCTGAAACGCGTCTGGAAACTGGCTTACGATCACGTCGCGAAAGGCGCAACTGTCGCGCTGGATGTCAGCGCACTGAATGATGAACAGAAAGCGCTGCGTCGCGATCTGCACAAAACCATTGCGAAAGTCGCGGATGATATTGGTCGTCGCCAGACCTTTAACACCGCTATCGCTGCTATCATGGAGCTGATGAACAAGCTGCTGCGCGCGCCGCAGGAGAGCGAACAGGATCGTGCACTGATGCAGGAAGCGCTGGTCGCCGTTACGCGCCTGCTCTATCCGTTCACGCCGCACGCCAGCTATGTCCTGTGGCAGGCGCTGGGTGGCGAAGGCAGCATTGATAATGCGCCATGGCCGGTAGCGGATGAAGCCGCAATGGTCGAGGATTCAATGCTGGTTGTCGTTCAGGTTAACGGTAAAGTACGCGGTAAAGTCACCGTGGCAGCAGATGCCACTCAGGAGCAGGTGCAGGCGCGAGCCGCACAGGAGCCACTGGTGGCAAAATATCTGGACGGCGTCACCCTGCGAAAAGTGATTTATGTCCCTGGCAAACTGCTTAACCTGGTCGTGGGTTAAGTTCAGGAGGAACTGTGCGACAACTAGTTATCAGGCTGTTTGTCCTGTTTGCGGTGCTGGTCACCGCAGGCTGTGGATTTCATCCGCGCGGCACCACTCAGGTGCCACCGGAGATGAAAACGCTGATTGTACAGAGTGGCGATCCCTACGGCCCGCTGGCGCGCACCGTGCGTCAGCAGCTGCGCATCAACGATGTAAACATCATTGAGGACAGCAAAGAGGCCAGCGCAACCTACCCGACGCTGCGTCTGGGAGGCGTACGGCAGGCGCGTGACACGGCTTCAGTGTTTATCAGCGGTACCACGGCGGAATATTCGCTGGTGATGACGCTGACTGCGCAGGTCGTGCTGCCAGGCAAAGGGATTTACCCTATCAGCACCACGGTTTATCGCTCGTTCTTCGACAACCCCAACGCTGCGCTGGCAAAGGATGCGGAACAGGATATGATCCTGCAGGAGATGCGTCAGCGTGGAGCCGAGCAGCTGGTGCGTAAACTGCTGACGGTCCATGCCGCGCAGCTCAATAATAAAGAGACGCTGCCGGAGCCGGAGATTATCGCCCCGGGTTCTGATTCACCGGAAGTGCCCTCCTCTTCCGCCACCAGTCTGCAATGATCAGGATTTATCCTGAGCAACTGCGCGCGCAGCTTCGTGAGGGGCTGCGCGCCTGCTATTTTCTCGCCGGTAATGAACCTCTGCTGATTCAGGAGAGTGCGGATGCTATCCGCGCGGCTGCCGACAGTCAGGGATTTGAAGAGCACTTTTCGGTCACGCTGGATGCCCAGACTGACTGGCAGGCGCTTTTTGCCAGCTGTCAGGCGCTGAGCCTGTTCACCCTGCGCCAGACGCTGACGCTGACGCTGCCGGAAAACGGCCCGAATGCTGCGATGGCTGAGCAGCTGGTTACCCTCTCTGCCCTGCTGCATAGCGATATCCTGCTGGTGCTGCGTATGACAAAGCTGACCAAAGCGCAGGAAAACAGCGCCTGGTACAAAGCGCTGAGTCCGCAGGCGGTGCTGGTGCCGTGTCAGACGCCGGAACAGGCACAGCTGCCGCGCTGGGTTGCCGCCCGGGCCAAAGCGATGCAGCTCAGCGTCGATGAGGCAGCGGCTCAGCTGCTGTGCTACTGCTATGAAGGTAATCTGCTGGCGCTGGCCCAGGCGCTGGAGCGGCTGTCGCTGCTCTGGCCTGACGGCAAACTGACGCTGCCGCGCGTGGAAGCCGCAGTCAACGATGCGGCCCATTTTACGCCATTTCACTGGGTGGATGCGCTGCTGGCGGGGAAAGGCAAGCGGGCGCTGCATATCCTGCATCAGCTGCAGAAAGAGGAGAGCGAACCGGTGATCCTCCTGCGCACCCTGCAGCGCGATCTGCTGACGCTGCTGCATCTGCAGCGCAATCAGGCTAAGCAGCCTCTGCGCACGCTGATGGATCAGCAGCGCATCTGGCAAAACCGGCGCGCGCTCTTCACCGGGGCGCTGCAGCGGCTGGACGCCGGACGACTGCATCAGGCGGTACATCTGCTGGCTGAGCTGGAGCTCACCATGAAGCAGGATTATGGCCAGAATCTCTGGCCGCAGCTGGAGACGCTCTCGCTGCTGCTCTGTCAGCGTCACTTTCCGTCAGGATTACATTATGTCTGAACTCTGCGCCCTGTTTGGCGGCACGTTTGATCCGGTGCATTATGGTCATCTGCGTCCGGCAGAGGCGCTGGCGCAGCAGATCGGACTGAAAAAAGTCACGCTGATGCCCAACAATGTTCCCCCCCACCGGCCACAGCCGGAAGCGAGTGCCGCACAGCGGGTGGCGATGCTGCAGTGTGCGATTGCCGACCGGCCGCTGTTTGATATCGACACGCGCGAACTGCAGCGTCAGACCCCCTCCTGGACGGTGACCACGCTGGAAGCGCTGCGCCAGGAGCGCGGCCCGCGGCAGCCGCTGGGCTTTATCATCGGTCAGGATTCGCTGCTGTCGCTGCATAAATGGCATCGCTGGCAGGAGTTGCTGTCACTCTCCCATCTGCTGGTTTGCAAACGGCCGGGCTATGCGACGGAAATGGGTTCGCCTGAGATGCAGCGGTGGCTGGAGCAGCATCAGACGCAGGACAGTGCGGCGCTGCATCAGGCACCGGCGGGCCATATCTGGCTGGCGGAGACGCCGCTTTATGCTATTTCAGCTACCGAGATCCGCCAGCGGCGCCATCAGGGTGAATCCTGCAGCACGCTGCTGCCGGCAGCGGTGATCGACTATATCGATCGCGCCGGCCTCTATCTGGATGTTCCGCCCGCCGGCGCGGGTAAATAACCCGGATATATATCTCCTCCGGTTGTAGCATGCTATACTGCGCCGCTTAATTTTTGGCTGCATTTCCGGGCATTCAGCCAGCCCGCATTACCTGTTTTTAAGGGGAACCTTTTGCAAGGCAAAGCACTCCAAGAGTTCGTTATTGATAAGATTGATGATCTTAAAGGCCAGGATATCATTGCGATTGATGTCCAGGGCAAATCCAGCATCACCGATTACATGATCATCTGCACCGGCACTTCAACCCGCCACGTCTCCGCTATTGCCGATCACGTTATGCAGGAGTCCCGCGTAGCTGGCCTGACTCCGCTGGGCGTGGAAGGTAAAGCAGCGGCAGACTGGGTTGTCGTCGATCTCGGTGACGTCATTGTGCATGTAATGCAGGAAGAGAGCCGTCAGCTTTATGAGCTGGAAAAGCTCTGGAGCTAAGCAGTGAAACTGCAACTTGTAGCCGTTGGCACCAAAATGCCCGACTGGGTTCAGACCGGTTTTATGGAGTATCTGCGGCGCTTTCCGAAAGATATGCCGTTTGAGCTGACTGAAGTTCCGGCCGGGAAACGCGGCAAAAACGCTGATATCAAACGCATTCTGGAAAAAGAAGGCGAAGCGATGCTGGCGGCAACAGGCAAAGGCAACCGTATTGTCACGCTCGACATTCCCGGACAGCCGTGGGAGACCCCGCAGCTGGCGCAGCAGCTGGAGCGCTGGAAGCTGGATGGTCGTGATGTCAGCCTGCTGATTGGTGGTCCTGAAGGCCTGGCTCCGGCGTGTAAAGCCGCTGCTGAACAGAGCTGGTCGCTGTCGGCGCTGACGCTGCCTCATCCGCTGGTACGCGTGCTGGTTGCTGAGAGCCTTTACCGCGCCTGGAGTATCACCACGAATCACCCTTATCATCGTGAATAAACGCCCGACAACCTCCAGATAAAAACGCAGCGGATGAAACTACAGAGCAACGCTTTTCGCGATTACACTGCCGAACAAAAACTGTTTGTCCGCCGCGCCCTTGTGGCGTTCATCGGCATTCTGCTGCTCTCCTGCGTGCTGGTTTTCAACCTCTATCATCTGCAGATCCTGCGCTTTGATGATTACAGCACCCGCTCAAATGAAAACCGTATCAAGCTGGTGCCGGTCGCCCCGAGTCGCGGCATTATCTACGATCGCAACGGCGTTCCGCTGGCGCTGAACCGCACGATTTACCAGGCTGAACTGGTGCCGGAAAAAGTCGACGACCTTAAGCAGACGCTGCAGGCGCTGCGACCAGTGCTGGATCTGACCGACGACGATATCGACGCTTTTGAAAAAGAGCGCAAGCGCTCGCGTCGCTTTACCTCTATTCCGGTAAAAACCGGCCTGAATGAAGTACAGGTCGCACGTTTTGCCGTGAATCAATACCGCTTTCCCGGCGTGGAAGTTAAAGGCTACCAGCGCCGCTATTACCCGTATGGCCAGACGCTGACCCACGTTGTGGGATACGTATCGAAAATCAACGATCGCGACGTAAAACGCCTTGATGAAGAGGGCAAGTGGCCTAACTATGCCGCCACGCATGATATTGGCAAGCTCGGTATCGAAAACTACTACGAAGATGTGCTGCATGGCAAAACCGGCTATGAAGAGGTTGAGGTCAATAACCGCGGACGCGTGATACGCCAGCTGCATGAGCAATCCCCGCAGGCGGGCCGCGATATCTGGCTGACCGTTGACCTGCGGCTGCAGCAGTACATTGAAACGCTGCTGACCGGCAGCCGGGCGGCGGTAGTGGTCAGCGATCCGCGCACCGGTGAGATCCTCGCGCTGGTCTCCACGCCAAGCTACGACCCCAACCTGTTTGTTGATGGGATCTCCAGTAAAGATTATAAGGCGCTGCTCAGTGATGAAAACCGGCCGCTCTATAACCGTGCGCTGCAGGCCGCCTATCCGCCCGCCTCAACGGTAAAACCTTACGTCGCGGTATCAGCGCTGAGCGCGGGCGTTATTAATCGTAATACCAGCCTGTTTGATCCTGGCTGGTGGCAGCTGCCCGGCTCTGAAAAGCGTTATCGCGACTGGAAAAAGTGGGGCCACGGCCGTCTTAACGTGACCAAATCGCTGGAAGAGTCAGCCGATACGTTCTTCTATCAGGTCGCCTACGATATGGGCATCGATCGCCTCTCCGAGTGGATGACTAAATTTGGCTATGGTCATCGCACCGGTATCGACCTGCCGCAGGAGAGCGCCGGTAACATGCCGACGCGCGACTGGAAAATGAAGCGTTTTAAAAAGCCCTGGTATCAGGGTGACACCATTCCGGTCGGCATCGGACAGGGTTACTGGACCGCTACGCCGGTACAGATGAACAAAGCGATGATGATCCTGATTAATGACGGCGTCATCAAAGTGCCGCATCTGCTGCGCGCTACGCGTGAGGGCAGCGCCATGGTGCCTTACCGTCAGCCGCCAGATGCGCCGATTGGCGATATTCACTCCGGCTACTGGGAGATTGCCAAAGATGGCATGTATGGCGTCGCCAACCGGCCTAACGGGACTGCGCACAAAAGCTTTGCTGATGCGCCTTATAAGATTGCTGCTAAATCAGGTACCGCCCAGGTATTTGGTCTGAAAGAGAATGAGACCTACAACGCCCATAAAATTGCCGAGCGCCTGCGCGACCACAAACTTATGACCGCGTTTGCGCCGTACGACAAACCGCGGGTGGCCGTGACCATCATTCTGGAGAACGGCGGTGCTGGTCCGGCGGTGGGAACCGTAATGCGCCAGATCCTCGATCACATAATGCTGGGTGACAATAATACGGTGCTGCCTGAAGCTGCCCCGACGCCGCCCGGCTACGAAGGTGAATAATCATGTCGATGAACGATAGTCCGCAGAAAAGGACGATCTGGACGCGTATCCATATCGACCCGCTATTTATGTTAATTATTTTTGCGCTGCTGACCTACAGCGCCATTGTGATCTGGAGCGCCAGCGGGCAGGATCCGGGCATGATGGAGCGTAAGCTGGGTCAGATTGCCATGGGTACGGTGATCATGCTGGTCATGGCGCAGGTGCCGCCGCGCGTTTATGAGAGCTGGGCGCCCTATCTCTATATTGTCTGCGTAATTTTGCTGATAGCCGTTGATGCCTTTGGTCATATCAGTAAAGGCGCGCAGCGCTGGCTGGATCTTGGATTCGTCCGCTTTCAGCCGTCAGAGATCGCCAAAATTGCCGTGCCGCTGATGGTCGCGCGCTTTATTAACCGCGACGTCTGTCCGCCCACGCTGAAAAATACCGGCATTGCGCTGGTGCTGATCTTTATGCCCACGCTGCTGGTAGCTGCACAGCCCGACCTCGGTACCTCTATTCTGATCGCCGCTTCCGGCCTGTTTGTGCTCTTTCTGTCCGGCATGAGCTGGAAACTGATTGGTGTTGCGGTGCTGCTGGTTGCAGCGTTTATTCCGGTGCTGTGGTTTTTCCTGATGCATGACTACCAGCGCGATCGCGTGATGATGCTGCTCGATCCCGAAAGCGACCCGCTCGGCGCGGGGTACCACATTATTCAGTCCAAAATAGCCATCGGTTCAGGTGGCCTGCGCGGTAAAGGCTGGCTGCACGGCACGCAGTCACAGCTGGAGTTTCTGCCGGAGCGCCATACCGACTTTATCTTTGCCGTGCTGGCAGAGGAGCTGGGCCTGGTCGGCGTGCTGCTGCTGCTGCTGCTCTATCTGCTGCTGATTATGCGCGGCCTGATCATCGCCGCCCGGGCGCAAACCACGTTTGGTCGCGTGATGTCAGGCGGATTAATGCTGATTCTGTTTGTTTATGTTTTCGTTAATATCGGCATGGTAAGTGGTATCTTACCGGTGGTTGGCGTACCGCTGCCGCTGGTCAGTTACGGCGGGTCGGCGCTGATCGTGTTAATGGCGGGGTTCGGCATTGTCATGTCGATCCACACTCATCGAAAAATGTTGTCTAAAAGCGTTTAAGAGGCTGCACATGCGTAAGGACTGGCTTGGGGTTGCACTGGCGTCACTGATATTGAGTGCCTGTACCACACAGGAACCGCAAACAAATACGCCGCCACCACAGCCGGCTTATAACGGTCCGGTAGTAGAGATCCCGGGCGTTGAGCCGCGCTATGAACCAGTTAATCCGGCTACCAGCCAGGATTACAGCGTGAATGGCAAAACCTGGCGCGTGGTCAAAAACCCGTCAAACTTCAGCGAAGTGGGTCTGGCAACCTGGTATGGTGATGAGGCTAAAGGCAACCGTACCGCTATCGGTGAAACCTACGATCCTGATGCCCTGACCGCTGCGCACCCTACCCTGCCACTGCCGAGCTACGTACGCGTTACCAACATGGCGAATGGCCGGCAGATAGTCGTGCGCGTTAACGATCGCGGTCCCTACATGCCCGGGCGCATTATCGATCTGTCACGCGCCGCCGGCGATCGTCTGAACATCTCTAATAACACCCGTGTGCGGGTCGATTTTATCAACGTTGCGCCTGATGGCTCTCTCTCCGGCCCTGGTACAATTGGCACCAGAGTGGCGAAGCAGAGCTATGCGCTGCCAGCCCGCCCCGATCTCAGCGGCGGCAATGTAATGAACGGCGGCAGTGCGCCACAGCCGACAGAATCAGACGTACGCGAGATTGATAACCGTTCGCTGCAGGGCGACGACAGCCTGGGTGCGCCGGTACAGAGCAGCGGCTTTCTGGGCGCGCCGCAGCCGTTAGCAAACGGCGTGCTGGAGGGCAGCGAGCCGTCGCCGGCCCCTGCACCAGCACCAGCACCAGCAGCACCTGCTGTTACCGCCGCCGCGGCCAGCCCGGGCGCACCGGCCAGCGGCAGCTATGTTGTTCAGGCTGGCGCGCTGAACGATGCGGGCCGCGCGCAGCAGCTGGCCAGTACGCTCGGTAAGCGCTTCGGCGTGCCGGGTAAGGTTGAGACCAGCGGTAATGTCTACCGCGTTCAGCTTGGCAGCTTTGCCCGTCGGGCTGACGCGGCAGCGCTGCAGCAGCGCCTCAGTACCGAAGCGCAGATTAACGCCTTTATTACCACAGCCCGTCCCTGATAGTGACGGACAGTAACATTTACGGCTAAAACTGACCGGCAATGCGGGATGCTGCCCGATCCCGCATTTGCTATAGTAAGGCACTTTTTTTCACCCTAACCCCACGGATGTTGTAGTCCTTAACATGAATACGCTGAAACCTTCTCGTTTGCTGAAACGCCTGACAGTGGGATCACTGGTCGCCCTCTCTCTCAGCCATGTTGCCTTTGCTGATGATATCAATCTCAAAACCATGATTCCGGGCGTGCCGGACATTGATGCTGAGGCTTATGTACTAATCGACTATAACTCCGGTAAGGTGCTGGCTGAAAAGAACGCCGATGCGCGCCGCGATCCCGCCAGCCTGACGAAAATGATGACCAGCTACGTCATAGGTCAGGCGGTTAAAGCCGGTAAAATTCATCAGGATGACATTGTTACCGTGGGTAAAGACGCCTGGGCTACCGGCAACCCGGTATTCAGAGGCTCATCGCTGATGTTCCTCAAGCCTGGCGATCGCGTGCCGGTCTCTCAGCTGACACGCGGCATCGTGCTGCAGTCCGGTAACGACGCCTGTGTCGCAATGGCGGATTACGTGGCTGGCAGCCAGGATGCGTTCGTCAACCTGATGAATAACTATGTCGGGGCGCTGGGTCTGAAAAACACCCATTTCCAGACGGTACATGGGCTGGATGCTGACGGCCAGTACAGCTCCGCGCGCGATATGGCGCTGATTGGTCAGGCGCTGATCCGCGACGTGCCGGATGAGTATGCTATCTATCGTGAAAAAGAGTTCACCTTTAACAATATTCGTCAGATGAACCGCAACGGCCTGTTGTGGGACAGCAGCCTGGCGGTGGACGGCATCAAGACCGGCCATACTGAAGCCGCGGGCTACAATCTGGTGGCCTCTGCCACCGAAGGCCAGATGCGCCTGATCTCCGCCGTAATGGGCGGTCACACCTTCAAAGGACGCGAGACCGAAAGTAAAAAGCTGCTGACCTGGGGCTTCCGCTTCTTTGAAACCGTGGCCCCCCTGAAAGCGGGTAAAGAGTTTGCGTCTGAACCGGTCTGGTTTGGTAATACCGATCGCGTTCAGCTGGGCGTGGAGAAAGATGCCTATCTGACTATCCCGCGCGGCCGGATGAAAGATCTGAAAGCGAGCTATGTGCTGAACAACACCGAACTGCACGCGCCGCTGAAGAAAAACCAGGTGGTTGGCAGCATCAACTTCCAGCTGGATGGTAAAACGGTTGAACAGCGTCCGCTGGTGGTACTGAATGAAGTTGAGGAAGGCGGTTTCTTTGGCCGTATCATCGATTACATCAAACTGATGTTCCATCACTGGTTTGGCTGATTTACGGTTGAAAAACCACCAGCTCGCCCATAAATAAGATATGATCAAGGCTCTCGCCCAGGCGGGAGCCTGTTTTTTTAAGCACCGGAGCCAATATGAAAACCAAACTGAATGAACTGCTCGAATTCCCTACCCCGTTTACCTATAAAGTTATGGGACTGGCGCAGCCAGAGCTGGTTGATCAAGTGGTTGAAGTGGTGCAGCGGCATGCGCCTGGCGACTATACACCTGATGTAAAGCCCAGCAGCAAAGGCAACTACCACTCTGTATCCATTACCATTAACGCGACCCATATTGAGCAGGTTGAAACGCTCTATGAAGAGCTGGGTAACATCGATATCGTGCGCATGGTACTGTAATACCGGCGCTGGCAAAGCCCGCTTTGCCAGCGTTATACTCAGGCTTTCCCTCTTTACCGGACCTCCGCTGTGTCTGCAAATACGCTTCTTGTACGCAACCTCGGCCTGCGCGACTGGCAGCCCGTCTCCGATGCCATGCATCACTTCACCGATACCCGCGATGCGGAAACGCCTGATGAGCTCTGGCTGGTTGAGCACGCGCCGGTCTTTACGCAGGGACAGGCTGGTAAAGCTGAACATCTGCTGATGCCGGGCGATATTCCGGTGGTGCAGAGCGATCGCGGCGGCCAGGTGACGTATCACGGCCCGGGGCAGCAGATCATGTATGTGCTGGTGGATATTAAGCGGCGCAGGCTGGGCGTGCGCGAGCTGGTTACGGCGCTGGAAGAGACCGTGATTGCCACCCTGGCAGAGTACGGCGTGACGGCGCGCGCGCGCGCAGATGCGCCCGGCGTCTATGTGGGTGATGACAAAATCTGTTCACTCGGACTGCGGATCCGTAAAGGCTGTTCATTCCACGGGCTGGCGCTGAATATCGCAATGGATCTGGCTCCGTTTCTGCGTATCAATCCATGCGGCTATGCCGGGATGCAGATGACGCAGCTGAGCCAGTTCCGGCCTGACGCTATGCCAGCTGATGTGCGTCCGCGTCTGGTGGCACACTTCGCACGTCTGACGGGATTTGAAGAGATGGCGTGGCAGGATGAAAGCGCGGACTGACCTTGTCTGTGCGTGCGTATTTACAAAATTGTAACCTTTCTCACCGCATAGCGGCTGCTTCTGCAGCGGCGAGATGATATAATTTTTGCAAATTTTTCAAAAAAAGTTGAAAGCCTGGTTCTCAGTTTGAGTGAGGAAGCTTTCAAATCGCAATCCCGATCGGAACCTGCAGATTTATGAGTAAACCAATTCAGATGGAACGCGGCGTCAAGTATCGCGATGCCGACAAAATGGCGCTGATTCCGGTGAAAACCGTGGTCACCGAGCGCGACGAAATTCTGCGTAAGCCGGAGTGGATGAAGATCAAGCTGCCGGCTGACTCCAGCCGCATCCAGGGCATTAAAGCTGCGATGCGCAAAAATGGCCTGCACTCTGTTTGCGAAGAAGCGTCCTGCCCTAACCTGGCAGAGTGTTTCAACCACGGCACCGCCACCTTTATGATCCTTGGCGCCATCTGTACCCGCCGCTGCCCGTTCTGCGACGTGGCACACGGTCGTCCTAACGCCCCTGATGCGAACGAGCCGCTGAAGCTGGCGCAGACCATTGCCGATATGGCGCTGCGGTACGTGGTTATCACCTCTGTCGATCGTGACGATCTGCGTGACGGCGGCGCACAGCACTTTGCTGACTGCATCACGGCTATTCGTGATAAGAGTCCCAGCATCAAAATTGAAACGCTGGTCCCTGACTTCCGCGGGCGTATGGATCGTGCGCTGGAGATCCTCACCGCCACGCCGCCTGACGTGTTTAACCACAACCTGGAAAACGTGCCGCGCGTCTACCGTCAGGTGCGTCCCGGCGCTAACTATGAGTGGTCGCTTAAGCTGCTGGAGCGCTTTAAAGAGGCGCATCCCGATATCCCAACCAAATCGGGCCTGATGGTGGGCCTGGGCGAGACCAACGCGGAGATCGTGGAAGTGATGCGCGATTTGCGCCGTCACGGTGTGACCATGCTGACGCTGGGGCAATATCTGCAGCCGAGCCGTCATCATCTGCCGGTACAGCGCTATGTCAGCCCGGCGGAATTTGATGAGATGAAAGAAGAAGCGATGGCGATGGGCTTCACTCACGCCGCCTGCGGCCCGTTTGTGCGCTCTTCTTATCATGCGGATATGCAGGCTAAAGGACTGGAAGTAAAATAATCCTCTGCTGATATCCTCCTGATACAAAAAAACCAGCCTCTGTGAGTCTGGTTTTTTTTCATCACAACTTGTTACAGTTGTGCGGCCCGGGCGCGCCTTTACTCTTTATGGCTGACGCGCTCTGCCGGGATCTCATCTGCACTGCTCTTTGCAACGGTGCTGTCGTCGTCTTTCATGGCTTTTTTAAAGCCCTTGATCGCCGATCCTAAATCACCGCCCAGCGAACGCAGCTTATTGGTACCAAATAACAGAACAATAAGTGCACCGATAATCAGCAGCTTGGCAATACTGATACCTTCCATACTCTACCTTCAGCTCTCACGTATAACGGACAGTCCTTATTAACGCGCACTCTGCGCTGGCGCTCAACACAATTCTGTAACAGAGTAAGATCGGACCGGTCACTCCTGACGCAGCTGCGGCGTGGCAAAGCGGCGATTCTCCAGCACCGGCAAAATGCGGCGTGCGTAAGCGAGTCGCTCCGCCTCCAGATCGGCGATGATCAGCGTGGCAGATTCAGCGGCCTGTGCGATCGTCACCCCCAGCGGATCGATCGTCATGCTGTTGCCAATATTACGCGGCCCGCATTCACCAGTGGCAACCAGATAACAGGTGTTTTCCAGCGCCCGGGTCGCCGTCAGTAGCGCCCAGTGACGCTCTTTCTGCGGGCCTCTGACCCACGCAGCGGGCAGCACCAGTACCTCTGCCCCATCCAGCGCCAGGCGTCGCGCCAGCTCAGGAAAACGGATATCGTAGCAGGTCATCAGCCCGACCTTCATGCCGGCGACCTCAATCAGCGGCGGGATAGTGCTGCCTGCCGTAACGCGCTGTGATTCCTGCATCGCAAAGGCGTCATAGAGGTGCAGCTTGGCGTAGTGCGCAATGATCCTGCCGTTACGCAGGGCGATCAGCACATTCTGCGTTTTTCCTGCGGCAGCCGGTACGTGCACGCTCATAATGGTGGTGAGGCTGTTCTCTGCGCTCTCAGCCAGCAGCGCGCTGACAAACGGCCCATCAAGCGGCTGGGCCGCCTGCAGAATACGATCGGGACGCTCTCTGTCTTGCATCAGTACCGCTTCCGGCAGCACTAGCAGATCGGCTCCTCCTGCCCGCGCACGCTGCATCAAATTGCGACAGGTGACGATATTCTCCTGCCATTCGCTGCTGACGGCGAACTGCCCCATTGCCGCTCTCATTGTCTCTCCTCCGATACCGGTGCGCTAACAGAGATCTTTTGTATGGTAGCGCGGTGACTCCACATAGCCTTCACGTGCGTAAAACTGATTAGCTTTAAGCCGCGAGGCGTGACAGTGCACCTCCATACGATCGCAACCTCGCTGCCGCGCCAGCTGCTCAGCGTGGGACAGCAGCTGCTGGCCGCTGCCTTTACTGCGTTCACCTTCAGCAATGCAAAAGTAGCTGATGCGGGCAAAATCACCTGCCAGCGCCAGCTGCGGAATAAAATGCAGCGACAAAAATCCCAGTACCTGCGTTCCGTGTTCAGCCACCAGCAGGATCTCATCCTGATGAGTACAAAGCTGCGCCAGCCGCGCTTCAATAAAGTGCTCGGTGCCGCTATAGCCAAGCTCAGCCAGCAGCGCGCTCAGGGCGAAACAGTCATCAGGCCGCGCCTCACGTATATGCATAGTGCTTCTCCTTGTATCGGGCTGATGTTTATATAGCCTGTGAACGGGAAAAGCTGCAAGCGGCAGTGGTTAAAACTCTGGTTTGTGAAGCATTGAGCGCACTCTGCGGCGTCATATTTCTGTCATCTGAGCTTAAGGCTGACTTAATCTTGCTTTGGCATGCTGAGGGAAATCACATCTGAGGCGAGTAGAATGAAAAACTGGATCCCACGTTCTTCGGAAGAGATGCTGGCACTGGCTTTTACTGCGACAGTGGTCGCCGCCTGGCTGATCACCTGGTGGCAGAACTGAAAAAAGAATAAAAAAAACCCGCCTGATGGCGGGTTTTTAAAATTCTGACTGTTAACTTACAGAGCGGTAACGTTAGCAGCAGATGGGCCTTTAGCGCCGTCGGTGATTTCAAACTCTACACGCTGACCTTCAGCCAGAGTTTTGAAGCCGTTGCTCTGGATAGCAGAGAAGTGTACGAATACATCTTTGCTGCCATCTTCTGGAGTAATGAAACCGAATCCTTTGGACTCATTAAACCACTTAACGTTACCTTTGATCTTGGACATCTATATTACCTTTACATGAAAAATGGACACTAAACTGTGTCGTCATCTAGTACAGCAATTGCAGTGGCATTTGTCCAGTCCGAATTGATGAAAAAGTGATAAATATCGGATTTTTGTCTTTGCATCACACTTTTGCACTTATCTGCTCGCTTAAAACTGGAATCTGAGCCAGGCAAAATAGACGTTGCCGTTGTTATAAGTACCGGGAATGTAAGTCATTTGAAACGTGGCGGGTCCGTAGCCTACGGATGCCAGCGGCAGCACCAGCGGCACCGGAATATATTTCCAGTTATCGCGCGCGGTGAAGCCAGCCGTATAGCCAGCCCCCAGATGAAAACGCTGATCCTGCAGCGGACGCCACGTCGCTTCCCAGCCATAGCCGGCAATCGGTTCCCACTTGTTGAAGGAGTCTTTAAACGCCATCACGTAGAGCCCGTTCCAGTTCCCCTTATCATCCCAGCGCGAGATGCCGCCCCCTGCCCCCCACGGCCGTTCGTTATATTTTCTGATGTGCGCATCATCATACGTCCAGCGGTTGTGCCAGGTGATGGCAGGTACATAAAGATCGTAATGCTGCGGCGCAGACCATGTCTGGGCCACATTGTCGCTGAAACTATTCCATCCCGCCTTAAGCGCGGCGCCTGCCGTAGCGGCTGAGGCAGAAAATGAGACCAGTAAGGTCAACACGCAGCCCGACATGGCTGCTGAAACGTGTCGATTCACGGATAAAACCCTGTTATTGCAAAATTTGATAGCATGCAGAACCTCTGTAGCCTGCTCTGCAAAAGTGATTGCTGCATTTTTGCGTCTGAAATTGCCAAAAGTAGCGGTAATCCTTTTCAGATATAGCCTGAAATAACGCGCATGCAAGGGGCCTATTGTACCTGCGAGAGCGGTTACGAATAAAACCGGAGTTAAACGAATCAGAAAAAGTGCTTTTGTGACATAAAGTGCAGTTTTGATAATCGGCTAAAAGCAAAAAAATGTTATTTATCATAAAATAACGTAAATTTTTCCTGTCACCATACAGGTAAACAGAATTAATCATTTGAAGCCAGGGTCTGATTGCGATATTTCTTATTTTCCGGGAGGGAACAGGGAGAGAAACGGTGACGATTTGTTGCAGCCAGTGCGGCAGTAAAAAATTCTTTTATACATGCCAGCGGAGTGAAGCTTCAGAGCCGGCAGCTCATCACGGCGCACGCTGTGCCGTATGCAGAAAGCCGCTAAACAGTTCGGATATTAAACCGCCTGAAATAGCCGTCAGAGAGACTATTGTACGCTATGCGCGATAACAATTTCAGGCACCCGCAGGTGCCTGAACACGTCAGAAAATCAGCTTGAATACACCCGTAATAGTCAGCAGCCCGACAATAAAGACAATCGCAATAATCCACAGAAATATTTTCATTATTCGCTCCTTCAGTTTGAAAATTTATGCATCCGCCGATGAGTATAGCTGAATATCCTGAACGCGCCGCACGCTGCCGGTACGCGTTTCGCTTCACCGGCCAGGTGAATAAGCCCGTGCTATTTCTGCGAGCAGGGTCGCAGCTCAGCCATTAACTGGTCCTGCAGGCGCTCTTTGCAGATTTCGACGCGCTAAACTTAAAGCGCCTGTGACGGGCCTCAATGGTTATCTCTGTTAGCGAAACGAGGAGAAATTATGAGTACGATTAATACCAGCATGGGACGTTATAGCCTGAAGGCGAAGGAGGTCGGCAGCCATATTAAAGGGAGTATCGCTATTAACGACGAAGGCGGTACGCAGCTGACCATGCAGGAGTTTGATGAACACTATCTGGATGATGTGGTAAACAATGTCATCTACCCGGTAACGGGAGGCAATCGTGAAATTACCCGCGCACTGCGCGAGCAGATGGTAAAAGCGGGGTTTGAGCAGCCACATTAAGGCTGTCGGGCCACAATTCTGTGGCCCGTTATAAGCTGATTACAGCGCAGCAGAAAGCAGCAGACAGCCTGCCAGACCGCATACGGAAATAATCGTCTCCAGCGCCGACCACGATCGGATCGTCTCACCGATGGTGAGATTAAAATACTCTTTAAACAGCCAGAAGCCGGGATCGTTAACGTGCGAGAAGATAACGCTGCCGGAGCCTACCGCTATCACCATCAGCTCAGGGCTGGCACCACTGGTCACGATCAGCGGTGCCACAATCCCGCCCGCCGTAATGGCGGCAACCGTGGCTGAACCCAGCGCAATACGCAGGATCGCCGCAATCGACCAGGCCATAAAAATAGGCGACAGATTGGTCGCATGCATCATGCCCGCAATATATTTATCCACGCCGCTGTCTACCAGCACCTGTTTAAAGGCTCCGCCACCGCCAATAATCAGCAGCATCATTGCAATGATCTTGATAGAGTCGGTGATGGTGCCCATCACCTCATCCATGCTGCGTCCGCGATTCAGACCGAAGGTAAAAATAGCGATAAGCACGGCGATCAGCGTTGCCATAATCGGGTCGCCAAAGAATTCAGCGTAAGGCAGCAGCACGTGTCCTTTCGGCAACAGCATCTCAGCCACCGCACGCAATGCCATCAGGATCACTGGCACCAGCGCGGTCCAGACGCTGACGCCAAATCCTGGCATCTCTGCTTCTGTAAAGGTTTTTGGATTCCACAGCCCTTCCGGAATCGGCTTATCGATGCCTTTCAGAAAACGCGCATACACCGGGCCAGCCAGAATTACGGTAGGGATCCCCAGTAGCGTGCCGTAAAGCAGCGTTTTACCCATATCAGCGTTAAACAGCGTCGCGATCGCGGTTGGACCCGGATGCGGCGGCAGAAAGCCGTGCGTTACCGAGAGCGCGGCTGCCATGGGAACGCCGACGTAAAGCAGCGGCACGCGCGCTGAGGCAGCGATACTGAATACCAGCGGCAGCATCAGTACAAACCCCACCTCATAAAACAGCGCAAAGCCCACGGTAAAACCGGTCAGCACCAGCGCCCACTGGATATGCTTCTCACCAAATTTTGCAATCAGGGTGGTGGCGATACGCTGCGCGCCGCCGCAGTCAGCCAGCAGTTTGCCCAGCATGGCTCCAAAGCCCATAATCAGCGCCAGGCTGCCAAGTGTCCCGCCTACGCCGGTTTTGATTGAGCCGATCACTTTATTGACCGGCATGCCCTGCATCATGCCCACCGCCAGCGCCACCAGAATCAGTGCGATAAAGCCGTTAAGTTTGAAGCGAATCATCAGCAGCAGCAGTAGCGCTACACCGATGGCCACATAGAGTAATGGCATGGTTATTCTCCACTTTTTACGCGCGGCGTCAGTTGCCAGCGGGTTGCGTTGTACTACCGGATCGGCCAGATGCGGCCGGATGTTGCGAAATGCGTCATACTGTTACCGGTATCATGTTAAGGGCAACACCGGGCCGGTAACATCAGAGCGGCGGGCTGAATTTCGTTTTTGCGAAGGCGATCAACTTTTGCTCATTAAGCTGGCGGCGTTTATACCTGCGTCAGCAGCGCTTTTCGCTACACTGGCTGCCTGAAATCATTTGAAAGGATAGACAGGTGAGTGAGAATCTGATTGCACTTTACAGTAACCAGCGAACCCTGTGCGGACGCGGCAGCATTCGCACGCTGCCCGCGCTGCTGGCTGAGGAGCCGCAGCCTGCGCTGCTGTTTTGCGGCCGCTCATTTCTCAATAGCGAGACGTGGCAGCAGCTGAAGGGTGAGCTGCAACACGCTATCCAGGACTATGAAATAGTCAGTCATGAGGCTTCTCCGGAAGAGATTGACGTCTGGGTTGCGCGCTGGCGCGGACGGGTTAAGCGGGTAGTGGCGATTGGCGGCGGCAGCGTGCTGGATGCGGCAAAAGCGTTCTGCGCCATGACAGAGCATCCGCTGCCGACGGCGCGCTACCTGGAAAAAGTGGGGGATACGCCGGTGCAGGGCGACACGCTGCAGCTGATCGCCATCCCCACTACCGCCGGCACCGGCAGTGAAGTCACGCAAAACGCTGTGGTCACCGATCAGCAGCACATCAAAATAAAAGCGTCGCTGCGCCATCCGAACTTTGTTCCTTCCGTCGCGATTCTCGATCCCGACCTGCTGCGCGGCGCACCTGATAGCCTCCTCGCCACCTGCGCAATTGACGCCTTTACGCATCTGTTCGAAGCGTACCTGTCGAAGAAAGGCAACGTATTTACTCAGCAGATGGCGCTCAGCGGCCTGCGGCTATTTTTTCAGGCCTGGCCGTACCTGAACCGCGCTGACAGGCAGGGTGACGAGGCGCGCGAGGCAATGATGATGGCGTCCTGGCTGGGCGGCCTCTGCCTGAGCAGCGCCGGCCTGGGAGTGATCCATGGCATCGCAGGCGAGCTGGGAGCGATCAAAGCGATTCACCATGGTGAAGCCTGCGGCCGTCTGCTGTTTCCGTTTCTGGATCAGCTGGCAGAAAGCGACCACCCTGAACAGCAGCGCCTGATGAGCACGTTTGCGGCGCAGCTGATGCCCGGCGTCTCCGCGCCTGCCCCGCTGGCGCTGAAAGCCTGGCTACAGCAGCACGCTATTGTCCCGTTCTGGCAGGAGGGACCTGCGCTCTCTGCCACAGAGGTGGACTGGATTGTCGCACGCGCCAACAGTAAAAACAGCTGGGTAACCTATAACAGCGCGCAGATGACCGACATGCTTGTTCAGGCGTGGCGCGTGCTCTGAGCCTGCTGGCGCGCTCTGCTCAGGCGAACGGGCCCTCACCCACCAGCATCTGCTCGATGACCTGCAGCACGCCAGCATGATTATTATCCGCGGTGACATAGCGCGCCGCGGCTTTCACCCGCGCCGGCGCGTTCTGCATCGCAAAGCTAAACCCCGACTGCGCCAGCATTTCCAGATCGTTGCCACCATCGCCGAATGCCAGGACTTCGCTGCTCTCAATCCCCCAGCGCTGCTGCAGCAGACGCAGCCCGTTGGCCTTGTGGAGGCCAGGCACAATCAAATCCACTGAGCCGTGGCCACTGGAGGTGGCCGCAGCCGATCCCTGGTGCAGCCGCTCAATGTCTGCCATTAAAACCGGCACATAGTCATCAGAGAGGTTCAGGGCAAATTTAAACAATCGATCGTCGGCAATCTCATCCAGCGTCTCAATGGGCCGCAGGCGATGACAATAATGCCGCATCTTCTGCAGCCACTGCGCGTCCGCACCGGCAAAGTAGTAGGCGCTGTTGCGACCACAGATAAGAAAGCGCAGGCCGGGATAGTTACCCTGCTGCAGCGTATCCAGCACGGCGTTCACCGCCTCACGGCTGAACGCGCCGCAGAAAAGCTCCTCTTCGCTATCGAGGATCCACGCACCGTTCTCCGCAACAAACGCGATCTCATGGGCTATTTCCGGAAAAAAGGATTTCAGCTGGTAATACTGATTGCCGCTGGCGACGACAAACCGGATACCGCGCTGTTTCATCTTTTGGTAGCAGGCCATGAACCGCGGACGGTCATACTGCTTACGGTCATCCAGAAAGGTGCCATCCATATCCACTGCTACCATTTTTACTGCGGCCATCATCACTCCTTAGCACATGTGTATTAGCGGTAGCTCACAGAATAGCCTGGCAAAGGGTGAAAGCAGAAGCGCAGCGGGAGGCGTGGTTCCTCCCGGCAAGAGATTAATCGAAGGCGCCGTTGAGTAATATGGCGGTGATGATGCCGGTTGCAGCCGCTACCAGCACATAATTGCCGTCGATAAAGGCCCAGTGCTCACCGCGCGGCGGTGCGGTAAGGCCGCGATCGCGCCAGTTATCCACGCGGTATCCGGCACCGCGATAGGCGGGTGGCATCGGCTGGCCGCGCCGGAACTCGTGCCCCTGCCAGGCAAAGCGGTCAGCGTGATGATGCCCTTCCGGCCCGCCCCGCTCGCCGTGACGCTCATTACCTGGTCCACGGCGATCGGCTTCCCGCCCGGATGCGTGCTGGCTTTCATGTGTATTCCAGCGGGGACCGCCAGGGCCTTCTGCCTGACTCAGCGCAGAAAACAGCGTGCTGCATGCAATAAGGGAAATAGCGATCTGCGTTTTAATTTTTTTCATCATGGTCTCCATCACAGCAGCAATAAGTGCGCTGCCGGCAGAGACTATTAACCAGTCACGCAGCGAATAATAGTTCTTTCATTCTTAAAAACTCCATTATTACAGTAAATTACACTGCCTTAGCGCTTTCTTAACGAAGATGTCTGGCCGGATACAAATAAGTACCGCAGAGAAAAAAACATAAAAAAACCCGACCGCAGGGATCGGGTAAATAAAAATGTTTCATTATTCAGAAACAGGGAAACCCTGCAAATCAGAGGGTAAAACTGAAGCACACAACGCCACATCACCAGCATTGCGCGCGCAGAATAACACTTCACCGCCAAAACAATAAATAAAATTAATCGGATTTAGGAATATTACTTAACGCTGCCGGGCAGATTAACACTGCTTATAAATAAGGTCAGTGCTCTGACCTCACGCCAGTGGCGGAATTAAAATCTCATAAAAAACATAAAATTAAAATAATTACCTTTTGGGGCTGGCAACAGGAAAATAACTGCCCTTTCTGATCTGTGGTTTCACTGCGGATAACATTATAAGCAGCTTAATTAATTATCTACTGGTCACTCATTGCGCGCGCCGGAATTACGGCTGCCGGATGTGCCGCAGCAGAGAAGCCGGATGCCGCACCAGCGCTGCGGCAGGTCGTATCGGGCGACGAACCAGTTCGCCGCTGCAGTTCGGACAGCGCTGCAGCAAAACATGCTCAGCGCAGGTTGAGCAGAATGTGCATTCAAATGAGCAGATACGTGCCTCCGCGCTTTCCGGCGGTAAATCGGCATCGCACCACTCACAGTTAGGTCGCAGTTCAAGCATAGGGTTCTCCGGTTTGGCGCAGGCTCAGGACAGATTTTTATCCGTTACTGCATTCAATCATGTGAAACAGATTACATTCTGCGCCAGCCGTTCTATAGTTCTTTCGCTACGGTTATTTGCGAGGCTATGGAATGCGTGTTAAAGGCTTAAATATCGGTTTCTTTATTCTTATCCTGGCGATTGTCACCATCGCCTTTTTTGATGTGCTGTCACCTTATTTTTCTGCCATTCTCTGGGCGGCTATCCTGGCGGTGATTTTTGCCCCGCTGAAGGTGCTGCTGCGGCGTAAAATGGGCGACCGTAACGGGCTTGCCTCTTTTGTTACGCTGATGATTATCTGTCTGATTGTATTTACGCCGCTGGCGATCATCACCTCATCGCTGGTGGTGGAGATCAATACCGTTTACGTCAAGCTGCAGAATAATTCAGCGCAGTTTCCGACAGTGTTTGCTGAGCTGCTGCAGCATCTGCCGGGCTGGGCGCAGCGCTATCTGGCCGACCACGATCTCAACAACTCTGCCCAGATTCAGCAAAAGCTCTCTGAGTTCGCGCTGAAAGGTGGCCAGTATATGGCGGGCAGCGTGCTGCTGATTGGTAAAGGCACGTTTACCTTTACCGTAAGCTTTGGCGTGATGCTCTATTTACTGTTCTTCCTGCTGAAAGATGGTGCCTGGCTGGTGGGGCTGATCCTCGAAGCGCTACCACTCTCCACCTATGTGAAGCATCATCTGCTGATGAAGTTTGCTGCGGTGTCGCGCGCAACGGTGAAAGGGACCGTGGTGGTGGCGATTGTTCAGGGTGTTCTGGGCGGCTTTGCTTTCTGGATCACTGACATCGACGGCAGCCTGCTGTGGGGCGCGCTGATGGCGTTCCTGTCGCTTATCCCGGCGGTCGGATCCGCCATCGTCTGGGTGCCGGCAGCGATCTTTTTCTTTGCCACCGGCGCGCTGTGGAAAGGCCTCTTCCTGGTCGGTTTCTTTGTGGTGATTGTCGGCCTGGTAGATAACATTCTGCGCCCGCTGCTGGTAGGCAAAGACACCAAGATGCCGGACTATATGATCCTGATCGCCACGCTGGGCGGCATGGAAATCTACGGCATCAACGGCTTTGTGATTGGCCCGCTGATTGCCGCTCTGTTCATCGCCTGCTGGAACCTCCTCTCCGGTCGCGATAACCGCGACAACGCCGAAGAGATTGATGAAGAGTTTATTGAAGAGGGCAAAACGCGCGAGTAGCGCTATGCGCTGAGCTGACTAAAAACCGCCTGCGGGCGGTTTTTTTATGACGGCGGCTGCGAACAAAGTAAATCCTATAACCGATCCAGACTCTGGCCCGATTTCTGCTGGCGCAAACTGCCGGATAAGCCAGTACCAGGGCTGATACTCTTTCAGATGTTGAAGGCTATTCAGCCGCCGCATTCCCACTGCTTTCTCTGCCACACGCTTCAGCCCAGATGCATCAGCCAGAGATGCAACGATAGCCTTTTTCGGCCAGCGCGGCCGGGTCCGTCTCGCCCGCTATTTGCCCGCGAGACCTGCCGCGTAAGCCGTCACCGCCCCCACCACCGCGTGCACCATCAGGTTCGCCTGCACGTTCACCGAATCGTCCGCGTTCAGCGTCTGGTTATGAATAACCTCTGCCAGATACGGTGCCGCCGCGCCCGTTACCGCCCGCGCCAGGCTGCCCCCCGCCAGGCCCTGCACCGCCGCCGTCGCTGCCTGTATACCCTGCTGGAGGGCGCTGCCGGTGCCGAAAGGCGCCGCGGCGGCTTTATAGCTGTCCGTTGCGGCCAGCGCTTTGTTGTAGTCAGCCCACTCCGCCTTCGGCGCGCCTTCGCCCGGCTCTCTGATATCCTTTGAGGCCAGCTCCGCCTTACCGGCATTCGTGGCCCTTATCTGCCCCTCCGTGCGCGCGATGTCCGCCGCCTGGTTGCCGATTTCCCCTATCAGCTGCGCCGCCTGCAGCCGGTTCTGCTCCCTCTCTTTATCGGATATCGGCGACAGCGTCTGGTCCGCGTGCGCGGCGTCGGTAGTTTTCAGACTCTGTTTGCCGTAACTAAAAGCAGATACCGCTGGTGCCGGAAAACCCGCTCTTTTCTCCTGCGCCAGATGCTGTTCGTTGTTGCGTTCAGTCGCCCCGGTAGGACTAAGATCGTGGTGCGACTGCAAAGCAATTGATTATCCAGCTGGCTGAAGGGGGATCGGCATGTTAAAAGAGATCCCAGCATCAAGGCCGGGATTTTCATAGGTCACTTAGAATTTGAAGACGAGGCAGGTTTCTCTTTCGACATGAGACATTGCCCTAAACCAATGATAACCCCGCATCCGATTGATATTTCAGCACCTTTAATTAAATCAGTTCTATAAAAATAAAAATCACCCACTAAAAAATAGGATGCCAGAGATATAAGCACTCGGCCACCGACAAGAATAATGAAAATACCCACTGTCCATGAGGAAATTAATAATAATAAGAGCTTAAGCTTACTATTTTGCATTACTGTCTTTCTCCATTTTCTGCTGAATTTTTTCAGCCAAATTCTGTGCGGAATTTCCAAGATATTCAGAACCAGCAGATTCAGCTACTGCTCTGTTATTTTTGGTATAGTAGATTGAGGAATTATGGTTTGCAGCTTATCTACACCTTTACCTATAGTTGTACCACCAAGGGTTCCTAAACCTGCTCCGATCATAGGAGCTGCAGCATCTTTCCCCTGCAAGCTAGCTCCCACATACGCTCCGGTAATACTCGCTGCTTCTGTGAACAAAAAACCTTTGCCCTGTGTTAATGCACTGACACCAGTAGCAATGAGCGCATCAGTGGCACTGAATGGTCCCCCGCTGTTCAGCTGATTAAAAACATTCGCCGAACCACCGATTGCACCTGCACCAATAACATTTCCCGCCGTTGCTGCAGCAGGTAACAGAACAGGTGCCACAATCGTCGCTGCGCCTGCACCCCATGCCGTTAATAAGCCGGTTGCCGCATTCTGTCCGACAGGCAAATCACCCGTCACCAGCTTGTCAGAGGCATACTTAATTTGCTCTGGTGATGCCGGATTCAACACTTTGCCCGTTTCAACCGTAAGGTTGGTATTGTTTACCAGTGAACCCTGAGCCTGAACATTATTCCAGAAGCCGCTGCCGAACCCGTCCAGGCCGCTCAGGTTGTTATTCTCAACCGCGTTCCGCCCCGCCTGCGCGCCCGCTACTCCGCCCGCGAGGCCCGCCGCCAGCGTCCCCAGCGCGCTTATGGTCTGGCGCTGCGTCTCCGTCAGGTCGCTGCGGTCAGTGCCCGGATACATCTGCTGTGCGATGTACTCGCCCATCACTGCGCCCGACGCCCCCGACAGCGCGCTGTTTCCCGCCGCGTAAGCCGTCACCGCACCCACCACCGCGTGCGCCATCAGGTTCGCCTGCACGTTTACCGAACCGTCCGCGTTCAGCGTCTGGTTATGAATAACCTCTGCCAGATACGGTGCCGCCGCGCCCGTTACCGCCTGCGTCAGGCTGCCTCCCGTCACGAACGTCCAGGTCTTGACCCAACACGAAACCTCTCGGATGGGAATAAAGGTTGTATTATAATTTCATTATTATAAATAAATAATTTTGGTGACAATGCCGTAACATCATAGACATTTTCAGCAATCAGCTTAATATTCGTCCTAAATATCGGTATACCAGCATCATCTGCCAAGACAAATACGTCTTTATTTTTTACTATGCTTACGTTCAATACATCATACAAATTATCATAATCACTATGTTCTATCTCATTCCATACAACCCCCCCTGGGGCAATAGGGTATTTATTAAGTAAGTCAATAGCTTTATTCTCCTCATCGCCGATAACCAAATGAAAATCAGAAAACAATGCTTCTTTACACTCATCAAATAAAGTCATTATTTCTACCTATTTAATTGTTTCAATATAGTTTCAAAAACCTTTTCATTACCTTCAAAAGGTATGACTGTTTTAACTGCTTTACCAGGTCCTTTACCTTTCGAATAATCCCATGTATTAATGTGAGTCCCTTTCTCTGGGTCATAATCAACACGCCAACCTAACTTGCCATTACTGGATTGACGACCAATAACTTTTCCATTGCCAGCACTCACTTCTAACCGACCAATAACAGGCTTTGAATCAAGACCTAAATCACCGACCATATTTATGGCTTTATTTCTAGCTATTTCCCAATTCTTTTCAGCTTTAAGCACCGTTTCAATACGGTTTCCGACTCCCGGAACTTTCTTACCCGGCAATATAATCCCGGCCAGCATCCCGCCCGTCGCTTCCAGTGCAAGCTGATTCCCGTCCGCTGCCTGTTTTACCGTGTCTGCCACTGCCGACCAGGTTTCACTTTTCAGCAGCGCTTTCACGCTGTCGGCTACCGCCTGGTTCTTCCCGGTCAGGTCGCTTAACGCTTTACTACAGTAGCTGTCTCCGGTTGCACAGGCCGCCAGGGCCATTGCAGCATCCGCTACGTAATCCACGCCACCTAATGCCGACTCACTGGTATTTGCTATAGTACCAATGATGGTGTTTGCGATGGCAGAGGTCGTACCATTACACAGCTTGTCCCTGACCTGTTCTTTCAGCGATTCAGCTGCCTGTTTCACCGTGGCACGCGCCTGGTCACCGGACAGTGAGTTATTCTCAACCGCATTCCTCCCGGCCTGTGCGCCCGCCACCGCATCTGCCGTGCTGTTTCCGGCTACGCCGCCCGCTAGACCTGCCGCCAGCGTGGCCAGTGCGCTGATGGTCTGCTTCTGATCTTCACTCAGGTTTTTACGTTCAATCCCCGGATAGCGGAATGCTGTTGCTACTTACCAGTGATAAGACTCCCGGCATAATATCCGGGAGTCTCAATGTCTATGGCTGGTAGTCTTCATATTCCCAGGCGAAAACTCGGGATAATTTTTGTGCTATCTCAATCCAGTTTTTGCCTTCGCATTGATCGATATAATCAGTGATAGTTTTGGTTATCTCTTCCAGGTCATATTTACGTACAAGGAGCGTATGCCGCATCAACTCTGGCACCCAATGATGTTTACAGAGCCATTCGGGTGTGTATATACGAAGATCGAAGTTGTCTGCACCAGAGCTATCTTCACATCCAATTCGCAATAATAAACGGAGAGAAAAATTAAGTTCATCTTCTGGATGAAATGTATCCAACTCAACGTCGTCATTTGAAATGCTTTTTAAAATAGCCTTCATTTTTATTTCCTATTTGATATCCAGATGGCCATTACCGATCTTAGTTTTGTCGCCGGTAGCAGGATCTATTTTAAACGTTTCAAAATTAGCCTGAGTACCAGTTGTTGCATATGAACTATTATCTTTTGAAGCAGGAAAACGATATACACGAGTACCATCAGCACTCATTAATCCAGATTTATCACTGGTAAGTCTTGCTCCATCGCCAACCCAGATTTTACCTAACTGATCGGCTTCTGCTGATGTTCCTGAGCCAATACCATAATTTAGCTTGCCATTATCACCTTTAATAATGGCTGCCAGTCTCGTATCCTGCTTCGCAATATTATTCAGATTCTGCTGCCTGAGTTCATCTTTTAACTTTGGATAGTTTGCAATGTTATAAGCAGAGACTTCATCGCTGGCCTTATTGATCAGCTTCGATGCCTCCGCTATATCGCCTTTCTTCAGTGCTACTTCTGCCGCTTTAATGGCCTTACCGGCAACATCACCTGCACCCGGTATAATACCCACCACCGCTGCCAGATAGTCAATAGCCGACTGCGCCTCCGCAAAACCTTTGATATCGCTCACAATCGGTACAAAATCAACGCTCAGCGAAGCCGTTGCTTTCAGCGCTTCACGCCGCTCGTTGTACATTTTCACTGAGCAGGTTTCGGCGCTCATGCCGCCACAGTTGGCCTTCTTATAGCGCTCGTTTTCGGCCTCAACGTACTCACCGGCCTTCTGCTCAAGCGTCTTGCCTTCAGACTGCGCCTGAGCGATATCAGCGAGAGAATTATTCTCAACCGCATTCCTCCCCGCCTGCGCGCCCGCCACTACGCCCGCCGTGCTGTCGCCCGCTACCCCGCCCGCGAGGCCCGCCGCCAGCGTCCCCAGCGCGCTGATGGTCTGGCGCTGCGTCTCCGTCAGGTCGCTGCGGTCAGTGCCCGGATACATCTGCTGTGCGATGTACTCGCCCATCGCCGCGCCCGACGCCCTCGACAGCGCGCTGTTTCCCGCCGCGTAAGCCGTCACCGCACCCACCACCGCGTGCGCCATCAGGTTCGCCTGCACGTTCACCGAACCGTCCGCGTTCAGCGTCTGGTTATGAATAACCTCTGCCAGATACGGTGCCGCCGCGCCCGTTACCGCCTGCGCCAGGCTGCCCCCCGCCAGGCCCTGCACCGCCGCCGTCGCTGCCTGAATACCCTGCTGAAGGGCGCTGCCGGTGCCAAAAGGCGCTGCGGCCGCTTTATAGCTGTCCGTTGCGGCCAGCGCTTTGTTGTAGTCAGCCCACTTCGCCTTCGGCGCGCCTTTGCCCGGCTCTCTGATATCCTTTGAGGCCAGCTCCGCCTTACCGGCATTCGTGGCCCTTATCTGCCCCTCCGTGCGCGCGATGTCCGCCGCCTGGTTGCCGATTTCCCCTATCAGCTGCGCCGCCTGCAGCCGGTTCTGCTCCCTCTCTTTATCGAATATCGGCGACAGCGTCTGGTTCGCGTGCGCGGCGTCGCGGCTCAGCCCGCTCACGTCCTGCGACTGCTTGTCCCCGTTGCGGATAACCAGCGCGCCCCCGCTCACCGCCGCCTTCGTCAGCGAGCTGGCGCTGTCGCTGTGGTTCGCCCCCGTCAGCAGCCCGTTCGCCATGTTCCCCGCAAACTGGCCGCCGATGCTGCCCCCGGTGCTCACGCCCGCGCTCTGATGCTCCACCTTATAGTCCGCCCGGTTTTCGATGTCGCGCCAGCCCAGCGTGCCCGTCTCCAGACGGTTTTTATCCGCCGTCGCCGTCGAGCCGATAACTGCGCCGTTCAGCTGCGTGTGCCCTCCTACCGTCACGTCAAAGCCGCCTTTCCCCGCGAACAGGCCGGTCTGCTCCTCCACGCTCTGCCAGGTGCTGTGCATCTTATCCCGGCTCAGGTTCACGTTCGCCGAGCCGGTCATCGACCCGAAGGTGAAGCTGCCCCCGGCGCTGGCGCTCTGCTGCTTCGAGTCGTAGCGGTCACTGTCCTGCTCGCTCGTCAGCGTCAGGTTGCGCGCCACGTCCGCCCTGATTTTTTCGCCGCTCACCTGCGCGCCCTGAAGCGTGGTGTCGCGCCCGCTTATCAGCGTCACCTCACGGCCCGCGCTCACCTGCGTTTCCGTGTGGGTGACGCCGCTGGCCTGCTCGCTGCCTTTTGCCTTATTCGCGCTGGCGGAGACGCTGATGCCCCAGCCGCCCTGACCCGCGCCGATGCCCACGCCCGCCGTGCCGCCGTGGCTCTCGTTTTTACCCTCCAGCGACGAGGTGTTCGCGGCCGAAAGCAGATTCAGGTCCCGGTTCGCCGACAGCAGCAGGTCTCTGCCCGCCTGCAGCTGGCTGCCCTGCACCGTCAGGTCGCCGCTGTCGCCTTTCACGCCGCTGCCGCGCGCCACCACGCTCAGATTATCGCCCGCCGTCAGGCTGCTGCCCTGCGCGGTGCGCTGCTCGCTGTGCTGCGTGGAGGTGGAAGACTGGCTGCCGTAGGAGAGGCTGACGCCGATGGCGTTGTTGTTCTCCGGGCTGTCGCCCTGCGCTTCTGCCAGCCGGCCGGCCTGCACCGCCTGCACGCCGCTGAGCGCCGCTTTGGTCCCCTGCAGCGCCGCCAGCCGTCCGCTGTCGGCAGACTTCGCCTCCTGCACCGTCTGCGCCGCCGTGTTCAGCGCGCTGCCTGCCGTGCCGGAAAGCGCCAGCGTCAGACCCGAGGTTTTCTGCTCCACCCGGTGCGTCTGGCTGCTCTGGTTTTCCGCTGCGGTGATGCTCACCTCGCGACCGTCCAGCGTCAGATTTTTGCCCGCGATAAGATCGGAGCCGTTGATATCCAGCCGGTTGCCCGCCGTCAGGGATACGCTGCCGTTCACGCTGCCCACGGTGCTGCCCTGGCTGGTCGTCTCCTGCGCGGTGTCGGTGGTTTTCAGGCTCTGTTTGCCGTAACTGAAGCCGATACCGCCGGTGCCGGAAAACCCGCTCTTTTTCTCCTGCGCCAGATGCTGTTCGCTGTTGCGTTCAGTCGCTCCGGTAACGCTGAGATCGTGCCCCGCCTGCAGGGAGAGATCGCCGGTACTCGCTATCTGGCTGCCCTGTACGCGCAGATCGTTGCCCGCCGCCACGGAAATAGTGTCGCCATTCAGCGAACTCCCCTGCGCCGTCTGACGCGAAATCTGGTCGCGTGTGGTTGTCGTGCTCTTCGACAGCCAGCCGCTGCTGCCCGTCGTCTTTTGCCGCTCGTCCAGATCCCGGGTGTTCTCGCCGTTTGTCAGTGTGACGTCATGTCCGGCGGTCAGCGCCAGCGCAACATCTGCCGACAGGGTGGCCGCGCGGGTATGAAGATCGTTGCCTGCCAGCAGCGAGAGATCGCCCTTGCTGACGACTTCGCTGCCGATCTCCTGCGCATTGCCCTGCTTCAGGCTGTTATCGCTATCCCAGACAAGCGCGTCCCGGCTCGCCGTACTGACGGTATTAAGCGTCAGATCGCGTCCGGCCTTAATCACCGTCTGGCTATTGTCGCCGCTGTTAACCACCTGCGCCGCCGTGAGAGTGATATCACGTCCGGCCTGCAGTATCAGCCGGCCGTCGTCGCCCTGCACGTACATGCCTGCCACGCTATCCACCGTGGTCCGGTCGAACTGGTTCTCACCGTTCCGGCTGCTCACGCTGCGGGTTGTGCTGACGGTATTGATATCCCGTCCGGCTCTGGCGAGCAGCGAGTCGGTTGCCTCAATCACGCCGCCGATATTATTGATATCTGCGCGGGCGAGAAGATCGACACTGGCGCCTTTAATCGTTCCCGCCATGTTGGTGATATTACCGGCGCTCAGCTTCACCACTTCGCGCCCGGCCAGCGTACCGCTGTTAAACAGGCCACTACCCAGGTTCAGGTTGAGGTTGCGGCCCGCAATCAGCGCACCGCTGCCATCGACATCGCCTGGCTGAATGCGCGCATACACCTGCGGTACCAGCACCGTCTGGCTGGAGCCATCCGGCAGTCTGACCTGCGCGTTAACCAGCCAGACAATATCTTTTGTCAGCTGCGCCATCTGCTCAGGCGTCAGCGCCACGCCTGGCGTCAGGTGATAGCGCTGACTAAAGGCGATAGCGTTGTTCATCAGCGCCTTGTACTGATCTTCGTCGTTGCTGAAGCCGCCCAGGTAGCGCTGCCCTGTCAGGTTCATAACCTGTTCCCGGATCAGCCGCTGCTCGTAATAGCCGTCACCCAGACGCTTCAGTACGTTATCGCTGTTCTGCGTCAGGGCGTCCTGCATATAGTCGCTGCTCAGCCACTGCTTCTCCTGCGTAAAGCGCGGATCGGTCTCTACCAGATATTTACCGCCGGGAGAGGGGTTGGTTCTGAACAGGCTGTTGTCCGGCAGGCGCGTATCGGGCCCGACGATGCGGATCACGCTCGCGTTCTCCCCCTGGCTGCCGGGCACATCAAAATGCTGGCCGGGTTTAAGCAGAGCGGCAATGTCAGGCATGCTGCCTGTGATATGGGCATTCACGCCGCCCGCGCGGCCCGTCGTGGCGTCGGTACCCTCTGTGCTCTGCGGGGCGAGCGAAAGGGGGTTGCCGCTCAGTTCACCGTGATCGACCAGCTTTCCCGGCTTCAGGGCAATCGTCTCAATCACATCCGGCGGCGTGTAATCCGATGTGCTGTCGCCCTGCTCGTCGCCACCTTTATGACGGATGCGCTTGTAGTGAGTCACCTTACCGACGTCAGTCGTGATTCGCTGGCCCGCCACCTCGACGTTATTGAGATCGCGCGCGTTTATTGTCAGCGTATTGCCCGCGATAATCTGGCTCTTATCGTTCAGCACGCGGTCAGCGTTTATCGTCAAATCACCGCCCGCGATAATCTTCGCCGGATCGCTTTCGGCGATCTGCGTCTCCTGCACCGTACGCGTGTAGTCATACTGGTAGAAGTTATCGTTATTGCTGCCGGTGTTGCCTGGCGTGTTGAGATTAAGCAGTGAGTCGGCTGAGTTGCGGTCAACAAAGACGCCCGGCTCGCCGGCTTTCCAGCGGACGGTATCGCCCGAGTGCTGATACCCGGTAATCGCCTCCGAAGAGACGGTTACCAGCCCGGTGCTGAAACGATCGTTGACGTTATTGATTTCACCGGCAGCCATCTGCATGTTGCCCGCTGACTCGATGGTGGAGCTGTGATTATTGAGGGTAGCTGCTCTGCCGGTTGCCAGGCCGTCAGCATTCAGCTCGCCGCCCAGCGCCATATCGCCGGCACTGTAGATCAGGCCGTGGTCACGATTATTCAGCGTCTGCACGCCGATATCCACCCGCTCACGTCCCGCCAGCGTGGCGGCAGTGCCGTTTTCCGCCAGGTTGTTGAAAATATCAGCCTGCACGCCAACGCTGTCGCCATAGATCCGGCCACTGCCGATATTGGTCAGCGTCGACGCCTTCAGCAGCGTCTGTTTACCGTCGATCAGCCCATAGTTGGTCAGCTGTCCGCTCAGCGTCAGCCAGTTCTGTCCGGCATTGATCTCGCCGGTGGCAGCGTTCAGCAGGTGGGTGGCGCGCAGATCGAGCTTGCCGCCCGCCAGCAGTTTACCGCTGTTATCAACGTCGCCTGCGGTTGTGAAGTTGAAATTGCCGTTGGCAATCATCTCGCCGCGGTTGTTCAGGCTCTGCTGGCTGACCAGCGTGATGTCACCCAGGGAGAGGATCTGTCCGTCACCCTCCAGGCGATCGGCACGGATCGTCAGCGATCGGCCCGCTTTGAGAACGCCCTCCCGATTTTCCAGCGTCAGACTATTGCTCTGAGGCTGCGCCACTCTGAAGCTGCGCAGGCGACTCTCCGGCATCAGGTCATTGCTCTGCAGCAGCAGATCTTCTCCGGCCGAAATCGCACCCTGCCGGTTATCGACCGAGCCACGGCTGTTGATGATCAGTTGCCGATCGGCCAGTAACATGCCGCGCTGATTGAACACATCGTCGCTGTTAATCCGCAGGCTGGCCGCTTCAATACCCTGCTGATCACCCTGAGTATCCTGATTGTTCAGCTGCAATGCGTTCAGCACGGCGTTCGCGCCGCTGCGAATCAGGCCGCCCGCATTGTCTACCGTGCTCTGCGCACTCACCAGCAGATCGCCAATGCTCTGGATCTCTCCGCCACGGTTATCCAGATGAGTCATTTCCAGCGAAGCCGCCTGCTCGCTGACGATGCGCCCGCCGCTGCGGTTATCCACTCCGCCACTCTGCAGCGTAAGTTCGCCTTTCGCGCCCACGGTTCCGGCCTGATTGTCGATCGCGCCGCTGTGCAGATGAAGATCGCTAAGGCTGTAGAGGGTGCCGCTCTGGCTATCGATCGCCTGGCCGTGGCTGTCGATAAGCACGCTACCGCCCTGCAGCAGACCTGCCCGGTTATTGAACGTGGAGTGCGTGTCGAGGCTGAGCTGCTCCTGTGCCACCAGCGCGCCAGCGGCATTATTCAGGCCGTCAGCCGCCAGTTGCAACACTTTTCCGCTCAGCGTCAGACCCTGCGTATTGTTTATCTGTCCGGCGCAGATAAGCATGTCGCCCTGGCTGATCACGCCGCCTTTTTCGCCGCTGTTCTGATTAAGCAGCGTCTCTGCGCCGATATCAAGCTGCGCACCGCTTTGGATAAGGCCGCCGTCCCGGTTATCGAGCGTATCGCCGCGCAGCGTCAGCGCCTGCTGCGCCACCAGCTGGCCGTCACGGTTATCCAGTAAGCGGGCATCCACATGCCCGGTGTCGCTACTGACTATCCTGCCCTGAGCATTCTGCAGCACATCCGCCGTGACGCGCAGCGTCTTACCCGCCCTCACAACGCCCTGCTGATTAGCCAGCTGCGCGCCTCGCAGGCTGAGATCGCCTTCACTCGCGATCAAGCCCTGCCGGTTCGCCAGGCTGTCCGCGTTGATATCAATCTGCCGGGCCGAGGTGGTGCCCCTATCAATATCGACATCGCCACCGCGCAGGGTGAGCTGACCATTTGAGCGCAGCGATCCCTTACTGCCGCGCAGATTACCGGTGGTGATCGACAGTGTGCCGCGGCCTGTATGGGTGATGTCACCCGACTGGTTATCGATCGCAGCCGCATTGAGCGTCAGGTTGTCACTGTTAGTCGCGATACGGCCGCCCTGATTATTCAGGCTGCCCGCGAAACTGAGCGTGAGATCGTCACGCCCGGTTTGCAGGATTTGACCCTGCTGGCTGGAGAGATCGCGCGCCTGCAGGTTGAGCTTGCTGGCTGTCAGCGTGGCGCCATCGTTGTTCAGCATTTTTCCGGTGCGCGCGGTGAGCTGCTGCTGCGCGGTCAGGGTGCCGCTGCGCGTCACGATATCGCCCTCGCGGGCGTCGAGCGTCAGGTTTTTACCCTCGGTACGGCTGCCGCTGAGGTCAATAGTCTGCCCGCGTGCGCTCAGGCTGCCGCCGGCCAGGTTTTTCCCCTGCGCGCGAAGCTGGCCCGTTGTCGTCAGGGTCAGATTGCCCGATTCACCGGGTCTGCCGTCATCCTGCACACCTGCCGCGAGAACGCCTGGAGCCGTGCTGTTGAGGCTGCCAGCCTGCAGCGTAACGTCATTGCGTGCCACAACAGAGCCGCGGTTCTGCACATCTGCCGCACTGGTTACCGACGCTTTTCCGCCAGAAAAGATCGTACCGCTGTTGCTGACCCCTTGCCGCGCGGCGAGCTGCAGATCGCTACGGCTCTGAATAGCGCCGCTGTTCTCAATGCGGCCATCAGCGGTGATGACCACCGAACCCGCCTGCGCGCCAATATTGCCCGCATTGCGAACGCCGACGCCCCTCTCCGTGCCGACCAGACGGATTTTTCCGGCATACATGCCGCCCAGGCTGGAGACATCAAGCGCCATCCGGGGTTCTGTAGCGCGCTCGTCGCTCTGCTTCGTGACCTGCTGGTGTGCGGCATCCACCTTGTTTCGTCCGGTGGTGACGCGAAGATCCCTGGCCCAGACGCTGGCATTGACCTTCACCGAGCGGGCAATAATGTCGGTATAGTCCTGGCGTGAGCTGTCCATCCCCGCCCCTTCGACCACCACTTCACCACGTTCAACGTTAAAGCCGGTCAGGTTGCCATTGTTGAGCTGCGCCTGTCCGGTGGTCAGGGTGCCGCGACTGGCATTGATGAATCCGCAGCCGTTGCAGGTGATCCCGGACGGGTTGGCGATGACGACCTGGGCTTTCTGACCCGCGACTTCAACAAAGCCGTTGAGGCGGCTGGGATTGCGCGAGTTAACCTCATTCAGGATCACTTTGGCTTCGCCCCGGGCCAGCCAGGGATTGCCGCTTACCATCCCGCCGAGTCCGGTCTGAACATTTTTGTGGGAGTTGTTGAGGATCGCTCCCCGCTTTCCGACATCAAACTGACTATACGTATTGCGGGAAACACCGCCTGCGGAGGGCGTCTGGATATTGATCTGCGGCGTACCGCTGGCGCTGTTTATTATCGTGGGCCGCTGGCCGCCAGGCGCCTGTGCATCTGCCACAATGGCGGCGCAGGCAGGCTGTATCACGCCCATCGCCAGCCAGAGACTAAAACATAATGCGCCGACTCTGCCAGTGAGGCTGCTAAGCGTGTGGCTGAGACCTGAAGCGCGTGCGCTGCCGGCCCGGCCTGATTTAGCAATATCCGGCACCACCATCAGCATGCCGCGGACTGTGTTAAAAATGACGCGGTAGCGATTTCTGTTCATCTAATATCCTTATCAGATTTGCGGTAACGCGGCGGTGAGCGGATGCTGCTGACGCCACCTTTTTGCCGCTTCATGGGTCACGCGACTGCCATGAAAGTTGAATACGCGCCTGCCGCGCTGCTCACCGCGGTGATCCAATGCCCGCCAGCAGGCATGAGGAAAGAGATCGCGCCGGATCAGGCGACTCATCGCGGCGGTATGGCCAAATGGCGCGATCCAGTCGCAGCACCACATGCGCTTGCCGCTGTTCCACGCGTCAGGCGGGAAATGGATAGCGGGCCGTGTAAGATAAAGCGCTTCGGCTTCTTCGTTCAGCCAGGCCCAGCTGAAGAAAAAAACCGGCGTACCCGCTTCAGCCACCAGTACATATTGTTGCTGTTTGATGATCGGCAGCAGCAGCGTCGGCAGGGCGTGCAGCGGCGCATCACGATGCAGCGGCGAGTGCATCCAGAGCCACACCGCCGATCCCAGTATTTCCGCTTCACTCTCTTCACCGCCCAGAATAAGCGGCGATTTAACCTCATACTTGCCTGCGCGCATTCTCAGTAGCTCCAGTTGAGATTGAAGCCGAGCGTGACGCTGCTGGTGCGTAAACCATCAGGCTTCGACAGCGGCGTCCCGATAAACAGGTCATAGCCGGTATTCCAGGCCTGACCGCGCAGCCCTGCTACCCCGCCCGCCAGATGCTGGCCGGTCAGCAACTCACTGCCCGCACCGCCCACCTCGCCATAGTCCGCGCCCAGGTAGAACTCCTGTGCAGGCAGCGGCGTACTCCAGGCGATGTCATTGCGGACGAACCAGCCGCGGCTCGCGTTCAGCGTGCGTTCGCCGTCGAAACCGCGCACGGTCCAGCGGTTACCTATCGAAAACTGCTCCTGCGGCGTGAGCGGCGTATTACTCATCTGACGCAGGTATTGCGCACCGTAGCGAAAACGCTGGCTGCCGATGCTGAACGGCAGGCTGAACTGCGCATTGAGCTGAACGATTTTGCTCAGCGCCGTCGCCTCGCCGAAGTACTCCTCGGGCGCGGGCTCGGCACCGAACCAGCGCGTGCCGCGCTGATAGCTGATGCCCGCATCCAGCGTCGCCTGGCGGATATAGTGCCGATGTTGCAGACCGATACGCCACGCCGCCGTCTGGCGATGCTGCACCTGAACTTCGGTGTCGTTGATATAGTTGCGGGTTTCGCGCGTCAGGACGTCATAGGTCAGCGAGGTTTTTTGCGAGCCGCTGCGATGCAGTACCCGGCTAAGCTGTAAATCGAGGCTCTGACTTTTTCCGCTATAGCGGTAGTCCTGATGGGTTCCGGCGACCGTCTGGTGATAGTCATAGTTGCTGGCCGTTGCGGAGAACATCCAGTATCCAAACGGCACCGAGTAGTGGCCGATGACGTTTTTGCTGCCTTTACCGCCTTTGCCCTGTAAATCGTGCGTGGCCGACAGATAAAAAAGGTCGCTCAGCGCAAAAGGGTTATCGAGCGACAGCGTGACGCCACCCAGATAGCGTCCGGTGCTGCGCGTACCGGAATCATCCAGCGAGAGACCGACGCGCCACATCTTTTTCTGCTTCCAGTGTACCTCTACATCGCTCTCGCCCGGCTGTTCTCCGGGCACGACCGACATATCGGCTACCACGGTCGGCAGCCGCTGCAGGTTTTCCAGTCCCTGTTCGATATCACGCAAATCCAGCAGATTACCGTCACGGGCGGGAAAGGCGCTGTAGAGCCACAGATAACGATCGCTATCCGGCGTCAGCCTGGCCTCCCGCACGTAACCGGGCAGGATCACCAGCCGTAGCGTGCCGCTGTTGAGATCCTGCGAAGGTGCCAGCACCCGCGTAGTCACATAGCCATGATCAACCAGCCGGTTTTGCAGCGTACTCATCAGCAGATTAATGCCGCGCCCGCCCAGGCACTTTCCCTGCGCCTGGCTGGCAATAGCGTTAAGCGGCAGCCAGTGCGGCAGCGCCTGCTGCCCCTCAAGCACGATATGCGTGAGAGGAAAGCAGGGTTTTTCTGCAGGAAAAGAGAGGCGGCCAAAACCAGAAGCGGGCGGTGAAAGTCGCACATCAGGCGCTTTCGGCTCTATCTGCTGCTCCAGCGCCCGCTGGCGCTGTTGCTGCTGCCGGACCTGTTCACCTGCATCAGGCAAGGGCTCCGCAGTGGCCTCTCTGGTTATAAAAGCAGCAACCAGAAAAGAAAAACAGAGCGTAATTGATGTGTTAAATGAAACCATCAGACAATCCTTGTCACGTAAACTAAACGCAAATCTTGTTAATTAATATAAATATTGCCGCATATTATTCACGAAAATGACCTGATAACAACGCCAGTCTGCTTTTTTTTAAGCCAGATAATTCAGACTGATTAATCATTCCGCTAACTTTGCCGGGATGTAAGTTATGCAGTGGCAGGAGAAGAGAGAGGTGAAAAAAAGGACCATTATTTACTGAAAAGCCGGACTGCTGGCAAAAGCGCATCCGTCTGCTGAGTCAGAATAGTGGCGGAAAACGGAAAAAACCATGACCAGAGTCCGTTGCCCTGCAGGGTTCAATGCTTCTGCCCTGTCGGAATCAGAGCCAGAATTAAATCAAATTTTACGATATACTAACTCTATGTAATTATTTACACTTGTCCTTATAGTTTGTAATGCCAAACTAAATAAGGATATCTATGCCCCTGACAGGACGTTCGGGCTCATTCGCCGTTGCGGATTCGCTCAATCACTATCTGCTCGCCTTTGAAAGCTGCGAGATCGTTGCAGACGTTAAATCTTTCGAAGGGCAAGAGTCCCTCAGCCAGCCCTATCGATTTATCATCCGCTTTACTTCATCCGTTCAGGATATACCACCTGAGAAAGTGATGATGCAGCCGGCAGTTTTTATGATGCGGGCCTGTTCCACGGCGTGTTCCCTCTTTCGGCCTGCTAAGGATCGCTGGCACACATTACGCAAAATTTATGGGGTTATCACCCGCCTTTCCCATATATCAACCAGCGTTGACGAATCAACGTATGAAGTCACACTCGAACATCCTCTGGCGCTGATGTCCAGCACGCACCGGTACGCTATCTATCAGCGGACGTCTGTTCCCGAGCTCGTCAATTCTGTCCTGAAGTCGCACGGCTTCAGGGATTATGAGATTGACATGAGCCTGCTGCAGTGGCGTTACCCCAGACGGGAGATGATCGTTCAGTGGGGAGAGAGTGACCTGAGTTTTATCCGGCGTCTGCTTTCTGAAGTCGGGATCTGGTTCCGCTTCTGCAAACATGAAACCGCTGAAGAGATCACCGTCATCGTATTTGCCGATCAGCAGGCAGGCTACGTATCTGGCACGAAAATTCAGTCGCTGCCCGGAGCAGGGTTAACAGGCGATACCCTGACAATATGGCAGATGCGCTGCCACTCGGCGGTGGTGCCTGCATCGGTACGTACGCGCAATTACGACTACCGGCAAAGCCGGCTTATTCCGCCGGAACATGAGGCGGACATGAGCGGTGAGGCCCCCTACACCACAGGCAGCGATCACCATTACGCTGATATCCAGCACAGCGCGGGCGATCGGTGGAGCAGCATACAGGGCGGAGAAGCTGAAACAGCCTGGCACTATGCCCGCATTCGCCATGAGCGCCATCTATCTGGCCGGACGTGTCTGGAAGCCATCACTGACGATCCCGCACTGCAGCCGGGCATGGTGGCTGAAATCGAAGGCGAGCAGCCTGATGCATTTATGTCCGGCTTTCTTATCGTTGAGAGCGTCTGCCGCGCAAGCCGGGCAACAGGCTATCAGACGGCACTCAGCGGTATTCCCTGTAGTGAGCGCGCCGCTTTCCGGCCAGAGCGCCTGCCACGGCCGGTTATCTCAGGAACGATTCCCGCCCGCGTCTCCGGCAGCGTCATGAACGATAGCCTTGCCCGTCCCGATAACCAGGGGCGCTATCGGGTGAAATTCAGTTTTGATCTCGCCAGCTGGGAGAAAGGCAGGGAAAGCATGCCTGTGCGTCTGGCCCGCATCTACGCAGGCGATAAGTATGGCGTGCACTTTCCGCTGCTGGACAACACGGAGGTGGCAATCGCATTTGAAGGTGGCGATCCCGAGCGGCCTTACATTGCCCATGTATTGCATGACGCGCTAAATCCGGACGTCGTTAACGATCTTAACAGCACGCGCAACGTTATCCGGACAAAGGGGAAGAACAAAATCCGGCTGGAAGATGCGGCAGGCAATGAGCACATCAAGCTATCAACCGAGTTTGGCAAAACGCAGCTTAACCTCGGTCATATGGTCGATACCGGCCGCAAAGCACGCGGTAAAGGCGCAGAGTTGCGCACCGATCATCACGCCACCGTGCGTGCCGCAGAGGGTATCTACCTGACGACCGCCGCGCAGACCGGTGCGCGCGGATCGCTGCTGGAGATGACTGACACGATCGCGCATCTGGAGCAGGCGCTCAGCATAGCTTACAGCCTGCAGTCGTCGGCCGCCGGGGCCGGCGCTGACGGCGTTGACACTGCCCCACAGCAGGCGCTGCAGCAGGCCGTTTCCGGGCTGGCGCAGCCGGGCATTCTCTCCTGGGGTAAAGCGGGTATTGCACAGGCAACACCTGAAAGTCTCCATCTCGCCGCCGGTAAAGATACGGTGATCACCGCCGGCAGTAACGGCAGCGTCAGCGTGTTCAAACGTCTTTCTGTCGCGGCGGGCCAGGGAATTTCCGCCTTTGTGCGCAGGCTCGGCATCAAACTGATTGCCGCGTCTGGCGATATCACGCTTCAGGCGCAGCGCGGCCAGCTGGCGGCGCTTGCCGATCGGAACATGCAGATCGCCAGCGTCAACGGCGAGCTTCAGATAAGCGCCAAAAAAGGCCTGTATCTGCACTGCGGCGGCGGCGGGATCCGCCTGCACCCGAACGGCGGCGTAGAGATATTTTCGCCGGCGCACATTGAGCAGAAAGCGCCGACTCTTGTTTATCAGAAGGGGGAACCGGCAAAAATTGTCGATCCGCTGTTTAAAGATAACCCGCTGGCGCGCGGTGTACGCCTCTACCGAAACGGCGACCGGAAACACCCGCTGGTCAGCCAGCCCTTCCGCGTTACCCGGCCGGACGGCAGCACGGTGGAGGGTATCACCGATGCTGCCGGACACTCTCCGCTGCTGGATCTTGCAGAGACCGAACAGCTGGTTGTTACGCTTATCAGGGAGGCAAAGCGATGACTCATCACACCTCAAAAAAACAGCGCCTTTAACGATCCGGAACTGGGCAGCTTCATCGGCCTTAATCGCGATACCGCCGGCGGTATGCTGATGCAGGAGTTTCCTGTAAACAGCCCCCTGCCCTGTATTGTTATTCTCGTACACGGCGTCAACGACATCGGTGAAGCTTACGAAACGCAGGAAAAAGGGATTATTGCCGGGCTGAACACCCGACTGGCGCGCGACGACATGTATCCGCACCAGTGGAGTGAAATTGAGGGATTAACCGATCTGAAAGATGCGCCAAAGCGCGTGACGGCCAGCGGGCGGTCACCGGTGATTCCGTTCTACTGGGGCTATCGCCCCGTCGATCG
The DNA here is from genome assembly GCF_057197005.1 of Pantoea sp. SYBGC1. Classification (NCBI taxonomy): domain Bacteria; kingdom Pseudomonadati; phylum Pseudomonadota; class Gammaproteobacteria; order Enterobacterales; family Erwiniaceae; genus Pantoea; species Pantoea sp. SYBGC1. The sequence continues at coordinate 217,912 of NZ_JBXUNM010000003.1, forward strand.
TGAAACCTATAACGCAGACCAGCGGCGCTACCGTGATGAGGTCGCCCGCCTCGGGCTGGAAACAGTTCTCCCCTACGATGCGTTTCAGGAAGATGACCCGGTACGGCTGAAAAAGCTGAACGCTGAGGGACGCGGCTTCTGCAACGATAACTACGGCAACGTACTGAACCTGGCAGCAGCGAAGAATGGCGGCACCTTTGCTAACGCAACCACCTGCATTCCTGACATGCTGGGGCCCGGCGCGAACGGTGGGGCCATCTGGATGGCGGGGATCTACAGCCGCAAACTTAACGGCGGGGACTTTACCCACCCGATTTACGGCAATCCGCACCGCATTTATCAGTTTTTTGCTGCTCAGCGGTTGGCGGATCTGATTCTGGAAATCAGGAAGAACCCCAGTACACGTCACGACACCATCAATATAGTGGCGCACAGCCAGGGCACCATCATTACCATGCTGGCGAATATGCTGGTCAGGCAACAGGTAGCTGATTATCCGGTTGCCGACTGCGTCATCCTCTGCCACTCCCCCTACTCACTTGATCCGCGGCCCATGGAAAATATGCTGCCCGGCAAGCAGCAGACGTCGCACGGGCGTCAGGAGACGCTGCGTAATTTCTGCCGGCTGATGGCCACAAATCCAAAGTATGACGCCACGGGTCGCTACCGGCCGGAGTTTGTCACAGCCATGTACCACGATACCACGCTGTGGCGCAAACACCGCTGGAGCAGCGATCCCCGCTACAGCCGCAATAACTATGGCCGGGTTTATAACTATTTCTGCCCGAATGACGGCACGGTGTCGCTGTCCAGTGTGCAGGGCATCGGCTGGCGCGGTATTCCTGATACGCTCGCCGGCGGCATACCCAATCTCTATCAGCGCGCGTTCTGTCAGCACCACAGCACGGGCGGCAACGCGTCCGGTGCGCCTTTCAAAAAGCCGGCTTTCCGGCCCGGAGATTTTACGTATGACGGCTGGCCCACTAACGCGGCCTACCCAATGGAAAGCGGCGTGACTGAAAACGCCGAGGCCCTGCCTGAAGTGATGGAGCTGACCCTGATGGGACACGATCGCAGCGGGGACATGAAATACAAAACGGGCGTCGGAGGCGAGGATCGCTATATCGACTACTCCGCCCGCGAGTATGAAAACGCCTGGCAGGTGACTGAGTTTCGTCCGGCGATCGGATTTGTTTATCCGCATCGCTCCGGTCAGCTGCTGTCTGAAACCGAGCTGGCTGCGGTCAACCGTTATTACGGCACCGCGTTTGTCTCCGGTCGCGTGGTCGGCAGCAGCACGCAGCGCTATCAGCTGAAGCGGCGTAAAACATTCGAGGAAATTAACGAGATGGAAAAATATGGCGATCCGGTGAGGTTCAGCCAGCACTCTTCAATAGTGATGGATCAGAACGTGCAGGAAAAGGCTGTTGCCTACGACCTCGCCATCGGTAACTGCATGGCCTTTGAAGATCCCGCCTTCTGGCTCAATCTGCGCAAGCGCGCAGACTGGCGGCACGAGTTTAATCCGGATGCAAAAACAAAAAATTATCATAAAACCGGCATTCTGGATTTGGAAGAAACTAAACAATTTATGAATAAACCGGATCAAACTTTGCCGGCCGGTGAGTTTGGCGTAGTGAATGATTTCGGCCCGAAAACGCGCGTAGAGCCCGCCCGGCATCCGGAGGTGCATCATAAGGAAGTGCCTGTGCATCAGTGGGACATGCCGGAGCCGGCAGGCTATCGCGATGTGCCGGCAAAGAAAAAAACGGAGGGAACAGGATGGTAACGTTAAGGAAACACACTGTAATTACAGCGCTGGCAGCGCTGATTGTGCTGACTGCCAGCGGCTGCAGCAGCAAGCCGCTGAAGAAACGGCAGACGCCGGTGCAGGTGGTGTACCGCTTTGACGACCACCGCTGGCTGGAGCTGCACGGGGTCGCCTGCGAGGGTGCCCTGTGGTTTGTGGATGAGAAGCGCGATATCCGCAGTGAGGTATCGTCGCAGTTTTATCGCATCTTCACACATCCTTACATCAATGCCTCTGAGCGGTACATCGCTGTTCCATGGTGGAACTCTTCCGGCATGACAATTTCACGGGATTATGGTCGCACATGGATGTCTTCAACCGTAAAAGGCCGTGAAGATGACGAGGCGGGTTCTGATTCTCCTGCATACGAAAACATCGCTTCCCTGACCGTGGTCAATGACCAGGGGTTTCTGCTGACGAAGCAGGGGCACCTCTATATGTCCTCTCACCCTTTTGACGATCCGCGCATCATGCCGGGCGGAGAAGGGATTGATTACAGCTATACATTTAAAGGCAAAGTTTACTATGACCGGCTGGACGCTATTCGTCCTGGCAAAGGTGAAAACGTTTCACGCTGGGGTCTCCTTTATATCGATCCCCGCATCCTGCCAGTAAGAATGGAGCAGTATTACGCCAACTTTCAGAACTTGCCGACCCGCGTGCCGGAGGTAAAAGGCTATACGGGCTGGACCCGCATGCAGTGCGATATGAAGGCGGGAATGTGATTTCATTTGCACAAAAATAAATTTAACAGGACAGAGAGTAAGGATATTTCATGGATGGCGTTATTCGACTGGGAGACCGCCTGTCGGCGGGAGGCTATGTTACTGAAGCTTCAGGAGAGGTATTCGACGGTAAGCCGGTAATGCTGGCAGGCGACAAAGCGCGGTGCAGTCAGCATGGTGAAACCGCTGCTGCTGAAGGGCATCCTGCCTGGATCATGAACGGCCGTCACGTTGTGACCCATGGTTGCAAAGTGGCGTGCGGATGCCTGCTGTTAAGCTCTTTGCCCGAAGCAGGAGTGCGGTAAATGCAATATTTCTGGAAGCCGTTGCTCTCTTGTCCGGAGAAAACGGAAATACGCTTTCCCCGTCTGTTTACGATAGCTGCAGGTATTGTGGCCCTTATATTGATGCTGATGTTCAGTGCCCTGACGCTTGAGAATGCGCAGCTAACGCTCAGCATGCTTATCTGGCGATTACTGGCGCTCCCTGTTGCGGTCTGCATGACGGTTGTTTCGCTATGCTTTGTTTTTTTCAACCTTCTCTGTTGCTGGCGTCTTTTGATGCAGCTTGCGTACTGCGGTGTTGAATCAGACTGGCAATCACGGGCTTCTGAATGGACACTGCTGGCTGAACACACCTCAATCTTTCCGGTTGATAACGCAGCCCTGAAAATGCTCGGACTTGAGGGGAAAATGCCGGTGGATGGCGATATTCCCCTCAGGCTTTCCGTTGAGGATGATGAAAGGTCAGGCATGGGACGGATGCTGGTCACAGTGCAGCGCCTGCTGGAACAGCTGGATCTGACACAGATTGACGCCATCACCGAACGTCCTGAACTATTTCTCTACATGGGTAATACAGCAGGATCTGTGCGCGATGACATCACTTCGCTGGTCCGCTCTCTCCATGCCGCATTCCGCCATGCCAGCTTTCACTATTTTGACGACATGCCTGAACTATCACTGGTTCAGCAGTGGACAGACGGGCCGTTTAACGGATTTCGTCTGCTGTTAATTGCCGAACTGCATGATGGCGATAATCGTAACTTTTGTGAATATGCCTGTGCACTGCTCTTTTCCCGCTACCGGCAAATAAGCGGAAACAGAGTGCCGGTCTGCTGTTTTAAAGGAATGAGCGCTCAAATTTATAACCTTGAGCGCAGGATTGATGCACTGCTGTCTGCCGGGCAAGTCAGGCCCGCTGACCTGCGGCACGTCTGGACCAGCGATCTGCAGGGAGAAAGTCTTAATTTGCTGAAAAATTCCCTGGCGGAGAACAATGCAGGAATTAACGTCCGGAGCTGGCAAAATATGCGGATAGCCGATACCTGGACGACGGGCTATCAGTGGCTGATGATGGACTGGGCAGCCATGGCAGTTCGTAACGGAGAGCGTGCTCAGCTGCTGGCAGCAAGGGAGAAGAGAGGCGAGCAAATCACGTTTCTTCAAATGAACGGGAAACTTGCCCGGCCCGAGGACAATTACAGCCCTGCCTACATCAAAAGTCTCAAAAAGAGCGGCAGTCTGCTTGGCTGCAGTTTTATACTTGCCACCTCTCTGCTGCTTATGACAATCAGTATTGAGGCAGGATGGAGCCTTGAAAAAGATTTCTTTACCCGCAGCGCAGTATTTATCATGCCGATAATCTTAACGCTTTTATCTATCGGGTTTATGCTCGGGAAAAGTTATAAAAAAGAAGCTGAGCTGAACAGATATTATGATTATGAATAAAACATACTGTACGGTTTCAGCAACCGCGTCTGAAACCCTTATGTCGCTGTATTGTTAATTCAGATAGCTGAGCCGCTATTGTTAACAGAGCGGCGAAAAACTGCGACGGCGACCCTCAGGCAGTCGTGTCCCAAATCTGTCCCATGCTGAAAATATGAAAGCTGGCGGAGTAGCGTAACTGCTTGATTTGACTTGGCGCGCCCTACAGGATTCGAACCTGTGACCTACGGCTTAGAAGGCCGGTGCTCTATCCAGCTGAGCTAAGGGCGCTGAGGAGTTGGGTCGGATTATACGTCTGGAAGCGGGTACGTCAACGTTTTTGCCGTTTCTGTGCAGCGGAGTGCTGCGGGAATAACCAATTTGCATCAATGGCGTTTGCGCCATTCGCTGAGCGACACGAGATTACTGGTGCCGGTGGATTCCCCTTCCAGCTCAATCCCTTGTGGCGTAAAGCGCGCATTATATTGCTCACGCCGCGCGTGCAGCTCCTGGCTGTCCGGCTCCAGCTGGCGCAGAAAGCCCAGCGCGAGCAGCAGCTGCTGGCGGCTGATGAGTGCCGGGAAACCGGCGCGGCTGAGGATCGCATGCCAGCGCTGGCTGTTCTCCTCGCTGCCGTCAACAATCAGTACCTGCCAGATCAGCAGTACCGCTGCGCCATTATGCAGGTGCGTTTCGTTATCGCGGCTGAGGTAGTCGGTGAACTCTTTCGCCGCCTCTTTCCCCATCATCGAGAGCATTGACTCCACCTGTACCGGCGGCAGCTGCAGCCGCTTGCTGAGCCGCTGGGCAGCGTGACGCGAGGCGGCGGTGATCAGCTGAAATCCAGCCACAAACACTACTGCCAGAGTGGCAAGCATTATCCAGATCATTACATCGTTCCCAGAGTGTCCTGCAGATATCATACCCATGCAGGCTGGCACGCGTCACCACGAAAAAAAGCCTGAAAGCGCGCAGGCTGCTGAAACTGTGACTGACAGCCGCCCGCGCTTCTGCCAGAATAGGCACCATCCCCGATTTAACTCTCTACAGATGGATTTCCTCTCTGATGGCAGCAAAAATTATTGACGGTAAAACGATTGCGCAGCAGGTGCGTAGCGAAGTTGCGGAAAAAGTGCAGCAGCGCCTGGCGGCGGGCAAACGTGCGCCGGGTCTGGCCGTGATCCTGGTGGGCGAAAATCCCGCTTCGCAGATCTACGTCACGCACAAACGTCGCGCCTGCGAAGAGGTGGGCTTTGTCTCCCGTGCTTATAACCTGCCCGACTCCACCGGCGAAAGCGAGCTGCTGACGCTGATTGATAAGCTGAACAGTGATCCGGCGATTGACGGCATTCTGGTGCAGCTGCCGCTGCCGGCCGGGATCGACAACGTCAAGGTGCTGGAGCGCATCACACCGGATAAAGATGTGGATGGTTTCCATCCCTATAACGTGGGTCGCCTCTGCCAGCGTGCGCCGAAACTGCGTCCCTGCACGCCGCGCGGTATCATCACGCTGCTGGAGCGTTATAACATCGATACCTATGGCCTGAACGCCGTTGTGGTCGGCGCCTCTAACATCGTTGGCCGCCCGATGAGCATGGAGCTGCTGCTGGCAGGCTGTACCACGACGGTTACTCACCGCTTCACCCGCGATCTGCGCCATCACGTGGAGCACGCCGATCTGCTGGTCGTGGCCGTGGGCAAGCCCGGTTTTATTCCGGGTGACTGGATCAAACCAGGCGCGGTGGTGATTGACGTCGGCATCAACCGGCTGGAGAGCGGTAAAGTGGTGGGCGACGTTGATTTTGCCGCTGCCGCTGAGCGCGCCTCTTACATTACGCCAGTCCCGGGCGGGGTCGGGCCGATGACGGTAGCCACTTTAATTGAAAACACGCTGCTGGCGTGCGAAGCGTATCACGACGTGGAGGAAGCATAATGGCGAGTTTCTCACTGGGTAAACATCAGCACGTTGATCTGTGCGATCTGCTGAAGCTGGAAGGCTGGGTAGAGAGCGGCGCGCAGGCCAAAGCGGTGATTGATGAAGGTGAAGTGCGCGTGAACGGGGCGATTGAAACGCGCAAGCGCTGTAAAATCGTCGCCGGACAGACGGTAGAGTTTGCCGGCCAGCGCATAACGGTGGTCGCATAACAAAAAGGGCGAACCCGGGTTCGCCCTTTTTTCTTATTTACGTCGCCAGGTGGTGCCCTGCGGACCATCTTCCAGCACAATGCCGAGTGCGTTAAGCCGGTCACGCGCCACATCCGCCTGCGCCCAGTCTTTCGCCTGACGCGCGTCGTTGCGCATTTTGATCAGCTGCTCAATCTCTGCGACTTCATCATTATTCGTCTGCGCTCCGCTCTGCAGGAACAGCTCCGGATCCTGCTGCAGGATCCCCAGCACATTCGCCAGCTCGCGCAATCTGGCCGCCAGCCCGTCAGCCGCCGCTTTATCTTCACTCTTCAGACGGTTCACGTCGCGCGCCATATCAAATAGCACCGAGTAGGCTTCCGGCGTGTTGAAGTCATCATCCATCGCCGCCCGGAAACGCGCTTCAAAAGCTTCGCCACCGGCAGGCTGCGCGCCGGTATCGGTATGCCGCAGTGCGGTATACAGACGCTCCAGCGCCGCACGTGCCTGGTTGAGGTTATCTTCGCCGTAGTTAAGCTGGCTGCGATAGTGTCCTGACATCAGGAAATAGCGTACGGTTTCGGCGTCGTAGTGCTGCAGCACATCGCGCACGGTGAAGAAGTTGCCGAGTGATTTTGACATCTTCTCACGGTCAACCATCACCATGCCGGAGTGCATCCAGTAATTGACATAGGGACCGTCGTGCGCGCAGGTGGACTGCGCCACTTCATTTTCATGGTGCGGAAACATCAGGTCAGAGCCGCCGCCGTGAATATCAAAGTGGCTGCCAAGCTGCTTGCAGTTCATGGCGGAGCACTCGATGTGCCAGCCCGGACGACCGTTGCCCCACGGCGACTCCCATGACGGCTCATCGGCTTTGGACATCTTCCACAGCACGAAATCCATCGGGTTGCGTTTTACCTCTGCCACTTCCACGCGGGCGCCCGCCTGCAGCTGCTTCAGATCCTGACGCGACAGCGCGCCATAATCGGTATCGCTCAGCACATCAAACATCACATCGCCGTTCTCCGCTACGTAGGCGTGACCGCGTTCAATCAGCCGCTCCACCAGCTCAATAATTTCCGCGATATGGCGCGTGGCGCGTGGTTCCAGATCCGGCGGCAGGATGCCCAGCGCGGCAAAATCCTGGTGCATCTCCGCAATCATGCGGTTGGTCAGCGTCTCAATGGTTTCGCCATTTTCGTTAGCGCGGCGAATAATTTTGTCATCAATATCAGTGATATTACGCACATACTTCAGCTGATAGCCAATATAGCGCAGGTAACGCGCCACTACGTCAAATGCCACAAACGTACGCCCGTGGCCGATATGACAGAGGTCGTAAACCGTAATACCACACACGTACATGCCGATTTCACCAGCATGAATAGGTTTAAATTCCTCTTTCTGTCGACTCAGGGTGTTATAGATCTTTAGCATTGAACGGTTCCGTTTTTATCGTGTGCGGGAGACGCCTTCTTTGGTAGCCTGATATTGTGCCGTATTTTTCTGACTTGTGCATCGCTGAGATACCAGATGCCGTTGCCTTGCTGACGCGTTCCGGGAAATTATGTTATAAGAGGCGTCGACAAAATGCCCGTCCGCACGCGAACGCGGCAACTGATACTGAATACAACCTCCACAGGACGAATATAATGGTCACTTTCCAGACGAACCATGGCGATATCGTAATCAAAACCTTTGATGATAAAGCGCCGGCCACCGTACAGAACTTCCTGGACTACTGCCGTGAAGGTTTTTATGACAACACTATTTTCCACCGTGTCATCAATGGCTTTATGGTTCAGGGCGGCGGTTTCGAACCGGGCATGAAGCAGAAAGCCACCAAAGCTGAAATCCGCAACGAAGCGAACAACGGCCTGAAAAACACCAAAGGCACGCTGGCGATGGCGCGCACTCAGGCTCCGCACTCGGCAACCGCACAGTTCTTTATCAACGTTGCTGACAACGACTTCCTGAACTTCCGCGACGAAAGCCTGCAGGGCTGGGGTTACTGCGTGTTTGCTGAAGTGGTTGAAGGTATGGATGTCGTCGAAAAAATCAAAGCGGTGAAAACCGGCCGCAGCGGTATGCATCAGGACGTGCCGACCGAAGACGTTGTCATCCAGAAAGTGACCGTCAGCGAGTAATGTCGCGCACGCTGTTTATCGCAGATCTCCATCTGTGTCAGGAAGAACCGGCAATTACTGCCGGTTTTCTGCATTTTTTGCAGGGTGAAGCGCGGCAGTGCGAGGCGCTTTACATCCTGGGCGATCTGTTTGAAGCCTGGATTGGCGATGACGATCCTAATCCGCTGCATCAGCAGATCGCCGCCGCCCTGCGCGCCCTGTCGGTGCCGGTCTATTTTATTCACGGCAACCGCGATTTCCTGCTGGGCAAGCGCTTTGCCCGCGCCAGCGGCATGACGCTATTGCCAGAGGAGCAGGTGCTGGAGCTGTATGGTCAGCGCGTGCTGATTATGCACGGCGACACGCTCTGCACGGATGATGCTGGCTATCAGCGTTTTCGCGCAAAGGTCCACCAGCGCTGGCTGCAGCGGCTGTTTCTGGCGCTGCCACTGCGTCTGCGGTTGCGCATTGCGGCCAGAATGCGCGCCGGCAGCCAGCAGGCGAACCAGCATAAATCGTTGGCCATTATGGATGTGAACCCGCAGGCGGTGACAGCAGCCATGCAGCGCCAGCAGGCTCCGCTGCTGATCCACGGCCATACGCACCGGCCGGAAATCCACACGCTCTCTCTGAATGGCCTTCCCGCGCAGCGCGCTGTTCTTGGGGCATGGCACGACGCAGGCTCGATGATCCAGCTGGACGCCAGCGGCGTAAAACTGATCGCCTTCCCCTTCTAATTTCGCGGGTGCAATTGCCCGTTTTCTGGCCGCGCAACCGTTTTCCTTGCTGCTATCTCATGCTATCCTCTGTGCCCTTCTTACCTGCCTCACCGGCCAGGTTCGTTTGTCTATTCACAGGAGTTGACCGCATGTCATCCACTGCCGCCCCGGCCCGTATCGCTATCGTCATGGGTTCCAGAAGTGACTGGGCTACCATGCAGTTCGCCGAGGAAATTCTCAACAGCCTGGACGTTCCCTTTCACGTAGAGGTGGTTTCTGCCCACCGCACCCCGGACAAGCTGTTCAGTTTTGCTGAAGGCGCCGCTGCGCATGGCTACCAGGTGATTATTGCGGGCGCCGGCGGTGCTGCGCATCTGCCCGGCATGATCGCAGCAAAAACGCTGGTGCCGGTGCTGGGCGTACCGGTGCAGAGCGCTGCGCTGAGCGGTGTTGACAGCCTCTACTCGATTGTACAGATGCCGCGCGGCATTCCGGTGGGTACGCTGGCCATTGGCAAAGCGGGCGCAGCCAACGCGGCGCTGCTGGCCGCGCAGATTCTGGCCACCCACGATGCGGCACTGGCGTCGCGTCTCACTGCGTGGCGCCAGGCGCAGACCGATGAGGTGCTGGAGAATCCGGATCCGCGGGGTGAGGCATGAAGCCGGTATGCGTACTGGGTAACGGTCAGCTGGGCCGTATGCTGCGCCAGGCGGCTGAGCCGCTGGGCATTGCGGTCTATCCGGTGGGACTGGATGCGGAGCCCGCCTCGCTGCCCATTGCAGAGAGCGTGATCACCGCCGAAATTGAACGCTGGCCGGAAACCGCCCTGACGCGCGAGCTCGCCCGCCACACCGCCTTTGTGAACCGCGATATCTTCCCGCGCCTTGCCGATCGTCTGACGCAGAAGCAGCTGCTGGATGAGCTTGATCTGGCTACCGCACCCTGGCAGCTGCTGGCCGCACCTGATGAGTGGCCGGCGGTATTTGAGAAGCTGGGCGAACTGGCAATTGTTAAACGCCGCACCGGCGGTTATGACGGTCGTGGCCAGTGGCGGCTGCGGGCGGATGAAACAGAGACGTTACCCGCTGAGTGCTATGGCGAGTGCATTGTGGAACAGGGCATTAATTTTAGCGGTGAGGTTTCGCTGGTAGGCGCACGCGGTCAGGATGGCAGCATGGTGTTCTACCCGCTGACACATAACCTGCACGAAGAGGGCATTCTGCGCACCAGCGTGGCGTTCCCGCAGGCGGATAGTGCACAGCAGCAGCAGGCGGAAACCATGCTGCGCGCCATTATGCAGGCGCTGGATTACGTGGGCGTCATGGCGATGGAGTGCTTTATCACGCCGCAGGGACTGCTGATCAATGAGCTGGCACCGCGCGTGCACAACAGCGGTCATTGGACGCAGAACGGCGCGTCCATCAGCCAGTTTGAGCTGCATCTGCGCGCCATCCTTGGGCTGCCGCTGCCGCAGCCGGCGGTGTTCGCTCCCTCGGTGATGGTGAACCTGATCGGCAGCGACGTAAACCACGCCTGGCTGGCGCAGCCGCTGGTGCATCTGCACTGGTATGGCAAAGAGGTCCGGCCTGGCCGCAAGGTGGGACACCTGAATCTCACTGACAGTGAGCCGTCACGTCTTGCCGCCGCCCTGCACGCGCTGCAGCCGCTGCTGCCGCCGGAATACGCTTCGGGCCTCGCCTGGGCGCAGGCGAAGCTCTGAGTTGCTGACGGGATCCCTCAGACAGAGGGATCCTGATTACGCCGCGTCAAAGCGCCGGAACAGCGCTTTGCCCTTCAGCAGTCGCACGCCCAGCCAGCCGCCGCACAGCGACAGCAGAAGCGCTCCGCACAGCGGTAGCGCAAACCACAGCGTCCAGTCGGGCTGCCAGGGAAAATCGAAAATTTTACGCTGCAGTTCCCACAGCGCGGCTTCTGCCCCCAGCGCAGCCGCTATTCCGGAAACCACGCCGAGCAGAGCAAACTCACACCACAGCGTGCCGCGCAGCAGACGTTTGCTCGCGCCCAGCGTGCGATACACCACCAGCTCCTGACGACGCTGGCGCATGCCGATCTGGATCTGCGCCAGCAGCAGCAGCACGCCGCACAGCGTCACCAGCACCACCATGATTTCCAGCGCCTGGCTCACCTGCGCCAGCACCTGGCCAATCTGTTTCATGATGCTGCCAATATCGAGCAGGCTCAGCGTCGGGAACGTCCGGTTCAGCTGCGCCAGCAGCGCCGGGTTGTTCGCCATGCGGAAGCTGGTCAGCCATGTCTGCGGCTGCTGCTCCAGCGCGCCGGGCGGGAAGATAAAAAAGAAGTTAGGCCGCAGGCTCTCCCAGTCCACCTTACGCAGACTGCTGATGCGCGCGCTGAACGTCTGCGTATCGCCGCTAAAGGTCAGCTCATCCCCCGGCTTAACGCCCAGCCGCTGCGCCAGTTCGGCTTCAATCGAAACCTCCCCTGGCCGCGGGGGCCAGCTGCCGGCAAGCAGCGGGTTGTGATCCGGCCGCTGCGCCTGCCAGGTCAGATTGAGCTCGCGGTTCAGCGCATTATCCTGCCGCGGATCGGCCGCTTTGCCGTTCAGCTCAACCAGACGCGCGCGCACGACGGGATAAAAGGTTTCCGGTTTGATCTGATGCTGCTGCAAAAAGTCACGCACCTGCGGCACCTGCGCCTGCGTAATATTCAGCAGAAAATAGTTTGGGGCATCCGGCGGCAGCTGCTGCTGCCAGCGATCGAGCAGATCGCCGCGCATAACCAGCAGCAGCGCCAGCAGCATAAAAGAGAGCGAGAACGCGGCGAGCTGGCTCAGCGTCATTGCCGGCTGTCGCAGCAGACGGTTAATGGCCAGCCGCAGCGCCAGGTTACGCACAACCAGCCGGCGCAGCAGCAGCAGCGTACCCCAGCCTAGCACGGCGAGCAGCAGCGCCAGCAGTACGACGCCGGTGAGCAGCGCCCAGAGCATTTTGCTGCCCCCCAGCAGCAGCGCCAGCAGCAGCACCACCACCAGCGCCATCACCGGCAGATAGAGGCGCAGCGGCCAGACGCGCGCCACCGCATCGCGCCGCAGTACGCGCAGCGGCTGGGTCGCCATCAGCAGACGATAAGGACGCAGCCCCACCAGCAGGGAGATAATAAACATAGTGCCGAGCGCCCAGAGCCATGGCCAGAGGCTGGCGGCAGGCAGCGAGGCGGGCAGCACCGGCTTCAGCAGGGTAAGCAGCAGTAGTTCGATCCCCTGCCCCAGCGCGCTGCCGGTCACGCCCGCTAGCAGCAGCACCGCCAGCCACTGGCCGATAATCAGCCGCTGCAGCGCACGTCGCGTGGCCCCCAGCGTTTTCAGCACCGCCACCAGATCGTAACGGCTGCGGCAGTAGTGGCTCATGGCTACCGCCACGGCCGCGATGGCCAGCAGCAGCGTCAGTAATGCCGACAGCAGCAGAAACTGCTGCGCGCGCTGCATGGAACGGCCCAGCGCATCCTCTGAATTTTCGGTGCTTATCCAGCGTTCGCCCGCTTTAAGGCGCGGCTCGATCCAGCGATCGTAGCGTGCCAGCGGTGCGGCGTCGCCGGAAAACTTATAGCGCCAGCTCAGGCGGCTGCCGGGCTGAACGGCGCCGGTTTTTTCAACGTCCGCCAGGTTCATTAATAGACGAGGCGCCGTCTGGAAGGGATTAAATCCGCTGTCCGGCTCCTGGATTACCGTACCGGCAATGCGAAGCGTGGCGTCCCCGACCTCTATCGGATCGCCGACGCGCAGATCCAGCAGCGCCAGCAGACGCGCGGCGACCAGCACGCTGCCTGCCGCCGGACGCAGGCCCGGTGGCTCGGTCTGCAACGTACCAAACATCGGATAGGCGTCATCCACCGCTTTAACATCTGCCAGCTGCGGCGTCTCCCGCGCAAAGGTCATGGTGGTGAAGCTGAGCTGACGGCTGATCGCTAATCCCTCCTCATGCGCCTGCGTCAGCCAGGCTTCCGGCACCGGCCGGCTGCTGCGCAGCGTACGATCGCCCGCCATAAAGTCGCGGCTCTGCTGGCTGAGTCCTTTCTCCATGCGATCGCTGATAGAACCCAAAGCCAGCACGCAGGCCACCGCCAGCGTCAGCGCCAGCCAGACAATCAGCAGCGAAGGCGAGCGCCATTCGCGCCAGAACCAGCGCCAGATCATGCCTCCTCCCACAGCTTGCCGTCACGCAGCCGCAGCCGCCGATCGCAGCGCGCGGCCAGCTGCTCATCATGGGTCACCAGGATCAGCGTCGTGGCGTAATCACGGTTGAGCGAGAACAGCAGATCGGCAATGCGCTCCCCGGTCTGACGATCGAGATTACCGGTGGGCTCATCCGCAAACAGCAGGCCGGGACGCCCGCTAAATGCACGCGCCAGCGCCACCCGCTGCTGTTCGCCTCCTGAAAGCTGTGCAGGAAGATGATGCAGGCGCGCTTTCAGGCCAAGCTGCGCCAGCAGCTCGCTGGCCTGTGCGCGGCTGTCGCGATCGCTCTCGCCGCGCAGCAGCGCCGGCAGCTGCACGTTCTCCAGCGCGTTTAGCGTGGGCACCAGCATAAATGACTGAAACACAAAACCGACTTCGCGTGCGCGCAGCGCCGCGCGCTGCTCTTCGTTCATGCGGTGCAGCGGCTGACCCAGCAGATGCACCTCGCCGCTGCTGCCATCATCCAGCCCGGCGAGGATCCCCAGCAGCGTCGACTTTCCCGATCCCGATTCGCCAATCAGCGCGAGCGTCTCGGCTGGTTTGACAACCAGCTCAACTCCGGTAAGGATTGAGAGCTGATGCTCACCCTGACCGACGGACTTAGTAAGATGATGAACCGCAACAATGTTTTCCGCTGGCATTATCCCTTCCTGTGTGTGGTGCTGCTGCTGGTATCGCGCATCGCTGCAGCCGATACGCTGATGGTATTAGGTGACAGCCTGAGCGCCGGCTACCGGATGTCTGCCAGCGCCGCCTGGCCTGCCCTGCTCAGCACGCGCTGGCAGCAGCAGCCCAACGTCGTCAATGCCAGCATCAGCGGTGATACTGCCGGACAGGGTCTGGCACGGCTGCCTGCACTATTAAAACAGCATCAGCCGCGCTGGGTGTTAATCGAACTGGGCGGTAATGATGGTTTACGCGGTTTTCCGCCGCAGGCTATCGCGCAGGATCTGCGTGCGATTATCCGTGCGGTAAAAGCCGCTGACGCGCAGCCGCTGCTGATGCAGATCCGGCTGCCCGCTAATTATGGACGACGATACACTGAAGCGTTCAGCGCCATCTATCCGCGCCTGGCGGAAGAGTACAGCCTGCCGCTGGTGCCCTTTTTTATGGAGCAGGTCTATCTGAAGCCGGAGTGGATGCAGCAGGATGGTATTCACCCTAATCCGGATGCGCAGCCGTTTATTGCCGGCATTATGGCTGACGCGCTGGCTCCGCTAGTTAAGCATGACTCGCGCTGAGTCGTGCTATTTGACAGGTAAAGAAATGCAAAAATCGGTTTTAATCACCGGCTGCTCCAGCGGTATCGGGCTGGCAGCCGCCAGCGATTTGCAGGCGCGCGGCTATCACGTGCTTGCCGCCTGCCGCCGCGCCGAGGATGTCGCGCGGATGACCGCTCTGGGATATACCGGCATCCCGCTCGACCTTGATGATGCCGAAAGTGTGGATGCCGCGGCAGAGCAGGTGCTGGCGCTCACCGGACATTGCCTGCACGGGCTATTTAATAACGGCGGCTTTGGTCAGTATGGGCCGCTGAGCAGCGTCAGCCGCCAGCAGCTTGAAAAGCAGTTCTCCACCAACCTCTTTGGCACTCATCAGCTGACGATGCGGCTGCTGCCGGCGCTGCAGAACAGCGGTGACGGCCGCATTATCAACACCAGCTCGGTGCTGGGACTGATCTCCACCCCGGGGCGTGGCGCCTATGCCGCCAGCAAGTGGGCGCTGGAGGCGTGGAGCGATGCGCTGCGTATGGAAGTGCGCGCCAGCGGCGTGCGCGTCAGCCTGATAGAGCCGGGGCCGATTGCCACGCGCTTCACCGATAACGTGCAGCAGGGTGAGCAGGAGAAGCCGGTGCAGAATCCCGGCATCGCGGCGCGTTTTACCCTGCCGCCGGAGGCGATTTTACCCAAACTGCGCCATGCGCTGGAGAGCCGTCACCCGCGGCTGCGCTATCCGGTTACGCTGGTGGCCTGGGGCATGAGTTTTCTGAAACGACTGCTGCCGGGCTGGATGCTGGATCGCATTTTGCGCAGCAACTGAGCGGTAACATCAGCCAGCGCTTGAAGCGGGACACTTTATCCCCATATTCTCTTTACACTTTCTGCCAGGAGCGTTTTTCATGTCACACGCTTTGATCACCGACATCAATGAGTCCAATTTGCAGCAGACGCTGGAGCAATCCATGCAGCTGCCGGTTCTGTTCTATTTCTGGTCTGAACGCAGCCAGCACTGCCTGCAGCTTACCCCGGTGCTGGAGCGTCTGGCACAGGAGTATGCCGGCCAGTTCCTGCTGGCAAAACTCGATTGCGACAACGAGCCCGCGGTGGCATCACAGTTCGGTCTGCGCTCGCTGCCCACGGTTTATCTGTTTCAGAACGGACAGCCGGTAGATGGTTTCCAGGGTCCGCAGCCGGAAGAGGCGATCCGCGCGCTGCTGGAAAAAGTTCTGCCGCGCGAAGAGGAGCTGAAAGCGCAGCAGGCCATGGAGCTGATGCAGCAGAACAAGCCGCTGGAGGCGCTGCCGCTGCTGAAAGATGCTTGGCAGCTGAGCAATAAAAACAGTGAGATCGGCTTTCTGCTGGCAGAAGTGTTGATCGCCCTGAACCGCAGTGATGAAGCGGAAGCGGTGCTGGATGTGGTGCCGCTGCAGGATCAGGATACACGCTATCAGAGCCTGGTCTCACAGATCGACCTGCTGAAGCAGGCGGCGGATACGCCTGAGATCCAGCTGCTGCAGGAGCAGCTGAACGCCGAGCCGCAGAACGCGCCCCTGGCTGCTAAACTTGCGTTACAGCTGCATCAGGTTGGACGTAATGAAGAGGCGCTGGAGCTGCTGCTGGGCTTTCTGAAAAGCGATCTCGCCGCCGGTGACGGTGAAGTGCGCAAAATGTTCCAGGAGATCCTGGCCGCGCTTGGCACCGGCGACGCCCTCGCCTCGCGCTATCGCCGCCAGCTCTATTCGCTGCTCTACTGACGGATACGCAGACGGGCCGAAGCGACTCGGCCCGGTAATCTGACAGCCAGGAGGTTATATGCTGACCGCTATTCCTGTTCTCATCGTGCTGGTGCTGGTGATTGTATGGGCCGGAATCAAGATTGTTCCGCAGGGCTATCAGTGGACGGTAGAGCGCTTCGGACGCTACACCCGTACGCTCTCGCCGGGACTTAATCTGGTGGTGCCGTTTATGGATCGCGTGGGTCGCCGTATCAATATGATGGAGCAGGTGCTCGATATCCCCTCTCAGGAGATCATCTCCAAAGACAACGCCAACGTCACCATTGATGCCGTCTGCTTTATCCAGGTTGTCGACCCGGCGCGTGCCGCCTATGAGGTCAGCAATCTGGAGCTGGCGATAATCAACCTCACGATGACTAACATTCGCACGGTCCTTGGCGGCATGGAGCTGGATGAGATGCTGTCGCAGCGTGACAACATCAACACCCGCCTGCTGCATATCGTTGATGAAGCGACAAACCCCTGGGGCGTCAAAATTACCCGTATTGAGATCCGCGATGTGCGGCCACCGCAGGAGCTGATCGCTGCCATGAATGCGCAAATGAAAGCTGAGCGTACCAAACGCGCCGATATTCTGGCTGCTGAAGGCGTGCGTCAGGCCGCCATACTGCGCGCTGAAGGCGACAAGCAGTCACAGATTCTGAAAGCGGAAGGCGAGCGCACCTCCGCTTTTTTACAGGCCGAGGCGCGTGAGCGGCAGGCAGAGGCGGAAGCGAACGCCACGCGCATGGTGTCTGAGGCGATCGCCGCCGGTGATATCCAGGCCATTAACTACTTTGTTGCGCAGAAATATACTGATGCGCTGCAGAAAATTGGCGAAGCCGGCAACAGTAAAGTGGTGATGATGCCGCTCGATGCCAGCAGCCTGATCGGCTCGGTAGCGGGCATCAGTGAACTGCTGAAAGAGCGTCATCCGGAGCGGAGACCGTGATGCTGATGGAGCTGATTGCCCATCCGCACTGGTTCTGGCTGACGCTGGGCGGGCTGCTGCTGGCAGCCGAAATGCTGGGCACCAGCGGCTATCTGCTCTGGTGCGGTATGGCGGCGCTGCTGGTTGGCCTGGCCGAGTGGCTGTGGCCCTTCTCGTGGGCTGGTCAGGGGCTGCTGTTTGCCGCGCTGACGCTGCTGAGCGCACTGGGCTGGTATGGCTGGATGCGCCATCAGGCTGCAACGCAGCAACCCAACACGCTAAACCAGCGCGGTAAAGAGCTGATAGGCCGGCAGCTGACGCTGGAGACGCCGCTTAAAAGCGGTATCGGTCATGTACAGATTGGTGACAGCAGCTGGCGCGTACAGGCAACAGACGATCTGCCCGCGGGCACGCGGGTGACGGTCACGGCGGTTGAAGGGATCACGCTGCTGATTCAGCCGCGCTTACCGCCGGAGTGACCGCAGCAGCCCGCCAGCTGATTCATTATCGGGCACTCGGCGCCCTCGTCGCCGGGACACGCCTCTGCCAGTGAGAGCAGGCGCGCCCGCATGGCGTGCAGCTCCTCAATATGCGCTGCAATCTCTTCAGCCTTCTGCAGCGTGCGCGCTTTGACATCTGCGCTGTGCCGCGCAGGATCGTTGAACAGCGCCACCAGCTCGCGGCACTCATCCAGCGTAAAGCCAACCTGGCGCGCCTGGCGCAGCAGATGCAGCTCTTCCAGATGGCGTTCGTCATAGTGCCGGTAGCCATTTCCGCTACGCAGCGGCGGCGTCACGATCCCTTTCTCTTCATAAAAGCGGATCGCTTTACTGGTCAGCCCGGTTTTTCTGGCAACGTCGCTGATATTCATGCTGGCTCCTTGACCTTCCCCCGAATGGAAGGTTTACGCTTATAACTACTGTAACCGGTGCAGCCGGTCAACTCTGTTCACTAAGGAGACTATCATGTCAGACAGACAAACGCTGGCGCTGGAGGGGCTTTCCTGCGGCCACTGTGTCAAACGGGTTAAAGAGGCGCTGGAACAGCGCGGCGACGTGGAGCAGGCGGAGGTCACTCAGCAGGAGGCACGCGTGACCGGAATGGCCAGCGCCAGCGATCTGATCGCAACCGTAGAGCAGGCTGGCTACCACGCCACGCTGCAGCCTGAGGCAACATCCCCAAAGTCTGACCCGTTGACAGCTCAGGAGCCGCCGCCGGAGGCGCTGACAACGGCCTCTCAGCCGGCAGAAGCGGCGCTGCCGGTACAGCATCTGCTGATTGATGGCATGAGCTGCGCCAGCTGCGTCAGCCGGGTAGAGAACGCGCTGCGCGCGGTATCCGGCGTCACGGAAGCACGCGTTAACCTCGGTGAACGCAGCGCGCTGGTGCTGGGTGAGGTTAATGCACCGGCGCTGATTGCCGCCGTAGAGAAGGCAGGCTACAGCGCTGAAGTGATTGAAGATGAACAGCGCCGGCGCGAGCGTCAGCAGGCGAACGCGCGGCAGGCGATGCGCCGCTTCAGCTGGCAGTCGGCGCTGGCGCTGGGGTTTGGCGTGCCGATGATGTTCTGGGGCATGGCGGGCGATCACATGATGCTGACGCCGGCGAATCAGACGCTGTGGCGTACGTTGGGCGTTGTCACGCTGCTGGTCATGATCATTGCCGGCGGCCACTTTTACCGCAGCGCCTGGCGCAGCCTGCGATTAGCCACAGCCACCATGGATACGCTGGTGGCGCTCGGCACCGGCGCTGCCTGGCTCTATTCGATGAGCGTGGCGCTGTGGCCGGAATTTTTTCCGCTGCAGGCACGCCATCTCTACTTTGAAGCCAGCGTCATGATAATCGGCCTGATTAACCTCGGGCACGCGCTGGAGCAGCGTGCCCGTCAGCGCGCCTCGCGCGCGCTGGAGCGGCTGCTGGATCTGACGCCGGCTCAGGCGTGCGTGGTCACCGAACAGGGTGAGCAGCAACTGCCGCTGAGCGCCGTCACCGCCGGTATGACTCTGAAGCTGGTCACCGGCGATCGGGTGCCGGTGGATGGCGACGTGACGCAGGGCGAGGCCTGGTGCGATGAAGCGATGCTGACCGGCGAAGCCGTGCCGCAGGAAAAAGCGCCTGGCAGCAAAGTCTATGCCGGCACGGTGGTGCAGGATGGCACGCTGCGCTTTATCGCCAGCGCTACCGGCAGCCACACCACGCTGGCGCGTATTATTAATCTGGTGCGTCAGGCGCAAAGCAGCAAGCCGGAGATTGGCCGCCTCGCCGATCGCATCTCTGCCGTCTTTGTACCGGTTGTGGTAGCGATTGCGCTGCTGAGCGGCCTCACCTGGTATCTGATCGGGCCACAGCCGCAGCTCGCCTATGCGCTGGTGATCATCACTACCGTCCTGATTATCGCCTGTCCCTGTGCGCTGGGGCTGGCCACACCGATGTCGATCATCGCCGGCACCGGCCGTGCGGCAGAGCTGGGTATCCTGGTGCGCGATGCCGACGCGCTGCAGCACGCCAGCGAAACTGACACGCTGGTGTTTGATAAAACCGGTACGCTGACGCAGGGATCGCCGCAGATCGGCGAGATCTGCTGCTATGCTGACCAGGATCAACAGCAAATCCTGCAGGCCGCAGCAGAGCTGGAGCAGGGATCCACGCATCCGCTCGCCAGCGCGATCCTCGCTGCCGCGCCGCAGCCGCCGGCAGCAGAGATCGCTCACTTCCGCACGCTGCGCGGCAGGGGCGTAAGCGCACAGGTGGCAGGTCAGACCCTGCTGCTGGGCAACACGGCCCTGCTTGATGAGCAGCAGATTGATTATGACGCCGCGCGGGCGGATATCGAACGCATCGCGGCAAGCGGTGCTACGCCAGTGCTGCTGGCCAACGCGCACCAGCTGCTGGGCCTGATTGCGCTGCGCGATAATCTGCGGCCGGAGAGTAAAGCGGCGCTGCAGCGGCTGCATCAGGCTGGCTACCGGCTGGTGATGCTGACGGGCGATCATCAGGTCACTGCCCGCGCTATCGCTGCTGAAGCGGGAATTGATGAAGTGATCGCCGGCGTGCTGCCAGAGGGTAAAGCAGAAGCCATAAGCCGCCTGCAGCAGCAGGGGCGCCGGGTGATGATGATAGGAGATGGCATTAACGATGCGCCGGCGTTAGCGCAGGCGGATACCGGTATTGCGATGGGCAGCGGCAGCGATGTCGCGGTCGAAACGGCGCCGCTGACGCTGATGCGTAACGACCTGCATGGGGTAGCGGATGCTCTGGCGATTTCGCAGGCCACGCTGCGCAATATGCGCCAGAATCTGCTGGGCGCATTTGTGTATAACAGCCTGGGTATTCCGATTGCGGCGGGCGTGCTCTATCCCTTTACCGGCCTGCTGCTGAGCCCGATTGTCGCGGGGGCAGCGATGGCCCTCTCTTCCATCACCGTCGTCAGCAATGCAAACCGCCTGCTGCGTTTCACTCCGCCCGACCGGTAATAGCAGCCAGTGCGCTGTTTTTAACCGAAATAAATCGTTAGCATAACGGTTTGACCGTAACAGGAGCGGACATGAACAGCCCTATCTGGCAACGTCTCTGGCAGCGGATCGCCGCGCTTTTTCCGTCTGCCTATCGCTGGCCGGCGATGGATATGCGTCTGGGCGACCGGCTGCTGCATCTGACCGGCAGTATTCATATGGGCACACGCAACATGCAGCCTCTGCCAGCCGGCCTGCTGCGTCAGCTGCAGAAAGCGGATGCGCTGATTGTTGAAGCGGACATCACGCGCGGCGGCTCTCCTTTTGCGGATACCGCAGATTTGCCGCCGCTGCACACCCGGCTGGAGAGCGCCACGCTGACGCGGCTGCAGGCGCTCTGTCAGGATCTGGGGCTGGAGAGTGACCTCTTTGATACCCTGCCCTGCTGGCAGATAGCGCTGATGCTGCAGGCGCACCAGGCGCAGCGGCTCGGACTGCGTCCGGAGTATGGTATCGATTATCAGCTGCTGCAGGCCGCAAAGGCAGCGGGCAAGCCGATCATTGAGCTGGAGGGGCCGGAGACGCAAATCGCGCTGCTGAAATCCCTGCCGCAGGAGGGTCGGGCGTTGCTGGTAGATACGCTTGAGCACTGGCATACCAATGCGCGGCTGCTGCAGACGATGATCAGCTGGTGGCTTGAAGCGCCGCCCGCGCAGCAGCCGGTGGCGCTGCCCGCGACCTTTGGCAGCGAGCTGAGCGATACGCTGATGCGTAACCGTAACCAGCAATGGCGCGAACAGCTGCTGGCACTGCCATCGGGTCGCTATCTGGTGGCCGTCGGCGCGCTGCACCTCTATGGCGATGATAATCTGCCCGGCCTGCTAAAACAGAAGCAGCCGTAACGCGTCGCCTGCGCTGCTCAGGAGTGGCCGAAGGATAAGACAAAAAAAGAAGGCCGATATCACTATCGACCTGTCAAAGAGGAATTTGTTTATGATTTTGGTTATCGCCAGGGTGAGTGGCGCGGGACAATTCTCGCGCAAAGTTCAGATTTTCGCCACTGATATTAGCGCAATCTTTGAGAAGAATTTTTGTCGTAAGGATTAACGATGACCCCTGCAGTCAAACTTCTGGAAAAAAACGGCGTGGCGTTTACGCTGCACCCCTATGAGCATGACAGCCATGAAACGCATTTTGGTGATGAAGCGGTGCGCAAGCTCAACCTTGATGCGCGCCAGGTCTTTAAAACGCTGCTGGTCGCGCTGAACGGCGATGCGAAAGCGCTGGCGGTGGCGGTTACGCCGGTTGCATCCCAGCTCGATCTGAAAAAAGTGGCGAAAGCGCTGGGCGCCAGGCGAGCAGAAATGGCCGATCCGCAGCTGGCGCAGCGCGTCACCGGCTACCTGCTGGGCGGCATCAGTCCGCTGGGTCAGAAAAAGCGCCTGCCAACGGTGATCGATCGGCAGGCCGCAGAGTTTGCCACCATTTTTATCTCCGGCGGTAAACGCGGCCTCGACATTGAGCTGGCTGCAGAAGATCTGGCGCGACTGCTGAATGCCACACTGGCCGACGTGGCACGCTGCGATTAATCGGGCTGCTGCGCGCAAAGCTGATCGATCATCCAGCGCCCGGCCGGGCCGGGCGGATTGCGTCGCGACCAGACCACATCTACCGCAATATGCTGCGGCCAGCCGGGCACGCACAGCTCTTTCAGGACCTGATGACCAAACTGATCCACCAGCCAGCGCGGCAATACGCTCCAGCCAAACCCCTGCTCCGCCATCTCCAGCAGCAGCAGATACGTCGGCGCTGACCAGGTTCGTCCGGCAGCCGGCAGCGGTCCGCGCGTCTGTACCCAGGTGTTCAGCCGCAGCTGCCGCAGCTCGCTGAGCTGCGCCTCACTCACCTGAGCCAGCTGCGACAGCGCGTGATCCTGATGCAGAAAAATCGCCATCTGCGCCTCCACCTGCAGCCGGGCTACCGCCAGATCGGGCGGCAGCGCAGGCTGAGTGCGGATCACGCCCAGATGCACCCGCCCCGCCTGCAGCAGATCCAGTACATCCTCATCCTCTGCAATCATGCATTCAAAATCGATATCAGGGTAGCGGGCATCAAACCGCGTCAGCAGATGTTCATGGTGATCGGCCTGCCAGAAATCGGAAATAGCCAGACTCAGGCGCGGCTCAACGCCCTGCGACAGGCGCAGCGCCAGTTCATCCAGCCGCTGACTGGCGGCCAGGATCTGCTGCACCTGAGCCAGTGCGCGTTCACCCTGCGGTGTCAGCACCGGCTGACGGCCGCGACGGTCAAACAGCGCAAAGCCTAAATCGATTTCAAGGTTAGCGATGGCAGCACTGATGGTGGACTGGCTTTTTGCCAGCGCGCGGGCAGCAGCAGAGAAAGAGCCGCTTGCAACGGTCTGGACAAATGCCTCAAGGGATTCCGGAGAGTATTTCATGGTTTACCATCGTTTTTTTCGATAGACACTCATTTTATCTCAGATGCGTGCAGTGCGAAAATGCGCGTTATTACGTAACCGGAGGTATTTATGCGTACCCGTTCGCTGAAAGAACGCATTCTGCACGCCGTGGGCTTTGAGGGCCTGGCTATTGTGACTATCGCGCCGCTGGCAGCATGGATTATGGACAAGCCGCTGTTCCAGATGGGCACGCTGGCGATTGCCCTTTCTACCGTCGCGATGCTGTGGAACATGATCTATAACACCCTGTTCGATCGCATCTGGCCGCCGCATCAGAAGCGCGGGCTGGGGCTACGTGCCCTGCACGCGCTCTGTTTTGAAGGGGGATTTATCCTGATTGGCCTGCCGATCGCCGCCGGTATGTTGCATATTTCGCTGCTTAACGCCTTTTTATTAGAGGTAGGATTCTTTCTGTTTTTCCTGCCCTACACCATGGTTTACAACTGGGTATGGGATAAGCTGCGCCTGCGCTGGTTTGCGCAGGCATCCTGCCGCGCCTGATGCCGGGCGCGCTGCCTCCGGCCGGAAGCAGCGCGCCGGCAACGTTTAATCCTGCGCCGCGCGCGGCCAGATCCACGCCAGGAACATTCGTGGATAGCTGCGCTTACGCTGCTTTTCCAGCGCTTTGTCGCGTTCGCGTACCTGCTCGTCGGTCAGGTGCACAACGGCTGGCGGCACAAAATCAGCGATTTTTAGCGGCGAATGCTGGGTAATATAGTCGCGCAGCACATCAGCATCGCGCAAACCGCTGTTGCGGTAGCCCGCATGCGCCGTCAGCGACGGATAGCCGTCGCCGCCGCTGGCGTTAAAGCTGTTAGTGGCAAGGCGATAGGTTTTTGCTTTCTCCAGCGGCTTACCGTTGATTTTGACATCACTCACTGAGGTGCCATCGGCCACCAGGCTGATGCCGGCCAGCTGCGCAAAACCGCCGGAGTTAGCTTTGATATTGGCGATGCGGGCAAGATATGCCTGCAGTTCCTCTCCGCTCAGCGTAACCGATACCACCTGATTGCCAAACGGCTGCACCTGCAGCAGATCGCGCAGGCGCAGCTCGCCTGCCGGGAGCGACGTGCGGATGCCGCCGCCGCTGATCACCGCCACATCCGCTTTGGTCGCGGCCATCTGCGCACGCAGGATCAGCTGCGCCAGATTGGTCTGCTCAAAGCGGACTTTATTGCGCTCGCCCACAAACAGCCCGTCACTGCGGCCAACGGCGACATCCAGCTGTTTACCGGCGCGCAGCTGGAAAGGGGTCAGCAGCTTCATCATTGCGGTATTGGGTACAATCGGCTCCTGGTAAGGCAGCCAGGTTTCGCTGCCATCCTGGTTCGTGACTTTATGCTTCAGGTTAACCGGGATAAGCTGATAATTTTCCAGCGTCAGCTCACCGTTGCGAAAGGTAAAGTCGCCGCGACCCACATATTTGCCCCACTCTTTAGCCTGCATGATCCAGACGCCATTCTGCCGATCGGGCTGGCAGGGCTGGCCTGGCTGATAATCGGGCACGCTGCGGTTAGCCTGCGCCATACAGACGGCATCGTGCGAGTGGCCGCCCACGATAACACTCAGGGTGCCGGGCGGCAGGCTGCGCGCCAGCTCAACGTCGCCCGGTGCATTACTGCCGTGCTGACCGTCGTCATAATGCCCCATATGCGTCAGCGCGATGATCACATCAGGCTTTTCCGTGGCGCGCAGCTCCGCTACCGCTTTTAGCGTCTCTTTTACCGGATCGCGGATCTCAAGCTCTGCGACATTTTCCGGGTTGGTAATACGCAGCGTATCCGTCGTGGTCAGCCCGATAACCGCTATTTTCAGGCCCATACGGTTAAATATGGCCCAGGGCGAAAACAGCCGCCGATCGCTGCCTTTTTGATAGATATTTGCCGCGAGAAAGGGAAAACGCGCCCACTTTTGCTGCTGTTCCAGCACGCTCAGAGGCTTGTCAAATTCGTGGTTTCCCAGCGCCATAGCGTCATAACCCACCAGATTCATGCCGCGAATGTCAGGCTCTGCGTTCAGCACATCTGACTCCGGCACGCCGGTGTTGATATCCCCGGCGGAAAGGATGAGGGCACCTCCTCCGCGCGCCTGGACATCATAACGCTGCTGGTCCATCAGGCTCTTTTGTGCTGCCAGCCCATACTCACCCTGCGCGTTACTCCAGAAATGGCCATGATGATCGTTGGTATGCAGGATGCTGAAGCGATAGCTGCGATCGGTTTGCCACGCCTGTGCCAGCATCGGCACCAGCAAAACCAGCAGCGCCAGCCAGCGCTTTTTCGGGGTAAGTAACAACACAACGCTCTCCTTGTTCGTTTTTTTCCACTGCATCGTGGACCTGACAGATTTCTGCCCTCTGTGTCGCACAGTTCCCTGCTTAACTCAAGTTGAAAGGCAATATTCGCTGCTATTTTCATCTGCTCTCCCCGGCTTCGCCCGCCGGGGGATGCTGCGTTTTTTAACGCTGCCGTAATGCATTATCACTATCTGCACGCCAGGATAACTGCTGAAAATAGCGCTTCGGCAGGTTTTTTATCGCATTTTTTCAGTTTATTCAGCTTTCATCCCGCAAATGTCTAAACGCTGCAGCAGGATTTGCATTACACTTGGTTGTTACAAGCGGACACATTTGCACACAAGGAGACAGGCATGCATCACACCACACCGTTGATCACCACTATTGTCGGGGGCCTGGTCCTCGCGTTTCTCCTTGGCATGCTGGCTAATCGCCTGCGCATCTCTCCGCTGGTGGGCTATCTGGTCGCCGGCGTGGTCGCGGGCCCTTTTACGCCGGGCTTTGTGGCGGATACGAATCTGGCACCTGAACTGGCAGAGCTGGGTGTCATTCTGCTGATGTTTGGCGTCGGACTGCACTTCTCACTAAAAGATCTGATGGCGGTAAAGTCGATCGCCATTCCCGGCGCCGTAGCGCAAATTGCGGTGGCGACGCTGCTGGGAATGGGGCTCTCCTGGACCATGGGCTGGTCATGGATGACTGGCCTGGTGTTTGGCCTGTGCCTCTCTACGGCCAGTACCGTAGTGCTGCTGCGGGCGCTGGAGGAGCGACAGCTGATTGACAGCCAGCGCGGCCAGATTGCGATCGGCTGGCTGATTGTGGAAGACCTGGTGATGGTGCTGACGCTGGTGCTGCTGCCTGCCATCGCCGGCATGCTGGAGCAGGGCAACGCCAGCCCGACCCTGCTGGCATGGGATCTGCTGCTGACCATCGGTAAAGTGGCCGCCTTTATGGTGCTGATGATGGTGGTAGGCCGCCGTGTTATCCCGTGGATCCTGGCAAAAAGCGCGGCTACCGGCTCGCGTGAACTTTTTACCCTGTCGGTGCTGGCGCTGGCGCTCGGCATCGCCTTTGGTGCCGTAGAGTTCTTTGATGTCTCCTTTGCCCTTGGCGCCTTCTTCGCCGGCATGGTGCTGAACGAATCTGAGCTGAGCCACCGCGCGGCGCGCGACACGCTGCCGCTGCGCGACGCCTTTGCCGTATTGTTCTTTGTATCGGTCGGCATGCTGTTTAACCCGATGATCCTGATTGAACAGCCGCTGGCGGTACTGGGCGCGCTCGCCATCGTGGTGCTGGGTAAATCAATCGCCGCCTGGGCGCTGGTCACTCTGCTGGGACACTCACGCCGTACCGCCCTGACCATTTCGGTCAGTCTGGCGCAGATTGGTGAGTTTGCCTTTATTCTCGCCGGCCTCGGCATTTCACTCGATCTGCTCAGCGAAGAGGGACGCAACCTGGTGCTGGCGGCGGCTATTCTCTCCATTATGCTGAATCCTATTCTCTTCTCGCTGCTGGAGCGCTATCTGGATAAAACTGAAACCGCTGAAGAGCAGACGCTGGAAGAGGCGATGGCGGAAGAGAAACAGATCCCGGTGGATATCTGTAATCACGCAGTGATTGTGGGTTATGGACGCGTCGGCAGCCTGCTGGGGCAGCAGCTGCTGGAAGCAGATATCCCGCTGGTGGTGGTGGAAAACTCCCGCCCGCGCGTTGAGGCGCTGCGTGAACAGGGTATCAGAGCGGTGCTGGGCAATGCAGCACGCGCAGAGACCATGGAGCTGGCGCGGCTTGACTGCGCCCGCTGGCTGCTGCTGACCATTCCGAATGGCTATGAAGCGGGTGAAGTGGTGGTGGCCGCACGTGAGAAACGCAAGGATATTGAGATTATCGCCCGTGCGCATTATGACGACGAAGTCGCCTATATCATGGATCGCGGCGCTAATCAGGTCGTGATGGGCGAGCGTGAAATTGCCAGCAGCATGCTCAATGTGCTGAAAAAGGAGATCGCCGTTGAGCCGATCTCCCGCGAATGCCCGATTTGATCGTGGAACGCTGACTGCAGGGGCGCACTGATGCGCCCCTTTTTACTGCGCCCTTATCTGTCCCAGTAGGACTCTTCCAGGCTATCTTCCCGCTCCGGCAGGCCGCGCGTCAGGCGCGGTGAATGCTGATTCAGCACCTGATAACTCACGCGGTTAGCATATTTGCACACCTGCGCCAGCGAGGAGTAGGTCAGATATTCACGCGCATGTTTGCTGGAGTTGGGGACTTTGAGGCGATGGAAGTTGTTCGCTGTGATATCGTGCAGCAGCGCTGCCAGCGCCCCGTCCCCCGCCCCGTTGGTATTCATGATCTTTTCCGGTCCGCCCATGTAAGGTGCGATATGCGAGAAGATGCGCAGCGGCTGCTGGCAATCCTGCTGGCGCATCGCCCGGCTGAACTCATACTGGTTGAATTCCGCAATCGCGCCCGGCAGCAGCGGGTGATTTGTTTTGCGCTTAAATTCATCTTCGGTAAAGCCCGCCATGTAGAGCCCGGTCGGACCGGCGGTGCAGAGCACCAGATCGACCCACTCCAGCGCCATATCGGCTGCCAGCAGCGGATCCTGTTCACCGGTCAGCGCAAACGCTTCTTCTTCGTTCATCGCGACAATAGAGACGTGATCGCGCAGGAAATCGCGCCAGAACTGCGGATTATCCTGAATGACATATTTTGTACCCAGCGTTAACACCACTGGCACATTATGCTTTTTCGCATACGCAATGGCGCGCAGCGTGGCGTCCGGCATCGGTTCACCAGGCTGGCAGCGTACCAGATAGGAGGTCAGCACCAGCGCTGACGCCCCGGCAATCACCTCTTCCGGGATACTCTCCGCCTGCAGCCGGTTCATCAGCCCCGGACTGATCGCGAAGGTCCGTTCACCGTGCTCGCCAATCAGGGTAAAGCAGCGGCCAATCGCGCCGTCCACGCCCTGCAGGAAGTTCAGATCCATACGGCTGGAGGTGTTGCAGAGATAGCGATAGGCGTAGCCGCCAATCTGGATGTTATTGCACATGACGCCCAGCAGCACGGAACGATCGTCAGCCAGCACCGAGTAGTTGTGCAACGTGTTGCCAATGGTGCCGCCGGCAAACTGGTGGCTGATCAGCTGCTCGCGCATCAGCTCGTTATAGAGCGCTTCCGCCGTCGCGTCGTCAATCACCAGCGAATGCCCGGCGCTCAGGCCGTAGCGCTGCAGGAACGCATCATCAACTTTGGCTTCGATATCCACCAGCGTCTGGTCGATACCCACCACCCAGCTGCCCTCCTCCTGCTCCTGCTGAATAGCCTGCAGCAGCGGATCGCGCGCGTTGACGGGAAAATAGTGTTTGGATTTACGTTTGCCGGGAAATTTCATGAAAAGCAGTCATCAGGGAAAATCAGGCAAAGAAGCATATCATACTCTCTGCCTGATGCGCTTAGCGGCGCGCGTTGACCAGCTGTACCATCATCTCAATGTGCTCGTCATCGGCGTTAAGCGCGGGAATATATTCAAATTTCTCGCCGCCTGCATGCAGGAAAATTTCGCAGTTTTCACCGCTGATCTCCTCCAGCGTTTCAAGACAGTCCGCCGCAAAGCCGGGGCTCATGACCTGCACGTGCTTAATGCCTTTGGCCGGCAGACTTTTCATGGTCTCATCAGTGTAGGGCATCAGCCACGGCTCACGCCCGAAGCGCGACTGGAAAGTCATCATGATTTTTTCAGGGGCAATGTTCAGCGCCGCCGCCAGCGCGGCGGTGGTATCTTTACAGCGCTGCGGATAATCATCACCTTCATTGGCGAAACGCTGCGGGATGCCGTGGTAAGAGAGTACCAGCAGATCCGGCTCGCCGTGGCGGGCAAACGAACGCTCTACGGAGGCTTTCAGCGCGGCAATATAGGCCGGATGCTCAGCATAGTCGCGAATAAAGGAGACCTGCGGCAGCGAGCGCAGCGGTTTAAAGCTGCTGGCCAGGCCATCCCACACGGCGGCAACGGTAGAACAGGAGAACTGCGGATAGAGCGGCAGCACAATCAGGTGCGTGACGCCCTGATCCAGCAGGCGATGTACCGCTCCGTCCAGGCTCGGCTGGCCATAGCTCATGCCCAGCTCGACCGGCATGTCCACGCGCTGCGCCAGCGCGGCACGCTGCCGCTTGCTGAATACCATCAGCGGCGATCCCTCGTCCATCCAGACGGAGGCGTAGAGTTTCGACACGCGCGGCGAGCGAAACGGCAGAATAATAAAATTAAGAATGGGCCACCATAGCCAGCGCGGCGTATCAACCACGCGCGGATCGCCGAGGAACTGCTTCAGATAGCGTTTCACCGCCGGGGTGGTAGGTGCTTCAGGTGTGCCTAGGTTAACCAGCAGAACACCGGGCTTATCTTGCCTCATTGTATTTCCTTGATGTCGCAACGAAGAGTGGTGAATCGGGGGAAATTGTAGCGGAAATCACGGGCGGGAAAAGCAATTGCTGTAAAAGGGCCAGGCGTCCGGCCCTTTTGGTACTTAACCGAGGATACGGCGCAGTTCTTCACTGACGTCAGCCACCGGACGGGTGCCGTCAATTTTGTGATAGGCGGTGTTACCCGCTTCCGCTTCTTTGCTGTAATAAGCGATCAGGGGCGCTGTCAGATCATGATACTCAACCAGACGCTTACGCACGGTCTCTTCCTGATCGTCTTTGCGCGTGGTCAGCTCTTCACCGGTCACATCATCTTTACCTTCCACTTTTGGTGGCTTGTTTTTGATGTGATACACGCGGCCAGAAGGCGCATGTACGCGGCGGCCCACAATGCGATCGACGATCAGCTCGTCCGGCACGGCAAATTCCAGCACATAATCGACTTTGATGCCCGCTTCTTTCATCGCGTCAGCCTGCGGGATGGTGCGTGGGAAGCCATCGAGCAGGAAGCCGTTTTTGCAGTCTTCCTGCGCGATACGCTCTTTAACCAGCGCAATCACCAGTTCATCAGTCACCAGTTTACCGGCATCCATGATGGCTTTCGCCTGCTGGCCCAGTTCAGTGCCTGCTTTTACTGCGGCGCGCAGCATGTCACCGGTAGAGATCTGCGGAATACCGTAGTTCTCCATAATATACTGAGCCTGAGTGCCTTTACCTGCGCCCGGTGCCCCGAGCAGAATAATACGCATTGCGTAATTCCCCTTGCGAATCGCATTGATCAATCTATGAAGGCCAAGAACATACCATTATGACCCGCCAGCCACAAGGCAACGGGCACGCTATCACTGGCCCGCCTACTGTGACCTGCTTTGGGATGAAGCGCCAGATGAGGGATTGATTTTAGGAATTCAGGCTACGCAGCAGCAACGCTTTCAGCTGCTTTTTCAGCGTCGCGGTGACATTTGTATGTTTGCTGCCGCTGCCGCGCAGGCTGGCTGGGATCAGCAAACGCCCGGGCAGCCGCCGGATCTCCGGCGGCAGGGTAACATTATACAGCGCCGGCGGCAGATCGATCAGGGCAAACGGCAAACCGGGCTGCTGCAGTGAGGCGACCGGTAGCGGCGTTTCGAGCGCAAACCGATCAACCATGGCGATATTAAACGGCTTCCACTCAGCGCTCTCCATCATCGTTAGCGCCTGCTGCGGCGCGCTTCCCAGCGCCAGCCCCTGCTCAATAAGCCGCAGTTCGCTGCGCACCAGGGTGCTGAATTTTGTCGTGCGCAGCGCAATCAGTACCAGATCGTCGCTCAGCGCTGCGTGGCGGTTCAGGTGCGCGACAAACAGATGAGAGCCGGCAATCAGCGTTTTGTGCA
This sequence comes from Pantoea sp. SYBGC1, assembly GCF_057197005.1. Classification (NCBI taxonomy): domain Bacteria; kingdom Pseudomonadati; phylum Pseudomonadota; class Gammaproteobacteria; order Enterobacterales; family Erwiniaceae; genus Pantoea; species Pantoea sp. SYBGC1. The sequence goes on from NZ_JBXUNM010000003.1 coordinate 249,298, forward strand.
GCGCGCTGGCAAACGACCCGGAAGCGTCGATCACGCCCTGACTCTGGCAGGCGTCGAGCGCTCGCACTCGTCCCTCCGCCAGATCCACATGCTCTATCAGGGCGATATTTCCCGCCATCATCGGGACGGCGGGCAGCACGCTCAGCTCGCTGACCGGATGGTGCGAGGCGTAGCGCGTCTGATTGCGCGCCTGCTCCTGGCGTAAAAAAAGCTGAGAGAGCACCACCCGCGCAATATGCAGCGTGGGCGCGAAGAAGAGATCGTAATTTTCCAGCCGGTAGTAGCGGGATAGCTGGCTGCGCAGCCTATCGCATATCGCCGCCCTGGCAGAGGCGTTTTGTGAGGCCATCGCGTAACGTTTCCCTGTATTAGCTGCGAAGTGGTGCTTTCCGGCAGATAAAACGCGTGGCTGATACATAGCCTGCCCGTCCCGTCAACCTGCCAGAATCTGGAGCAAAGGTTAGGGCAATGCGGCTGGACATTAAAATGATATAAACTGACAATCCCTGTTAGGTTTTTACACAAGGGACGAGTATGACCGCGCTTCCGTCACTACGGGCGCTGCGCTATTTTCATCAGGCAGCGCTGCACAGCAGTTTCAGTACGGCAGCGGAAACCCTGCATGTCACCCACAGTGCCGTCAGCCATCAGGTGCGCCAGCTGGAGAGCTGGATGGGCAAGCCGCTGTTTGTACGCACTAACGGACGCGTCAAACTCACCTCGCATGGCGAACGCCTGCTGGTCAGCTGTCAGAAAGCGTTCAGCGAACTTGCCACCAGCTGCGAAAGCATACGCACCGGTATGCGGCATCATCTCTCTGTTTCCTGTGCGCCCAGCTTTCTCTCTCAGTGGCTGATCCCGCGTATCAGCAGTTTCTATCAGCGCTACCCGGATATTGACGTGCAGTTTCAGTCACTGGTTGAGATCGACCAGCTGCGCAGCGAACACACCGATGTGCTGATCCTGAGCTATGAGCAGCAGCCCGATGATGATATTGAAGCCACGCTTATCAGCGATGACGCGATTGGGCCGCTCTGCGCGCCCCACTACGCCGAACGCCTGCAGAGCGCGCGCGATCTGCACACGCTGCCGCTGCTGCATGCGGATACCCGGCTGCACGCCTGGGCAGAGTGGGCAAAAAACAGCGGGGTACGCGGTGATTTCTGGCGAGGCAAACACTTTGATAATCTGATGCTGGCTATCCAGGCCGCCAGAAGCGGTCTGGGAATCATTATGGCACCGCGACTGCTGGTGCAGCAGGAGCTGGAGGCGGGCGCGCTGATTGCGCCGCTGGGCTTTGTGCGCATCGATCGCGCGACCTGGATGATGGCCAAACGCTCGCGCGAGCAGAATACAGAGATCCGTCTGTTTCGCACATGGCTTAGCGAGCAGGCGCAGTGCTGACGCCATAAGAAAGGGCGCCATCGATGGCGCCCTTTTTATTCGCTTCGCGCTGCGCGGCGTTATGCCGTCAGCAGCTGGTTCATGCGGCGGATAAACTGGTTAGGATCGTCCAGCGTACCGCGCTCAGCCAGCAGCGCCTGATCCAGCAGCAGCTCAACCCACTCGGCAAAGCGCGCCTCATCCTGGGTATCCGCTACGCGTTTCACCAGGCCATGCTCCGGATTGATCTCAAAGATATATTTCACTTCCGGAACATCCTGACCGGCGGCGGCAAACAGTTTCGCCATCTGGGTGGTCATTTCGTTAGCGTCAGTGGTGACGATGGCAGGTGTATCGGTCAGACGATGCGTCAGTCGCACCTCTTTTACGCGCTCGCCCAGCAGCGTTTTCACGCGCTCAACAAACGGCTCCAGCGCTTTTTCCGCTTCTTTCTGCTCTTCGGTCTCTTCATCCGCCAGCTTGCTCAGCGACTCATCGGCTTTGCTTACTGACTGGAACGTTTTACCGTCGAACTCGGTGAGATAGCTCATCATCCACTCATCGATGCGATCGGAGAGCAGCAGTACCTCAATGCCTTTTTTGCGGAACAGCTCCAGATGCGGGCTGCTTTTCGCCGCGGCGTAGCTGTCCGCCGTGATGTAGTAGATCTTCTCCTGCCCTTCAACCATGCGGCTCAGGTAGTCATCCAGCGATACGCTCTGCTCGCTGCCTTCGCTCTGCGTGGTGGCAAAACGCAGCAGTTTAGCAATCGCCTGCTGATTGGCGCTATCTTCCGCCGGCCCCTCTTTCAGTACCAGACCAAACTCTTTCCAGAACTGCTGATACTTCTCTGCATCATCTTTTGCCAGTTTTTCCAGCATCTGCAGGCTGCGCTTGGTCAGCGCGGCGCGCAGGCTCTGGGTTACACGGCTATCCTGCAGAATTTCACGTGAGACGTTGAGCGGCAGATCGTTAGAGTCAATCAGGCCGCGCACAAAGCGCAGGTAGTTCGGCATGAACTGCTCAGCGTCATCCATGATAAACACGCGCTGTACATAAAGCTTGAGGCCATGCTTGCTGTCGCGGTTCCACATATCGAACGGAGCACGCTGCGGGATGTAGAGCAGGCTGGTGTACTCCTGCTTGCCTTCCACGCGATTATGGCTCCAGATAGCCGGATCGCTGAAGTCATGCGCAATGTGCTTGTAGAACTCGTTGTACTCGTCGTCGCTGATCTCCGCTTTGTTACGCGTCCACAGCGCCTGGGCTTTGTTGACCTTCTCCCAGGTTACGGTGTCGTTCTCTTCATCTTTGGTTTCGATCTCTACCGGCAGTGCGATGTGATCGGAATATTTGCTGATGACGTTACGCACGCGCCAGGCGTCAAGGAAATCATCTTCACCGGCGCGGAAATGCAGCGTGATCTCGGTACCGCGATCGGCTTTTTCGATCTCTGCCAGGGTATATTCGCCTTCGCCTTCTGACTCCCAGAACACGCCCTCACTGGCCTGTGCGCCGGCAGCGCGGGTGCGCACGGTCACTTTGTCAGCAACGATAAAGGCGGAGTAGAAACCCACACCAAACTGGCCAATCAGCTGGCTGTCTTTCGCCTGGTCAGAGCCCATAGACTCCAGAAACGCTTTGGTGCCTGATTTAGCGATAGTGCCGAGGTTTTCAATCACCTCATCGCGACGCATACCGATACCGTTGTCGCTCAGCGTCAGCGTCCGTTTCTCCTTGTCGACCGAGATACGTACGCGCAGCTCGCCGTCGCCTTCATAGAGATCCGGCGTGGAAAGCGCGCGGAAGCGCAGCTTATCAGCGGCATCAGAGGCGTTGGAGATCAGTTCACGCAGGAAAATCTCTTTGTTTGAATAGAGGGAATGGATCATCAGGTGCAGAAGTTGTTTTACCTCTGACTGGAAGCCACGCGTCTCTTGTCCTTTCATGGTCATTGCTACCTCAACAGAATCGGGGTTGATCGAACGTTGAGGAAGAGATGGGGATGGCGGGAAAATTTTCAAGCCGGTTTCAGTGAATGAAACCGGCGAGTGCTTAGAATTTAATCTTATGACGCCCGGCAAGAGAGTGCGACAGCGTGGTGCCATCAACCATCTCCAGCTCGCCACCTACCGGCACACCGTGCGCGATACGGCTGGCGTCAACGCCATACTGACCGCACAGCTCAGCGATATAGTTGGCGGTCGCTTCACCCTCTACCGTGGGGTTGGTCGCCAGGATTACCTCCTGCAGCGTCTCATGTTCCAGACGCTGCTCCAGGCGATCGAGCCCGATATCCTGCGGACCAATCCCATCCAGCGGCGACAGATGTCCCATCAGCACAAAGTAGCGCCCGCCAAACTGGCCGGTCTGCTCAATGGCGTGAATATCTGCCGGGCTTTCCACCACGCAAATCTGCCCGTTCTGCTGCCGACGGGCGTTAGCGCAGATGGTGCAGATCTCCTGTTCGGTGAAGGTACGGCAATCGGCACAGTGGCCGATTTCCGACATCGCGCGCGTCAGCGCCTGAGCCAGACGCATTCCACCGCTGCGATCGCGTTGCAACAGGTGAAACGCCATGCGCTGCGCTGACTTCGGGCCTACACCCGGCAGACAGCGCAGTGACTCCATTAAGGTTTCAAGCAGTGGACTGGTCTGCATCAGAACGGCATCTTGAAGCCGGGCGGCAGCTGCATACCGGAAGAGACAGAAGCCATCTTCTCTTTCTGCGTCTCATCGATGCGACGCGCCGCATCGTTAAAGGCTGCAGCAATCAGATCTTCCAGCATATCTTTGTCATCTTCCAGCAGGCTGGGATCGACTTCCACGCGACGGCAGTTGTGCGCGCCGTTGATGGTGACTTTAACCAGACCCGCACCCGATTCGCCCGTAACTTCCAGCGCGGCGATCTCTTCCTGGACCTTGGCCATTTTATCCTGCATCTGCTGGGCCTGTTTCATCAGGTTGCCCAATCCGCCTTTACCAAACATAGTTTTCTCTCTCTGCTGGGGCTGCGCGCAACCTCTGCGCGACAGCGTGATCATACGGGTCGGATACTCTCTTCATCCAGATCGGCATCAAAAAACTGCTGCAGCATCTGAATGTGGGTATCACTTGCGAGCGACTGGCGCGCCTGCGCCAGCTTCTCTTCATAGATGGCCTGTCGCCACTCCAGCGGCGTCAGCACCGCCGGATTATCATCTTCCACGATGGTCAGTTCAACTTCCTGACCCGCCGCCTGGCTTAGCGCAGCCTGAATGGCCTGCCGGGCTGCCGCAGAATTGAGGTGTCGCTGGCTGCTGCGCAGATGCAGCGTCACGCTCTGTTCATGCTGCTCTTTCCACGCGTTGAGTGCCACCTGCTGCACCAGCTTTGGCAGCGTCAGCCGGGCAATTTCAGCGGTCCAGGCATCACGCTGCTGTGCTTCCTCGGCCAGCCGCGCAGCCAGCTCCGGCGTTTTCTCATGCTCCAGCGCTGAACGCAAGGCTTTTGGCGTTGCGACCGGCTCCGCTTTCTCCTCACTCTGCTGCTGCGCTTTCCAGCGGTACGCCTCCGGTTTTACCGGCGCGCTCACGGCTTCGGGTGCGCGCTGCTGAACGCGCTCCGTCACCGTAGCCAGACGCTCCAGCGCCTGATTTGCCGGCCGCGCGGGACGCGCTGCCGGCTCACTCTTTTTTACTTTACCTGCCCCCTGACGCAGCAGTTGCGTACGCGCCTGCAGCAGCTGGCTGGTGGTGTCCGGCAGATTGCCGGCAGGCGGTGCCTGCGGTTCTGCCGGAGCCGGCGCAGCGGGCGGCGCCATCTGCGGTTGCGTAGCCGGCGCCATCTGCGGTTGCGTAGCCGCAGCGGGCTGCTCAGCCGGGGCGGCGGCAGGTACCTGCGGCGCCGCCTGCGGTGCCAGCGACGGACGCGCCACCGGTTCAGCAAGTGTAGCCTGTGGATGGAAAGCCAGCGCGCGCAGCAGCGTCATTTCCACGCCCAGGCGCCGATCGGGCGCCAGCGGCAGATCTTTGCGTCCCATCAGCAGCGTCTGATAGTAGAGCTGCACGTCAGCGGGCGGCAGGGTACGCGCCAGCTCACGCAGGCGCTGCGCTTCACTGAACTCTTCATCATTCAGGGAGCCAGGCAGCAGCTGCACCATTGCGATGCGATGCAGCAGCCGCAGCATCTCAACCAGCAGCGCTTCCCACTCTACACCGCGCGAAGCGGCCTGATTCAGGCGCGCCATTACCTGTTCGCCGCTGCCTTCTGCCAGCGCTTCAATCAGCGCCAGCGGCTGTTCGTCATCCAGCGTACCGAGCATCTGCGCGACGGTGTCGCGCGTGACGCTGCCCAGCCCGCTGGCGATCGCCTGATCGGTCAGGCTCAGCGCATCACGCATACTGCCATCGGCAGCACGCGCCAGCAGATGCAGCGCACGTGGCTCCGCGGCAATCTGCTCCTGCTCGAGCACATAGCTCAGCTGCTGCTGAATCTGTTCAACGTCCAGCGCCTTCAGATGGAACTGCAGGCAGCGCGACAGGATAGTGATCGGCAGCTTCTGCGGATCGGTAGTGGCCAGCAAAAACTTAACGTGGGACGGCGGCTCTTCCAGCGTTTTCAGCAATGCGTTAAAGCTGTGGCGCGACAGCATGTGCACTTCATCAATCAGATAGACCTTAAAGCGACCACGCGCCGGCGCGTACTGCACGTTATCCAGCAGATCGCGCGTGTCTTCCACTTTGGTACGGGAAGCCGCATCGATCTCAATTAAGTCAACAAAGCGGCCCTGCTCAATTTCCCGGCAGTTGTCGCACTTGCCACAGGGCGTAGCGGTAATACCGGTTTCGCAGTTCAACCCTTTCGCCAGCAGGCGGGCAATAGAGGTTTTCCCTACGCCACGGGTGCCGGAGAAAAGATAGGCATGATGAATACGTCCCAGTGATAACCCGTTGGCGAGCGCAGTCAGCACATGTTCCTGACCCACTACGTCTGCGAAGGCCTGGGGACGCCATTTTCGCGCAAGTACCTGATAGCTCATGTGGATGTGGTCACTGGATTGTATTGAGTTGGCACAGCAGCGCGGCAATCAGCCGGCAGCCACCGTCAGAAAAAGGGAAAAAATGCAGCTTCGCAAACCCTGTGTATTTGGGCAGTAGTTTACCAGCCACAGCGAAATATGCCTATACCCGTCTCGGGCAGGCGCAGGCAGAGTAACGTAAGGGGTAAGCACTGCGCTCCGCAAAACAGCAGAGCGCAGCAGGCCTTAGTGGCCGGGGAAGCTGACGAGGCTGTAGCAGTTAACGCCCAGCGCGGTCAGGCGCGCTTCGCCGCTGAGATCAAACAGATTAATCACAAAAGCGGCATCATTGACTTCGCCACCCGCGCGGCGGATCAGTTTTACCGTCGCCTCAATGGTGCCACCGGTTGCCAGCAGATCGTCGATGACCAGCACGATATCGCCAGGTTTAATCGCATCTTTATGCAGCTCCAGCGCATCCGTACCGTACTCCAGCTCATAGCGCTCCTGCCAGGTTTCACGCGGCAGCTTGCCCGGTTTACGCACCGGTACAAACCCTACGCCCAGCCCCAGCGCTACGGGTGCACCAAACAGGAAGCCGCGCGCTTCTGTACCCACTACTTTGGTGATGCCTTTGTCACGATAGCGCTCAACCAGAATGGAGATTGCCGCCGCATAGGCCTGCGGATCTTCCATAAGGCTGGTTACGTCGCGGAACAGAATGCCCGGCTTCGGATAGTCGTGAATACTTTTGATGCTGTTTTTGATCAGTTCAAGCTGCTGCGCAGTTGCGGTCATAAAGGTTACGCCTGGAAAAATATCTAAAACGCGCCGCTTCAACAGCGCCAATACCCGGAGACCGGGTTAAGCGAAGTCGTTTCACAGAGGGAAGCCACGCACGAAGATGCCCAAATCTAAGCAAACAGCAGCCTAAATGCAACCCTGACGCGGTTAATGTTGCGTTGTCTCTTCTTCTACTACCGGAATACGCCACATAAAGAGCAGCAGTATTGCTAACAACACCAGCAGCAGCAGACGCAGCCAGAACAGCTTTACCAGCCAGAGCGAAAACGCAAAGGTGATGATAATCAGCACTATTGCCCGCCCCTTAGCGCCTGGCGGCATGGCCCGATGACGCTGCCAGTGACGCAGATAGCGGCCAAACGGCGAGCGCCACAGCAGCCAGTGGTGAAAGCGCGGCGATGAACGGGCAAAACACCAGGCGGCCAGCAACACAAATGGCGTTGTCGGGAGTAAAGGTAATACAATGCCCAGCGTGCCCAGCACTATCGCCAGCCAGCCAAGGCTCAACAGTAAAAAACGCTGCATGCCAGATGCCTGAATACTGAATATGCTCTTACGTTAACATGGAACCGAAGTGATGCCTCTCCTTTCCGCGCCTGAGCGGCTGCAAAAAATCGTTGAAACGCTGCGCCAGCGTATAGCACAGCAGCCGGACGGCGCCTGCAGAGTGCCGCGCTTTGATGCCGCCCTGTTTCAGACTAAAGGCACCCGCCTGAGCGACTATTTGCAGGAGCTGGAGCGAAATCTGCACCATCTGCAGCAAAAACAGCACAGCGCCGTGCAGCAGCAGTGGCTGGCGCAGCGGGTGCTGGATCAGCTGGCGGCGCTTCAGCGCGAATGCGAAAGCCAGCAGCTGCGGCCGTGGCGGGAGCAGCCGCGGCGGGATACCCGCCAGCAGAAGCGTGTTGAGTATCAGGGATATGAGACGCGGCTACTCGCTATGCTGCGCCAGCGTGAGGCGCATCTTGCGCAGGCAGAAACGCTGAGCGTGCAGCAGCAGCTGATGCGGGAAGTAGAACAGCTGCAGGCGCGATTAAGCCGCTGTCGCGCGGCGCTTTATCAGCTCGAACTGCCCGCCGCGCAGGCGTAGCGCCGCACTTCTATACTCAACGCATAAGCCAGAAGGAGGAAACGGTGACGCTGATTATCTGGATAGTAACGGGCCTGGCCGCGGGCTGGCTCAGGCGCCTGCTGCTGCCCGGCAGGCCCGGCGGGATGATCCCCGGGCTGGTACTGGCCGCGATTGGCGCGCTGATTGGCGGCTATATTGCCACTTACTTTATGAATGGCGAAATCGGCACGCTGCATATCGCCGGCGTGGCTGCCGCCCTGGCGGGCGCAGTGCTGATGCTGCTGGTTGCAATAAAACTACGGATTTAGGAGAGAGTATGTCGCTTGAGAGCGCACCGGATGAGATTAAGCTGGCGGTAGACTTGATTCAGCTGCTGGAGGAGAACCGGGTGCCGCCCGCGACGGTGCTGGCCGCGCTGGCGATCGTCCGGCGCGACTATGAACAGAAGCTGGCCGCCGCGCATACAGATTAACGCGCGCTCAGGGTCGGGCTCAGCCGCAGCATATCGAGAAACGCATCAACGATCTGCGGCGCTTCCGCTGCCAGGTCAAAACTGTGCGGATTAAACAGCCAGCTCTCCATCATGCCATTGATATAGCCGCGCATCAGCAGCGCCGCCTGGCGAGTATTCAGCGCACCGGGCAGCTGCCCCGCCTCAATACAGCTGCGCAGCACGGTTTCAATGCGGTCATAACACGCCTGCAGTAAACCCTGCTGCATCGCTACCAGCGTCGACATTTCGCCCACAAACTCACATTTATGGAAGATAATCTCCATAAGTGCGCGTCTTTGCGCATCCTTTGCCGTGGCGTCAAGGATATAGATCAGCATCGAACGCATTACAGAAAGTGGATCGTCCGGATATTTTGTCTGATACTCAAGTTCCACATCGTCCAGCCCGGCGTCGCAGCGCAGCCAGATTTCCTGTAACAAATCGGCTTTATTTTTAAAGTGCCAGTAAATGGCACCGCGCGTGACACCAGCCGCTGCGGCGATATCAGCCAGCGACGTGGCGGCCACACCCTGTTCAGAAAAGTGTGCTAATGCGGCATCAAGAATTTGATTACGCGTTTCAAGTGCTTGCGCTTTGGTTTTTCGTGCCATAGGGAGCTGTTTTTACAAACTGGCAAGTTTACATACATTTGTGAATGTATGTACCATAGCATGACCCGTGTTTTAACGCAGCAATGGGTTTATCGGTTTGTGATCCATTGATCATTTGATATCGGACACTAGAGGTTTTATTTATGAATAAAAACAGAGGGTTAGTGCCTCTGGCGGCCGCCGTGATGCTTTCAGGCAGCTTTTTGTTAACAGGATGTGATGATGATAAATCTCAGCAAGCCGGCCAGCAGCAGCAGCAACCGCCGGAAGTCGGGGTGGTCACATTAAAAGCTGAACCCCTGAAGGTCACGACTGAACTGCCCGGTCGCACTTCCGCGTTTCGCGTAGCAGAAGTCCGCCCTCAGGTGTCGGGTATCATTCTGAAGCGTAATTTTGTTGAAGGCAGTGATATTAAAGCGGGTCAGTCGCTTTATCAGATCGATCCTGCCACCTATCAGGCAGCTTACGACAGTGCTAAAGGGGATTTAGCGCAGGCGCAGGCTAATGCCCGCGTAGCGCAGCTCACCATCAAACGTTATAAACCGCTGCTCGGCACCAAATATATCAGTCAGCAGGATTACGACAACGCAGCGGCCACTGCGGCTCAGACCGCGGCTGCTGTACAGGCCGCCCAGGCTAACGTTGAAACTGCCCGTATCAACCTCGCCTACACCAAAGTTACCTCGCCTATCAGCGGCCGTATCGGCAAATCCTCTGTGACAGAAGGTGCCCTGGTCTCCAATGGTCAGACTAACGCGCTCGCGACCGTGCAGCAGCTGGATCCTATGTACGTCGATGTAACGCAGTCCAGTGACGATTTTCTGCGCCTGCGCGCCGAGCTGGAAGCGGGTCAGCTGAAACAGACCGATGGTAAAGCTAACGTTACGCTGCTGATGCAGGATGGTAGCCCTTACAAGCAGTCGGGAACACTGGAATTTTCCGATGTCACCGTTGATGAAACCACCGGTTCGATTACGCTGCGCGCTATCTTCCCAAACCCGGATAACCGTCTGCTGCCGGGTATGTTTGTGCGTGCGCGTCTGGATGAAGGCGTGAACCCAACCGCGCTGCTGGTGCCGCAAACCGGCGTGACCCGTACGCCAACCGGCGATGCCAGCGCGATGGTTGTTGGCGCAGATAACAAAGTAGAAGTACGTAAGATCACTGCAAATCAGGCATTTGGTGACAAATGGCTGGTTACCGATGGTCTGAAAGAGGGCGACCGCGTGATTACCGTCGGTATTCAGCGCGCGAAAGCGGGTGCGCAGGTTACGCCAAAAGAGGTCTCAGATGATGCTAAAGCAGCCCAGGAATCTCAGTCTGCTAAATCGTCGTCATAACAGGAGCCGTTGATACATGGCTAAGTTCTTTATCGATCGCCCCATTTTTGCATGGGTGCTTGCCATCATCATTATGATGGCGGGTGCGCTGTCGATCATCAGCCTGCCGATTGAGCAATATCCCAATGTTGCGCCACCGGCGGTTGAGATCCAGGCATCTTATCCGGGTGCGGATGCAAAAACGCTGCAGGATTCTGTTACGCAGGTTATTGAACAGAATATGAACGGCATCGACGGGCTGATGTATATGTCCTCGAGCAGTGACTCATCCGGTACGCTAACGCTGACGCTGACCTTCCAGTCCGGTACCGACGCGGATATCGCGCAGGTACAGGTGCAGAACAAGCTGCAGCTGGCGATGCCGCTGCTGCCGCAGGAAGTACAGCAGCAGGGGATTCAGGTTAAAAAATCCTCCAGCAGCTTCCTGATGGTAGCCGGTTTTGTCAGTGATGATGGCAGCATGACGCAGAACGACATTGCGGACTATGTCGCCTCTAATATCAAAGATCCTATCAGCCGTACCACAGGCGTAGGTGATACCCAGGTGTTTGGTGCACAGTATGCGATGCGTATCTGGCTCGATCCGCACAAGCTGAACAACTATCAGCTGACGCCGGTTGACGTGATCAGTGCGCTGCAGACGCAGAATACCCAGGTCGCCGCCGGTCAGCTAGGCGGTACACCGCCGGTGCCAGGCCAGCAGCTTAACGCCTCTATTATTGCTCAGACCCGCCTGACCTCAACCGATGAGTTTGGCAACATCATGCTCAAGGTGAACCAGGATGGCTCGCAGGTGCGTCTGCGCGACGTGGCAAAAATTGAACTGGGTGGTGAAAACTACGAAGTTATTGCCCGTTACAACGGCAAGCCTGCATCCGGTATCGGTATCAAGCTGGCGACCGGGGCTAACGCACTGGATACCGCAGAAGCGGTTAAAGCAGAGCTGGGTAAACTGGAGCCGTTCTTCCCGTCAGGCATGAAGACCGTCTACCCGTATGACACGACTCCGTTTGTAAAAATCTCCATTTTCGAAGTGGTTAAAACGCTGTTCGAAGCGATTGTGCTGGTGTTCCTGGTTATGTATCTGTTCCTGCAGAACTTCCGCGCCACGCTGATCCCCACCATCGCCGTACCGGTGGTGCTGCTGGGTACCTTCGCTATCATCAATGGTTTTGGCTACTCCATTAACACGCTTACGATGTTTGGTATGGTGCTCGCCATCGGCCTGCTGGTTGATGACGCCATCGTGGTCGTCGAGAACGTTGAGCGCGTTATGGCAGAAGAGGGACTGCCGCCGAAAGAGGCGACCAAACGCTCCATGGAGCAGATTCAGGGCGCGCTGGTCGGTATTGCGCTGGTGCTCTCTGCGGTATTTATTCCCATGGCGTTCTTTGGCGGTTCGACCGGGGTTATCTACCGTCAGTTCTCGATTACCATCGTTTCAGCGATGGCGCTGTCGGTGCTGGTCGCGCTGATCCTCACCCCTGCCCTCTGTGCCACCATGCTCAAACCGATTAAAAAAGGTGAGCATGGTAAAACCACCGGCTTCTTTGGCTGGTTCAACCGCATGTTCGACAAAAGCACCAATCACTATGTCGACAGCGTCAGCCATATTATCCGCAGTACCGGCCGCTATCTGGTAATCTATCTGGTCATTGTTCTTGGCATGGCGTGGCTGTTCCTGAAACTGCCGACCTCCTTCCTGCCGGAAGAAGATCAGGGGCTGTTACTGGCGCAGGCGCAGCTGCCAGCCGGTGCAACCCAGGAACGTACTCAGAAAGTGCTGGATCAGGTAACGGATTACTTCCTGACCAAAGAGAAAGATAGCGTCAATTCCGTGTTCACCGTTAACGGCTTTGGCTTTGCCGGTCGTGGTCAGAACACCGGTATCGCGTTTGTCAGCCTGAAGCCGTGGGATGAGCGTGGCAGCGCCGATCTGAAAGTACCCGCTATCGCCGGACGCGCCATGGGCGCACTGGGTCAGATTAAAGATGCCATGGTCTTCCCGTTCAACCTGCCGGCCATTATCGAACTGGGTAACGCCACCGGTTTTGACTTCCAGCTGATTGATCAGGGCAACCTGGGCCATGAAAAGCTGACCGAAGCGCGAAATCAGCTGTTTGGCATGATCGCCCAGCATTCAGATACGCTGGTTGGCGTACGTCCGAACGGCCTGGAAGATACGCCGCAGTACAAGCTGATTATCGATCAGGAAAAAGCGCAGGCGCTGGGGGTATCGCTCTCTGATATCAACACTACGCTGGGCGCCGCCTGGGGTGGATCCTACGTCAACGACTTTATCGATCGCGGTCGCGTGAAGAAAGTGTACGTTATGGGTAAAGCGGATGCGCGCATGCTGCCGGATGACATTGGCAAATGGTATGTGCGTAACAGCGCCGGCAATATGGTGCCCTTCTCCGCCTTCTCCTCTGCGAAATGGCAGTATGGCTCACCGCGCCTGGAGCGTTACAACGGTCTGCCTTCCATGGAGATCCTCGGTCAGGCTGCACCGGGCAAAAGCTCGGGTGATGCGATGGATATGATGGAGGAGCTGGCGTCGAAACTGCCAACCGGTATTGGCTACGACTGGACCGGCATGTCCTATCAGGAACGTCTGTCAGGTAACCAGGCCCCGGCGCTCTATGCGATCTCGCTGATTGTCGTTTTCCTCTGCCTGGCGGCACTCTATGAGAGCTGGTCTATTCCGTTCTCGGTAATGCTGGTCGTGCCGCTCGGCGTTATTGGCGCGCTGATCTTCACCACCCTGCGCGGGCTCAGTAACGACGTCTACTTTGTCGTCGGGCTGCTGACCACGATTGGGCTTTCCGCTAAGAATGCCATTCTGATCGTCGAATTTGCGAAAGATTTGATGGATAAAGAGGGCAAAGGCCTGGTGGAAGCGACGCTGGAAGCGGTACGTATGCGTCTGCGCCCGATTCTGATGACCTCACTGGCGTTTATCCTCGGCGTACTGCCGCTGGCGATCAGCAGCGGTGCCGGCTCCGGCGCTCAGAACGCAGTAGGCACCGGCGTAATGGGAGGAATGGTCACTGCTACCGCGCTGGCGATCTTCTTTGTACCGGTCTTCTTCGTCGTGGTGCGTCGCCGCTTCAGTAAGCATAAAGCGGAGCTTGAAGGCAGCCATCCGGCTGAACACGCGAAACACTGATTGACTCCTTAATGAAAAAGGCCGCAGATGCGGCCTTTTTTTATGGTGCCTGATGACAGTTGCAATCGCGCCATAACGGGCGCATAATAATGTAATATTATAACATTACATAGGAGCCTTCATATGAAGCCTGATATCCACCCGCACTATCGTCCGGTTCTGTTCCATGACACCACCGCTGATGAGTATTTTAAAGTGGGATCAACCATTAAGACTGAACGCACCATCGAGTTTGAAGGCGAGGTTCTGCCTTACGTGACGCTGGATGTCTCCTCCAAATCGCACGTTTATTATACCGGCAAACAAAAAGAGTTTGCCAAAGAGGGCAGCGCGGCGCGCTTCAACAAGCGCTTTGGCAGCTTCCTGACGCGCACCAGATAAAGGAGCAGTACGATGCAGGTCGTGAGTTCACTTCGGTCGGCTAAAACCCGCCACCGGGATTGCAAAGTGGTACGACGTAAAGGCCGTATTTATGTGATTTGCAAATCCAATCCACGTTTCAAAGCGGTTCAGGGAAGAAAGAAAAAGCGTTAATGCGTTGTGAGAGTCTGGCCGGGATGCTCCCCGGCCTTTTTTATCAATTTGCGCGTAAGACCTCGCCCAATCGGGCGGGGATATAAGCGCGGTAACATATAAAAGCGGCCGGGCTGACCGCGTTAGCCCACGGAGCGACTGTAAACCCTAAAGCCGCGTAATGCGGCTCAGGTAGGTTGCGTTGAAGTGGGAATCCTCGCCCTTTAGGGCGGGGAGCAGTCAATGCATGCTTTTCAGCATCGCTTCCGCGTTATGCCGGAATGCTGCCGTATAGGTCGCAGCCGGACCGCCAGCAGCGGAGAGCGCCTCCGGATAGAGTTCGCCGCCGGGCTGCGCCCCCGATTCACTGGCTATCTGTTTAACCAGGCGCGGGTCGGTCTGATTTTCAATAAAGTAGCGGTGAATATGCTCACGCCTGAGCTGCTTGATAATCTGCGCAACGTCACTGGCGCTGGCTTCTGCTTCGGTAGAAAAGCCGACCGGAGCCAGGAAGGTAACGCCATAACGCTGTCCGAAGTAGCCAAAAGCATCGTGGCTGGTCAGCACTTTGCGTGCGCTGCGCGGCACGGCGTTAAATGCAGATTTAGCCCAACTGTCGAGCTGCTGCAGCTGCTGAATATAACGCTCGCCGCTGCGCCGGATGTCGGCGGCGTCCTGCGGATCGGCTTTTATCAACGCCTGCATTACGTTACGCGCATAAATTTCACCGTTCTGCAGATTGTTCCAGGCGTGCGGATCGGTGACGGTACTGCCCTCCTCTTCCATAGTACGCGTGCTGATGCCGCTGGACGCCACCACCACATCGCCGCGATAGCCTGAAGCCCTAATCAGCCGATCCATCCACCCTTCCAGACCGAGACCGCTGACAAACACCACGCTGGCCTGCGCCAGCGCCTGGCTGTCCTGTGGCGTAGGCTCAAAGGTATGCGGATCGCCATCCGGCCCGACCAGCGAGGTGACACGCACATGATCGCCGCCAACCTGTTTTACGATATCGGCCAGCACGGTAAAACTGGCTACCGTGTTGATAGTACCGGCCTGCGTAAACGGGCTGACCAGCATCGCGCTGGTTATCAGGCTCAGTGCAATAAACTTCATTTGTATCCCCTTATCAGTATATTAACGACGACGCAGCACGCCGCCGCATGGCCCTGTCAGAACAGAGAGCAGAAACAGCCCGGCAGCACTCAGCACCACGACGGGTCCGGCAGGCAGTGAGTAGTACCAGGAGAGCAACAGACCGCTTAGCGCAGCAGCGATTGCCAGCAGCATAGCGATAAACAGCAATGGGGTGAGCCGACGGCTCCAGAAGCGGGCGCTGGTAGCGGGCAGCATCATCAGCCCGACGGACATCAGCGTTCCCAGAATCTGAAAGCCAGCAACCAGGTTCAGTACGACCAACAGCAGAAAAAGCCCCTGTACCAGCGGTGCGCTCCAGCGGTTCTGCACCCGCAAAAAGTCGGGATCGAAGGCGTCAATGACCAGCGGGCGGAAAATCAGCGCCAGCGTCAGCAGCGTGAACGCGGCGATAGCGGCAACCAGAACCAGCGCACGAGTGTCGACTGCCAGCAGTGAACCAAACAGCACGTGCAGCAGATCCACACTGGAGCCGCGCAGCGAAACCAGCGTGACCCCCAGCGCCAGCGAGCCAAGATAAAATCCGGAAAAACTGGCATCCTCTTTTAACGGGGTATAGCGACTGACAGCGCCGGAGAGCAGCGCCACCACCAGCCCCGCCAGCAGTCCGCCTGCCCCCATTGCCACCAGCGACAGACCTGAGAGCAGATAGCCAACCGCTGCACCCGGCAATATCGCATGCGATAGCGCGTCGCCTATCAGACTCATCCGGCGCAGTGACAAAAACACGCCTAACGGAGTGGCGCTCAGCGCCAGCGCAATACAGGCCACCAGCGCGCGGCGCATAAAGCCAAATTCGATAAAAGGCTGCAGCAGCGTCATGACGTCACCTGCACGCTCTCTGGTGAGTGATCCAGCGATAATTCTGCGCTGAAGTAGCGGCTGACCAGCGGCCTGTCGTGCAGGACCACCAGCAGCGTCGTGCCCTGCTGATGCTGCTGCCGGAGCAGCGCCATCAGCAGAGTAGTGGTGGATGCATCGATAGCGCTGAAAGGTTCATCCAGCAGCCAGACCCGGCTCTGCTGCATCAGAAGCCGGGCAAAAAGGACCCGCTGCAGCTGGCCGCCAGAGAGCGTAGCGGGCTGCGCATCGGCAAATGCCCGCATCTGTACGGCGTCCAGCGCGGCGTCGATCTCTCTGTGCAGCGCCCGGTTAATACCGCCAAACCAGCCGCAGCGCGGCCAGCAGCCGGTAGCAACCAGCTCATATACCGTAAGCGGAAAACGCGTCTCCAGTTCGCTACGCTGTGGCAGCCAGCCAATAGCACGGGCGGGCACGCCGATCGGGCAGGAGCCGGAGACCGGCGCAATCACGCCAGCCAGCGTTTTCAGCAGCGTTGACTTGCCGCTGCCGTTTGCGCCGGTCAGCGCGGTCATACTGCCGGCAGCCAGTTTTCCGTCGGGGATCGCGGTTATCGCCTGCCCGCGATAGCCGACCAGGAGCCGATTAAAGTGGATCATGCCGAGGTGCCCCAGAAGACGCAGAGCATCAGCAGAGTAATAAGTATCATGATAACCATCAGACGACTGCCGACGGAAAGTAACAGATCGCTGTTGCGCATCGCATTCACCATTATGTTATAACATAACAATACACTAACGAATTTAACGGCAAAGCGCGTGCAGAGAAGTGTTTCAAAAATTGATCGTCCGTGCCCCCGGGCAGATCGCCAGTGGCATTACCCATCGCAATAATCGCTGGTAGCGTCAATCACCTGCTTGCATTACAACCAGCAAGACTCAATGATAGCGGTACGATCTTTTTTTACGGAATACGCTATGCAGGCTATTATTAATGTGGACGTTGCGGCAGATGAACATGACTGTGACAAACTTCGCAGCGTCATTCAGGGGAATATTCTTAAAATAGCTGAAGCGCTGGCCGGAGAGTTAGACTGGTATTCGCAGAGTGCTCAATTAGTTCCTGAAAGTTTTCAGGTACTATCTATTAAAACCATTAATCCAGATAGTTTTAAAATGCTTTATGAATTTTCCTGGGATTTATTTAATCCCTGCCTCGATTTGAACGAAACATTTACCCGACATGAAGAAGTTATGTTCCACGTAAAGCCCGGCGCGCTGGTGTTTGATGTGATTGACAATACGCGCCTCTCCCCTGCTGATGAATTGTAATATTTGGTAATTGAGGTGAGCAAAACTAATGATTGTGGATTACATTTAACAGGTCGCTGAATTATTTTTATTCGTGATCGCTCCCTGGTAGCTCTTTTAAATCTCGCCGCGCTGCGGCTCCTGTGCTCGCTATGGAGGGAAAAAGATGGACGAATACTCACCGAAACGGCATGATATTGCCCAGCTTAAATTCTTATGTGAAAACCTGTATGACGAGAGTATGGCTACCCTGAGTGAAAATCATCGCGACTGGGTTAATGACCCTGCCTCCTCTGCTAATTTACAGCTCAACGATTTTATTGAGCATATAGCCTCTTTCACAATGAATTACAAAATTAAGCATACGGAAGATGAGTCGCTGATTTCTCAAATTGATGAATATCTTGATGATACCTTTATGCTTTTTAGCAGTTACAGTATCAATGCAAAGGATCTTCAGCGCTGGCAGCGATCCGCTAAACGCTTATTTAATATTTTCGCCGAAGAGTGTGCTTATCTTCAGCAACCGAGCCATTCCTTTTAGCATCAGAGTGAGAAAATTTTTTTCATGAGCAATCAAACCCTGACCAAGACCGACTATTTGATGCGTCTGCGTCGTTGTCGTTCAATTGATACCCTTGAACGGGTCATCGAAAAAAATAAGTATGAATTACCGGATAGCGAACTGGCAGTATTCTATTCAGCAGCAGATCATCGCCTTGCTGAACTGACCATGAACAAGCTTTACGATAAAGTGCCAGGCTCTGTGTGGAAATATGTTCGCTGATACAGCGTGCAGTGCTGTTGAGTGACTGAAGCGGAAAAAGGCAAGGGAGTGCCGTAAAACTCTGAAGAGGCGCGGCTGGTTGCTGGCCCAAAATGGGTGGAGGCCCTGCCAGCTACATCCCGGCACACGCGTCGCCTGCTGCGGCTGCTTCCTTCCGGACCTGACCGAGTTCACAAGTTAGCGTTGCGGGAGAACCAACAGGGCCTCCATTGAGTGCTCTCTTATCAGAGAGCGGGGGCATTATCAGCGAACGCCTGTGCAATTGCAAGGGTGAGCCAGACAACCGTTGTTTTCTTGAACAGGCGTACTCTGTCAGCTACCCTGCTTCAGGTTTCCCTCTGTTTCTTACTCCCGATAATGAATGATTCTCTGAATTTTGCCGCACGCGTCTGGCACATTGTAGCCGCAATACCGCGCGGTCAGGTAACCACCTACGGTGATATCGCTTTACTCGCCGGTTCACCGCGCGCTGCGCGTCAGGTAGGCGGTGTACTGCGTCGCCTGCCGCCGGAAAGTACGCTGCCCTGGCATCGCGTTGTCAACCGTTACGGACAGATTTCCCTGCAGGGTGACGATCTGCTGCGTCAGCGTGATGCGCTGGAGGCTGAAGGGGTCATTGTCAGTGAGGAAGGCGGGATTGATATGGCACGCTATCGCTGGGAGATTTAATCAGCAGGCCCGCAACGGGCCTGCTGATGCTGCAGATTACAGACTGGTCGGCGCCGGTACGGAAGCCGATGGCGTTACCTGAGTAGGTGACGTCGACGGAACCGTGGTCGCGGCACCTGGCTGCGTCGACATTGCGCGATTGGCAACCGGCACCAGCAGCAATTCAGCTTTGGTGCCACCCTGATTGATCACTGGCTTCACCGTGTCCGTAACAAACGCCAGTTTGCCATCCATAGTGATGGCTGCGCTCAGCAGAATGCGCGCGTCTGGCTTAATGTCTGCCGGGTTAAAGGGCAGAATAAACTGGAACGGTGACTGTTTGCCTTCGGTACGCACGGCACGCTGTGCCAGCACTTTAGAAGGCGCGTCCGCCAGCGACGCATCTGCCAGCGTAACGGTCAGTACTGCATCCGGCGGCAGCGCGATGCGCTGACGGATATAAACAGAACCGCTTACGTTAGGCTGCTTGATGGCCGACTGCTGGCCGGCAACCGCCGAGCCAAGCGTAGGCGTCGGAACCGGTTTGCTGTGGTCAGCACACCCTGTAATCGCCGCCGCCAGTGTCATACCGCTAATAACCTGCCAGAGTTTCATCGATGTCGTCTCCTTATGAACACTATGATTGTCGGCGGTTAATTTTTAGCTGGCATTTCAACCGCCGATTGCTCTTAATTCTGGCACAGAAATCCGCATTGCGCCTGGAGCCTCACCCGTCATCAGAAATCAGCGCAAATCCGTTGCGCAAACTGGTCGGATCTTTCACACTTGCGCCATATCTGCTGATGAGGACATGATTATGAGCCAGGCGCTGACTAACCTGCTTACGCTATTAAATCTGGAAAAACTGGAAGAAGGCCTGTTCCGCGGGCAGAGTGAAGATCTCGGTCTGCGTCAGGTGTTTGGCGGTCAGGTGGTGGGCCAGGCGCTCTATGCCGCTAAACAGACGGTGCCGGAAGATCGCATTATTCATTCATTTCATAGCTATTTTCTGCGTCCCGGCGACAGCCATAAAGCGATTATTTACGATGTCGAAACGCTGCGCGACGGCAAAAGCTTCAGCGCGCGCCGCGTCAGCGCTGTCCAGAATGGCCAGCCTATTTTCTATATGACCGCCTCCTTTCAGGCGCCTGAAACCGGGTTTGAGCATCAGAACAGTATGCCCCCGGTGCCGGGGCCGGATGAGCTGCCTTCTGAACGCGATCTGGCGCAAAAACTCGCCGCGCATCTGCCGCTGAAGCTTAAAGAGAAGTTTCTCGCTGAGCGGCCGCTGGATATCCGTCCGGTTCAGATCCACAATCCGCTTAAGGGCCACGTGGCTGAGCCTGTTCGCCAGGTCTGGGTGCGCGCTAATGGCCAGATGCCTGCCGATCGCCGCATCCATCAATATGTGCTGGGCTACGCCTCCGACCTTAACTTTTTGCCGGTGGCGCTGCAGCCGCACGGTAAAGGGTTTCTGGAGGCGGATATGCAGGTGGCCACGATCGATCACTCGATGTGGTTTCACCGCCCGTTTGATCTCTCAGAATGGCTGCTTTACAGCGTGGTGAGTACGTCTGCCTCTGGTGCGCGCGGCTTTGTACGCGGCGAGTTCTATACGCAGGAGGGTACGCTGGTAGCGACCACGGTACAGGAAGGTGTTATGCGTCAGCGCGACGCATAAAAAAAGGGGCGACCTGGTCGCCCCTTCTCTTCGTTTTTAGCTTACTGGTTATACGCGTTTTCGCCGTGGCTGTTTACATCCAGGCCTTCACGCTCCTGCTCTTCCGGTACGCGCAGGCCGACAATCACATCCGCCAGCTTGAAGCCGATAAAGGCCACCACACCGGACCAGACCACGGTGACGATACAGCTGAATATCTGGATCCAGACCTGATGCCCCATAGTGACGCCTTCCGCATAGCCAACGCCACCCAGCGAGCTGGAGGCGAAGACGCCGGTCAGGATGCAGCCGAGGATACCGCACACGCCGTGCACGCCAAACACATCGCAGGGGTCATCGACGCGCAGCCATCTTTTCAGCGTCGTAACGCCCCAGATGCCCGCGAGTCCGCCCGCCAGACCGATGATCAGTGCGCCGCCAACGCCCACGTAGCCACAGGCTGGCGTAATGGCGACCAGGCCGGCGATAAAGCCGGAGCAGGCACCCAGCAGCGAAGGCTTACCGCGCAGCGCCCACTCACCAAAGACCCAGGAGAGCACTGCACCTGCGGTAGCGACAACGGTGTTTACAAACGCCAGCGCAGCAATTTCGTTCGCCGATGACGCTGAACCGGCGTTAAAGCCAAACCAGCCGACGTAGAGAATGGCCGTGCCGAGAAACACCATCGGCAGGTTATGCGGTTTAAACGCCTCTTTGCCAAAACCGGCACGCTTTCCGACCAGATACGCGCCTACCAGCCCCGCGACAGCGGCGTTGATATGCACCACGGTACCGCCGGCAAAGTCCAGCGCGCCATCCTGCGCCAGATAACCGCCGCCCCACACCATATGCGCAATCGGCAGATAGGAGAGTGTCAGCCAGACGCCGACGAAAATCAGCACCGCTGAGAAGCGAATACGTTCAGCCAGCGCGCCTACGATCAATCCGACGGTAATACAGGCAAACGACGCCTGGAACGCGACGTGAATATATTGATAGAAGCTGCCCATGACGGCTTTCAGCTCAATGTTTTTCAGCATCACCCACTGGAAGTTGCCGAAAAAGGCGTTGCCTTCGCTGAAGGCCAGCGAGTAGCCATATACAACCCACAATACGCAGACTAGGGCAAAGGTTACGGCAACCTGTGTGAGCATGGACAAGACATTTTTACCGCGGATCAGGCCGCCATAAAACAGCGCGATGCCGGGAATTGTCATAAAAAGTACCAGTGCGGTACAAATCATCATAAAGGCGTTGTCCGCTTTATCTGCGACCGCAGGGGCAGCAGCCAGCGTCAGAGTGGGTAACAGCGCCAGGCTGGCAAGGCCCAGTTTCATCATCATTTTTTTCATTTTATTCATCCCATCTCAAGTCAGAACCCGGATCAGAGCGCCGCTTCGTCAGTTTCACCGGTACGGATACGGATCACCCGCTGCAGCTCAGCAACGAAGATTTTGCCGTCGCCGATTTTGCCGGTGTAAGCCGCTTTACTGATGACATCAACCACTTCATCCAGCTGGTCATCTGCAATCGCGATATCAATTTTTACTTTTGGCAGGAAGTTAACGCTGTACTCGGCCCCGCGATAGAGTTCGGCATGTCCTTTCTGACGGCCAAACCCTTTAACTTCAGATACCGTCAGCCCCTGAATGCCAATGGAGGATAGTGCCTCACGGACATCCTCCAGCTTGAATGGTTTGATTACCACGGTAACCAGCTTCATACGTCCCCTCCGGATTAAACACAACTGCGCGATGTATACGCAGTGGCTGAAGCAAAGGGTGTGCCAGAAGTGCAAAACGCGTTTTAACGCGGCGGCGGTACAGGCTCAGCGCGGGGCGGCATCGCCGGAGAGAAAGAACGGTGCGGAGGTCTGCACCTCTTTGGTGCTCAGGGCGTCAAAGAGGTGCAGAAGTGAGAAAGGAACGGGTCAGCATGAACAAAAAAGGTGCACCTCAGGCGGATGCGCCGGCCGCCAGCTGCTCGCCAGCCTGCTGCAGCTGATACATCTGCCAGTAGCGCCCCTGCTGCGCCAGTAGCTCTGCATGCGTACCACGCTCGGCAATATGGCCGCGATGTAACACCAGGATCTGTTCCGCCTCCATAATCGTCGAGAGCCGGTGCGCAATGACCACCAGCGTGCTGTGCTGGCGCAGGGTGCGCAGCGCCTGCTGAATCGCCTGCTCGGTGCCGGAATCGATGTTTGCGGTAGCTTCATCGAGGATCAGGATCTGCGGCGGCGCGACCAGCACACGAGCCAGCGCCAGCAGCTGTTTCTGCCCGACCGACAGCGTATTGCCCTGCTCTCCCAGCCGCGTATGAATACCCTCCGGCAGCGCACGGGCCAGCGTAGCGAGCTGCACGCTATCCAGCGCCTGCCACACCCGCTCTTCAGGGATCGCCCGCCCCAGCTGTACGTTAGCCAGCAGCGTATCGGCCAGCACCACTGGATCCTGCTGCACCATGGCAATGCCGGTGCGCAGCGCATCGTGCGAGAGCGAAGAGACCGGACGCCCGTCCAGCACAATCGACCCGTGCTTTACCGGATAGTAACCCATCAGCAGGTTTGCCAGCGTGCTCTTGCCGCTGCCGGTATGCCCGACCAGCGCAACGAAGCCCCGTGACGGCACGGTAAAGGAGATATTGGTCAGCACGTCGCGATCGTCGCGATAGGCGAAACTGACGTCGTGCAGCGCAATTTCGCCGGAACGCAGCGGAGCACTTTCGCTGCCATACCCCTGCTGATGCGCATCAACCAGTTCAAAGATGCGTTCACCCGATACCACCGCCTGCTGCAGCATCGACTGCTGCGTCGTCAGTTCGATCAGCGGCTCATTCAGCCGGCCCAGGTAGGTGATAAAGGCATAAAGCACGCCGACTTCAAATGCGCCGGGTGAAGCAAAACTGAATAGCAGTAACAGGCCGCACAAAATCAGTGCAGAAAAGAGGCTAAGCAGCGGGCGCAGCAGAAATCCGTCCAGCCGCAGCGTCTGCATGCGCGCCATATAGTGGGCGCGGCTCGCTTCGCTCATGCGGGCCCCGAAACGCGCCTGCTGCCTGAACTGCTGGATCACGCTCATGCCGTTGATCACTTCGTTAAAGCCGTTGTTGATATCCGCCAGATAGCTGCGAACCCGGCGGGCAATCGGGGTACTGTAGCGCTGATAAATCAGCATCACGGTCAGCACCAGCGGGAAAATAACCAGCGCCACCAGCGCCATACGCCAGTCAAGCGAAAACATGGCGACCAGCATCGCGCCAATCAGCGCGGCGCTGCGCAGCACGGTGGCGACTACGGTGACATAGAGATCTTTAATAACCTCGGTGTCATTAGTGACGCGCGAAATAATCTGCCCTACCGGCTGGGTGTCGAACGCGCTCAGCGGCTGGCGCAGCGCCGCGTTCATGACATCAACGCGCAGCTGCTGCACCACTCCGATTGCCGCACGGTTAAACAGCAGCGCCTGAAAATAGTGCAGCGCCGCCGCCATGAGCTGCAGCAGGATAAAACTCACCAGTAATCCCGCCACGATGCCCCACGGCATCTGATGTCTGGCGATCAGGCGATCGATAAAATAGCTGACCAGCACCGGGCCGGTCACCTCGGCCGCCGCCGCCAGCCAGAGCATACCGGTTGCCAGCCACAGCGAGCGGCGCCAGGGTTTTCCGTATGCCAGCAGCCGTTTCAGCGTCGGCCACAGCCGCTGCGACTTAGCCATGCTGCGCTCCTGTTGCGGTTTCATCTTTGTTTTCACTCTCATCATCCAGCGCCGCTTCCAGCTGCTGATAGCGGTACATATCGCGATACCAGCCCGGCTGCGCCGCCAGCTGGTCATGCTCGCCACGCTGCGCAACGCGCCCCTGCTGCAGCACCAGAATTTCACTCGCTTCCGTTAACGCCGAGAGACGGTGCGCGCTGATAATCAGCGTACGGTTCTGCCCCCAGATGCGCAGGTTATGCAGGATGTCATGTTCGGTACGTCCATCTACCGCGGAGAGCGCATCGTCCAGAATCAGGATCTCCGCCTCCAGCAGCAGCGCGCGGGCAATCGCGATGCGCTGCTTCTGCCCGCCCGAAAGCATGACCCCACGCTCTCCAACCTCTGTCTCATAGCCCTGCGGCAGGCGCAGAATATCCTCATGCACGCAGGCCATTCTTGCCGCCTGCTCAATTTGCTGCTGCGTGGCGTCGGGACGTCCCAGCGCCAGATTGTTTGCCACGCTGTCAGAAAACAGAAACGGCGTCTGACTCACTACCGCCAGGCGGCTGCGCCAGCTGTCCAGCTGCAGCTGCGCCAGCGGCAGCTCGCCGTAGCGGATCTCTCCCCGATCGATATCGAAGTGGCGCTGGATGAGACTGAGCAGCGTGCTTTTACCACAGCCGGTCGGGCCACATAATCCCAGCATCTGCCCTGGCTGCAGCTTCGCATGGATATCCTGCAGTACGGCATTTTCTGTCCCCGGGTAGTGAAAGGCGTCGATGGCGAGCTGCAGCACAGCCGGCTCAGGCGGTAACGTCAGGGTGCCGTCAGCCACTGCCGGCGCTTCAGCCAGCAGCGCGCGAATACGGCTCCAGGCCGCACTGCCGCGCTCCACGATGTTGATCATCCACGCCAGCGCCAGCATCGGCCAGATCATCAGCCCCAGATACATCACAAAGCTGGTGAGCTGGCCCAGCGTCAGGATACCGTGCCATACCATCCAGCCGCCGCCTGCGATCGCCAGCAGGTTGGAGAAGCCAACGGCGACGTAAATAATGGGATCAAATCGCGCATCTACCCGCGCAACATGCAGATTTTTACGTCCGGTATCGCTGGCGATGTCAGCAAACTGCTGCGACTGGTGATCTTCCAGTCCAAATGCTTTGATCATACGGATGCTGGTCAGGCTCTCCTGCGTCTGATCGTTAAGACTGGAGAACGCCGCCTGCGCAACTTTAAAACGCTGATGCAGCCGGGAACCATCCCGCTGGATCGCCAGCGCCATAAAGGGCATCGGGATCAGCGCCAGCAGCGTCAGCTGCCAGCTTATCTGCGTACTCATGACCGCCAGGACCACCAGCCCCATGACCAGGGAGTCCACCAGCGTCAGCACTCCCTCCCCCGCCGCAAACACAACGCGGTCGACATCATTCGTTGCGCGTGCGATGAGATCGCCGGTGCGATGGCGCAGATAGAACGCAGGATGCTGCCGGCTCAGCTGACGATAAAAGTCCTCGCGCAGCTCTACCGCCAGCTGATATGAGGCGCCAAACAGCAGCACGCGCCAGACATAGCGCAGCAGATAAACGATAATGGCGGTCAGCAACATAACGCCGATCCACATCATAATCTGCCCGGCAGAGAGCCGCTGCTGCGTGACGCCATCGACAATTACGCCGACCAGATGCGGCGGGATCAGCTGCAGTAAGGCGATGATAATAAGCAGGCAGACAGCACCGGCATAGCGGCGCCACTCACGCAGGAAATACCAACTAAGCTGGCTGAATAATCGCACAATCTCTCTCTTTATTTACGCTTCAGGGCACAACGGGCAGCGCGGTTGAATATTTAATCTCTTCCATCGCAAAGCTGGAGGTGACATCTATCAGACCCGGCACGCCATTAACCAGCCGCTTATAAAACGCGTCGTAGCTCTTCATATCCGCAACCTGTATTCGCAGCAGATAGTCATACTCACCGGCCATACGGTAGAACGCCATAACTTCCGGCATTGGCTCAACCACGGCGACAAACTGCCTGAACCATTCGCTGCTGTGCTGCTGCGTTTTGATCAGCATAAACGCGGTCAGGGACAGACCGAGTTTTTCACCATCCAGCAGCGCTACGCGCGCCCGGATGATGCCATCATCTTCAAGCTTTTTCAGGCGCTTCCAGCAGGGCGTGGTGGTCAGATTGACCGACTCTGCCAGCGCCTGCAGCGATAGCGTGCAATCCTTCTGCAGAAGGGCGAGCAGCTTGCGGTCAATTTTATCTATCATCACGCCTCACCGGAGAATATTTTTCTCTGAATAACCGATTATACCCTGGTTTTAGCAACCTCTTTTTCCTGCCCGTGCCGTACACTGGCGACAATGAAAACCGGAGAGAATCGCCATGCAAACCCCCTGGATCCGCTACGCCATTAATGAGATCAACGCTGATATCCAGCGCTCGGCTGACACACACCTGATCCGCTTTACGCTGGACGATTTTCCGGGCATCTTTTTTTACCTCAAAGATGAGAGCACGCACCCCAGCGGCAGCCTGAAACATCGCCTCGCACGTTCGCTGTTTCTGTATGGGCTGGCTAATGGCTGGATCGGTGAAAAGACCCCAATTATCGAAGCGTCATCTGGCAGTACCGCCGTGTCGGAAGCCTACTTTGCCCGGCTGCTCGGCCTGCCATTTATTGCGGTTATGCCGGTCAGCACCGCAAAGCGCAAAATTGAGATGATCCGTTTTTACGGCGGAGAGTGCCATTTTGTGGCTGACCCGTGCCAGCTCTACGCGGAGTCTGAGCGCCTGGCGCGTGAACTCAATGGCCACTTTATGGATCAGTTTACCTATGCCGAGCGCGCGACGGACTGGCGCGGCAATAATAATATTGCGGAAAGCATTTTCCGGCAGATGGCGCATGAGCCGTTTCCGGTGCCGCATACGCTGATCATGAGCGCCGGCACCGGCGGCACTTCCGCCACGCTGGGCCGCTATATCCGCTATCAGGGCTACTCCACCCGCCTGCTGGTTACTGACCCGCAGCATTCGGTATTTTTTGACTACTGGCACAGCCGGGACAGCAGTTTGCGCAATGCACGCGGCAGCCTGATTGAAGGAATCGGCCGCCCGCGCGTCGAACCCTCTTTTATGCCCGACGTGATTGATGAGATGATCAAAGTCCCCGATGGCGCCACGCTGGCGGCTATGCTGCGGCTGGAACAGATCCTCGGGCGGCGCCCCGGCGCTTCAACCGGCACCAACTTCTGGGGCATGATGCAGGTGGCGAAACGCATGCGCGCCAGCGGTGAACGGGGCGCGCTGGTTACGCTACTCTGTGACAGCGGCGAACGCTATCCTGACACTTATTACAACCCGGCGTGGGTTGCGGCGCAGATTGGCGATATTCAGCCCTGGCTGCAGGCGCTGCAATAAAAAAACCGGACATCCGGTCCGGCTCACGGCAAGACTCAGCCCCGGGGGGAGTAATCAAGGTGGGGCGTGGTCAGCCAGTGATTTAAATAGTGAGACACCGCCTGTGTCTCGCAATGGCCGATAACCGGCAAATGCGGCAGCGCGGCTTTAAGCTGATGCATCGCGTTGCCCATAACAAAGCCTTTACCTACCTGCTCCAGCATCTCGCGATCGTTCATCGCATCGCCAAAGGCCATACACTCCGCCAGCGGCAGATCGAGATGTTCGCACAGTCGCGCCAGCGCCGCGCCTTTATGGCAACCTGTCGGCAGAACCTCAAGACAGTCCCAGGCGGAAAAACAGATAGTGGCACGCGCGCCCAGCGCCTGCTGCAGCTCTTCCTGCAGCGCCAGCAGCATCTCGTGGGGTGCGATAAAACAGATTTTGGTGATGTTATTTCCTGACATCCGCTGCAAATCGCACAGCTGATAGCTAAACCCGCTGAGCGAGTGCGCCTCCAGCGCGCCAGGCAGCGGCTTATCAGTGAACCAGCCCTCGTCGGTAAACAGATGAATGGAGGCTGGCGTTTCCCAGCGGGTTCGCATGACCTGCTCTGCGACGTCCGCCGGCAGATCGCAGCCATACAGCTGGTTGCCCTGCGGGTCGTGAATCCGCGTGCCGTTACCGGTTATCAGCCACGCAGGCAGCGTGATCTGTGTACGGATCACCTGCATATCCAGCAGATGGCGGCCGGTGGCAAAGGCCAGAATCACATTGCGCTGCTGCAGCGCGTGCAGGGTTTCCAGCGTCTCTTTACCTAACTGATGCGTGGGCAGCAGCAGCGTGCCGTCCATATCAAATGCTGCAAGACGAGCCATGCCTGTTCTCCTGTCGGGGGATGCCTTTTACTATCGCCTGGTCATTGCGGAACAAAAAGTGAATACTTTTTGAAAACGGTTCCCGGTTTAACTATGCGTGAACTTCATCGTGTCAGCCAGTTTTAGCGGCTGCGCGGCAGCTTTCAGCAGATCGCCCGTGAGCGCAGGATCGTCCGCCGCTCAGCAACTTTTCCATACGCCAGTGAGCAAAAGTTATCTGCTGCCACTGTTCCACTGGCGTTATCAGGTATGGGCGCCCGCGGGCGTTGAAGGTGTGCGGCTGACTTCACCGGGCTGGTCTGGCTTTACCCGGGCATGGATCCCGCCACCTGCCCTGTTCACTCTGGCGCTGACGCAGTACCATAAGGCACCACACCAGGAGAGATAAGTTAATGAAACGCGCCGTTGTCGTTTTCAGTGGTGGACAAGACTCCACCACCTGCCTGATTCAGGCTCTGCAGCACTATGATGAAGTTCACTGCGTCACCTTCGATTATGGCCAGCGCCACCGAGAAGAGATCGAAGTGGCAGCGGAGCTGGCGCACAAACTGGGCGCGCGCGCGCATAAAGTACTGGATGTTACCCTGCTTAACGAACTGGCGATAAGCAGCCTGACGCGCGATAACATCCCGGTACCGGCCTATGAGGCTGATGCCAGCGGATTACCCAGCACCTTTGTTCCGGGCCGTAATATTCTGTTTCTGACGCTCGCCTCTGTCTACGCGTATCAGGTAGAAGCTGAAGCCGTTATCACCGGCGTCTGCGAGACCGACTTCTCCGGCTATCCCGACTGCCGCGATGAGTTTGTTAAAGCGTTAAATCACGCGGTCAGCCTTGGCATGGCTCGCGAAATTCGCTTTGAGACGCCGCTGATGTGGCTGAACAAAGCAGAGACCTGGGCGCTCGCGGATTACTGGCAGCAGCTGCCGCTGGTGCGGACGGAAACGCTGACCTGCTATAACGGCATCAAAGGGGATGGCTGCGGAACCTGCGCCGCCTGTCATTTACGTGCCCGCGGGCTGGCGGAGTATCAGGACAATGCCGCCGCGATAATGACGGCAATGAAGCAAAAAAGCGGCCTGCGCTAAGTCAGCATGCCGCTGGCGTGGCGTCAGCGGTGACGCCACGGTTTACCGTCCGGTCATGAGAGCGGCCAGGCGTTCGCGCAGTTCTCCCTCCAGCGGCACCGCTTTTTGCGTCCGTAAGTCGATACAGACAAACGTCAGCAGAGCGTCAGCCACCACAGTGCGATCTTCTGCAAGCAGCACACGCTGTGCGATGATCCCGCTGCGGCTGCTGAGCTGTGACACATCGCTCTCAATGACCAGACAATCGCCCAGAACCGCAGGCCGGCGATAGTTGATATTGATGTTTACCACCACGAACGCCAGTTTTTGCGCCATCAGCCAGTTAAAGGCGTCCGCTTCTTCCAGCCATTGCCAGCGCGCCTCCTCCAGAAATTCGAGATAGCGCGCGTTGTTAACGTGCTGATAAACATCCAGATGATAACCGCGCACTTTTATTGTGGTTTGCATCAACGCTCCTGAACAGGCTGAAATTACTAACTGGTTGGACCTGTTGAGCATAGCACAGCCTGTTGCCGGTCTTCACGGATTCTTCAGCGTCGCGAAGTGCTTCACAGTTTGAGCCGATCGCTGTTGCGTTCTACCAGCGCGCTGCCAATACCCGGCACCTCTTTGAGCTGATCCAGCGCGGTAAAGCGCCCGTACTCATCGCGATAGCTGACAATCGCCTGCGCTTTTTTCAGCCCGATGCCATTCATGGCGCTCGCCAGCTGCTCCGCAGTAGCGTCGTTGATGCTGACCGGCCCGGCCGTCAGCGATAGCGGCTTCGACTGCGCTTCCGCAGGCTCTGCCGCCGCAAGCGCAAGGCTGCTGCTGCAGAGTGCGCCGCCCAGCGCCAGTGTCAGACAAAATGCGTGAAAAGTAGATTTGTTCATGCTGTTTTTCTCCTTGTGTTTGACAGCATCAGCAGCGTGTCACAGCAGGGGATGTCCAGCAAAAGGCGAAGCGCAGAGATGGAAAAGGCCGCAGAAGCGGCCTTTGATTGTTGCAGAATATTACCTGATTTTGTGAGGCTTACTGGGTTTGTGCCGCTGCCCCGTATTTGATCTTCGCCTCTTTGCGCAGATTCTCCAGCAGCGCTTCAAACGCGATCTGCGCATTATTCTGCGTCACGCCTTTGATCATCTCATCGACCTGGTTCTGCGGCAGGCTGCCGGCAGAGACTTTATCCAGTGCGACCAGCACAACGTTGCCCTGCATATCTTCGCTTATGCCCCAGGACGATTTATTCTCTGCGGGCTGCGGCAGTGAAAATGCGGTCCGGGCGACCGGATCCTGTGCGTTACGATCAACCACTTTGCTGCTGCTCAGCGTCAGTCCTGCCGCGCTAAGCGCCTCACTCTTGCCCGCTTTCAGCTCGGCCAGCAGTTTATCTGCCTGCGCTTTAGCCTGCTGCGTCGCCTTATCGTGTTTGATGCGATCGGTAACCTGTGCTTTCACCTGGTCAAGCGGTTTTACCGCTTCCGGTTTGTGTGCGCTGATGCGCAGTACAAATGCGCGATCGCCATCCACGCTGATAATATCGGAGTTGCTACCCGGCGCGCCGTTCTGCCCGATTAAGCTACCGCTGAAGACCGCCTGTTTAACCGCGTCAAAGTCGAGGTCGGCAGGCATATCATCGCGGGTAAACCAGCCTGTTTCACTGACCTTAAGACCCGATGCCTGGGCTGCACCCGCCAGCGACTCATTGTCGTTGCTGGCGGCCTCGCTGACTTTCTGCTGCAGCTTGTAGAACGCGTCGAGCGCTTTCTCCTGCTTAACTTTATCCGCGATAACGTCGTGCACCTGCGCCAGCGGCTTCACCTGCTCCGGCTGGATATCGTCCAGACGTACCACCAGGAAACCTACGGAGGATTTGATGACGTCTGAAAGCTGGCCCTTCTGCGTCAGGCCGGCATTTTTCAGCTCATCCGGCGTGGTTGCAGGCTCCAGCCAGCCCATATCACCGCCTTTACGCGCGGAGATAGGATCGGCAGATTTGCTTTTCGCCAGGCTGGCAAAATCGCCGCCCTGCTTCAGCGCATCCAGTACTGACCGGGCTTCCGCCTCGGTTTTGGTCTGAATGATGCTGTAACGGCTGCGCTGCGGCTGTGAATAGTCCGCTTTGTGTTGATCATACCAGCTCTGAATGTCCGCTTCGCTGACCGGCTGCTGCATCGCTGCTGCATCCATTTTGATGTAGCTGACGCGGAACTGCTCCGGGGCCATAAAGCTGTTCTGATGCTGCTGATAATACTGCGCGATCTCGTCGTCATTAACCGTCTGCTTCGCTGCCAGCGCATCCACGTTAATCACCGCCTGACGAATTTCCCGCTGCTGTGAGACTAAATCTGTCAGCTTCGTGGTCTCATCTTTCAGCATAAAATCAGTGTTAGCGATAGCGTTGATCAGCTGCTGATTAAGCAACTGCTTGCGCAGCGCTTCTGCATATTGATCGGCTGAGAAGCCCATGCTGGTGATCAGACCGTTATATTTGGCATTATCAAATTTGCCGTTGGTCTGAAACGCTTTCTGGTTGAAAATGGCCTGCTTTACCTGCTCATCACTGATGCCGAGATGCAGCTCGCTGATGTACTGATCCAGCAGCGCCTGATCCACCAGCTGTGACAGCGCCTGCTGGCGCATCTGCTGGATATATCCATCATTGCTCGCCAGCTGCGAGAACTGATCGCCCAGCATCTGCTGCTGACGGTTGCGCTCGCTGTTAAACGCCTGCTCCAGCTCAGCCCGGCTGATTTCGTGGCCGTTAACTTTCGCAGCGTAATCGCCATTGCCACCTATCAGGTAGTTGCCCACCCCGGTAAGCACAAAGGACAGGATAATCAATCCCAGAATAACCTTGAGCACGACATGATTCGACGCCGCGCGTAAATTGTCCATCATGGTATGACAACACTCCGCTGTAGTGTGAATGTAAAGCTCAGACACGATGCCATCATCGTGCAGCTGCAGTTCAGGCTGGCAGCTGGCAACCATGCGGAGACTGAAGCCACTGGCTTAAGCTACGCATCAAATAAAAAAGGCACATCAGTAATGATGTGCCCGTATGTTACATGAGAACGGCTTTTTCGTCCTCAATCCAGAGAAGAAAATGCTTCACTGGTTAATCCTGACTGGCTTAATTAACGGCGTCTTTCAGCGCTTTACCCGCGCGGAATCCCGGTACTTTGCCAGCCGGGATAGTGATCTCTTTACCGGTTTGTGGATTACGGCCGGCACGCTCAGCGCGCTCGCGCACAGAGAAAGTACCGAAACCCACCAGGGCTACTTCATCGCCCTCTTTCAGCGCGCCAGAAACAGATTCGGTAAATGCTTCCAGTACACGTCCGGCTGCTGCTTTTGAAATATCCGCTTCTGCAGCGATTTTGTCGATCAACTGTGACTTATTCACTCTCTTCATCCCCTCTTTTATTATTCACTTTGCCCCGCTCTTGATGCCGGAGCAAACGCGCTGCCAGTTATAACAAGCCTGTGGTGCTGAAACAACGGTATTCATCTTAATCGCAGATCCAGCAGCCCTCTAACTTAACAGGCAAAAAAAAGCTGGCAAGCCTGATTTGACCTGCCAGCTTCGCTTTTTAGCCGCGTTTGCTGCTTAGCGCTATTTTGCCGTCACAACCTGCATACCGGATGGCGCATTTTCCAGGGCCAGATTCAGCACCTCTTCAATGCGTTTAACCGGATGAATGCTGAGATCGGCAATCACGTTTGCCGGGATCTCTTCCAGATCGCGTTTGTTTTCATCCGGGATCAGTACAGTTTTAATCCCGCCACGATGTGCTGCCAACAGTTTCTCTTTCAGACCACCGATAGGCAGTACCTGACCACGCAGCGTGATCTCGCCGGTCATCGCCACATCGGAACGGACCGGGTTACCGGTCAGACAGGAGACCAGCGCCGTACACATCGCAATACCGGCACTCGGACCATCCTTCGGTGTAGCCCCTTCCGGCACATGCACGTGGATATCACGCTTCTCATAGAAGTCGCCGTTAATACCCAGTTTCTCTGCCCGGGCGCGAACCACGGTTAATGCAGCCTGAATCGACTCCTGCATGACCTCGCCGAGAGAACCGGTATAGGTCAGCTTGCCTTTACCCGGTACACATGCGGTTTCGATGGTCAGCAGATCGCCGCCCACTTCGGTCCACGCCAGGCCGGTCACCTGCCCTACGCGGTTTTCGCTGTCAGCGCGACCGTAATCAAAACGCTGTACGCCGAGGAAATCTTTCAGGTTGTCGCCATTAATTGTGATGCTCTTCTGAGTTTTATCCATCAGCAGCGCTTTAACCGCTTTACGGCATAACTTAGAGAGTTCACGTTCCAGGCTACGTACGCCTGCTTCACGCGTGTAATAGCGAATGATGCCGATGATTGCGCTATCGTCAACGCTGATCTCTTTCTCTTTCAGCGCATTGCGCTCAATCTGTTTTGGCAGCAGATGCTGCTTTGCAATATTGAGTTTTTCATCTTCGGTATAGCCCGACAGGCGGATCACTTCCATACGATCCAGCAGCGGTGCCGGAATATTCATGGAGTTGGAGGTCGCGACAAACATTACGTCAGACAGATCGTAGTCGACTTCCAGGTAGTGATCGTTAAACGCGATGTTCTGTTCCGGATCCAGCACTTCCAGCAGTGCCGAAGCGGGATCGCCGCGCATATCAGACGACATTTTATCAATCTCATCCAGCAGGAACAGCGGGTTTTTCACGCCCACTTTCGCCATTTTCTGGATCAGTTTGCCCGGCATTGAACCGATATAGGTGCGACGATGTCCGCGGATTTCTGCTTCATCACGCACGCCGCCCAGCGCCATACGCACATATTTACGTCCGGTCGCTTTCGCAATCGACTGTCCCAGAGAGGTTTTACCCACACCCGGCGGGCCAACCAGACAGAGGATTGGGCCTTTGATTTTGCTGACGCGACTCTGCACCGCAAGATACTCAAGGATGCGATCTTTGACGCGCTCAAGACCAAAGTGATCGGTATCAAGCGTCTCCTGCGCTTTGCGCAGATCCTTCTTCACCTTACTGCGCGCGTTCCATGGAACCTGCACCATCCAGTCGATGTAGCCGCGTACCACCGTCGCTTCTGCCGACATCGGCGACATCATCTTCAGTTTCTGCAGCTCAGCTTCCGCTTTTTCACGCGCTTCAGCCGGCATTTTAGCCGCGTCGATTTTACGCTTCAGCGCTTCATACTCGTCTGGTGCGTCATCCATCTCGCCCAGCTCTTTCTGAATCGCCTTCATCTGTTCGTTCAGATAATATTCGCGCTGGCTTTTTTCCATCTGCTTTTTGACGCGATTGCGAATACGTTTTTCAACCTGCAGCAGGTCAATTTCCGATTCCATCATCGCCATCAGATATTCCAGACGCTCGTTAACGTCGGACATCTCAAGCACGGACTGTTTATCCGCCAGCTTCAGAGGCATATGCGCCGCCACGGTATCGGCCAGGCGCGCCGCATCATCAATGCTGTTCAGCGACGTCAGCACTTCAGGCGGGATCTTTTTGTTCAGCTTGATATAGCCTTCAAACTGATTAATCGCGGTGCGCACCAGCACTTCCTGCTCGCGCTCTTCAATTTCTGGCGAAGTCAGATATTCAGCCTGAGCGACAAAGTGATCGCCATTGTCAGATAGCGTGGTAATGCGGGCACGCTGCAGGCCCTCCACCAGCACCTTAACTGTGCCATCAGGCAGCTTCAGCATCTGCAGTACGGACGCCACTGTCCCTACGGCAAAGAGATCGTTAATTCCAGGTTCATCCGTTGAAGCCTCTTTCTGGGCAACCAGCATGATCTTCTTGTCATGATCCATTGCTGCTTCCAGGCAACGAATCGATTTTTCCCGACCAACAAACAACGGAATTACCATGTGCGGATAAACCACCACGTCGCGCAGCGGCAACACGGGGATTTCAATGCGTTCAGAACGCTCAGGATTCATAGAGCTCTCTCTTAGTTTAATGTCCGCCAGGTGATGGGTACCGCGTAATACAGGCTGTATGCAGTTAAACCCACAGGATTATGAGTATATGGGGATGCTTGTCCGACATTCAATGTCACAGGAGTGAGAAAAGTAAAAGGGGAATAGAATTCCCCTTTTTTAAGATAACAACGTGATTTGGCTGCTTATTTATTCGCCAGAAGCTTGTGCTTCATGCTTTCCGTAAATCAGCATTGGATCGGACTCGCCATCAATCACCGAATCATCGATAACCACTTTCTCAACATCTTCCATTGAAGGCAGGTCATACATGGTTTCCAGCAGGGCTGCCTCAACGATAGAACGCAGACCGCGCGCACCGGTTTTGCGCGACATCGCCTTTTTAGCGATAGCCGTCAGCGCTTCGTCGCGGAACTCCAGCTCAACGCCTTCCAGGTTGAACAGCGCCTGATACTGCTTGGTGAGCGCATTTTTCGGCTCGCGCAGGATCTGGATCAGGGCTTCTTCGCTCAGCTCGTTCAGCGTGGCGACCACTGGCAGACGACCGATAAATTCCGGAATCAGACCAAACTTGATCAAATCTTCCGGCTCTACCTGTGACAGCAGTTCGCCTTCGCTGGCTTTTTGCGATTTGCCTTTTACTGTCGCGCCAAAGCCGATACCCGATCCGGTTTCTACACGCTGCGAAATCACCTTATCAAGGCCGGCAAATGCACCGCCGCAGATAAACAGGATTTTCGATGTATCAACCTGCAGAAACTCCTGCTGCGGATGTTTGCGACCACCCTGAGGCGGGACAGCGGCAACGGTGCCTTCGATCAGCTTCAGCAGCGCCTGCTGCACGCCTTCGCCTGACACATCACGCGTAATAGAAGGGTTATCAGACTTACGGGAGATTTTATCAATCTCATCGATGTAGACAATCCCGCGCTGCGCCTTCTGCACATCATAGTCGCACTTCTGCAGCAGCTTCTGAATGATGTTTTCCACATCTTCGCCCACATAACCCGCTTCGGTCAGCGTGGTGGCGTCCGCCATGGTAAAAGGCACATCCAGCAGGCGCGCCAGCGTTTCTGCCAGCAGTGTCTTACCGCTACCGGTTGGGCCGATCAGCAGAATGTTACTTTTGCCCAGCTCGATACCGTTGCTGGTATCGCCATTGCGCAGGCGTTTGTAGTGGTTGTAAACGGCAACCGCCAGCACTTTTTTCGCCTTTTCCTGACCAATAACATAGTCATCGAGATGGTGACGAATTTCATGTGGCGTTGGCAGAGCGCTACGCTCGCGATGGGGCGCAACCTCTTTAATCTCTTCACGAATGATGTCATTACATAAATCGACACATTCGTCGCAAATATAGACTGACGGCCCGGCAATCAGCTTACGGACTTCATGCTGGCTTTTGCCGCAGAAAGAGCAGTACAGCAACTTACCTGAACCGTCTTTGCGCTTATCTGTCATCAGCTAACCTCTTTTCGTTCTCAGACCTACTCTGGTGTACGGCACTGGCCGTACAACAACGGCCGGTATGCATGCAACTCACCTGCCTGCCCCCCGTTAACTATAGCGTAAGGGCCAGGCAGGTGCGTCTTATTGACGGTGTGTCAGGATAGAGTCAACCAGACCATACTCTACCGCTTCGCTGGCAGAGAGGAAACGATCGCGTTCGGTATCGCGCTCAATCTGCTCCAGTGATTTGCCGGTATGCTCAGCCATCAGCTCATTCATGCGCTGTTTTACTTTCAGAATTTCACGCGCGTGAATTTCAATATCCGTTGCCTGTCCCTGATAGCCGCCCAGCGGCTGGTGAATCATCACGCGGGAGTTAGGCAGGCAGAAACGTTTACCTTTGGTTCCTGCCGTCAGCAAAAACGCGCCCATTGAGCACGCCTGACCCATACAGATGGTGCTGACGTCCGGCTTGATGAATTTCATGGTGTCATAGATCGACATACCAGCCGTAATCACGCCACCCGGTGAGTTGATGTAGAGATAGATATCTTTTTCCGGATTCTCTGCTTCCAGAAACAGCATCTGCGCCACAATCAGGTTCGCCATGTGATCTTCAACCTGACCGGTCAGAAAGATAACGCGCTCTTTAAGCAGGCGGGAATAGATGTCGTAAGAACGCTCGCCGCGCGAGGTTTGTTCGACCACCATTGGCACCAGCGCATTAGTTGGTGCAGTAAATTCACGATCGCCACTGTATGACATTACCGTCTCCTGATAAATTTCATTGGCAACATTCTGTACCGATTCTACGTGAGACGCGCTGCGAAAACTATGCACAGCCGCCTCGTTCCGACATTTCAGGACGGTTAATCAGCCAGCCTCACGGTTCTCTCGCATTCTTCCTCTATCTGGGGATGCTGCCCGGTTGTTTCAAGCATAACAACCTTTTCTCTATTCGCTAACCTGGAAAAAGAGCATAACGGATAATTTGCCGCTTAATTAGTCAAATAGCGGTGCAGGAAGGGGGGTTTTATCATAACTATAAAAAAGCCCGCGACAGGAGGTCGCGGGCTGAGCACATTCCGTTAAGTGATTAATCAGGCCGCAGAGGTCTGGTTCATCAGCTCCTGGAAAGAGGTCGCTTTGTCGGCGACTTTGGCTTTCGCCAGCAGAGCCTCGACCGCCTGCTCTTCCAGTGCAACGTTGCGCATGTTGTTCATCAGCTCGCTGTTCTTGCTGTAGAACTCGATAACTTCCTGCGGATCTTCATACGCAGAAGCCATCTCTTCGATCAGCGTCTTAACGCGATCTTCGTCAGCTTTCAGCTCGTTGATGCGGATCACTTCGCCCAGCAGCAGACCGACAACCACGCGACGTTTTGCCTGCTCTTCGAACAGCTCACGTGGCAGTTCCAGCGCCTGCTTCTCATTGCCACCAAAGCGCTGAGCAGCCTGACGACGCAGCACGTCGATTTCGCCATCAATCAGAGCGGCCGGTACGTCGATGTTGTTCGCTTCAACCAGACCATCCAGAACCTGAGACTTCACGCGGTTACGGATAGCGCCTTTGAGCTCGCGCTCCATGTTTTTACGCACTTCTGCACGCAGGCCATCAACTGAACCATCTTCTACGCCGAAACGCTTGATGAAATCAGCGGTCAGTTCTGGCAGCTCACGGGTTTCAACTTTCTTCAGAACGATATCAAACTTCGCATCTTTCCCTTTCAGGTTTTCTGCGTGGTAATCGTCCGGGAATTTAACGTCGATAGTGAAGGTGTCACCCGCTTTCTTACCGGTGATGCCCTCTTCAAAACCAGGGATCATACGACCCTGACCCATCGCCAGAACGAAGTCAGACGCTTTACCGCCTTCAAACTCTTCGCCATCAACAGAACCGTTGAAATCGATGGTAGCGCGATCTTCAGCG
This sequence comes from Pantoea sp. SYBGC1, assembly GCF_057197005.1. Taxonomy (NCBI): domain Bacteria; kingdom Pseudomonadati; phylum Pseudomonadota; class Gammaproteobacteria; order Enterobacterales; family Erwiniaceae; genus Pantoea; species Pantoea sp. SYBGC1. Next base: position 288,452 of record NZ_JBXUNM010000003.1, read on the forward strand.
GTAGCCGCTGCGTCAGTCTCTTTCCAGGTAGCCTGCTGCTTCTGCAGAGTATCCAGCATCGCATCAACGTCTGCATCGGTCACTTCAACAACCGGTTTTTCAACTTCGATTGCGTCCAGACCCTGCAATTCCACTTCCGGATAGACTTCAAACTCAACCGCATAGGTAAAGTCTTCGCCTTCTTTGTACTCACCCGGCACATAGTCAGGCGCGCCCGCTGGATTGATTTTCTCTTTGATGATGGCGTCAACGAAGTTACGCGTCATCAGCTCACCCAGCACATCCTGGCGAACAGAGGCGCCGTAGCGCTGATTGATGATATGCGATGGCACTTTCCCTTTACGGAAACCATCGATACGGACTTTCTTAGCCACTTCAATCAGTTCTTTCTTAACTGCAGCGTCAATGCTGTCAGCTGGAATAGTAATCGAAATGCGGCGGCCCAGACCCTGGGTGGTTTCTACTGAAACTGTCATTTTGTTACCTCAAAAAATCACGTGCTCGGTCAACTTCAGACACCACACAATTAATGCGCCGTATCCAATAACCGGGACGGCCTCTGCGGGCAGAATCACATCCCTGTCACCAGAAGCGTCCCGAAGACATTCCGGAAAAATAGACGCCGCATTATAGCGGCATCGCCGGAATGAGTCGAGGCTGCAAACTCACCACTTTTTAACGACTTTGCTGCTTTTTTGCGCCGCAGATCGCGTTTAGCGTCTGAGAAACGAAAAAACGGCCCGCAGGCCGTTTCAGGAAAGGTTAAAGATGCCAGCATCAGGCAAGCGTACCGGCACCCCGGCAGTTAGGCGAAGCCAGGACCGTATCCTGCAGCCCGTGCCACTCTTTTTGCGTGTAAGTATGCAGCGCCAGCGCGTGTACGCTGCCTGCCAGTTCCGCAGACAGTTCGCCATAGATGGCGCGATGCCGCTGTAAAAAACGCTGGCCGGTAAAGTGATCGCTGACAATCACCACTTTAAAGTGACTTTCAGAACCGGCAGGCACGTTATGACGATAGCTTTCATCATGCACTTCGAGGTGTGCAGGTGTGAAAGCGTTGCGCAGCTTTTCTTCTATTTGTTCGCGAATCATTGTTTACACCCTCTCCGGCGAGCGCTGTGCCCCATCTGTTTAAATATTAGTAGGTTTTGCATTACTGCCCGGTAAAAATCAGAAAATATTCCCGCTCTGCAGCGCATCATAACCGGCAATCCGGGCGGGTCAACCTGCGGGTTTTCCTCCGGGCTGAAAAAAGCCTTTACAATCAATTTCCCGATGGCTGGGGCTTTTTTCACCTCGCTGCAATGCTATGATGATGCCGGATTTATCTCCTAACCTAACGCTAACGAGAATGAGTATGTTGAAGAAACTGTTATTCCCTCTGCTGGCTGCTTTTGTTTTAGCCGGCTGTGCCAGCAACAGTACAACCCTAAACATTCAGCCAAAAATCCAGCTGCCACAGCAGGATCCGAGCCTGATGGGCGTTACCGTCAGCGTAAACGGTGCCGATCAGCGCAGCGATCAGGCGCTGGCGAAGGTGAACCGCGATGGACAGCTGGTTACGCTGACGCCGTCACGCGACCTGCGTTTCCTGCTGCAGGAAGTGCTGGAGAAGCAGATGACCTCCCGCGGATATATGATCGGCCCGAACGGCGCCGTGGATCTGCAGATTGTGGTGAACGGCCTTTACGCTGACGTCACGCAGGGCAACGTGCGCTACAGCATCACCACAAAAGCGGATATCTCTATTATTGCCACGGCGAAAAACGGCAATAAGCAGGTGAAAAACTACCGTCAGACCTACAGCATTGAAGGCGCTTTCAATGCCACTAACGACAAAATCACCAACGCTGTGAATGCGACGCTGAGCGATGTGATCGCCGATATGGCGCAGGACACCAGCGTAAACAACTTCATTAAACAGAACGCACGCTAACCGCTCCGCTGTCATCTGCCCGGCCGTCTGTGCCGGGCACTACCTCAGGCTGGCTATGACCTCTCACTATCTGCGAATATTTACCCAACGTAACGCGGCGGTACTGCTGCTGCTTGGCTTCGCTTCCGGCTTGCCGCTGGCGCTGACCGCGGGCACGCTGCAGGCATGGATGACCGTAGAGAATGTCGATCTCAAAACCATTGGTTTCTTTTCTCTGGTAGGACAGGCTTACGTTTTCAAGTTTCTCTGGTCGCCGGTAATGGACCGCTATACGCCGCCGTTTCTGGGACGTCGCCGGGGCTGGTTACTGCTGACTCAGCTGGCGCTGATTGCCGGTATTGTCGCGCTCGGTTTTATGCATCCGGCTCAGGATTTAACGCTGCTGGCGGCCATCGCCGTGCTGGTCGCCTTCTGCTCCGCCTCTCAGGATATCGTCTTTGATGCGTGGAAAACGGATATCCTGCCGCCGGAAGAGCGCGGCAGCGGCGCAGCGATTACGGTGCTGGGCTATCGTCTGGCAATGCTTATCTCCGGCGGGCTGGCACTCTGGCTTGCCGATCGCTATCTGGGCTGGCGCGCAACCTACTGGCTGATGGCGCTGCTGATGATTCCGGGGCTGATCGCCACGCTGCTGGCTCGCGAGCCCGCTGCGGCTAAACGCGAGCCGCATACGCTGCGCCAGGCCGTTACGTTTCCTCTGGCGGACTTTTTTCAGCGTAACAATGCCTGGCTGCTCATCACCCTGATCATCCTTTATAAGCTGGGAGATGCCTTCGCGGCGTCGCTGACGACAACCTTTCTTATCCGCGGCGTCGGCTTCAGCGCGGGCGATGTTGGCCTGGTGAATAAAACGCTGGGGCTACTGGCGACAATTATCGGCGCACTCTATGGCGGCGTGCTGATGCAGCGTCTGAGCCTGTTTCGCGCCCTGATGCTGTTTGGCATTCTGCAGGCCGTGTCGAACGCCGCTTACTGGCTGCTGGCGGTCACTCCGCCCCACCTCTGGAGCATGGCCAGCGCGGTGTTTATTGAAAATCTGTGTGGTGGCATGGGAACAGCGGCCTTTGTGGCGCTGCTGATGACCATGTGTAATAAAGCGTTCTCGGCCACCCAGTTCGCTCTGCTCTCAGCGCTGGCTGCTGTTGGCCGCGTTTACGTGGGCCCGGCCGCCGGCTGGCTGGTTGAACTATGGGGCTGGTCCGCTTTCTATGCGTTTACCGTTGTGGCTGCGCTGCCGGGACTGCTGCTGCTGTGGCTTAGCCGCACCACGCTTCTTCAGATGCAGCAGAGCGGCACGTTTATTACGCGCACCCGCTGGCCTGTGGGCTATCGCTGGATTGTCCGCCTGTTTACCGCAGGCTGTGCGTTACTGGCCTGCTGGCTGCTGACGCTGGCGCTAACGGCTGCAGGCGCAGAATCGCTGACTGCACTGCTGACGCCGCTGTTTGAGGCGGGCATCAGCGTTGCCGTTCTGGCCGTTATGCTGGGCGTGGTACTCGACTGCCTGGCGCTGAGGAAAACCCACCGGCTCACTGAACGATAGCCAGACACTATTTGCAGGCGCTATTTATTTTGTTTAAAAATAGCGCCTGCGAATTCGCGCAAATAGCATTTTTTTCATCGCGAAATAAAAACATTAATTTAACAACATTGGGCGATATTTAAATCCGGTGAGCAATCAGTTTGTGGAAAAATTATCGCTCAAATGATGCATAATTGTTAAATAAGTGAGCATTAAAAGTACGGTTTATGCTTTCCCTGTTTTTTCTGCGGTTTCTGTCATTGCTTTTTGTTATATTGCCGCCAACTGCTTGTCGCGGTTAATAATTTGTCACTCTGCGTAACATCTGTGACTCCCTTAGCAAAAGGTGTCAACACCCTTCTGACACATCCTTAAGCTGGTTTACACTGCATAAACCTTACCGTAAAATGCGCGCACACTTAAACGACAATAGAGCCCTTGTCATTGAGGTCGTTAAATGAGACTCATGAAATACAATAAATGTTTGGGGATTTTGTCATTAATCGCAGGCGCTGTATTACTCAGCGGCTGCGATAGTGCGTTGTTAAATCCCAAGGGACAGATTGCAATGGAGCAACGTTCACTGATTCTGACAGCCTTTGGCTTGATGATGATTGTCGTTATTCCGGCAGTCTTAATGGCTGTTGTGTTTGCCTGGAAATATCGGGCGACCAATACCGAAGCGAAGTACAGCCCTAACTGGTCACACTCTAACAAAGTGGAAGCCGTGGTCTGGACCATTCCGATCCTGATCATCATCTTCCTCGGCGTGCTGACCTGGAAATCAACGCATGCGCTGGAGCCGGCTAAGCCGCTGGTCTCTGACGTCAAGCCTGTTGAGATCGATGTGGTTGCACTGGACTGGAAATGGCTGTTCATTTACCCGGAACAGGGTATTGCCACCGTTAACCAGATTGCCTTCCCGGCAAATACGCCAGTTAACTTCAAAATCACCTCTAACTCCGTGATGAACTCGTTCTTCATTCCTACGCTCGGCAGCCAGATCTACGCCATGGCGGGCATGCAGACCAAACTGCACCTGATCGCCAATGAGCCAGGAACGTTTGACGGTATCTCATCAAACTTCAGTGGTCGCGGTTTCTCTGGCATGAAGTTCAAGGCCATTGCAACTAAAGATGATGCGGAATTCCAGCAGTGGGTTGCCAAAGTTAAAGCGGCACCTAACACGCTGACCACCATGGATGAGTTTGAGAAACTGGCTTCGCCAAGTGAGAATCATCCGGTGGAATATTTCTCAACTGCGAATCCTGAACTCTTCAAGCAGGTTATTGATAAGTTCAAGATGAGCCACGGGAAAATGGACATGTCACACGAAGGCATGGACATGAATCACGCCGCTGCTGCGGGAACCGGGGAATAATACGATGTTCGGAAAATTAACACTGGATGCAGTGCCGTACCATGAGCCTATTATCATGGTTACGGTCGCCGCTATCATCATTGGTGGTCTGGCGCTGGTTGCCGCCCTCACCTATTTTGGTAAGTGGAAGTATCTGTGGTCAGAATGGCTTACCTCCGTTGACCACAAAAAACTGGGTATCATGTATATCATCATGGCATTCGTCATGCTGCTGCGCGGCTTTGCCGATGCAGTAATGATGCGTACCCAACAGGTTATGGCTTCTGCCGGTGAGGCGGGTATTCTGCCTCCGCACCACTACGATCAGATCTTCACCGCTCACGGCGTGATTATGATCTTCTTCGTGGCAATGCCATTTGTTGTAGGTCTGATGAACATCGCGGTTCCGCTGCAAATCGGTGCCCGTGACGTTGCGTTCCCGTTCCTGAACAACCTGAGCTTCTGGTTTACCGCGGTCGGTGTGATCCTGGTGAACATCTCTCTGGGTGTGGGCGAGTTCGCGCAGACTGGCTGGCTGGCTTATCCGCCGCTTTCTGGCGCGGAATATAGTCCTGGCGTCGGGGTCGACTACTGGATCTGGAGTCTCCAGCTTTCAGGGATCGGGACCACGCTGACTGGTATCAACTTCTTCGTGACCATTCTGAAGATGCGTGCGCCGGGCATGGACCTGTTCAAAATGCCGGTCTTTACCTGGGCATCACTCTGCACCAACGTCCTGATCATCGCTGCGTTCCCGGTTCTGACCGTGACGCTGGCACTGTTGACGCTTGATCGTTACCTCGACTTCCATTTCTTTACTAATGATATGGGCGGTAACATGATGATGTACGTCAACCTGATCTGGGTCTGGGGTCACCCGGAAGTGTACATCCTCGTTCTGCCGGTCTTTGGTGTCTTCTCTGAAGTTACCGCGACGTTCTCGAAAAAGCGTCTGTTTGGTTACACCTCACTGGTGTGGGCAACCATCGCCATTACCGTACTGTCGTTCATCGTCTGGCTGCACCACTTCTTCACCATGGGTGCGGGCGCTAACGTTAACGCCTTCTTCGGTATCATGACGATGATCATCGCGATTCCGACCGGGGTGAAAATCTTTAACTGGCTGTTCACCATGTATCAGGGTCGTATTGAGTTTAACTCAGCGATGCTGTGGACCATCGGCTTCCTGGTGACCTTCTCAGTCGGTGGTATGACCGGCGTACTGCTGGCCGTACCGGGCGCAGACTTTGTCCTGCACAACAGCCTGTTCCTGATTGCACACTTCCATAACGTTATTATCGGTGGTGTTGTCTTCGGTTGCATGGCCGGTGTGACCTACTGGTTCCCGAAAGCATTTGGCTTCACGCTGAACGAAACCTGGGGTAAACGCGCCTTCTGGTTCTGGATCATCGGCTTCTTTGTTGCCTTTATGCCGCTGTACGCACTGGGCTTCATGGGTATGACCCGTCGTCTGAGCCAGGATATCGATCCACAGTTCCACTCGCTGCTGGTTGTTGCAGCTGGCGGTGCGGCGCTGATTGCCTGCGGTATTCTGTGCCAGCTGGTTCAGTTCTGGGTATCGGTACGTGACCGCGATCAGAACCGCGATCTGACTGGTGACCCGTGGGGCGGTCGTACGCTGGAGTGGGCAACCTCTTCACCACCACCGTTCTACAACTTTGCTGTTATCCCTCATATCCACGAGCGTGATGCGTTCTGGGAAATGAAAGAGAAAGGCGAAGCGTACAAGCAGCCAGAAAAATATGAAGAAATTCATATGCCGAAAAACAGCGGCGCGGCCATTGTTATCGCTGCATTCGTAACAGTCTTCGGTTTCGCCATGATCTGGCATATCTGGTGGCTGGCGGGTCTCACTTTCCTGGGCACCATCGTGACCTGGATCGTGAAGAGCTTCGATGAGGACGTGGATTACTACGTTCCGGTTGCTGAAATCGAGCAGATCGAGAAGAAGCACTTTGATGACATCAGCAAAGCAGGTCTGAAATAATGTCGACTCAAACCGTAAAACACCACCACGACGCCCATGCGGAGCATGGGCATCACGATGCAGGAGCCAATAAAGTCTTTGGCTTCTGGATCTACCTGATGAGTGACTGCATTATCTTCGCAACGCTGTTTGCGACCTATGCAGTAATGGTCAACAACACTGCCGGTGGCCCGGCAGGTAAAGATATTTTCGAACTGCCGTTTGTGCTGGTTGAAACCGCGCTGCTGCTGCTGAGCTCCATCACTTATGGAATGGCAGTGATTGCGATGAACAACCAGAACAAAGGTTCGGTCATTGGCTGGCTGGCCCTGACCTTCCTGTTCGGTGCCGGATTTATCGGGATGGAAATCTATGAATTCCATCACCTGATCGCGGAAGGCTTCGGTCCAAACCGTAGCGGCTTCCTTTCTGGCTTCTTTACTCTGGTTGGTACGCACGGTCTGCACGTTACCTCTGGTCTGATCTGGATGGCGGTTCTGATGTTCCAGATCGCTAAACGTGGTCTGACTGAGAGCAACCGTACCCGTATCATGTGCCTGAGCCTGTTCTGGCACTTCCTGGATGTGGTGTGGATCTGCGTATTCACCGTTGTCTATCTGATGGGGGCCATGTAATGAGTCATTCTGTAAACGAACATGGTGCATCACACGGTAGCGTGAAGTCTTACATGATCGGCTTCATCCTCTCTATCATTCTGACGGCAATCCCGTTCTGGATGGTAATGGATGGCAGTGCCTCACACGGCACCATCCTGGGTGTGGTTCTGGTGTGTGCAGTGGTTCAGGTGCTGGTGCACCTGGTCTACTTCCTGCATCTGGACAGCAAGTCAGAGGGTGGCTGGAACATGGTGGCCATTGTCTTCTCAGCAATCATCATTCTGATTGTTGTGATCGGTTCACTGTGGATTATGTGGAACCTCAACTACAACATGATGGCCCACTAAAGAGTCACGCGTAATGATTAAGCAATACCTGCAAGTAACAAAACCAGGAATTATTTTCGGAAATTTAATTTCTGTCATCGGTGGATTTCTGCTGGCCTCTAAAGGCAGCATCGATTATCCCCTGTTTCTCACCGCGCTGGCTGGCGTGTCGCTGGTGGTCGCATCAGGTTGTGTATTCAACAATGTGATTGACCGTGATATCGACATCAAAATGGAGAGAACGCGGAACCGGGTTCTGGTCAAAGGCCTGATCTCGGCGAAAGTAAGCCTGGTTTATGCCACTGCGTTGGGTATTGCTGGCTTTGCGTTGCTGTATTTCGGCGCCAACCCGCTGGCCATGTGGCTGGCGGTCATGGGCTTCGTGGTCTATGTTGGCGTTTACAGCCTCTATATGAAGCGTCATTCGGTCTACGGAACGCTGATCGGCAGCCTCTCCGGTGCTGCGCCACCGGTGATTGGCTACTGCGCAGTCACCAATGAGTTTGATGCTGGCGCATTAATTTTACTGGCTATCTTTAGCCTGTGGCAGATGCCGCACTCCTACGCGATTGCCATCTTCCGCTTTAAAGATTACCAGGCCGCCAACATTCCGGTTCTGCCGGTGGTGAAAGGCATCTCTGTGGCGAAAAACCATATTACGCTCTACATTCTGGCGTTTATGATTGCCACGCTGATGCTCTCGCTGGGTGGTTATGCGGGCTACAAATATCTGATCGTGGCTGCGGCGGTCAGCGTCTGGTGGCTGGGTATGGCACTCTCAGGTTACAAAACCTCAAACGATAAAGTCTGGGCGCGTAAACTGTTTGTGTTCTCTATCATCGCCATCACCGCGCTGAGCGTCATGATGTCAGTTGACTTCATGGCTCCCGCATCCAAAGACCTGCTCACTTACGTCTGGTAAGCGGGCACCGTCACTCTGAGAAAGGGCGCGATTTTCGCGCCCTTTCTTTTTGTTACCACTGCTTAAAAACAAATGTTTTACCCGCCCTCCCCTGCTCCCTAAAATGGGCGCTAAATGCCCGAAATAAATCAGTTTGCAGCAACAGAGTGTTACTGGCTGCTGCAGCATGGTGCATGACAGGCAGACACTTACAGAGGTTGGAATGAACGACAATAAAATGACGCCGGTAGAGCTGCGCGCTACATGGGGTTTAGGTACCGTTTTTTCCCTGCGTATGCTCGGAATGTTTATGGTTCTGCCGGTACTTACCACTTACGGCATGGCGTTACAGGGTGCCAGCGAAACCCTGATTGGTCTGGCAATTGGTATTTATGGCCTGGCACAGGCCATTTTTCAGATCCCGTTCGGGCTGCTCTCCGATCGTATCGGACGCAAGCCGCTGATCGTCGGCGGCCTGCTGCTGTTTGTCCTTGGCAGCGTGATTGCCGCCACGACCACCTCAATCTGGGGCATTATTCTTGGTCGCGCGTTACAGGGCTCCGGCGCTATTGCCGCTGCCGTAATGGCGCTGCTGTCCGATCTCACCCGTGAGCAGAACCGCACTAAAGCGATGGCGTTTATCGGTATCAGTTTTGGCGTGACCTTTGCGATTGCCATGGTGGCCGGACCCATTGTCACGCACGCGCTGGGGCTGCATGCGCTGTTCTGGATGATTGCGCTGCTGGCAACGCTGGGTATCGTTATCACGCTGCTGGTCGTGCCGAACGCGCGCGGTCACGTGCTGAACCGCGAGTCCGGGATGGTAAAAGGCAGCATTCGCGCCGTGCTGGCCAATCCCAGACTGCTGAAGCTTAATACCGGCATTCTCTGTCTGCACGTGCTGCTGATGTCGAGCTTTGTCGCCCTGCCCGGCCAGTTTGAACTGGCAGGCCTCCCGGCAGCGGAGCACTGGAAAATCTATCTGGTGACCATGCTGGTTGCCTTTGTCGCCGTAGTGCCGGTCATTATCTATGCCGAAGTAAAGCGTCGTATGAAGCGGGTTTTTGTCAGCTGCGTGGCGCTGATTATCATTGCGGAAATCGTTCTCTGGGGAGCAGAGGGTCACTTCTGGACGCTGGTGGCTGGCGTTCAGCTCTTTTTCCTCGCGTTTAACGTAATGGAGGCTATTCTGCCCTCGCTGATCAGCAAAGAGTCACCGGCTGGTTATAAGGGCACCGCCATGGGTATCTACTCCACCAGCCAGTTTCTTGGGGTGGCGATTGGCGGCAGTCTTGGCGGCTGGATTTTTGGTCATATTGATGCGCAGACGGTATTTCTCGTCGGAGCAATTATCGCTGCGGCCTGGCTGTTTGTCGCCATGTCGATGCAGGAACCGCCTTACGTCAGCAGCCTGCGGCTGGTACTGAGCGACGCCGTACTGGCCGTGCCGAATCTGGAAAAACGTCTGAAGGCTCAGCCTGGCGTGGCATCGGTATTTATCGTGCCGGAAGAGAAAAGCGCGTATATCAAAATCGACAGCAAAGTCACGAGCCGCGTTGAGATAGAGGCGCTGCTCGCCAGCTGCTGAATCAGAAGCCCGACCGCTGCGTCGGGCTTTTTTTACAGCGATCTATCCGGCATGAGGCGCTGTCGATCTATCGCTGTACGGCGTGCGCCAGAGAGGATTAATCGCGGAAGTTTTTGAACTGGAATGGCTGTCCGAGGTTGCCACCGCGCACCAGCGCCATCGCGCCCTGCAGATCATCGCGCGATTTGCCGGTCACGCGCAGTTCGTCGCCCTGAATCTGCGTCTGCACCTTAAGCTTGCTGTCTTTAATCAGCTTCACCAGCTTTTTGGCAACGTCGCTTTCAATGCCTTTCTTCAGTTTGGCTTCTACGCTCCAGCTTTTACCGCTGTGTTCAATCTCTTCCGGTACTTCAATCGCAGCGTTTTCAATACCGCGCTTCAGCAGCTTTTCACGCAGAATATCGACAATCTGCTTCACCTGAAAATCGGACTCGGTGGTGATTTTAATTGTCTCGTTCTTCTCATTCAGCTCAACGCTGGCGGTGACATTACGAAAGTCGAAGCGGGTTGAGAGTTCACGGTTGGTGTTTTCTACCGCGTTGCGGACTTCCTGCAGCTCGACTTCGGAAACGATATCGAAAGATGGCATCTTTTCTTCTCCTGATACTAAAGTGACATGCATAATACGCGTCTTGCTGCGCTAATAAAACACGCGGCAGCTCAAAGCTATACTGAGTATGTGATGTGAAAATACCCCGCCAGCAGGAGGCAGAATGAAAATTACCGTGCTGGGTTGCGGCGCGCTGGGGCAGGTCTGGCTGACTGCGCTGGCCCGTCAGGGTCACGACGTACAGGGCTGGCTGCGCGTGCCGCAGCCCTACTGTTCCGTTAACGTCACCGATCTGCAGGGCGAAGTGAGCAATCACACTTTTATCGCCAACGATCCGCTGTTTCTGGCGCGCAGCGACCTGTTACTGGTTACCCTGAAAGCGCCGCAGGTTTCGCCGGCGATTAAAAATCTTCAGAGCGTGCTGCGCGCGGAGATGCCGGTTTTGCTGCTGCACAACGGTATGGGAACGCTGGAGGAGCTGCGCGATTTGACGCAGCCGCTGCTGCGCGGCATCACCACCCATGCGGCGATGCATGACGGGACGGTGATCCGCCATGTGGCGGCTGGCATTACGCATATCGGACCGGTCAGCCGTGACGCCGCGCCGTTGAGCCATCTCGCGGATCTGCTGCACCGGGCATTACCTGACGTTGCCTGGCATGATGATATCGCCTCCGCCTGCTGGCGCAAGCTGGCGGTGAACTGCGTTATTAATCCGCTAACGGTAGAGCATGAGTGCCTGAACGGCGCGCTGCGCGCCTGGCCGGAGCAGATTAATACGCTGTGCGACGAGCTGGCGCTGCTGCTGACGCGTGAAGGTCAGCATATGGACGCAGAGACGTTACGTGCCATCATTTATGACGTTATCGACACGACTGCCGCCAACGTCTCTTCTATGCTGCAGGATATCCGTATGCAGCGACAAACTGAAATCGATTATATTACCGGCTATCTGCTGCGCCGCGCGCGCAGTCAGGGCATTACGCTGCCGGAGAATAGCCGCCTTTATGATCTGGTAAAACGCAAGGAGTCACAATATGAACGCCAGCCCATCCGTACTGGTATGCCTCGCTCATGGCAGTGAAGAGACCGAAGCGGTCACCACCATCGACGTGCTGGTGCGCGGCGGCATTACTGTTACCACTGCCAGCGCAGAGAGTGACGGCACGCGGGAAATTATATGCTCGCGTGGCGTGCGCCTGCTGGCTGATGCCCCCCTGGCAGAAGTGGCAGATAACGATTTTGACGCCGTTGTTCTGCCGGGTGGTCTGAAAGGTGCAGAGACGTTCCGCGACAGCCCGCTGCTGGTGGAAACGGTGCGCCAGTTTCATCTGACAGGAAAAATTGTGGCGGCTATTTGTGCAGCGCCAGGCACGGTACTGGTGCCGCACGATCTCTTTCCGGTCGGGAATATGACCGGCTTTCCGGGCCTGAAAGAGACAATCCCGGATGCGAAATGGATGGAGCGCCGCGTGGTATGGGATCCGCGCGTAAACCTGCTCACCAGCCAGGGGCCGGGTACAGCGTTTGATTTTGCATTAAAGCTGGTGGACCTGCTGCAGGATAGAGAGACTGCACGCGAAGTCGCTTCACAGCTGGTGCTGGCGGCAGGCATTTATAATTATCAGGAGTTCGATGAGCGCGAATAAAGTACGCCCCTGCGAATTCCGTTGTGCGAAATTAATTCCGGTTTCACCGTAGAGGGCGCATCAATGCGCCCCTCAGTCAAATCAGGTACCGCACATAAACCAGGGGCGCCATAAATGGCGCCCCTACGGAACCAGACGCAGGGGGCGCATTAATGCGCCCCTCAGTCAAATCAGGTACCGCGCATAAACCCGGGCGCCATTAATGGCGCCCCTACGGAACCAGACGCAGGGGGCGCATTAATGCGCCCTCAGTCAAATCAGGTACCGCGCATAAACCCGGGCGCCATTAATGGCGCCCCTACGGAACCAGACGTAGGGGGCGCATTAATGCGCCCTTGGGCCGAATCAGATACCGCGCATAAACCCGGACGCCATAAATGGCGCCCCTACGGAGCCAGACGTAGGGGGCGCATTAATGCGCCCCTCAGTCAAATCAGGTACCGCACATAAACCAGGGCGCCATAAATGGCGCCCCAATAAATTCCGGTGATATCCCTGCGGATAATCCCGGTGGCGCCCCTGACGTACTATGGGCGATAAACTTTTACGTTTGTAAAACCCTGCTCATGCAGATAGAGCGCCTGCAGTTTGCTCATCACGCCACGATCGCAATAGAGCAGCCAGGTCCGGTTCTGATCCAGATCGCCAAACTGCGTGCTGAGCTTATAGAACGGCAGCGATTTCACTTCCACGCCGCTGAGATCCAGCGGGGAGGCATCCTGCTCGTCAGCGGCACGGATATCGAGCACCACATCATTAGCGCCAAAAGAGTCCACGGTCTCAACTTCCACCACTTCCTCTTCGGTCTGTTCAGCAATCTCACGGATATCGAGATTAGTCGCTTCCTGCACCACGCGATGGAGAATATCGAAGTTGAAATTCTGCTCTTCCGCTTCAATTTTGCCTTTCACCGCTTTAACCGTCGGGCTCTTTGAGATCACGCCGCAGTATTCCGGCATGGTGCGGGCGAAATCTTCCGTACCGATCTGCCGCGCCACGTTAATAATGTGCTCTTTATCGTGTGAAATCAGCGGACGCAGGATCAGCGTATCGGATGCATTATCGATCAGGCGCAGGTTGGTCAGCGTCTGGCTCGATACCTGGCCCAGCGCTTCGCCGGTCACCAGCGCCTGTACACCGTAGCGCTCAGCAATCATTGACGCGGCGCGAACCATCATGCGCTTCAGCACTACGCCCATCTGTCCGTCATCAACGTTTTCCAGAATCTCACCGACGACCGGCTCAAAATTGATGGCAACAAAGCGCACGCGGTGTGAGCGGCCAAAACGATTCCACAGATAGTGTGCCACCTGACGCACGCCAATCTCATGTGCCGCACCGCCAAGATTAAAGAAGCAGTAGTGCACGCGGCAGCCGCGTCGCATCAGCATGTAACTGGAAACACCGGAATCAAAACCACCGGAGATCAGCGACATCACATCTTCCTGCGTGCCGATTGGAAAGCCACCCAGCCCCTCAAAACGACCGGTAATCAGCAGCAGACGGTCGTCTTCAATCTCCAGATTAACCGTCTCATCCGGCTGCTTCAGCTGTACGCGCGCGCTGGCGATATGCTGATTCAGGCCGCCGCCTACATAGCGTTCCACATCCTGCGAACTGAAGCTGTGGGTGCCGCGACGTTTTACGCGCACGCTAAAGCTTTTATTTTCCAGGCGCTCACGATTCAGCGCCAGCGTCTGCTCAAAGATATCGTGCATATCGGTGTAAGCACGATCTTCAACGGCGAGCACATGATGAATACCGGGAATACGCGTCAGCTCATCCACAATGATTTCACGCAGCGCTTCATTTTTAGCGCGTACTTCAATGTGATCCCAGTGACGCACCACCTTGATATCCTCATTCAGAGAACGCAGGGTATTGCGGATATTGCCGGTAAGAATTTTGATAAAGCGCAGCCGCACCGACTGACTTTTGATGGTGATTTCAGGGAAGAGCTTGATGATAAACTTCATGGCGACACAGCTTCGTTGGGCAAATAAGTGCTAAAATCATCAGCACTTAGCTGGTAAGATCATAATATTGCGGGGATCGCGAGAGCGTCCGCATCCGAGGCGCAAAAGTATACCACCTTTACCGCGTGACTGCTTCTGCTACCGCAATCACATTCAACATTTTGCTTATTATTCCCTGTCGGCTACCATGACCGATTGCACGAAGATGTCCCAAACTGTGAGTCGACACTGATTATGCCGAAAAAAGCCGAAGCGCCTGTGAGTTTTGAAACCGCCCTGCAGCAGCTGGAACAGATTGTGAGCCGGCTGGAAAGCGGCGAACTGCCGCTGGAAGAGGCGCTGAATGAGTTTGAGCGCGGTGTGCAGCTGGCGCGCAGTGGTCAGCAGACGCTGCAGCAGGCTGAACAGCGCGTACAGATCCTGCTGAGCGATGATAAAACGGCCGACCTTACCCCTTTTACGCCGGATAACGACTAATGGATTTTGTCCAGCTACAGCAAACCTATTATGAGCGCGTAAATCAGGCGCTGACACGTTTAATAGATCCACTGCCTTTTCAGAGTTCCCCGCTGGTGAATGCCATGCATTATGGGGCACTATTAGGAGGTAAGCGTCTGCGTCCTTTTCTGGTCTATGCCACCGGTGAAATGCTTAACGCCGACGCAGCCAGCCTTGATGCGCCTGCCGCCGCCACAGAGTGTATCCACGCCTATTCGCTGATTCATGACGATCTGCCGGCGATGGATGATGACGCGCTGCGCCGCGGACAGCCTACCTGTCATATTCGTTATGGTGAAGATACGGCCATTCTGGCGGGCGATGCGCTGCAAACGCTGGCCTTCTCTATTCTGGCTGATGAACCAATGCCGGGCGTCAGCGCGGCGACGCGCGTGAGAATGATCTCTGAACTGGCGCAGGCCAGCGGCGTTGCCGGTATGTGCGGCGGCCAGGCGCTGGATTTAGCGGCCGAAGGCAAACAGATCGATCTGACGCAGCTTGAGCAGATCCATCGCCACAAAACCGGCGCGCTGATCCGTCTTGCCGTGCGTCTGGGCGCGCTGGCTGCAGGCGAGCCGGCTCGCCTGGCGCTGCCGCTGCTGGACACCTATGCTGATGCTATCGGCCTGGCGTTTCAGGTGCAGGATGACATTCTGGATGTCACCGGCGACACCGCCGTGCTGGGCAAAACCCAGGGCGCCGATCAGGCGCTGGGCAAAAGTACCTACCCGGCCCTGTTAGGGCTTGAGGGCGCGCGTATAAAAGCGCAGGCGCTCTATCAGGAAGCTTTGGGGGCGCTGGAGATCCTCGCCGGTCAGGGCTATGACACAAGCGTATTACAAGCGCTGGCAAGCTTCATAATTGAACGCGATAAATAACTTTCATAATGAGTCTCTGATGAGTTTTGATATTGCAAAATACCCGACACTGGCGTTAGCAGGCACGGTGCAGGAATTACGTTTACTGCCGAAAGAGAAACTTCCGGCCCTGTGCGACGAGCTGCGTCAGTATCTGCTGGATAGCGTCAGCCGCTCATCCGGCCACTTTGCGTCGGGTCTGGGCGTTGTCGAGCTGACCGTCGCATTGCATTACGTCTACAACACCCCGTTTGACCATCTGGTCTGGGACGTAGGCCATCAGGCTTATCCGCATAAAATTCTGACCGGACGCCGCGATCGCATCGGCACCATCCGGCAGAAAAACGGCCTGCATCCGTTTCCATGGCGCGGTGAGAGCGAATATGACGTCCTGAGCGTTGGACACTCTTCTACCTCTATCAGCGCCGGTCTCGGCATGGCGGTGGCCGCTGAACGGGAAGGCAAAGGTCGCCGCACCGCCTGTATCATCGGCGACGGCGCCATTACCGCCGGAATGGCGTTTGAGGCGATGAACCATGCCGGCGATATCAAGCCCGATATGCTGGTGATCCTCAACGACAATGAGATGTCGATCTCGGAGAACGTTGGCGCGCTGAATAACCGCCTGGCGCAGATCCTCTCCGGTAAAACCTATTCGCGCCTGCGCGAAGGCAGCAAGCGCGTGC
The DNA here is from genome assembly GCF_057197005.1 of Pantoea sp. SYBGC1. Taxonomy (NCBI): domain Bacteria; kingdom Pseudomonadati; phylum Pseudomonadota; class Gammaproteobacteria; order Enterobacterales; family Erwiniaceae; genus Pantoea; species Pantoea sp. SYBGC1. Next base: position 304,905 of record NZ_JBXUNM010000003.1, read on the forward strand.
TGGACGGTCTGCCGCCTATCAAAGAGCTGGTGAAGCGCACCGAAGAGCATCTGAAAGGCATGGTGGTACCCGGCACGCTGTTCGAGGAGCTGGGCTTTAACTACATCGGTCCGGTTGACGGACATGATGTGCTGACGCTGGTCAGCACGCTAAAGAATATGCGCGATCTTAAAGGTCCGCAGTTCCTGCATATCATGACCAAAAAAGGCAAAGGCTATGCCCCTGCCGAGCAGGATCCCATCGCCTGGCATGCCGTACCGAAGTTTGATCCGGCCAGCGGTGCGCTGCCAAAAAGCGTGCCCGGTCTGCCGAGCTACTCGAAGATTTTTGGCGACTGGCTGAGCGAGATCGCCGCTGACGATCCGCGCATGATGGCGGTCACGCCGGCAATGCGTGAAGGATCCGGCATGGTGAGCTACTCGCGCGCCTATCCGCAGCAATATTTTGACGTGGCGATTGCTGAACAGCACGCTGTGACTTTTGCTGCCGGCATGGCGATTGGCGGCTACAAGCCGGTCGTGGCGATTTACTCCACCTTCCTGCAGCGCGCTTACGATCAGGTGATCCACGATGTGGCGATTCAGCAGCTGCCGGTGCTGTTTGCTATCGACCGCGGCGGTATTGTCGGCGCGGATGGTCAGACGCATCAGGGCGCATTTGATATCGCCTATCTGCGCTGCGTGCCCGGCATGGTGATTATGACGCCAAGCGACGAGAATGAGTGTCGCCTGATGCTCTATACCGGTTATCACTATCAGGCGGGCCCGAGCGCGGTGCGCTATCCGCGCGGTACCGGTACCGGTGCCACGCTTGAGCCGCTCACCAGTCTGCCACTGGGCAAAGGGGTGGTGAAGCGTCAGGGTGAAAAACTGGCGATCCTCAACTTCGGCACGCTGCTGCCGGATGCGCAGGCCGCGGCCGAAGCACTAAACGCCACGCTGGTAGATATGCGCTTTGTGAAACCGCTGGATGAAACCCTGATTCGCGAGCTGGCGCAGAGCCATGAGGCGCTGGTAACGCTGGAAGAAGGTGCCATCATGGGTGGGGCCGGCAGCGGCGTAAATGAGTTTGTGATGGCGAAACGCCTGGCCGTGCCGGTGCTCAACCTTGGCCTGCCGGATGAGTTTATTCCGCAGGGTACTCAGGAAGAGGTGCGTCACGACTATCAGCTGGATGCTGCCGGCATTCAGCAGCAAATCGCGGCCTGGCTCGCGCAGTAACTCCCCTCTTCGCTCCTGCTGCTATGCTTACGGAATCATTTTCCCACGCATAAGAGCAGGAGCTCTCAATGAAAACCGTTCGTTTAGGCCAGACCGATCTCCAGGTATCCCGACTCTGCTTAGGCTGCATGACTTATGGCGATCCGATGCGCGGCAACCACGCCTGGACGCTGCCGGAAGAGAGCAGCCAGCCGCTGATCAAACAGGCGCTGGACGCGGGGATCAACTTTTTTGATACCGCCAACAGCTATTCTGACGGCAGCAGCGAAGAGATCCTCGGACGCGCGCTGAAAGATTTCGCGCGGCGCGATGACGTGGTGGTCGCGACCAAAGTTTACTTCCCGCTCAGCAACCTGTCGCAGGGCCTGTCGCGGCAGAATATTCTGCAGTCGATCGATGACAGCCTGATGCGACTCGGCATGGATCATGTGGATCTGCTGCAGATCCACCGCTGGGACTATGCCACGCCCGTTGAAGAGACGCTGCAGGCGCTGGATGAGGTCGTGAAAGCGGGTAAGGCGCGCTATATCGGCGCCTCTTCCATGCACGCCTCCCAGTTTGCTCAGGCACTGCAGCTGCAGCAAGATCATGGCTGGGCGCGCTTTGTCAGCATGCAGGATCAGTACAATCTGATCCAGCGCGAAGAGGAGAAAGAGATGCACCCGCTCTGTCAGCGTGAGGGCATCGCCGTGCTGCCGTGGAGCCCGCTGGCGCGCGGCAAACTGACGCGCCCCTGGGGGGAAACCACCGCGCGATCGGTCTCTGATAATGTGATGGAGAAGCTTTATACCGGCACCGAAGAGAACGACGCCGCGATTGCAGAGCGACTGGCTACCATTGCTGCGGAGAAAAAGGTGACGCGCGCGCAGGTCGCGCTGGCATGGCTGCTGCATAAACCCGTCGTGACTGCCCCTATCATCGGCGCTTCACGTGAGCAGCAGTTTGCCGAGCTGGTCAAAGCAGTTGACGTTGAATTGAGTGCGGAAGATATCGCCGAGCTGGAGATGGTCTATCAGCCGCATCCGGCTGTAGGGTATGAGTAAGCAATTGATATCCGCATAAACCAGGGCGGCATAAATGCCGCCCCTACATCATAATTTGTAGGGGGCGCATTCATGCGCCCCTGGCCGCGTCATATACCGCGGTTATACGCATTTATGCGCCTGAAACCAGGGCGGCATAAATGCCGCCCCTACAAAAACATAACGTAGGGGGCGCATTCATGCGCCCCTGGCCGAATCATATACCGCGGTTATACGCATTCATGCGCCTGAAACCAGGGCGGCATAAATGCCACCCCTACAAAAACATAACATAGGGGGCGCATTCATGCGTCCCTGGCCGAATCATATATCGCGGTTATACGCATTTATGTGCCTGAAACCAGGGCGGCATAAATGCCGCCCCTGCAAAAACATGACGTAGGGAGCGCATTCATGCGCCCCTGGCCGAATCATGTATCGCAGTTATACGTATCAATGCGCCTGAAACCAGGGCGGCATAAATGCCGCCCCTGCAAAAACATGACGTAGGGGGCGCATTCATGCGTCCCTGGCCGAATCATGTATCGCAGTTATACGTATCGATGCGCCTGAACCCAGGGCGGCATAAATGCCGCCCCTGCAAAAACATGACGTAGGGGGCGCATTAATGCGCCCCTGGCCGAATCATATATCGCAGTTATACGTATCGATGCGCCTGAAACCAGGGCGGCATAAATGCCGCCCCTACAAAAACATAACGTAGGGGGCGCATCATGCGCCCCTGGCCACCCCTACAGCAGCAGGCCGGCGCCGTATAATACGGCTGCGGAGACCACGCCGGCGATGATATCGTCGACCATAATGCCCATTCCGCCATGAACGTTCTTGTCGAACCAGCGAATAGGCCACGGTTTCCAGATATCAAAAATCCGGAAGATGACAAAGCCAGCCAGCACCCACCAGCCGTTGAGCACCGGGATCGCCATGAGCGTGATCCACATGCCGATAAACTCATCCCAGACGATGCTGCCGTGATCGTGTACGCCCATGTCACGCGCGGTGCGATGACAGAGATAGACGCCCACGCTGATACCCACCAGCACCACCAGTGAATAGAGCTGCAGCGGCAGAAACGTCATCAGCCACCAGAACGGGATCGCGGCCACCGAGCCTACGGTGCCTGGCATAAAAGGGCTTAATCCGCTGCCAAAACCGGTTGCCAGCAGATGCCAGGGATTGCGCATCCGCAGGCGACTTTTCGCTACATCTTTATCGCGCGTCAAAATGGTCAAATCCTTTATGGTTAAAGCGGCGCGGCTTACCGTGCTCCAGCAGCGTTAACCCTTCCGCTTCCGGGGCAATCTGCCCGATACAGGTATAAGGTGCGCCAAGCCGGCCCAGCGCCACATCCAGCGCGCCGCGGTTTACTTCAGGCACTGTGAAGCAGAGTTCATAATCTTCACCGCCGCTCAGCGCCCAGCGCAGCACCTGCTCTGGCGCAAAGTGATCGCGCAGCGTAGCGGAGAGCGGCAGCGCGTCGAGATTCAGGCGTGCGCCAACCCGGCTGGCCGTCAGAATATGGCCAAGATCGGAAATCAGGCCATCAGAGATATCGATTGCCGATGTCGCAAGGTTGCGCAGCGCCTGGCCCTGCAGCACGCGCGGCATTGGACGCAGATGACGCTTGATCAGCACCTCATGCACCGCCGGATCGTCAAGACGATGATGATGCTGCAGCAGCGACAGTCCCGCCGCGCTGTCACCCAGCGTGCCGGTAACGTAGATCCAGTCACCCGGCTTTGCACCGGAGCGCTTCAGCGCGCGCCCGACAGGCACCAGCCCGTGAATACCCAGCGTCAGGCTGAGCGGACCACGCGTAGTGTCGCCCCCAATCAGCTGCATATCGTAGTAGTCGAGCAGCTCAAACAGGCTGTCGCTGAAGCCCGCCAGCCAGGTCTCATCGACCTCAGGCAGCGTCAGCGCCAGCGTCAGCCATGCCGGATCGGCGCCCATCGCAGCTAAATCGCTGAGGTTTACCGCCAGCGCCTTATAGCCGAGGTCGGCCGGATGGATATCGCGTAAGAAATGGACGCCCGCTACCAGCGTATCGGTGCTGATAGCGAGGGTCTGTTTGTCAGGAACGTTCAGTAACGCACAGTCATCACCAATGCCCTTCTCCACGTCGCGACGGGAGCTGGTTACACGGTTGAAATAGCGTGCGATCAGTTCAAATTCACCACAGGACATAAATCAGGTCTCAATGAAAAAAGGCCGGTCACCCGGCCTTCTGCACTACTTTCTGTTTGGTCGTATTTGCGGAGCGGCTTTATCCAGCACGCCGTTGACAAACTTATGGCTGTCTTCAGCGCCAAACACTTTTGCCAGCTCAATACCTTCGTTGATGGCGACTTTATAGGGCACATCCGCACGCTTGCTCAGCTCATAGAGCGAGAGGCGCAGGATCGCTTTTTCTACCTGACCCAGCTCTTCAAGCTGGCGCGACAGCCAGGGTTTCATCAGGCCATCCAGGTACGCGCTGTTGGTCGCCACACCGGCCAGCAGTTCGCGGAAATAGCTAATATCGACGTCTTTGACGTCTTGTTCCGCCAGAAACTGGTATTCCACATCGGCAATGTCGTTGTTGGACAACTGCCAGGAGTAGAGCGCCTGGACAGCGCACTCACGGGCGCGACGACGAGCAGCAGGTTTCACAAAATTCCCCTTACAAAAATCAGGCTTTAATGGCTTTCAATACGTTGATCATTTCAAGTGCGGTCAGCGCGGCTTCTGCGCCTTTGTTACCCGCTTTCGTGCCGGCGCGTTCAATCGCCTGCTCGATATTTTCGGTGGTCAGAACGCCGAAGGTGACCGGGATTTCGCAGCTCATTGCCACGTTAGCGATACCGGAGCTCGCTTCACCTGCCACATATTCGAAGTGGGCAGTGCCGCCACGGATCACCGTGCCCAGCGCAACAATCGCGTCGTGCTTACCGGTATTCGCCAGCGCGCGTGCGGCCAGCGGCAGCTCATAGGCGCCCGGCACCCAGACCACAGTAATGTTTTCAGCTTTAACCTGACCGATACGCTTCAGCGCATCTACCGCGCCATCCAGCAGACTGTCATTGATAAAGTTGTTAAAACGCGCAATCACGATGGCAATTTTAGCATCAGGCGTGGCAACAGCAGCTTCGATAACGTTCATACATATCCTTTGGGTGTGTGTTTTATAGCCCCCGCAGAAGGGGGCGGATTCTATCATACTCTTTAGCCCGGCGCTCAGGCTTTTCCGTGCATGCTTAACGCAGGGTCAGGGTAAGACGCAGATCGTCACCCACTTTGCGCACATCACGAAAATCGAGGCGCGGCGCAGCGCTCAGCGCCTCCAGCCCGGGCAGCGTACAGAGCCCGCGTCCGGCGTCGCCAAGCAGCACCGGTGCGATATAAACAATCAGTTCATCTACCAGTCCGGCCTGAATCAGCGCACCCGCCAGGCCCGCTCCCGCCTCGACCCAGACACTGTTAATCTGGCGCTGACCAAGCAGCATCATCATGGCAACCAGATCAAGCTGTTCGCCGCGCGGCGGCACCGCAATCTGCGTTACGCCCTCCGGCCACGCGGCGTCATCAGGAGCGGTACGCATCAGCCAGCTCTCACCCGGCTGATGAATCAGCCGGTGCTGCGGCGTCACGCGCTGCTGGCTGTCAACCACCACCCGCACCGGCTGCCGCAGAGTCTGCGTATCCAGCTGCCGGCGAACGCTGTCGCTGAGTTCATCCACGCGTACCGTGAGTGATGGATCGTCGGCCAGCACGGTGGCGCTGCTGGTAAGAATGGCGGAACTCTGCGCGCGGAACTGCTGCACATCCCGGCGGGCGGCCGCCGAGGTGATCCACTTGCTCTCACCGCTCGCCATCGCTGTGCGCCCATCCAGTGAAGCGCCAAGCTTGAGCTGAATCCAGGGAAACCCGGTGCGCATACGCTTGAGAAAACCGCGATTGAGCGCTTCTGCTTCCGCCATCATCAGCCCGTGACTCACCTCAATTCCCGCCTGCTGCAGGCGCCAGAGACCGCGTCCTGCAACCTGCGGGTTAGGATCCTGCATGGCGGCTACCACGCGGCTGACGCCAGCGGCAATCAGCGCATCGCAGCAGGGTGGCGTCCGGCCATGATGGCTGCACGGCTCCAGCGTAACGTAGGCGGTTGCGCCGCGCGCCTGCTCTCCGGCCATGCGCAGCGCATGCACTTCAGCATGCGGTTCACCCGCGCGCTGATGCCAGCCTTCGCCGACAATTGTGCCGTCACGCACGATCACGCAGCCGACATTGGGGTTTGGCGTGGTAGTGAAACGACCGCGTCGCGCCAGTTCCAGCGCGCGCGCCATATAGCGAGCATCGGTCATGATTCAGTCCTGTAAGCGGGCGATCTCTTCGCCAAAGTCGCGAATATCTTCAAAGCTGCGGTAGACCGAGGCGAAGCGGATATAGGCGACCTTATCCAGTTTTTTTAGCTCTTCCATCACCAGGTTGCCAATCAGCTTGCTGGCAATCTCACGTTCGCCGGTCGCACGCAGCTGGGTTTTAATGTGATTGACTGCGCTATCGACCGCATCAGCACTGACGGGACGCTTCTCCAGCGCCTTCATCATGCCGCTGGTCAGCTTATCTTCGTTAAAAGGCTCACGCACGTCGTTGCTTTTTACCACACGCGGCATCACCAGCTCCGCCATCTCAAATGTGGTAAAGCGCTCATGGCAAACCAGACACTGACGGCGGCGGCGCACCGAGGAACCTTCACTGACCAGGCGTGAGTCGATCACTTTGGTATCCACAGCGGAACAGAATGGGCAATGCATGACGTTTCCTGTCGCGAGATTTTGGGCCACACAGTGTAACGCGAACTCACATTTAACAAAACAGAGGCCGCCTGCCTGGCGATTTTTTCAGCGCTCATAACCGCTTCTGCCGGAAAATTTTAAAAACGCACTACGCTTAAAGAGCCAATCCGGCACAATCACAGGAGGAACTATGGGTCTGTTTAACTTCGTCAAAGAAGCAGGAGAGAAACTGTGGGACAGCGTGACAGGCGGTGATGACTCCAGCAAAAAGCTGCAGGACCACATTAACAAGCTCGGCCTGCCAGACAGCGATAAAGTCAACGTCAATGTGCAGGGTGATACCGTGACCGTCAGCGGCGACGGCATTTCACAGGAGCTTAAAGAGAAGATTCTGGTGGCAGCGGGTAACGTTGCCGGCATCACTAAAGTGGATGATAAAGTTACCGTCAGCGATACCGCACGCGAAGCCAACCTCTACACAGTGAAGAAAGGCGACACCCTGAGCGCTATTTCCAAACAGGTCTACGGCGATCCGAATCAGTACAACAAAATCTTTGAAGCTAACAAGCCGATGCTGAGCCATCCGGACAAAATCTATCCGGGCCAGGTACTGCGTATTCCGGAATAAGGTGCGGGAGAGAGCATGAGACTCAGGAGCTTACCGGTTCCGGCAGTGCTGTCGCTGCTGCTGCTGAGCGGCTGCAGCACCCCGCCTCCTGCCCCGCAGGTCAGAGAGCTGCATCAGGAGGTGAGCCAGCTCAATCAGCAGATGCGTCATCTCACCCGCCGCGCCAGCGCGCTGGAGCAGCAGGGCCAGCTTAACAGCCGCTCCACTCAGGGCGCATGGCTGGTGCCCGGTTCCGCAACGCCGGTTGATCTGGAGACGCAGCTGGGTACGCTGCGTCTCTCACTGCTGAAGGTGAGTGCAGAAGCTAATGGCAGCCAGGCCAGCCTGGTTATCCGCTCTGCTGATGACAAGTCGCTACCGGCGCTGAGCGCGACCGTGGTGTGGGGTGAAAGCGATCCCGCCAGCGGTCAGCCGCTGGCCGCCGACAGCCTGAGTCAGCGCATCAGCGTGCCCGCCAGCCTGGTGCCGCGCAGCACGGTAACGGTGCCGCTGCGCCTGAGCGATCTGACACCGGATCGGCTCGGCTATGTGCGCGTACATGAGGTAACGGCAGACGCCGCGCCATAAAAAAAGGCCCTTCCGGAGAAGGGCCTTTTTGCATCGGTCAGCGCCGGGCTTACGGCAGAATAGAAGGCTGATCGGCGCCCTCTTTTTCCACTTTCTGCACCAGCATGTGCTCACGCTTCATCCCCAGCTTCAGCGCCAGCGCTGAAGAGACGTAGATGGATGAGATCGTACCGATGGTCACACCAATCAGCATCGTGAGCGAGAAGCCTTTCAGCAGCGCGCCGCCAAAGATGAACAGGATCAGGATCATCGCCAGCGTGGTGATAGAGGTGATCAGGGTACGGCTCAGCGTCTGGGTCAGCGACACGTTGGTGATATCGTAAGAAGAACCGCGACGGATCTTACGGAAGTTCTCACGAATACGGTCAGAAACCACAATCTTATCGTTAAGCGAGTAACCAATTACCGACATCAGCGAGGCAACGATGGTCAGATCGATTTCGATGCTGAACAGCGCCAGCAGGCCGCAGGTGATGATAACGTCATGCGCCAGCGCCAGTACGGTGCCCAGCGCCAGACGCCATTCAAAGCGAAACCCGATGTAAATCAGAATGGCGATCAGCGCAGAGAGCAGCGCCATCGCCCCCGCCTGCGCCAGGTCGCTACCTACGCTTGGTCCGACAAACTCAATGCGTTTTACCGTTGCGTTCTGCTGCGTGGTCTGGTTGATAGAGGACAACACCTTGTTGCCCAGCTCCTGACCCGCATTGCCAGTCGCAGGTGGCATCCGCACCATCACGTCGCGGCTGCTGCCAAAGTTCTGCACCAGCGGCTCGTCAAAGCCCGCTTTTACCAGCCCTTCGCGCAGCGCATCGAGGTCTGCAGGCTTCTCCAGGTTAATCTCAATCACCGTACCGCCGGTGAAATCGAGTCCCCAGTTAAACCCGCGCACGCCGATAATGGCGATGGACGCCACGATCAGCAGACCCGAGATGATAAACGCCAGCGTATCCCAGCGCATAAAGTCTACGACCTTACGCCCGTGGTTCAGCTGTTCAATACTATATTCCTGTGCCACAACGCACTCCTCAGATAGACAGCTTGTTGATGCGTTTGCCGCCGTACACCAGGTTAACGATGGCACGGGTGCCGACGATAGCGGTAAACATCGAGGTTGCAATACCGATAGCGGTGGTGATTGCAAAGCCTTTGATGGAGCCGGTACCAACCGCATAAAGAATGATGACTTTAATCAGCGTGGTGACGTTGGCGTCGACGATACTGGAGAAGGCGCCTTTGTAGCCCTCATGAATCGCCTGCTGTACCGAGCGTCCGTTACGCAGCTCTTCTTTGATACGTTCGTTAATCAACACGTTGGCATCTACGGCAACCGCCAGCGTCAGCACGATACCGGCAATGCCCGGCATGGTGAGCGTGGCGCCTGGCAGCAGCGACATGATGCCGACAATCAGCACCAGGTTACACAGCAGCGCGCTGGTCGCGATCAGACCAAACTTTTTGTAGAACACCACCATAAAGATGATCGAGGCGATCAGACCCCACAGGCAGGCTTCCAGACCCTGGGTGATGTTCTGCTGACCCATGGTCGGGCCAATGGTACGCTCTTCGACAATCTGAATCGGCGCAATCAGCGCACCGGCACGCAGCAGCAGCGACAGCTGACGCGCTTCGTTCGGGTTGCTGATACCAGTGATGCGGAAGCTGTTACCCAGCCGTGACTGAATGTTCGCCACGTTGATCACTTCTTCCTGCTTCGCCAGAATCGCTCTGCCGTTGGCATCTTTCTTACCGCTGTCCTTGTACTCCACAAACAGGGTCGCCATCGGCTTGCCGATGTTGTCCTTGGTGAAGTTCGACATGATGTTACCGCCCGCGCCATCCAGTGAAATATTCACCTGCGGCTGGTTGTACTCATCCATGCTGGACGTGGAATCGGTGATGTGATCGCCGGTAAGAATGACGCGCTTATAGAGCACAACCGGCTGCCCTTCCCGCGTTTTCTTCACTTCTGAGTCACCCGGTACGCGTCCATTTGCCGCAGCACCCGGATCCACGCTGGTGTTAACCAGACGGAACTCCAGCGTCGCGGTGGCACCAAGGATCTCTTTCGCCCGCGCGGTATCCTGGATCCCCGGCAGCTCAACCACGATGCGGTCGGCACCCTGACGCTGTACCAGCGGCTCGGCAACGCCCAACTGGTTAACACGATTACGCAGGATATTAATATTCTGCTGTACCGCATATTCCCGCGCTTCGCTCAGGCGCGCATCGGTCATCACCGCGCGCATTGCATCGCTGCCCGCACTGGTGAATACCATATCGCGGTGGCGTGGCGTCAGGTAGCCGATCGCGTCATCGCGGCTTTTGGCGTCGCGGAAACGCACTTCCACACCGTAGTTAGCGAGTTTGCTGACGTTGGTGTAAGGAATATTCTTTTCACGCAGATCGCTGCGCAGGCCGTCTGCATTCTGCTCCTGCAGCTTGCCCAGTGCGGTATCCATATCCACTTCCATCAGGAAGTGCACCCCGCCCCGCAGGTCCAGGCCGAGTTTCATCGGTTCCGCTGCCAGCAGGGTGAGCCAGCGCGGCGTGGCCGGAGCGAGGTTGAGGGCTACCACGAAATCGTCACCCAGCGCAGTCGTAAGCGCTTCGCGCGCGCGCAGCTGCACATCGGTGTTATCGAAACGCGCCAGAATAGCGCCATTTTCCAGTGCGAGGGATTTGCTCTGAATGTTGTCTTGTTTGAGTACGTTCTGGATCTGATCCAACGTCTGCTCACTGGCGGCGCTTCCGCGCGCACCAGTGATCTGAACGGCCGGATCCTCACCATAAAGGTTAGGAAGCGCATACAGCAGGCCGATGAGAATAACGACGACCAGCATGATGTACTTCCACAAAGGATAACGGTTTAACACGGCAGTTCCCTTCGGGAAAATAAAATTACAGCGCCTTCATCGACCCTTTCGGCAGGACGGCGGCCACGAAATCACGTTTAATCACTACTTCAGTGGTGTCGTTCAGGGCGATAGCGATATAACCGGTATCAGCAACTTTAGTGACACGACCCACCAGGCCGCCGTTGGTCAGCACTTCATCCCCTTTCGAGATGGAGTCCATCAGCTTTTTATGATCTTTGGCGCGCTTCTGCTGCGGACGCAGGATCATGAAGTAGAAAATCAGACCAAAAACCACCAGCATGATCACCAGAGAATACGGACTTCCCTGTGACGGAGCGCCCGCTGCTGCGACGGCGTCAGAAATGAAAAAGCTCATTTAATTTCCCTCATTGATAGAATAATCAGACGTTTAACGGTGGAACCGCTTTGCCCGTCCGTAGGTAGAACTCGCTAACAAAGTGCTCTAATTTACCCTCTTCGATGGCCTGGCGTAAACCCGCCATCAGACGCTGGTAATAGCGCAGATTGTGAATCGTATTCAGGCGTGCGCCCAGTATTTCGTTACAGCGATCAAGATGATGCAAGTAGGCGCGGCTGTAATTGCGACAGGTGTAACAATCACACTCCGCATCCAGCGGTGCGGTGTCATCTTTATACTTCGCGTTGCGGATTTTCACCACGCCGTCGGTAACAAACAGATGACCGTTGCGCGCGTTGCGGGTAGGCATAACGCAGTCAAACATATCGATACCGCGGCGTACGCCTTCCACCAGATCTTCTGGCTTTCCGACGCCCATCAGATAGCGCGGTTTATCCTGCGGAATTTGCGGGCAGACATGTTCCAGAATACGGTGCATATCCTCTTTAGGCTCACCCACCGCGAGGCCGCCCACAGCGTACCCATCAAAGCCAATCTCTACCAGACCTTTGACGGAGACATCTCGTAAATCTTCGTAAACACCGCCCTGGATAATCCCGAACAGCGCATTTTTATTACCGAGCGAATCAAAGCGATCGCGGCTGCGTTGTGCCCAGCGCAGCGACATCTCCATCGAACGTTTTGCATAATCCCAGTCAGCCGGATATGGCGTGCACTCGTCGAAAATCATCACGATATCGGAGCCGAGATCGTACTGGATCTCCATCGATTTTTCCGGATCGAGGAAGATCGGATCGCCGTTGATGGGGTTGCGGAAATGCACGCCCGCTTCGGTGATTTTACGGATATCACCCAGGCTAAATACCTGGAAGCCGCCCGAATCGGTCAGAATCGGCCCCTGCCAGTTCATAAAGTCATGCAGATCGCCGTGCAGCTTCATGATCTCCTGACCCGGACGCAGCCAGAGGTGGAAGGTGTTGCCCAGCAGGATCTGCGCACCGGTCTCTTTCACCTCTTCCGGCGTCATGCCTTTAACGGTGCCATACGTGCCCACCGGCATAAATGCCGGGGTTTCAACCACGCCGCGATCGAAAACCAGACGTCCGCGACGCGCGCGTCCGTCTGTGGTATCTAATTCAAATTTCACATTAACCTCATCAGAGAAACAGTCTGATTTACCCGGCTGAACCCGCGCCACCCGCAGGCGGCACCGGAACATTAAGGGTGTGTGCTTCCGACAGGTTCGTCAGGAGCGTGCGGATTACGGGTGATGTACATCGCATCCCCGTAGCTAAAGAAACGGTACTGCTCGGCCACCGCGCTCTGGTACGCCGCCATGGTGTTTTTATAACCGGCAAACGCAGAAACCAGCATGATCAGCGTCGATTCCGGCAGATGGAAGTTGGTAATGAGCGCATCGATAATCTGGTAGCGATAGCCCGGATAGATAAAGATCTGCGTATCATCAAAGAAAGGCGCCAGTGGCGCATCCTGACTCGCCTGCGCGGCGCTCTCCAGCGAGCGTACCGATGTGGTCCCCACCGCGACAACTTTATTACCGCGTGCTTTACAGGCCAGCACCGCGTCAACCACATCCTGCGGCACCTCTGCATATTCCGAGTGCATGATATGGTCATTGATATTTTCAACGCGCACCGGCTGGAAGGTCCCCGCCCCAACGTGCAGCGTCACAAACGCCATCTCCACCCCTTTGGCTTTCAGCGCCTCCAGCAGCGGTTCATCAAAGTGCAGCCCGGCGGTTGGCGCAGCCACCGCGCCAGGACGGGCGCTGTATACCGTCTGGTAAAGCTCGCGATCGGCCTCTTCATCCGGGCGATCGATATAGGGCGGCAGCGGCATATGGCCTACGCTATTGAGAATATCGAGCACCGCGCGTTCATCGGTAAAGGCGATCTCAAACAGCGCGTCGTGCCGCGCCACCATGGTCGCTTTTACGCTCTCATCATCGCCCAGCAGCAGCTCAGCGCCCGGCTTTGGCGCCTTTGAGGCGCGCACGTGCGCCAGCACCCGCTTGTCATCCAGCATACGCTCTACCAGCATCTCAATCCGGCCGCCGCTGGCTTTACGTCCATAGACGCGCGCCGGGATCACCCGCGTATTATTGAACACCAGCAGATCGCCGGGATTAAGCTTCTCCAGCACATCGGTAAAGACACCGTGCGTCAGGGCGCCGCTCGGGCCATCAAGGGATAGCAGACGGCATCCGCTGCGCTGCGCCTGGGGATAGTGGGCAATCAGGGATTCGGGCAACTCAAAGCTAAAATCGGCGACACGCATGTATAACTTTTTCCGGACTCAAAAACAGGCGGCATAGTTTAGCGGAAAAGTGGGAAATTCTGAACAACTGGCTGCAGAGACGCGATTCTGCCTATAATAGCGCATGAATTTTCTTGCTCACCTTCATCTTGCCACGCTGGCAGAAAGCTCGCTGCTGGGCAACCTGCTGGCCGACTTTGTGCGCGGCAACGTTCAGGCGCAGTGGCCGGCACCGGTCGCAGCGGGGATCGCTCTGCACCGCCGTATCGATGTGCTGACGGACAACCTGCCTGAAGTACGTACCGCCCGGCAGTGGTTTCGTCCGGAAACGCGGCGCGTAGCCCCGATTACGCTTGATGTGATCTGGGATCATTTTCTTGCGCGCCACTGGCAGCAGTTCCAGCCCGATATCTCACTCGCCGCCTTTAGCGAGGCCGCGCAGCAGCACATTGTGCCGCAGCTGGCGGGAACGCCAGAAAGCTTTATTGAGCTCAACGCGGTGATGTGGCGCGAACGCTGGTTTGAACACTATGCAGAACCGGCGCGGCTGGAGCGGGTGCTGCGCGGCATGGCATATCGCCGTCCCCGTCTTGCGGCACTGCGCGACTCCTATCAGGATTTTGTTGAACACTACGACGCGCTGGAAGCGCTGTTTTTTGCTTTCTATCCGCGTCTGATGGCGGATGCTCGCGCGCAGCGCCTCTGAATCCGTAATCCGCGCCAATACCTCTTCTCCCCTCTTGCCAGCCGCATATATCTGCGGCTTAATGAAGCCTTTCTTAACTTTACCAGACCCGGCCACACCACCATTCCGCCTGTTCAGGCACGTCTGGTTACTACACCAGCCAGAAAATGATAAGAGGGAAACATGTCATCAGCTACGTTAACTGAATTAGAGGCGCGCTATCAGTTTGCCTGCGAGGTCGCCAGAGCCGCTGGCAGTCGCGCCATGTCGTGGTATCAGCAGCGTAACCAGCTGGTTGCAGAATATAAGAAGGATTTACAGGATCTGGTCAGTGAAGCTGACCGCAACGTTGAGGAGTTAATCCGGCACCTTATCCTTGAACGCTTTCCTGAAGACGCGGTTATCGGTGAGGAGAGCGGCGGAGACGCCGGACAGGCACGCTTTATCTGGGTTGTTGACCCGATTGATGGCACCAGCAACTTTCTCAGCGGGCTGCACAACTGGTGCGTGGCGCTGGCGATTGTGTGTGAAGGCGAACCGGTTATTGGCGTGGTCTGCGATCCCAATCATCAGGAGATCTTTCACGCCTGCCGGGGCAAGGGCGCATGGATGAATGAGCAGCGTATCCGGGCACACAGCGCCGGCCAGCTGAGCCAGGGGCTGTTTGGTCTGGGCTGCTCCACCAGTCAGCCTGCGGCTCCGCTGCTCGACTTTATCAGCGCGCTGCTGCAGCAGGGCGGCATGTTTATCCGCAACGGTTCCGGTGCGCTGATGAGCGCGTGGGCGGCCGCCGGGCGGCTGACCGGCTATTACGAAGCGCGTATGCAGCCGTGGGACGGTCTGCCTGGCATCGTACTGATGCGGGAAGCGGGTGGAGAGACCAACCGTTATGAGCAGAACAATGGCCTGACGCAGGGCAATCCGGTACTGCTGGCTAACGCCACGCTCTGGCCGCAGATCAATGCGCTGCTGGCGGAGCCGCTGACGTGAAATCGCTGCTGATATTGCTGCTGCTGCCGCTGCTCGCCACCGCAGCCGATCCCTGGCAGCTGGAAAAGGTGGTGGAGATCGGCCGGCACAGCGTACGTCCTCCGACGGCGGCTAACCGGGCAGAGATTGAAGCGGCCACGCAGCGCCCCTGGCCGCGCTGGAGCACGGCAGATGGTGAACTTACCGGTCACGGCTACAGCGCGGTAGTGAATAAAGGACGCTGGCAGGGTAACTATTACCGTCAGGCGGGCCTGCTCCACGCGGGCTGCCCTGACAGCCGGCAAATTTATGTGCGCGCCAGCCCGCTGCAGCGCACGCGGGCCACGGCTCAGGCGCTGACTGACGGCGCGTTTCCCGGCTGCGGTGTGCCGGTGCACGTTGTCGCTGATGGGCCGGACCCTCTGTTTCAGAGCGATAAATTTCCGTTTGCCCGGACCGATCCTGCCCGCGAGCAGGCAGCGATTGCCGCACGGGCTGGCGACCTTGCTGCGCTGCAGCAGCGGCTGCAGCCGGCGATCCGGCAGCTGAATGCGGCGGTCTGCGACGGCGATTGCCGCTTTTTTTCGCGCCCGTGGCAGCTGAAGCAGACCCGGAGCGGCCACAGCTATATTCAGGGATTAAGCGTGATGGCGAGCATGGTGGAAACGCTGCGTCTCGGCTGGAGTGAAAATCTGCCGCCGGAGGCGCTGGCGCAGGGGCGCCTGAACAGCGCGCAGCAGATTACGGCGCTGCTACCGCTGCTCACCGCCAATTACGATCTGAGTAACGATGTCCCTTATCTGGCACAAAAGCGCGGCTCACTATTGCTCGATGCGGCGATTGCGGCGCTCGAAGATCGCCCCGGCTCGCCCGATACCCGCTGGCTGCTGCTGGTGGCCCACGATACCAATATCGCGATGGTGCGCACCCTGATGCATTTCAGCTGGCAGCTGCCGGGCTACGCGCGCGGTAATATCCCGCCGGGCAGCAGCCTGGTGTTTGAGCGCTGGCGCAATACGCGTGATAACAGCCGCCGGCTGCGCATTTATTTTCAGGCGCAGAGCCTGGATGCGCTGCGCCAGCTCGCGCCGGTGGATCGCCAGCACCCTTTACTGCAGGCAGAGTGGCATCAGCCAGACTGTCACGACAGCGCTATCGGCACGCTCTGTCCTTATCAATCGACGCTGGCTCAGCTCAGAAAAGAAATCGACAGCAGCGCCCTCGCCCCCGTCACGTGGGCTCCCTGAATCAGTTGCACCTTTGTTCAGCCCGCCATGCGGGCTTATCAGTTTCCCGGCCGTCTCTTCGTTCTGCTGAAGCGTTTTTAGGGCTGAACTGCGATAATTCTATATTTGTCCGCTGTGACATAACGCTATGAAATTTAGCGTATTCTGAGTGCGTCAATCATCCCTTAGTTTTGACCTATTTTTCCGTTTTGGTTCTATTTTTCGGCGACAGGATGCGCCGAATACTTTTTTTCCCATAAAAAAAGTCGCCACACAGGGCGACTCTTTTCTTTTTAGCCTGACGCTCAGCGTTTCTGCCTTTTCACCAGCGGCCACGCCAGCAGCAGCAGCACAATCCAGGCAAAGCCCACGTAGAGTGAAATTCGCGTATCAGGGAAATAGCCAATCAGCGCAATGATAAAGGCGAGAAACAGCACGCCTGCCCAGGTGGTGGCACTGCCGCCCGGTACGGCAAACTGCAGCTGCGCCGCCTGCGCCTTGCCAATTTTGCGCCGGAATGCAATCTGCGACAGCAGGATCATGATCCATACCCAGACCGTGGCAAAGGTCGCCAGCGAGGCGATCACCAGGAAGACTTTTTCCGGCATCAGGTAGTTCAGATAGACGGCGATAAGCATCGCAAACATCATCACCACCACCGTCACCCACGGGATGCCGCGCGAAGAGACTTTCTGGAACACTTTAGGCGCATGGCCCTGTTGCGCCATACCGTGCAGCATACGCCCCACGCCAAAGACATCGCTGTTGATGGCAGATAGCGAAGCGGTCAGCACGACAAAGTTAAGAATTGACGCCGCCGCTGCAATACCCAGGTGCTGGAACGTCAGCACAAAGGGGCTGCCCTCGGTACCGACCTGATTCCACGGATAGATCGACATAATGACAAACAGCGTACCCACATAAAACACCAGGATACGCAGCGGCACCGAATTGATCGCGCGCGGAATCGATTTGGCGGGCTCATCCGCTTCACCGGCGGTGATACCGATGATTTCGATACCGCCATAGGCAAACATCACCATCTGCAGCGAGAGCAGCATACCCACAATACCGTGAGCGAAGAAGCCACCGTTGCTCCAGAGATTATGGATCCCGGTCGGCGTTCCGCCGTTGCCGATGCCCCAGAAAATCATGCCAAAGCCCGCCACAATCATGATGATAATGGTGGCGACCTTAAAGAAGGAGAACCAGAACTCTACTTCGCCAAACACCTTCACGCTCATCAGGTTGATGGCGCCGATAATCAGCACTACCGACAGCACCCAGATCCAGTGCGGCACATCCGGAAACCAGACGCCCATATAGATGCCAAACGCGGTGACGTCCGCGATCGCCACAATCAGGATCTCAAAGCAGTAGGTCCAGCCGGTGATGTAGCCCGCCAGCGGACCGAGATAATCCTGCGCATAGCGCGAAAAGGAGCTGGATTGCGGATTGTTAACCGACATCTCCCCCAGCGCGCGCATGATGATATAGGCCACCGCGCCACCAATAATATAGGCCAGCAAAACGCTGGGTCCCGCCATCCTGATAGCATCCGCCGAGCCGTAAAACAGCCCGGTGCCGATTGCCGATCCCAGCGCCATAAAGCGAATATGGCGCGTGCTCAGTCCGCGTTTGAGCGTGTTGGTTTCTTGCATAACAAACAGGTCCTGTGAAAATGAAAAAACCACGGGCAAGCCCGTGGTCGGAATGAACAGCCGTGTCGTTTACTGCCGGACAACGACCTGCTGTGGTCCTTTAACGCGATCTACCACGGCAGCAATCACCATCATTGCCAGCGAAGGCGGCAGCCAGGCGAGTCCCTGGTCGGCCAGCGGCAGATGCTGGCTGAACAGCGGCAGTATCTCTTTAAAGCTGGTGGTTTTGATTGCATCCACAATGCCAAACAGCAGGCTGACCAGCATGGTTGGCGCAATAATACGCGAGCTGCGGTTCCACCAGTTGAGGGTGAAGCTTAGCACTATCAGCACGATACAGGGCGGATAAATTGCTGTCAGCACCGGGATGGAGATCTGAATCAGATGGCTCAGCCCCAGATTTGACACCACCATCGAGAACAGGCCCAGGATAAACACCAGCGCTTTGTACGAGAGCGGCAGATACTGTGCAAAGAACTCAGCGCAGGCGCAGGTCAGGCCAACGGCCGTTACCATGCAGGCGATAAAGATCAGCGCAGCGAGGAAGAAGCTGCCCATGCTGCCAAACGTCTGCTGTACGTAAGCGTGCAGAATGGCGGCGCCGTTGGCATTCTGGTCAACCAGGCCGGCACTGCCGGAGCCGAGCTTGAACAGGCTGAGATAGACCAGCGTCAGTCCGACACCGGCGATCAGGCCAGCCAGCATGGTGTAGCGCGTCAGCAGTTTCGCATCTTCAACGCCGCGGGAACGCGCCGCATTCACAATCACGATACCAAACACCAGTGCGCCCAGCGTATCCATGGTGAGATAGCCATTTACAAAACCGGTAGAGAACGCCGCGCGCTGATAGTCTGCCGTCGCAGGCGCAATACCGCCCGCCGGCCAGACCAGCGCGGCAACGCCGAGTATGGTCAGCGCGACAATTTTCAGCGGCGCCAGCACGTGCCCGACGGTATCCAGCAGCTTGCCCGGATAGAGGGAGATCCCGATCACCAGCGCAAAGTAGATGAGGCTATAGATAAACAGCGGCAGCGGGCCGTCACCGGTCAGCGGAGCGATACCGACTTCAAACGAAACGGTCGCGGTACGCGGCGTCGCAAACAGTGGGCCCACGGCCAGATAGCAGACCGTTGCCAGCAGCAGACCCGCTGCTTTACCGATTGGCGAACTGAGCGCATCGATGCCGCCGCCAACGCGCGCCAGCGCGATCACGGTCATGACCGGCAGGCCGACCGCGGTCGCGAGGAAGCCGAGTGCGGCGACCCAGACGTGTTCACCAGACTGAATTCCCACCATTGGTGGAAAGATAATGTTGCCTGCGCCAACGAACAGGGCAAAGGTCATAAAGCCCAGCGCAAGGATGTCCCTCGAGGTTAAACGGTATGTCATAACTTCTGTCGTGCCTGTAGCTGATGTTGCGGTGGAAGTTGAGTTTGTGTTGTCCCCTGATTGCGCGATAACAATGGCTTAGCTGGATTATCCAGTGCGAAATGCGGGCCGAATCGAGACAGCGCAGGTGATTTAATCTGCTTTTCTTCTGTTCACAGAGGGATGAATCGACAACGGCGCAAATTAAAACGTTTATAGCGGAGAAAGACAATACAGGATCGAAAAACCAGAAGGATATCGCGCATAAGCGTATGCAGGCAGTGAATATGGGCGAAATAGCCGCTAAACGCCCCAGATGATTTGTTTAAAATTCAGACAAAGCGAAAGTTGTTCTTGCATAAGTGCGGTTCCGGATGCACAAAAGGCGCGATTTACGCGCCTGTCTGCACAACTTTACACTCTCACCACACCTGTTTAGCGATATCCACCACCAGACGGATCTTCTGCCACTGCTCCGCTTCGCTCAGGCTATTACCCTCTTCGGTGGAAGCAAAGCCGCACTGTGGGCTGAGGCAGATCTGATCGAGGCTGACATACTGCGCCGCTTCCTGCAGCCGCGCTTTGACCTGTTCAGGATCTTCCAGCGCGCCGGTTTTGGTCGTGATAAGACCCAGTACCGCTTTCTGATGACCTGGCTTAATAAAGCGCAGCGGCTCAAATCCGCCGGAGCGTTCGTTGTCATACTCCAGGAAAAAGGCGTCGATATTCACGCCGCCAAACAGGATCTCCGCTACCGGCTCATAGCCGCCTTCTGATATCCAGGTAGAACGGAAGTTACCGCGGCACACGTGCAGCCCGACGGTGAGATCGGCCGGTTTATCTGCCAGCGCCGCGTTCAGCACCTGCGCATAAGTGCGGGCCAGCGCCTGCGGATCGTCGCCGCGTGCGCGGATCTGTTCCTGCTGCTCCCCGGAGCAGAGATAGGCCCAGACGGTATCGTCGAGCTGCAGATAGCGGCAGCCGGCAGCATAAAATGCGGCAATGGCGTCTTTATAGGTCTGCGCCAGATCGGCAAAGTAGGCATCCAGATCGGGGTAAACCGTGGCGTCGATAACCTTGCGACCGCCGCGGAAATGCAGCACGCTCGGGCTGGGAATCGTCATTTTAGCGACCGCGTCGCCGGCGATACTCTGCAGAAAGCGGAAGTGGTCCAGCATCGGATGCGCCGGATTAAACGAGACTTTACCGGTGACTTTTACACCGTGCGCTTTGGTCTGCACGCCGTTGAACTGGATCCCCTGCTCCGCTTCAAACAGCTCTACGCCATTCAAATCGCCAAAGAAATCGAAGTGCCACCAGGCGCGACGGAACTCGCCGTCGGTGACAACCTGCAGGCCATTGGCACGCTGCTGCGCGACAACATCGCGAATAGCCTGGTCTTCCACTTCGCGCAGCTGCTCCGCGCCAATCTCACCACGGGCGTGCTGTTCGCGCGCCTGTTTGATCGCAGCGGGACGCAGAAAACTGCCGACGGTATCGGCGCGGAACGGGGCGTGCTGAGCGGGCATAGATTCTCCTTGCAGACCGGTAGTTGCGGTCAGGTATAATTTCTTCTGGTTATTTCAGCCATCTGGATGGCTATATGTCCAAAGAGTGCCACGCTTCCGCGCGCGGGGCAACGGAAGAATTTTCAGCAGGCATGAAGAAAATTCATTTTCCTGTGTCCCTGCTTCCTGCTTACTCAATGGCCGCCCGCGCAGCGGAGATTTGCGCATCGGAGAGAGGTAAATAGCCCGCTTCCGCCACTCGCCGCTGGCCCTGCGACGACAGTACCTGATGCAGAAACGCCGCCACCAGCAGCGGCAGCGGCTTGCCCGGCGGTTTATTCACGTAGATATAGAGTGGCCGGGACCAGGGATAGCGGCCGCTGCGGATGGTATCGGCATCCGGCATGATGCTTTCGCCGGTTCGCGTCACAATCGGCACTATCTTTACGCCGCTGAGATGAAAGCCAAAGCTGGCGTAGCCGATACTCTCTGGCGTGGTCGCAACCGCCTGCACTACGGCAGCTGAACCGGGAAACTCCGCCACGTCAGCGCGAAAATCGCCGCGACAGAGCGCCTGCTGTTTGAAGAACCCCCAGGTGCCGGAGGCGGAGTTGCGGCCAAAGCGCTGAATGCGCCGCTGCGCCCAGTTATCGTCTGTCACGCCCGTATCGCCCCAGCGCTGCGGAACCTGCGTGCCGCCGCACAGGCGGGTAACAGAATAGAGCGCATCAAGCTGCGGCTGGCTGATACGCTGCAGCGGATTAGCCTGGTTCACCACCACGACCAGCGCATCCATGGCGACCGGTACGGCGAGCGGCGGATAGCCGTAGCGGGCAATGAACAGCTGTCGTTCATCGTTCTGCATCGGCCGGCTCATCGCGCCCAGCTGTGCGGCACCCGCAGCCAGCGCCGTTGGCGCGGTTGAAGAGCCCGCCGCCTGTACCTGAACGTTGACGCCGGGCGCCTGCAGGCTGAAATCTTCCCCCCACAGCGTCATCAGGTAGCCCAGCGTATCTGACCCGGCGCTGCTGAGGTTGCCGGTCAGCATCGCTTTTTGCGCCTGCGCCAGCACAGAGAAGAGCAGCAGAAGTGTGAACAGCAGAGATTTCAGCATGGAGCCGCCGTCAGAGAGAAGAAGAGCGCTATTGTGGCAAGCCTGCGAAAACGGCGCAACGCAGATTACCCCGCCCGCTCCTGCGCGGCCTCTTCCACAATCAGACGCGACGGCAGCAGAAAGCGAAAGCAGGTCTCCTGATGCGGCCGGCTGCTGATCTCCAGCCGTGCACCGTGATGGCTCAGCGCATGCTTGACGATCGCCAGCCCCAGTCCGCTGCCCCCGGTGGCACGCGACCGCGCTTTATCAACGCGGTAAAAGCGCTCCGTCAGGCGCGGCAGATGCTCTTCGCTGATGCCGGGACCGTTATCGCAGACTTTAAGCTCCGCTCCCTGCCGCGTGCGCAGCCAGCTGATATGGATATGCGTGCCTTCCGGCGTGTGGTTAACCGCGTTATAGACCAGGTTAGAGATAGCGCTGCGCAGCTGCTCGTCATTTCCCAGTACGCGTAAGTGAGGATCGGTATGGAAGTGAATAACATGGCGCCCCTGGCTCAGCGTTTCCGCTTCGCGCTGCAGCAGATGCAGCATGGCCGGTACATCAACCCGCTCTTTAAGATCGAGCGCCGGAGCCGCCTCGATACGCGACAGCGTCAGCAGCTGCCTGACCAGGCTGTCCATGCGCCGGGTCTGCTCCTGCATCGTGCCCAGCGCTTTGCTGCGCGTTCGCGCATTCATCGCCTCATCGTCCATCATCTCCAGATAGCCCTGCAGCACCGTGAGCGGCGTACGCAGTTCATGACTGACGTTGGCAAAAAAGTTGCGGCGGGCGCCCTCCAGCTGATGCATCTGGGTCACATCGCGCGCCACCATCAGCCACTGCCCCTCGCTGTAAGGCATCACGCGGAACTCCATGTGCCGCTGATTATTCAGCACTACCGTCAGCGGCCGGGCAAAGTCGCGCTGGCGGATATAGCGGGAGAATTCGGGATAGCGCAGCAGGTTGAGAATATTCTGGCCGTTATCCTCCGGCCAGCGCAGCCCCAGATGCTGCTGGGCGAGGCCGTTGCACCAGAAAATGGTTCCCTCTTCAGTGGTCAGCACCACGGCATCCGGCAGCGACTCCGCACCGCTGCGAAAGCGCCTGATCAGGTTTCCCAGCTCGCGGCGGCGGCGGCGGTTACGCAGCTGCATCTGGTAGAGGCCATAAAACAGCGGTTCCCAGCTGCCGCGCCCGGTGGGCGGCGTCATTGATCGGTCGACCCACAGCCAGTGGGAGAGCCGCATCAGATTAGTAAAGTGCCAGGCCAGAACGCCTGAGACGGCTGCCAGCAGCCACCACGACAGATAACCAAACAGCAGGCCGAGCAGCAGCGCAGGCAGACAGGCCAGCGCCAGCTCGGTCAGTAATCGCTTCCAGGAGAGGCGTTCCAGCACGGTAGCAGGCTCCGTTTAGTAGCGGGCAGAGAAACGATACCCTGTTCCGCGTACGGTTTGCACCATACGATCGTGGCCGGAGATTTCCAGTGCTTTACGCAGGCGACGAATATGCACATCTACGGTGCGATCTTCGACATAGACGTTGGTGCCCCAGACGTGGTTCAGCAGCTGTTCGCGGCTGTAGACCCGCTCCGGATGCGTCATAAAGAAATGCAGCAGCTTATATTCGGTTGGCCCCATCTCCAGCGGCGTGGTCTCCGACATCACGCGATGTGAGGAGGGATCGAGACTCAGCCCCTGCATCTCAATCACCTCTTCGACCGCCATCGGGGAGATGCGCCGCATGACGGCTTTAATACGCGCCATCAGCTCTTTCGGTGAGAACGGCTTGGTGATGTAATCATCTGCGCCCACTTCCAGCCCGCGCACGCGATCCTCTTCCTCACCGCGCGCGGTCAGCATCATGACCGGGATATCGCGCGTCATGGCCTCGCGCTTCAGATGTTTAATAAACTGAATGCCGCTGCCGCCGGGCAGCATCCAGTCCAGCAGAATCAGATCGGGCCAGGGTTCAATCAGCCGGCTAATCGCGCTGTCATAATCTTCCGCTTCAATGGGCTGGTAGTCGTTCTGTTCCAGCACAAAACATAACATTTCCCGGATGGGCGCTTCATCTTCCACAACCAAAATGCGCTTGGCCATTATTGCTCCTGCGAGTGTGACGGGATGTCACTGGGATATGCGGCGTCATTATGCGTCAGTTTTATGACACTTTTATGAAAAACCCGGCGGGTAAGCAAGAGATAAAAACCACCCCCGCACCGGCAAAAACGTCTTTTTTCCTTTGTGCCCGAAGCCGTTATACTGGCCGCCAGCTTTCAGGCAGGACACCCCATGCGCATTATTCATACCGCAGACTGGCACCTCGGTCAGTTTTTTTACAGCAAGAGTCGCGCCGCCGAACACCAGGCTTTTCTTGACTGGCTGCTCCGGCAAATTGCTGAGCATCAGGTTGATGCACTGATCGTGGCAGGCGATCTGTTTGATACCGGTTCGCCCCCCAGTTACGCCCGTGAAATGTTTAACCGGTTCGTGGTCGCGCTGCAGCCCAGCGGCTGTCAGCTAATTGTGCTGGCGGGCAATCACGATTCGGTCGCCACGCTGAATGAGTCGCGCGAACTGCTGGCCTGCCTTAACACCCGGGTGATCACCAGCGCCACCCCCGGCGGCGAACAGCAGGTGCTGACGCTGACGCAGCGTGACGGATCGCCGGGCGCGCTGCTGTGCGCCATTCCCTATCTGCGCCCGCGCGATATTCTGCGCAGCCGGGCCGGTCAGTCCGGGCGCGACAAGCAGTTATCGCTGCTGCAGGCGATTGAGCAGCATTATCAGCACTGCTATAGCGCCGCCGTGGCAGAAAGAGAGCGGCTGGATAAGCCGCTGCCAATCGTCGCTACCGGCCACCTCACTACCGTGGGCGTGACCAAAAGCGACGCGGTACGTGATATCTATATCGGCACGCTGGATGCGTTTCCGGCGCAGGCATTTCCGCCCGCAGACTACATTGCACTCGGCCATATTCACCGCGCGCAGCGGATTGCCGGCACGGAACATATTCGCTACAGCGGCTCACCGATCCCGCTCAGTTTTGATGAGAGCGGACGTGATAAAAGCGTCTGGCTGCTCGATTTTGGCCACACGCTGGAGAGCGTAACCGCGCTGACCATACCCGCCTTTCAGCCGATGCAGATGCTAAAAGGATCGATGGCAGAGATTGAGGCGCAGCTGGCACAGTTTGCCCGCTATGAGGGATTGCTGCCGGTATGGCTGGATATCGAGATCACCACGCAGGAGTACCTCACCGATCTGCAGCGGCGTATTGAACAGCTCACGGCCACGCTGCCGGTAGAGGTGCTGCTGGTGCGCCGCAGTCGCGCGCTGCGTCAGCGCAGCCTGGAACGGCTGACAAATGAGACGCTGAGCGAGCTGAAAGTCGAAGAGGTTTTTGCCCGTCGCCTGGCTCAGGAGTCAGAGCTGGATGCGCAGCAGAGTGACGGACTGACCCGTCTGTTTCGCAGCGCGCTGGCCGCCCTGGAGGATCCGTCCGCATGAAAATTCTGACGCTACGTTTTAAAAATCTCAACGCACTGCGCGGTGAATGGCTGATCGACTTCCGCCAGGAGCCGTTCGCCAGCAACGGTCTGTTTGCCATCACGGGCGCTACCGGCGCCGGCAAAACCACGCTGCTGGATGCGATCTGCCTCGCGCTCTATCACCAGACGCCGCGCCTTGGCGGGCTGTCGCAGAGTGAGAATCAGCTGATGACGCGCGACACCGCCGAGTGTCTGGCTGAAGTTGAGTTTGAAATTAAAGGTGAAGCCTGGCGCGCCTTCTGGAGCCAGAACCGGGCGCGCGGTCAGGCTGACGGCAAGCTGCAGGCGCCGCGCGTGGAGCTGGCGCGGGTCGCTGATAATCAGATCGTGGCGGATAAAGTCGGCGATAAGCTGAAAGCCATAGAGTCGCTCTCCGGGCTCGATTTTGCCCGCTTCACCCGCTCAATGATGCTGTCACAGGGTCAGTTTGCCGCATTTCTGAACGCCCGCCCCGGCGAGCGCGCCGAACTGCTGGAGGAGCTGACCGGTACCGAGATTTATGGCGATATCTCCATTCATATTTTTGAACGCTGGCGCGCGGCGCGCGGCGCGCTTGAGACGCTGCGCGCCCGCGCCGGCGGCATTACGCTGCTGGATGAGACGCAGCGGGCGTCGCTCACAGAGCAGCTGGAGACTTTAAGCGCGGAGGAGCGCGCGCTGAATGCACAGCTTACGCAGGCGCAGACGCAGCAGCAGTGGCTGGCGCAGGCGCAGCAGCTGACGCAGGAGCAGCAGCACGCTGACGCGGCGCGCCAGGCAGCGGAACAGGCGTGGCAGCAGGCGTCCGCAGAGCGCCAGCAGCTGGCGCGCGCCGAGCCGGCAGAGAAGCTGCGCGCCGGACTGCAGTTGCGTGAACAGCTGCAGCGGGACAATGATGCACAGCAGCAGCTGGTCCGGCAGCTGCAGGCGCAGCAGCAACAGGCTGAAACCACGCTGCAGCAGGCGGAACGCGATTATCAGCAGGCGCTGCAGAGGCGTGATGAGGCGGTGGAAGCCGGACAGCAGCTCGAAACGCTGCTGACAGAGCAGGTGCTGCCGCTCGATCAGCAGATAGCGCGCACCGCGCAGCAGCTGAGTGAACAGCAGCAGCAGCTGACGCAGCAGCAGCATGCGGTCGGCCGCAGCG
This sequence comes from Pantoea sp. SYBGC1, assembly GCF_057197005.1. NCBI lineage: Bacteria > Pseudomonadati > Pseudomonadota > Gammaproteobacteria > Enterobacterales > Erwiniaceae > Pantoea > Pantoea sp. SYBGC1. The sequence continues at coordinate 331,841 of NZ_JBXUNM010000003.1, forward strand.
AACAGGCGCTGCAGCAGCAGCAACAGGTGAGTGAACGCTTACAGCTGCAGCTGGCTGAACAGCAGGCGTGGCGCACGCGCGAAGCGGCGACCGCCGGCTGGGGACCGGAGCTGGCGCGCTGGCAGGCTGACATCGGACACCTTGAGGAGCGTGAACAGGCGGCGGCGCAGCTTGCCGGACAGCAGCAGCGACAACAGCAGCAGCTGGCGCAGCTGCAGCAGACGCTGGCAGCGCGTGAACAGGCGGCTAAGCCATTAGCGCAGGCGGAGGCGGAGAGCCGCCAGCAGCGCGAACAGGCTGAGCAGGCGCTGACCTCTCTGGAAAATCAGCAGCGCAGCGCCGATCTGCGCAATGCCCTTGCCCGCTACCAGCAGCAGCGCGCCCCGCGTCAGCAGCTGACGCTGCTGGCCGCGCAGTGGCAATCGCTGCAACCGCAGCGCGTACAGCGGGCTGCCAGGCTGACGCAGCTGCAGCAGAGTTACCGGCAGGGTGAAGAGACGCTGCAGAAGCTGCGCGACAGCTGGAAGCGTGAGCATCAGGCGCTGCTCGATCTGCGTCGCCTGTGCGAACTGGAGCGGACTATTGCCCGGCTGGCTGATGAGCGCGCCAGATTACAACCTGACACCCCCTGCCCGCTGTGTGGTTCCTGTCAGCACCCGGCGGTAGCGGACTATCAGCAGCTCCGGCCGGATGAGAATCAGCAGCGGCTGACCGCGCTGGAGACGGCAGTGGCGCAGCTGAAAGAGGCAGGCACGGCACAGGGCGAACAGCAGAAACTCTCTCTGCAGCAGCAGCAGGCGCTGGAAGAGGAGCTGGCTGACCTGGATCGCCAGCTGGCCACCATTGATACCCGGTGGCAGGCGCTGTGCACTCCGCTGGGACTGAACTTTACGCCGGCGCAGCATGCAGAGTTCACCGCCTGGCAGCAGCAGCTGGAGGCGCAGGAGCTGACGGAGCAACAGCAGCTGCAGGCGCGTGAAGAGGCAGCAGCAGTGCTGCAGCAGGCTAAAGATGCCTATCTGCAGCAGCAGCAGCGGTGGCAGCAGCATCTGCAGGAGCAGCAGCTTGCACAGCAGCAGCGGGAGAGCGCACAGCAGCAGCTGGCCGATCTGGAGCAGCGGCTCAGAGATGAGCAGCAGGCGCTGCAGCACGCTGCGGCGCGCCTGACGGAGCAGCTCGCGGCCCATCAGCTTCGCCTGCCGGAACCCGCCGCACGCGCCAGCTGGTTTGCCGCACAGCAGCAGCGCTGGCAGCGCTGGCAAGAGAGTGAGCAGTTACTGACTTCTCTGCAGCCGCAGATCGCCAGAGCGGGAAGTGAACAGCATAACCTGCAGCAGACGCTGCAGCGTGAACGGCAGCAGCAGGAGAGCCTGCAGCACGCTCTGACGCTGATGCAGCAGCAGCAGCAGGATCTGCAGCAGCAGCGCAGCCAGCTGTTTGGCACGCGCAGCGTAACGGAGGCGCGCCGGCAACAGCACACGCTACTGCAGCAGCTGGACCAGGCGCTGGCAGGGGGGCTGCAGCAGTGGCAGCAGGCGCAAAGCGGACTGCATAGCCTGCAGGGTCAGCTGGCGCAGACGTACAGCCAGCAGGCCGCCCTGACGGAGCGCCTGCAGCAGGCGCAACAGCAGTTCAGCCAGGCACTGCGGCAGAGCGAGTTTGCTGATGAAGCGGCACTGCACGCGGCGCTGCTGCCGGAAGAGGCGCTGCTGCAGCTGCGCGCCCGGCTGCAGCAGCTGGAGCAGCAGCGTTTACAGCAGATTGCCCGCTATGAACAGCTGGACCAGCGGCTGGCGCAGCATCAGCAGCAGCGCCCCGCCGGCTTCAGCAATGAACAGGCTGCCGCCCTCAGCCAGCAGCTGGAGACATTACGCCTGGCGCTGCGTGATAACGCGCGCCAGCAGGGAGAGGCGCAGCAGCAGCTGCAGAGTGATGCGCTTCTGCGCCAGCAGCAGCAGGCGCTGCTGGCAGAGATCGCCGCCGATGAGGCTGAGCTGGTGCAGCTGAGCCGCCTCAACGATCTGATCGGTTCAGCCAAAGGTGACAAGTTCCGCCGGTTTGCGCAGGGGTTAACGCTGGATCATCTGGTCTGGCTGGCGAATCGTCAGCTTGATCGCCTGCATGGACGCTATCTGCTGCAGCGACGCCTCAGCGATGAGCTGGAGCTTGAGGTGGTGGATACCTGGCAGGCGGACGCAACCCGCGATACCCGAACGCTTTCGGGCGGTGAGAGTTTTCTGGTGAGTCTGGCGCTGGCGCTGGCGCTCTCCGATCTGGTCAGTCACAAAACCCGCATCGAATCTCTGTTCCTTGATGAGGGGTTTGGCACGCTGGATGCTGAGACGCTCGATACCGCGCTCGACGCGCTGGATGCGCTTAACGCCAGCGGGAAAACCATTGGCGTGATCAGCCACGTAGAGGCGATGAAAGAGCGTATTCCGGTCCAGATCCGGGTACGGAAAATGAATGGCCTGGGATACAGCAAGCTGCAGCTGCCGGGAGCGTAACCTGCGACTGATTCTGGTTCTGCAGAGAGTCAGAGGAATGCCATAGCTTTCCGCCCGGCGCGCGGTAGACTCAGCGGCTGGCTCCCGTTTTTCAGGCTCTGTTATGAGAATAGATTTTATCGCCGCCGCAGGCGGTCTGCTGCTGGCAGCGCTGACGCTGACTGGCTGCGCCCGTACGCCTGCCGCCCCGCCAGCCGCATTAAGCAACCTGTGCGAGCCGGACGTGGCACCGGAAAGCGCCTCCTGCCACTGGACGCGCAGCGTTCAGCATCAGCTTAACCAGCAGTTTCGCGATGCGGCGCACTACGCCGGACAGCAGTGCTGGCTGCGGCTGGAGTGGCAGGCCAGCGGGCGCTTTGCCGTTACCCAGACGCAGGGTGATGAGGCGCTGTGCCTGCGCGCCTGGCAGCTGGTTGGCCAGTCCGCCGCGCTGCCGCCGCCGCCCGATCGCACCCAGCCGGCGTGGTTTGGCTTTGCGCCGCATAAGTCATAACGTCGCCTGTCCCTCCAGCGGCCAGAGCCACGCTGCGCCGCGAACGCCGCTGGAGTCGCCGTGCAGCGCTTTACGCACCGGCGTTTCACACTCGCGGCCAAACACCCAGGGTTGCATCAGGCCGGGCAGCGTCTGGTACAGACGGTCCACATTGCTCATTCCGCCGCCCAGCACAATCACGTCGGGATCGAGCAGATTCACCACCTGCGCCAGCGCTTTCGCCAGCCGCTGTTCGTAGCGGCTCATCGCCTGCTCCGCCAGCGGATCCTGCTGCGCAATCAGCTGCATAATCTCCGCACCGCTGAGCGTCTGCCCGCTTAACCGCTGGTAATCAGTGGCAAAACCGGTTCCGGAGACAAAGGTTTCAATACATCCCCGTAAGCCGCAGTAGCACGGCACCTCCTGCTGAAAGCGCTGCTCATCGGCATTCATCCACGGCAGCGGATTGTGCCCCCACTCGCCGGCGTTGCCATTGAGCCCGATGCGCGACACGCCGTTCATGGCGATCCCCGCGCCGGATCCGGTGCCGATGATCACCGCAAACACCAGCGGCTGACCGGCGCCGGCGCCGTCCGTGGCTTCAGAAACCGCCAGACAGTTTGCATCATTGGCAATGCGCACCTCCCGGCTCAGCGCCTGCGCCAGATCCTTATCCAGCGGCTGGCCGTTCAGCCAGGTGGAGTTGGCATTTTTCACCCGCTGCGCATAGGGCGAAATTGAGCCGGGAATTCCGACCCCGACGCTGCCCCGCTCTCCGGTCTGCGCTTCGGCCAGACGAACCAGATCCGCCATCACGCCGACCGTGGCAGCGTAGTCGTTGCGCGGGGTATTCACACGATGGCGGAACAGCTGCGTGCCGTCATCCGATAAAGCAATAACCTCTGTCTTGGTGCCGCCTAAATCGATACCGATACGCACGGGTTATTCCTCATTATTCACATGGGGTGGAGATACAGTAGAGGGGCGATTCGGGAAAGGCAATGAAACCCGGCGCAGGTTTCGCTATCATGCGCGCTCCCTGTTTGAGACTTGTGCGCCCGATCGCACCCACGGTAAGGAATCCCGATGTTGTGGTTTAAAAATATGATGGTTTATCGTCTGAATCGTGACCTTCCGCTGTCCGCAGACGATCTGGAAAAACAGCTTGATGCATTTACGTTCTCACCGTGCGGAAGTCAGGATATGGCTCAGACCGGCTGGGTATCGCCGATGGGTAACCGCGGGGAAGCGCTGGCCCATGAGGTCAACGGACAGATAGTGATCTGCGCCCGCACCGAACAGAAAATTCTGCCTTCACCGGTCGTGAAGCAGGCGCTGGATGCCAAAATTGAGAAGCTGGAGGCGGAGCAGAGCCGCAAGCTGAAGAAAACTGAAAAAGATTCGCTGAAAGATGAAGTGCTGCACAGCCTGCTGCCCCGCGCTTTCAGCCGTTTCAGCCAGACCTTTATGTGGATCGATACGGTCAATAACCTGATCGCTGTTGACTGCGCCAGCGCCAAAAAAGCGGAAGATACGCTGGCGCTGCTGCGCAAAAGTCTCGGCTCGCTGCCGGTCGTGCCGCTGACCATGGAGAAGCCGATTGAGCTGACGCTGACGGAGTGGGTGCGCGGCGGCGACCTGCCTGCAGGCTACGCCCTGATGGATGAGGCGGAGCTGAAAGCGCTGCTGGAGGATGGCGGTGTGATCCGCTGCAAAAAGCAGGATCTGATCTCCGATGAGATCGCCAACCACATTGAAGCGGGCAAAGTGGTGACCAGACTGGCGCTCGACTGGCAGGAGCGAATTCAGTTTGTGATTGCTGATGATGGTTCAGTAAAGCGCCTGAAATTCAGCGATACGCTGCGTGAACAGAATGATGATATCGATCGCGAGGATTTCGCTCTGCGCTTTGACGCTGACTTTACGCTGATGACCGGCGAACTCGCGGCGCTGATCGCCAGCCTGACCGACGCGCTCGGCGGCGAAGCACCGCGTTAATCAGGCATAAAAAAAGCTGCAGCCTGAAGGTTGCAGCTCTGTCTCTCTTGCGCCGTTTACAGGTAGCGGCAGAGATAGGAGGTAGGCTCAGCTACCTGCAGATGAAACTCACTGTGGCCGGGGACATTAAATGTGCTGCCCGCCTCATACCACTTCCACTCCGCCTCACCCGGCAGCAGCACTTTCAGTGCGCCGCTCACCACCGTCATCTCTTCCGGCTGGCCGGTGCCAAAGGTGTACTCGCCTTCAGCCATAACGCCTACGCTGGCGCGGCCGATGGTCACGCTGTCGAACCCGATCGATTTCACTTTTCCGTCGAAATAATCACTGACATTGAGCATGCTTTTTCCTCGCAGCACATGAAGGTTATCAGCAGATTACAAGGGAAGCCCTCAGGGTGTCACGCAAATAAATCGCTGCTGGCGCAGCGGCAGGAAAATTCAGGAGAGTGCGGAGAATTCACTGGCGTCCCTGCCAGTGCGGCTTATTCTTTTTCCACATCTTCGTAGCGATCTTTCGCGTCCAGTGCTTCCTGCTCAGATTCATGCTCGCTGATCAGGGAGTTCTCTTTAGGATGATCGGCACGCAGTTCATACCAGGTAACTTTTTTACCTTCTGGCCCTTTTTCGACGGCCACGACACGGGCTTCACGCGGATAGGGTGGTCTGGATGGCATCGTTTTCCCTCTCTTATCAGTGTTCCACACGGCAGTGGCGATCCGCTGCCTGTTACTGAGTATAGACCAGCATGCATTGATGCCAGCAAAGCGGGAGTTTTCTGATAAAAATCAGCTGGCGCGGGCCAGCGCGAGCGAACGTATGATCTGTTCTGCAACCTGCTCCGGCGGCTGCATGGCATCAACCTGATAGTGGGCCGCCTGCTGATAGAGCGGCGCGCGCAGGCGCAGGATCTCATCCATCTCCTCGGCAATTGGCTGGCCGGTAAGCGTGGGCCGCTGCGCGGTTTCAGGCTGCTGCTGCAGCCGGTTCGCCAGCGCTTCCGCCGGTGCGCTGAGCCAGATCACATGTCCCTGCTCGCGCATAAAGCGGCGGTTTACTTCAGCCAGCACCATCCCGCCGCCGGTGGCAATCACCGCTGCCGGCGTGGTGACGGCGCGCAGCGCCTCGGTTTCGCGCGCGCGGAAGCTCTCCCAGCCTTCGCTGGCAACAATTTCAGCCACGCTGCGCTGCGCGGCCTGCTGCAGGTAGTGATCGGTATCGCAGAAGGTGTAATTCAGCATGCGCGCCAGCACCTGGCCGATAGTGGTTTTGCCGCATCCGCGTGCGCCGATAAGATAGATGGGTAATGACATCCGGGCTTATTCTCCGCCGTGCTCTGCCGCGCCGGCAGGCGATCAGGTCAATAATGCGTCGCATAATATCCGGATTTTATTTCAGCAGCCAGTTTCGAAGCACAAATTACGCGCACTCTGGCGGCTGCTATAATTAGCTCACTGAATTTACAGCGAAAAAGCATGCGCATTTTGTGCATCACCCGGGCGGTGTACGCGGGCAACATTTGCTTACCACGTCAGTGATTTACTTTCGCGCGCCCTGCCCGCATATAGATAGCCTTAACGCCAACGGAGGTTCACCATGCAAAATCAGGAACAGCAACTCATTGAAAATCTCTTTAGCCGGTTAAAACAGGCCGGTGAGCAGAGTGGCCCGCGCGATGCGGGTGCGGAACAGCTTATCCGTCAGCATCTGCAGAACCAGCCCGACGCGCCCTACTACATGGCCCAGGCGATTCTGATTCAGGAGGCTGCACTGAAAAAGCTGAATGCCCGCATCACCGAGCTGGAAAACAACCAGGCACAGCAGCAGGCTCCGCAGCAGAGCGGCGGCTTTCTTTCCGGTTTATTTGGCGGCGGTTCGCGTCAGCAGCAACCGCAGCAGCAGCAGTCTGGCTGGAACAGCCCGCCCCCGCAATATGCGCAGCAGCCGGCCGCACCGGCCCGCGGCACTGGCTTTCTCGGCGGCGCGCTGCAGACGGCTGTAGGCGTGGCAGGTGGCGTGGTGATGGCGGATATGCTCACCAGCCTGTTTCATCATTCGCAGCCGGAAGAGATCGTGAATATTATCAACGAACCGGCGCTGCCGCAGGTGGATGAGAACCTGGATACGTTCAACGGCAACGACAGCAGCAGTGCGTTTCTCAATGACAACAGCAGCTGGAATGACAACAGCTTTGCCGACAACAGCGATCTGAATGATTTTGACAACGGCGGCTTTGATGATGATGACAGCTTTGTCTGATCAGCGCTGACGCAGCCACTTGTCGAGTTCGTTGGCAAACAGCTGGCGGTCACGCGGGCTCAGCGCCGCCGGGCCGCCGCTCTGAATGCCGCTGGCGCGCATCGTCTCCATAAAATCGCGCATGGTCAGGCGCTGCCGGATAGTATCAGGCGAGTAACGCTCACCACGCGGATTCAGCGCAGCAGCCCCTTTTTCCAGCACTTCCGCCGCCAGCGGAATGTCGCCGGTGATCACCAGCTCGCCGGGCTGCACGCGCTTCACAATTTCATTGTCCGCCACGTCAAAACCGGCCGCGACCTGCAGCGTCTTCAGAAAGGGTGAAGGCGGCACGCGCAGCGGCTGGTTAGCGACAAAGGTCACCGTCACTTTTGTCCGTTCGGCAGCGCGGTAAAGTACCTCTTTAATGACCACCGGACAGGCGTCAGCATCGACCCAGATTGACATAATGGTTTCCCTGTAATGAATAACAGGCGCAATCTTGCCGCGCTGGTCAGGAAAGGCAATCGATATTTTACCGGCACTTGTTATTCACGACCGCTGACGTAAGCTAACCCGCAGCGAAATCAATATGATTAAGGAGAGAGCGATGCTGGAGAAAAAAATCGGCTTTATCGGCTGCGGCAATATGGCCCGGGCGATCATCAGCGGCCTGGTCAACAGCGGGCTTATCGCCCCCGCCAATATTCTGGTATGGGACCGCAAAGCGGAAACCAACCAGCAGATGGCGCAGCAGTACGGGATCAGCGCGGCGGAGAGCGCAGAAGCACTGGCGCGCGAGGCGGATATCCTGTTTGGCGCGGTCAAACCTAATGTGATTCTGAAAGTGCTCAGCGATCTGGCGGGCGTGATGAAAAAAGATGCGCTGGTAGTTTCAATTGCCGCAGGCGTGACGCTGGATTCGCTGGCTGGCGTACTGGGTCACGATCGCAAAATTGTGCGGGTGATGCCCAATACGCCGGCGCTGGTCAATGAGGGCATGACCTCGGTAACACCTAACGTGCTGGTGGAGCCGCAGGAAGTGGACGATATCGTCGCTATTTTTGAAAGCTTCGGGAAAGCCGCCGTGGTCAATGAGTATCTGATCCACGCAGTTGTGGGCGTCAGCGGCTCGGCTCCGGCATATGTATTTATGTTTATTGAAGCGATGGCCGACGCGGCCGTGCTGGGCGGCATGCCGCGCGCGCAGGCGTATGAGTTTGCCGCGCAGGCGGTGAAAGGTGCTGCGCAGATGGTCATCGAGACGGGCACACATCCTGCTGAGCTGAAAGATCAGGTCTGCTCGCCCGGTGGCACGACGATTGAGGCGGTAAAAGCGCTGGAAGAGAATGGTTTTCGCGCGGCGGTGATGAACGCCATGCAGCGCTGCATGGCGAAGTCAGAGGCGCTGAGCAAAGCGTAATCGCAGTCCTCTTCTGCCGTCGTCCCGGTCCTCTTTTCTGAACTGAGGACCGGAATTAAGCCGGGCAGTTACGCGGTATACTGCTCATAGAGCGCCACGCCCTGCGCCAGCGTCAGCGGCTGCTGCATCTGTTCGATTAGCGCAGCGGTAAGCGTGTATAATCCGGCCGAGCAGACCGCTGCAATTCTCCCTTGCTGGCAGTAGAACGCAATAAACCTCTGGTCATCCAGCGAACCCAGCAGACGATATTCATCCCACTCTTCAGCATGCCCGAGATATTCGTAACGGGTGCCGTAGTGCGCCGTCCAGAAAAAAGGTACGCGGTCGTACTCAATCTGCTTATCCAGCATATTCAGCGCGGCAATCCGCCCCTGCTGGTGAGCCACACGATAGTGCTCGATGCGCTGTTCGCCATCAGCGGTGGGATAGGTGGCAATATCGCCGGCGACCCAGACGCTATCCGTCACCCGCAGCTGGCGATCGGTCAGCAGGCTGCCATCCTCCTGCAGCGTTAAGTCATGCACAAACCCGGTTGCGGGGCTGACGCTGGTACCGAGCAGCACCCGCCGCGCGGGCAATGTTTTGCCTCCTTTCAGGCGTAGCACGGTGACTTCACGCTCTCCCTCCAGCGCCTCCGGCTCGCCCTGCTCAAAGATAACGCCGTTACTGCGGTGCAGCGCATAAAAATGCTCCGCTATCTCTTCGCCAAACTGTTTTACAAACGGCAGACGCTGGCGGGCGACCACGGTGACCTTTACGTCACGACTGCGCAGCGCTCCGGCAACTTCCATACCGATAAAACTGTTGCCGACAATCACCAGCTCCTGCGTTTCATCAACATCGTTCAGCAGCGCCTCAGCCTGATCGCGCGAACGCAGCAGGTGAACGCCGGCCAGATCCCGGCCGGGAATATCCGGCGCCTGCGGCACGCCACCGGTCGCCACCAGCAGCCGGTCAAACCTCACCTGCTCTCCGCTTTTCAGCGTGAGCGTCTTTGCACGCGCCTGCAGCTGCACCACCTCATCCTGCAGCAGTTCGACCGGCCCCAGCACATCCTGCTGCAGCAGCGCAGGGACATCATCGATAGCCATTTTGCCCGACGGCACAAACTTGCTGAGCGCGGTACGATCATACGGGGCCGCGGCCTCGCGCTCGATACGAATAATCTGTCCGCTGAATCCCTCATCGCGCAGCGTCCAGATCGCCGCGGCGCCCGCCGCTCCGCTGCCGAGAATGACATAGACCGGCTCGCTATCTGCCGCAGCGGGTGCGGATGCCTCAGGAAGCGGCTGCTCACTGACGAGCACCTTGCCCTGCTCGATCCGCACCGGATAACGCGTCAGGTTGGTCAGCGCCAGCGGTTCACACATTTTGCCATCCTGCAGCTGAAATACCGCTTTGTGCCACGGGCAGATCAGTTTGCCGTCACAGACCGCCCCTTCCGCCAGCGGCGCGCCGGCGTGCGGGCATTTGGCCTGAAACGCCTGCACCTGATCGCCCTCGCGGATCAAAATAATGTCGGTCTCGCCCACGCTGAACGGCACGGGCTGCTGCTGCGCCAGCGCGTTAAGCTCTGTGATAGATTGATAGCTCACACCTTGCTCCTTTATTATTTTCGGATGCGGGATGACAAACCCCTGCAAAGAGTAAGTGTGGCAAAGCGTGGGAAACTGGCAGGAAAAATAAAGCAAGCGGCAGCTAAGTCATTAATCAGATGCCGCTTTTATTATCAGGCGCTTTTTTTCAGGCAGCTACTCATAAAGGTTTTGCGCGCATCACCCGAGAGATCCTTTTCCCCGGCTGCACTGTTACAGCTTCTCATTTTCAGCTGCTGCGGCGTCATATTGCCGAGCTTGCTCTCTTTTTTCAGGCAGTCGCTCATAAAGGTTTTGCGCTCATCGCCTTTCAGATTTTGCGTGGCGGCGAGCTGATTACAGCGCGTCATCTTTTCCTGCTGCGGCGTTTTTTCAGCGGCGCCTGCGCTGCTAACGGTAAACAGCAGAGCAGCGCCAGTCAGAGTCAGTAACGAATATTTCATTGCCGGGATCTCCATGTAGGGGGACTTTATCAGTCTGGCACGAAAATCAGCGAAACAGCGGCAAATCGCTTACGCAGGCTCACTGGCGAGGATATTTGAGTAATTTTTCGATGTAATTTCGCAGCAGTACCGCATCAGCGCTCTCAGCAACCGGCGCGGCGGGCGGCATCGCATTTTTAATCGCGCTGGCGATTTGATGGTGCTGTTCCGCATCCAGCTGGCGCAGCATGGCAGTCAGCACGATCTCCAGCGCCTCGATCTGTACCACCAGATCTTTGGACGCCTCTTCTTTCTCCGCCAGCCTGAGCAGGAGTTCTGCAATCAGATTTTTCATGCAATGAACTCGATAAGGAAAGGAGTGCTGACGTTAGCACTGAGCAGAAGAAAACAACAAGCGCTTTTCCTCACTTTTGTGAATAAATAAGCCTTAAAAAAGCGTAACAATTCAACATCTAAGGGCGAAACGTTTTGCTGCTGCCGGCAGCCTGCTGCAGATTCTGCTTTTTTGTCACGGTTTCAGCAACCAACGCTTTACAGCTGATGCTATTTGCATCAATGTGAGCGCATTACAATTTCAGAGATATCATCATGACTTCTGCGCTCTCTTTAGCGGCTATCCTGGCGCGTCGCGACTGGGAAAATCCGGTTATCACCAGCCTGCACCGTCTCGATACCCATCCGCCCTTTGCCAGCTGGCGCGATGAAGAGGCCGCCCGCGATGATCGCCCGTCGCCCTCCCTGCAGTCGCTGAACGGTGACTGGCAGTTCAGCTATTTTACCCAGCCTGAAGCGGTGCCGGAGAGCTGGCTGCAGCAGGATCTGTCGGATGCTGCGGCGCTTCCGGTACCGGCTAACTGGCAGCTGTACGGCTATGATGCGCCAGTTTATACCAACGTGCAGTACCCTATTCCGGTTAATCCGCCGTTTGTGCCGCAGGCCAACCCTACCGGCTGCTATTCGCTCACATTTACCGTTGATGAGCAGTGGCTGCAGCGGGGCCAGACGCGCATTATTTTTGACGGTGTTAATTCGGCCTGCTTTGTGTGGTGTAACGGACACTGGCTTGGCTACTCTCAGGACAGCCGTCTGCCGGCGGAGTTTGACCTCAGCGCTGCGCTGCAGGCAGGCGAAAATCGCCTGGCGGTGATGGTGCTGCGCTGGTGTGACGGCAGCTATCTGGAAGATCAGGATATGTGGCGCATGAGCGGCATTTTCCGCGATGTGACGCTGCTGCATAAACCTGACGTCCGCTTCGCGGATATCCAGCTTGAAACCGCGCTCAGCCCGGAGTATTCGCAGGGCGATTTGCGCGTCAGCGTAAAGCTTGATGCCAGTCAGACCGCGCTGGCAGGCTGCCATATTCGCGTCTCGCTGTGGCTGGGCGATACCTGCGTCGGCACGCAGGAGCAGGCGCCCGGCAGCGCCATCATCGATGAGCGCGGACGCTATCCGGAGCGGGCCACGCTACGGCTGCCGGTGAGTCAGCCACGGCTCTGGAGCGCGGAGACGCCCCACCTTTACCGCGCGGTGGTCACCCTGCTGGATGCGCAGCATCAGGTGCTGGAAGCGGAAGCGTATGATATCGGGTTCCGGCGCGTCAGCATTGAGCAGGGCCAGCTCTGCCTGAATGGTCAGCCGCTGCTGATTCGCGGCGTTAACCGCCATGAACACCATCCGGAACGCGGTCAGGTGGTGGATGAGGCCAGCATGCGCCGCGATATCGTGCTGATGAAGCGGCATAACTTCAATGCGGTGCGCTGCGCCCACTACCCTAACCATCCGCTCTGGTATCGCCTGTGCGATCGCTACGGCCTCTATGTGGTAGATGAGGCAAATATTGAAACGCACGGTATGCAGCCGATGAACCGGCTCTCTGACGATCCGCGCTGGTTTGCCGCCTTCAGCGAGCGGGTGACGCGCATGGTACAGCGCGACCGCAACCATGCCTGCATTATTATCTGGTCGCTGGGTAACGAATCCGGACATGGCAGCACGCATGACGCCCTCTACCGCTGGGTTAAAAGCAGCGACACAACGCGTCCGGTGCAGTATGAGGGAGGCGGCGCAGACAGCAATGCAACCGATATTATCTGCCCGATGTATGCGCGGGTCGATCAGGATCAGCCCTTCCCGGCCGTGCCCAAGTGGTCGCTGAAAAAATGGATTGGCCTGCCGGGTGAACAGCGCCCGCTGATTCTGTGTGAGTATGCGCACGCGATGGGGAACAGCTTTGGCGGCTTTGCCAGATACTGGCAGGCGTTTCGTGAATTTCCGCGTCTGCAGGGCGGCTTTGTCTGGGACTGGGCCGATCAGAGCCTGACGCGCTACGACAGCAGCGGTAATGCCTGGCAGGCGTACGGCGGCGATTTTGGCGACACCCCTAACGATCGTCAGTTCTGCATGAATGGTCTGGTCTATGCTGACCGCTCGCCGCACCCCGCCCTGTTTGAGGCGCAGCGCGCGCAGCAGTTTTTCCGCTTTGAGCACGACGTCACGCAGCCGGGCCGCATCACCGTTACCAGTGAATATCTGTTCCGGCACAGCGATAACGAGCAGCTGCGCTGGTGCATTGAGCAGGATGGCGTGCCGGTCGCGACCGGCACGGTGCCGCTCGATATTGCGCCGCAGGGCAGTCAGCAGATTGAGATTGCGCTGCCGTCAGGCCTTCAGGGTGCCGCGTGGCTGAATGTTGCGGTGCACCAGCCGGAAGCTACCGCCTGGTCCGACGCTGATGCCCGCGTGGCGTGGGATCAGTGGCAGCTGCCTGCCGCGCTGCCGCTGCGCCTGCCGGCGATCGGCGACAGTGCGCCGCAGCTGCTTATGCAGCCGGAGGAGATTGAAGTGGCGATCGCGCAGCAGCGCTGGCGCTTCTCACGCCTGAGCGGTGAACTGACTGCGTGGCTGGTGGGTGAGCAGCAGACCCTGCTGACACCGCTGCAGCCCTGCTTTGTCCGCGCGCCAATTGACAACGATATCGGCACCAGTGAAGCAGCCAGCGTGGATCCCAACGCCTGGGTCGAGCGCTGGCGGCGCGCCGGCTACGAAAAGCTTGAACCGGAGCTGCTGGCGATGCAGGCCGACAGCCTGTCGCACGGGGTACAGATTGAAAGCTGGCATCAGTGGCGCGCGCAGGAGCAGGTCTGCTTTACCACGCACCAGCGCTACTTTATCAGCGCCCGCGGTGAGGTTACGCTTTCCCTGACGGTGGAGCAGGCCGCCGGATTACCACCGCCGGCGCGTATCGGCTGGCGCTGCCAGCTGGCGCACTCGCCGGAGCAGGTCAGCTGGCTGGGTCTGGGTCCTCACGAAAACTATCCGGATCGCCAGCTGGCAGCGCAGTTCTCCCGCTGGCAGCTGCCGCTTGCCGAACTCACCACCCATTATGTTTTCCCCGGGGAAAATGGTTTGCGCTGCGGCACCCGTCAGCTCGACAGCGGCAGCTGGCAGATCGGCGGTGATTTTGCCTTTTCACTCAGCCGCTACAGTCTTGAGCAGCTGCGCGATACGTCGCATCGTCATCTGCTGCAACCGGAGGCGGGCTGCTGGCTGCATCTTGATGGTTTTCATATGGGAGTCGGCGGCGATGACTCCTGGAGCCCCAGCGTCAGTCCGGAGTTTCTGCTGACGCAGCAGCGCTGGCAGATGACGCTGACGCTGCGTCAGGACAATCGGCAATTGTGAAAAAATATGACGAAGCGTTACTGACAAGCTCAGGGGGCGCAACTATGTTTAAAAAATAACCAGACGCGCGGCCACGTTTGCGGGCATGCCGTTCAGGTTCTGTTGCTGCCGCCTTCTGGCGGCACGCCATGTTGTCTCTGCGGAGGTCAGCCATGAGAACCTATCCTGACAGCGCCAGTCGGGCGATTACCGACTATTTCAACACGCCTGCCTGGCACCTGCCGCATGAGAGCGATCTGCTGGCAGCTATTATGCGGGAACTGATGGCCGAAGGGCAGCCTGCGACCAGTAAAGCGGTTGTGGCGCGGGTCATTGAGAAGCTGGAGTTTGAGGGCGATGAGCAGCGTCTGCAGAGCTACCGGACGCTGCTGGCACAGCTACTGGGCAGCAGCGAGCCAGGCGCCTGAGCCACTGTTTATTTTGCTATCCGCAGCTGATCGGCCTCACTGACCACGGCTCTGCCACTCTGACGATGATAGAGGCAGAGCTCACGTCCGGTGCGATTTTTCATGTGCTTTTGCGGATAGCGCCCCTGCAGCAGCAGAGCGTCATAACCGGCGCGGTCATCAAACTGTACCGGCTTACCCACAATTTTCGCCTGCGCCAGCGTACTGGCCAGCAGACACGCCTGGCGGCCCTGCTGCTCATTTTGCTGCCAGGCGGCTTCGCCGGATGCATGCGCCAGCGGGGAGAGCAGCGCAGCCAGCAGAAAACCTGAAACTTTTCTCATTATCACCTCTCGTTGCCGTCGTGCGTTTGCCCGTTAAAAAAATTCCCGCCGCAGCGGGAAGAAACAAGACGAACAGTGCATGTCTGATATGACGAGGCGATCTCTGTTTGTCAGAGTATCCTCGCCGTCGGGCATGACAACCCGATGACAGTCATGTGTCCGTCTGGTGTCAGCCGCAGTAGACGCGGGTGATATTTCCTTCTTTATCGCCCATAAAATTGAGCCGGTGCAGATTGAAGTCCATGGTGACGGCACCGTTCCAGGGGATTGCGCGTACCGGACCCGCAAATTTCTGGCTACCGATCGCAGTCAGCGGCTGGCCGATAAAGTGCTGATACTGCGATGCACGGCACTGATCGGTTTCCGGGTCCACGCTGGCCGCAGCCTGGCTACGGGTTTTTCCGGCAGACTGACAGGCGCTCAAGGCCATGGCAGCCGTTAGCAACAGGACTTTTCCACAATGCGTCACAACTCTCTCCTTCTGAACAGATAACAACGTCGCCTCTGAGAGTAGCAAAGCACGGCGCGTAAACGAACGCTACCGGCCGAAAAAAATGCCCGTTTCAGCGCCGGAAACGGCTATTTTCCGCGGCCAGTTTAGGATTAATCGCACTAAATGACTCACTTTTGCTCAGAAAAAAACTATCATTTCTAAGAATCATCTGAGGAGGCTTACTATGGAACTCATGATTTTTATCGGCTGCGCCATTCTGATGACGTTTGTCGCCGTGCGCGTTCGCTAACGCGCTGGCTGGTGACTGCCAGGCACACCCGTCGGGTATCTGCCCGCCGTGCCTGGTTTTCACTGTAAAGCTCAGGTGGTACTGAAATCTGAGATCGCGCACCTCGACAGCACCCAGCGCCATTGCTACTATGCCATTCCCCCTGCCCGCTGAGTCGCCTATGGATACTCAATCCGACAAAGTTACCTTAACCCTGTTTTACGCGGGCTGCTTTGTTGTCTACTACCTCGTAACGATGCTGATTACGCTCTTTCCTAACTATAGTGCGTTGCGTAATGATGGCCTGCTGGTGCCGGTGCTCTGCCTGTTTGAATTCGCCGTGATCTATCCGCTCTACCGCTTTTATTGTCAGCGGCGCAACGATATTCCGCTGGGAGCCCTGCGCCCTCTGCAGACGCTGCTGTTTATTGGTGCCCTGTTTCTGCTGATGGTGGCTCAGACGCAGTTTTTACAGCCGGAAGGCTGGCTGATTGAGCAGAGCCAGCAGGGGCGCAACTCAATGCTGATCCTGCTGCTGACGGCAGTCCTGCTGGCGCCGGTATTTGAAGAAGTGCTGTTTCGCGGCTTCCTGCTGCAGGCGTTTCTGCTGTGGGCGCCCCGCAGCCGCTTCGCCTGCATGCTGCTGACGTCGCTGCTGTTTGCGGCGCTGCATACGCAATATGTGCACTGGGAAACGCTGGTGGCGCTGACGCTCTTTTCGCTGCTGCTCTGCTATGCGCGCCTGCGCAGTAATAACCTGGCCCTGCCTATCTTCCTGCATACGCTGAATAATCTGATTGCGATACTGCCCGCCTGGTTCTTTGCCTGATCGGCTTCACTGTTTACCTGAGCGCTCCTCTGCCGCCGCGCATTTTCAGTTACTATCACGCTTACACGTAAAGGGATGATGGGACGGAAAAATGATTACAATGCTGGATGTGGCCCGGAAAGCCGGCGTCTCTAAAGCCACCGTATCGCGCGTGCTGGCGGGGACGCGCTACGTCAGTAAAGCGACGCAGCAGAAAGTGTTTCAGGCGATCGAAGAGACCGGCTATCGTCCTAACCTGCTGGCACGCAGCCTGGCAACGCAGAAGTCACAGAATATTGGTCTGATTGTCACCCACTCCCTGTTCAACGGCCCCTACTTCAGCGAGCTGCTTTACCAGACCGCCACCCTGACCAATAACTACGGGCGGCAGCTGATTCTGGCTGACGGTAAGACCAGCGCCGACGATGAGCGGGCGGCCATTGAATTTCTGCTCGATCTGCGCTGCGACGCGATCATTATCTATCCACGCTTTCTGGATACGGCCGCGCTGGAAGCGCTGATTGAGCAGCACGCCATTCCGATTATGGTGGTGAACCGGCAGCTGACGCAGCATGCAGAACACTGCGTCTGGGCCACCCATCAGCAGAATACCTTTGATGCCGTGCGGTATCTGATCCAGCGCGGGCATCAGGATATCGCGTTTATTACTGGCCTGCCGGGCTCGCCCACCGCGGCCGCGCGGCTGGCTGGCTATCAGCAGGCGCTGGCAGCCCATCAGCTGCCTTTTGAGCCTGGCCGGGTCATCCAGGGCGCGTGGACCTCGCTCAGCGGTCAGCTGGCCACGCAGCAGCTGCTGGCGTCGCAGATCGCGTTCAGCGCGCTGATGGCGAGTAATGACGATATGGCGATGGGCGCAGCACTGGCGCTGCACGAGGCTGGAAAACGGCTGCCGCAGGATGTCTCTCTGGTGGGTTTCGATGACATCAATATGGCCGCCTTTTTTCTGCCGCCGCTGACCACGGTACATGTGCCGGTTGCTGAAATGATCCAGCACACGCTGGCGCAGCTGGTCGCCATGCTGGAGGGGAAACCGGTCAGCGTGTTGCCGCCCTTTAGCGGGCGGCTGATTGAACGCGCGTCGGTTGCTGACGGACCCGCGCGGCGCGATCAGTAGCTGACCGCGTCGTCGAGCGTAGCGCCGTTGCTGGCAATAAGCTGCTGATACCAGAAAAAGCTCTTTTTACGATAGCGCGCCAGATCTTTCAGGTCATGCTCATCGCGGTTTACATAAATAAAGCCGTAGCGTTTACCGATCCCCTGATGGGTACTGACCAGATCGATCGCTGACCAGGGGCAGTAGCCAAACAGCACTACGCCATCCGCAATCGCCAGCCGCAGCTGCCGCAGATGATCGCGCAGGTAGGCGATACGATAATCGTCATGTACTTTGTTGCCCGCCTCCAGCGTATCAAAGGCGCCCAGGCCATTTTCCGTGACAATCAGCGGCAGCGCATAGCGCGCGTAGATCTCGCGGGCGGTGATGCGAAAGCCGACCGGATCGATATACCAGCCAAACTGATTCTGCGCCAGATGCGGATTATTGCAGCCGACATACACCGTGCTGTCGATGCCCGCCATCTGCTGATCCGCTTTCTGCTTACTGTTGAGTTCACCGCGTGCCGCATCCGGCAGGTCAGCGCTGACGGTAGCGGAGGCGTAGTAGTTGAACGCGATAAAATCGGGTTTGCCCGCTGCAATGATCGCCATATCATCCGCCGCAATCTCCGGCAGCCAGCCACGCTGCTGTAAAAAGGCCCACACTACCGCGTTGTAACGTCCGTGCACCGCAAGATCGAGATAGAGCCAGTTACGAATAGCTGAAAAATTATCGGCGGCCAGTACATCCTCCGGCCGTGAGCTGGCGGCGTAAACGCAGGAGATATTCGGTGCCGGACCGATTTTTGCGCCCGGCAGACGCTGATGACAGGCGATCATCGCCTGCGCCTGCGCCAGCATCATATGGTGATTCTGCTGATAAAGGGTGCGCTGCACATCTTCGGTGCCCACTGCCAGCGTGCCGATGACCTCGCCCTTGAGGATCATCATGTTCTGCTCATTGATGGTCAGCCAGTATTTTACCTGCTTGCCATAGTGTTCAAAACAGGTGACGGCAAAGCGCTCAAACGCTGCGACGGTGCGCCGGTTTGACCAGCCGCCCGCCTGCTGCAGCGCCCACGGCAGGTCAAAGTGGTAGAGCGTGACCAGCGGTTCAATGCCGTGCCGGCAGATTTCATCAATCAGCTGCTGGTAAAACGCCACGCCGGCCGGATTAAGCTCGCCGTCGCCGTCGGGATAAAGACGACTCCAGGCAATTGAAAACCGGTAGGTTTTTAGTCCCATTTCAGCCAGCAGCGCAATATCCTCTTTAAAGCGGTGATAGTGATCGCTGCAGACGGTAAAGTCAGTGACGTTATCGCTGAAGCGCGCGTGGTCGATGACTGACGGCCCTTTGCCATCCGTATTCCATGCGCCCTCAACCTGATACGCCGACGTTGATGCGCCCCAGAGAAATCCATCCGGAAACGCACCGGGATTATGATGCTGCATAGCTGCTCCTTAGTGTTGCGCCGCCAGTTCACGACGCAGCTGAATGATCTCTTCTGCCAGTTCGCGACAGAGCATGGCGTTCATCAGATGATCCTGGGCATGTACCATAATTAAATTGACCGGAATTTTGCCGCAGCCCTCATCAGCACCAATCAGTTCGGTCTGGATACGGTGCGCCGCTTTCGCCGCCTGCGTAGCGGCCGTGAGCTGTGCGTCCGCTTCACTCCACGCCTGCTTACGCGCCGCACGCAGCGCCTGCATGGCGCAGGAGCGCGCCTCTCCCGCCTGAATAATCAGCTCCATTACCGTGGTTTCATCAATTTCCATTATGACTCCTTAGCCAGTTGTGCCGCGGCGGCCTGCTCCTGCTCCTGTTGCAGCAGCTGGCGCTCATACATCCTGAAAAACGGGTAGTAAATAAGCGTGGCAATCGCCACCAGCACGGCAATCAGCACGATCACGCGCCAGTCCCAGCCGGTTGACCAGGCGGCGCCAATCGGAGCGGGCGTGGTCCACGGCGCCAGTGAGATAACATGATTAATCAGATTAGTTTTGGTGGCGGTCCAGGCGATTACGGCGTTAACCAGCGGCGCAAGCAGAAACGGAATAAACAGAATAGGGTTCATCACCACCGGTGAGCCAAATATCACCGGCTCGTTGATGTTAAACATGCTGGGCACAATGCTCAGTTTGCCAATTGAACGCAGGTGCGCTGAACGGCTGCGCAGATAAAGCAGCACCAGCCCCATAGTGGAACCCGATCCGCCTATCACAATGAAAAACTGCCAGAAAGGTTCAATAAACACGTGCATGACCGGCTCACCGGCGTTCAGCGCCTGCTGATTCAGCCCGAGATTGGTCAGCCAGAACGCCTGCAGAATGCCTCCTACGATCACCGCACCATGAATGCCGGCAAACCACAGCATATGGCACAAAAGCACCGCAATCAGTACTGCAGGCAGTGAATCAGATGCGGAGATGACCGGCGCGAAGATGGCCATAATCGCCTGTGGCAGCAGCATGCCAAACTGCGCCTGCACCCACAGGCTGAGCGGAAACAGCGTAAGGAAAATGGCGACAATTGGGATCAGCAGATCGAACGACTGGCGGATTTTCGGCGGAACCTGCTCGGGCAGCTTAAAGCCGATATGGTGTTTCTGCAGGAAATGCATCATTTCCGTGGCGAACAGCGCCACCAGAATCGCGGTGAAGATCCCTTCCCCGCCGAGCGAGCCTACCGGCAGTGTCTTATCACTCTGGGGAGCGGCCACCACCAGAAAAGCCATCAGCGACAGGCTCGCCGCCATAAAACCATTCATTTTGTAGCTGGTGGCCAGGTTATAGGCGATAGCGCTGGCGATATAGAGCGCCATAATGCCCATTGTCATGTTGTAGGGCATCATGATCTGCGCTTCATGCGCCTGCACCATACCCAGCCACCACTGTGCGAAAACCCATGAACTGTCGGCAGAGAATGGCGGATGAGCAAACAGCAGCATAAACGAGCCGACAATCAGAAACGGCATAGAAGCGATAAAGCCATCGCGGATCGCGATAACGTGACGCTGGCTGGAGAGGCGTCCGGCGAATGGACTGATACGGTTTTCAATGACGCCAAATAAAGATTCACTGATGCTGCTCATGAGCAAGCTCCTTGCGACAGGCAACAAGAGAATTAACCTGCGCAGCAGCTGCGCAGGCGGAAGAATTATTTGAGTGCGGGCGTTATTTTCAGGCGTGAATCAGCTTTAATGAATCGGCTAATATTTTTTCGCCGTTCATCATGCCGTAATCCATGCTATTTATGACGGCGATAGGCTTATTAAGCTGCTGGGCTATTGGAGCGAAATCAGCCAGTTTATATTTGATCTGCGGGCCCAGCAGGCAGCAATCAACACCCTGAATTTCTTCATTAAACTCCTCTATACCTACGGCTTTTATCTCAACATCAACACCCTGCTCTTTTGCCGCTTTTTCCATTTTCTGCACCACCATGCTGGTGGACATTCCGGCGGCACAGCACAGTAAAATCTTTGGCATGATCGTTTCCTTTGAATGATGTTTAATTAACGAATACACAGCCAGAAGATTTTCTGCAACCGGTTTCAGATCTGGATACAGAAAGTGTGAGAAATATCAAAACTCAATCCGGATAAATTAACTGGCAGAGAAATAGTGCAGGAGAGTGATTATACAGGGCCAGGGGCATAATCGTATGAAACAGCCGTCTGGCCGGTGCCGCAGCGTTGGTTCGCTGCAGCAGAACGTGCCGGACGGCTGAGTTTGTCAGGAGATAGCAGAATCTTTATGTTTATCCGCTTCAAAGTGACTCTTGAACTGCTCATAAATGGAGATCATATTTGACGCATCGCCATGCAGAGGGCTTAATTTTCCGGCACGGACCAGTTCGATAACCAGCTGCAGAGCAGCCTGTTTTGGACTGCTGGCAGGATGGGCAATATCAGACATGCTTTTCTCACTCGTTTAAAAGGGGTCAGCTGCACAGTTTAGCCTGGATTATGCCGGGTTTGGATGCGCAGCGCGCTGCTGGCAGACCGTTCGGATAAAAAAGCCGCTCGGGGTGTTCATTGACCTGTGAGCCAATTGTCTATACTGGATCAAAAAAGGGAACACACAGCCACACATTCCGTACCAGCGCGAAGGTGTTAAAGGAGCCCGGTTATGCTGATTGGTTTTGTTTTATTAGTGAGTGCCTGCGGGCACGATGCCTGTGACGCGTTGCCGGTATCAGAGCGTATTTATCCGACAAAAGCGGCCTGTGAAACCATGGCCAATCGCATCTATAAAGTCCGTCCCAACGTGGTCTTGCTGTGTGGCGAGGTTCATCGCTGAATTGAGGCCAGGATTTACTATACTGCTCACATTTTAGCCAGTCGCCATTGCAAGCGCTGGCAATAAGGTTCAAAATATAAGCTGTTTTACACTATCATCGTTGTGAATCCCATGAAGAAATCGCGCCCCCGCCGTCCTGCCGGACGCTGGGTTTATTACATTTTGTATGACGGTATCCTCTGGCCCTGCCCGGTGCGCTGGGAGTGGGAAAATGGCTTCGATGGCTGGCTTCCCTTCTACTATTCACCCACGTTTGAGTTTGTGGCGGGCGATCCGCGCAAGGCGTATCGTATTGCGCGCAGCAGCCTGCGTAACGTACGCGAAGCGCTGCATGATGCAGAGTATGCCTGAGTGCAGAAACAACGATGCGCCCGCAGGCGCATCGTTAAAACATTGACCGTTGCGCGTGACGCAATCAGTTATTCAGCGTGTAATCCAGCGTGATTTCCGCATTCAGCAGCTGCGATACCGGGCAGCCTGCTTTCGCTTTCTGAATAATCTCGTCAAAGGCATCTTTATCCACGCCCGGCAGCGACACGGTGCTGGTCAGTGCCACTTTAGTGATGGCAAAGCCTTCGCCTTTTTTGTCCAGCGAGACATCGGCGGTGGTGTCGATGCTCTCCGGCTTATGGCCGGCGTTGCCCAGCATCAGCGACAGCGCCATGGAGAAACAGGCAGCGTGTGCGGCACCAATCAGCTCTTCCGGGTTGGTTCCTTTCTCGCCTTCAAAGCGCGTATTAAAACCATACGGCTGCTGATTCAGTACGCCACTCTCTGTGCTGACGGTACCTTTACCTTTGATGTCACCTTCCCAATGGGCCGATCCTTTCTTGTGAATGGTCATGTCATTCCTCCTGTTAGTGGACAGCACTGAGTATAGACAACCCGCTCTGTTTTGCCTGGCTCAGCGCACCGCGCGCGGACGTGCAGGCTGTAAACCCGCCTCGCTCAGCAGGGCGTTAGCCTGCACCAGCGAATCCTGTGTGATATCCGCGATCGATTTTGCGCCGGTCAGCGTCATCGCGACCCGCATCTCTTTTTCAATCAGCGTCAGCAGATTCTCCACGCCGCGCTGCCCGTGCGTCGCCAGCGCATAGATAAAGGCGCGTCCCAGCAGCACGCTGTCGGCACCGAGCGCCAGCATGCGCACCACATCCAGACCGCTGCGAATGCCGCTGTCTGCCAGAATGGTGATATCACCTTTAACCGCATCGGCGATGGCCGGCAGCGCACGCGCTGACGAGAGCACGCCATCGAGCTGCCGTCCGCCGTGGTTGGAGACCACGATGCCGTCAGCGCCAAAGCGCACCGCATCGCGCGCATCCTCCGCATCCAGGATGCCTTTAATCACCATCGGCCCCTCCCAGAAATCACGGATCCACTCCAGATCCTGCCAGGAGATAGAGGGATCGAAGTTGTTAGCCAGCCAGCCAATGTAATCCTCCAGACCGGTGGGCTTGCCGAGATAAGCTGAAATGTTGCCCAGATCGTGAGGCCGGCCGTGCAGCCCGACGTCCCACGCCCACTGCGGGTGGGTTGCTGCCTGCCAGTAGCGGCGCAGCGCGGCGTGCGGCCCGCTCATGCCGGAGTGTGCATCGCGATAGCGCGCCCCCGGCGTGGGCATATCGACCGTAAACACCAGCGTGGTGCAGCCGGCTGCTTTGGCGCGCTCCAGGGCGTTACGCATAAATCCGCGATCGCGCAGTACATAGAGCTGAAACCACATCGGCCGGTTGATGGCTGGCGCCACCTCTTCGATAGGACAGAGCGAGACGGTAGAGAGGGTAAAGGGGATTCCCTTCTGTGCCGCCGCCCGCGCCGCCTGTACCTCCCCCCGGCGCGCATACATGCCGCACAGCCCCACCGGCGCCAGCGCCACCGGCATCGCCAGCGTCTCATTAAACAGCCGGGTTTCCAGACTCAGCGCGGACATATTTTTCAGCACCCGCTGACGCAGCGCGACGTCAGAGAGATCGGCCACGTTGCGCCGCAGCGTATGCTCAGCGTAAGCACCACCATCAAGATAGTGAAACAGGAACGGAGGCAAAATGCGCTGCGCTGCGGCGCGATAGTCACTGGCAGCAGAAATAATCATCAGGTGTTCTCCTTACGGGTCGCTGCCGTTTCACCCGGCAGGCGGGTGATGCGCGCCTGACGCGCTTCATCTTCATGCAGCGTTTTCATCGTGGTATGGACAAAGCCGAGGTGATCCATCGCCGCCTGACGCGCGGCGGCGGCATCGCCTGCCATCACCGCATCAAACATCGCCTGATGCTGCTCATTGAGGCGGTTAAAAATCACCGGCTGGGTATACATGCGCTGACGGCTGTGCAGTACCGATGACTGCAGCAAATCGAAAAAGCCGCGCATGGTCTGCAGTAAGACCAGATTGTGTGAAGCCTCTGCGATGGCGAGATGAAAACGCAGATCGGCCTGCGCGGCGAGATCGGGATCGCCGCAGTCGTTCAGCCGCAGCAGCGCATCAAAGGCGTAGCGCAGTTTTTCTTTATCCGCTTCCGTTGCGCGCAGCGCGGCGTGCCAGGCGGTGCTGGCCTCGATAGCGTGACGCGCCTCCAGAATATCCCAGCGGTAGTCGGGATCGGCCGCCAGCAGCTGGCGCATCGGCTCGACGATACGCTGTTCTGACCAGGGCTCCGGCGGCTGGCACAGCCAGGTGCCGCCGCCGCGTTTGCTGATCAGCACGCCGCTGTTAATCAGCTGCTGAATCGCCTCGCGCAGGGAGGATCGCGAAACGCCCAGCAGCGCCGCCAGCTGGCGCTCGCCCGGCAGCCGCATGCCGGGCGTCAGCTGCTGCGCGCTGATCCAGGCGCTAAGACGTTCGCGCAGCGGCGCGCTCACGGGATCATCCACGTCAGCACGTAGGCCTGCAGCGTGGTGATCACCCCGACCATACAGGTAAATATCAGGCTGTGTTTCACGGTAAAGCGGAACAGATCGGACTCTTTCCCCACCAGCCCGACCGCCGCGCAGGCGATCGCAATCGACTGCGGCGATATCATCTTGCCGGTTACGCCGCCGGTGGTATTGGCGGCCACCAGCAGAATATCGGATACGCCGATCTGCTGAGCCGTGGTCGCCTGCAGGGCGGCAAACAGCGCGTTAGAGGAGGTGTCCGATCCGGTCAGAAACACGCCCAGCCAGCCGAGAAACGGTGAGAAAAAGGTAAACGCCTGCCCGGTGTGCGCCAGCGCCAGCGCCAGCGTAGCGGAAAGACCGGAGTAGTTAGAGATAAAGGCAAACGCCAGAACCATGCCGATAGAGTAGATTGGCAGCGCCAGCTCTTTCAGCGTTTCTGCGAACGTCTGCAGCGCCGCGCGCGGTTTCATCCGCAGCCAGAGGATCGACAGCAGCGCCGCAACCAGAATCGCCGTGCCGGTTGCTGAAACCACATCAAATTTAAACAGCGCAGCGTACGGCGTGGCCTGACTCACCACCGGCGGCATCCGCGCCACCAGCTCATGCAGCAGCGGTACCGGCACGGTAAAGACCCAGTCATAGAGCGCGCCGCCTTTGGCAAACAGCGCCTTGAACGGCGGAATGCTCCACAGCGTCACCGTCGCAGTAAGGAACAGGAACGGCATCCAGGCGCGCACAACCTGCGCCAGCGTATAGCGCTGCGCCCCGGGCATGGCGTCAGCTGCATCGCGCTCTTCAAAACGGAATATGCGGACCGGCTGCCAGCGGCGTAAAAACAGTGTCAGACAGATCAATGAAGCGAGCGATGAGATAATATCGGGCAGCTCCGGCCCGAGAAAGTTGGAACTCAGGAACTGAGCAATGGCGAACGATCCTCCCGCCACCATCACCGCCGGCCAGGTCTCTTTCACCCCGCGCCAGCCATCCATAATCGCCATGATCCAGAACAGCACAATCAGCGTCAGAAACGGCAGCTGCCGCCCGGCCATCTGGCCAATCTGAAAGCTGTCCAGTCCGGTAACCTGACCGGCCACAATAATCGGAATCCCCATCGCGCCAAACGCCACCGGTGCGGTATTGACAATCAAACAGAGGCCCGCTGCATAGAGCGGTTTAAAGCCCAGCCCGACCAGCAGCGCAGCGGTAATCGCCACCGGGGCACCAAATCCCGCAGCCCCTTCCAGGAAGGCGCCAAAGGCAAAGCCAACGATCAGCATCTGCAGACGCTGATCCGGCGTGATCGACAGGATCGACGCGCGGATAATGTCAAACTGGCCGGTTTTAACCGAGATCTTATATACAAACACGGCGGCAATGATGATCCAGGCGATCGGCCACAGGCCATAGAAAAAACCATACACCGCCGACGCCAGCGCCTGCCCCACCGGCATGCCATACAGCAGCAGTGCCACCAGCAACGCCAGCACAACGGTCGCTGTGCCCGCCTGGTAGCCTTTAAGCTTGAGTTTAATCAGCGCAAAAAAGAAAAAAACAATCGGGACCACTGCGACCAGGCTGGATAGCCACAGATTATTAAGCGGGTCATAGTTTTGCTGCCATACCTGCATGCCGTTTTCTCCAGAGTATCCAGACCGGCACGGTGCAGCAGAACATGCACCGTGCGACAGTGCCCGTGACGCGCTGAAAGTGGTCGGACCGCATTCAGTAAACCGGGCTTATGGCGTCAGATAGTTAATGCGTTGTTAACTGAAAGCAACGCATTGCGGGAGAATTTTGCAGCAGTGTGACTCGACAAAAGGGTTTTAACGCTTTTGGTAGGACCAATCAGCGTGAGACATGCGTAAATGCTCCGCTATAGCTGTGCGGATGAAAACGCAGGTTCAGCGCAATCAGGCCCAGCGTAATTGTGCTCTGCATCAGCCAGACGCTGGAGAAGCTGCCGCTGAACGCCTGCAGCTGGCCGGCGACAAACGGCATGCAGCCGGCAATGATAAACCCGGCGCCCTGCATAAATGCCACCAGGCGCGCGCCCGTCTGCGGGTGTGGCAGATGATCAAGTGCCAGCACTATCGTCAGCGGAAACGCGGCACCAAGACCAAACCCGGCCACTGCGGCCCAGCACCAGGGGGCGAACTGCGGCGCAACCAGCAGGCCCGCCATACCCGTCAGCTGACAGAGCAGGCTGAAAATCAGCGGCGGACGCCGGTCGGTGCGGCGGGCCAGCAGCGGCATCAGCAGCGCACCGATAACCTGACACAGGATCATCACGCCAAGCAGTGAACCGCCCGCCTGTTCACTCCAGCCGGCCTGCTGATACGCGTCCGGGAGCCACGCCACGCAGGTGGCGTAGCCGCCGTTTACCAGGCCAAAGCTGAGCGCCAGCGACCAGGCGCGCGGCATGCGCCACAGCGGGGGCAACGCCGGAGCCGGCTGCGCCGTCGTCGCTGGCAGCCTTACCCGCAGCCAGAGCAGCAGAGCCAGCAGTGCCGGTAAGGCCCAGCTGCTTAGCGCCAGCGCCCAGCCAATTCTGGTGCTGATCCAGGGCGTCAGCGCCGCCGCCACCCCGCCGCCGCCCATCAGTGCGCCCGCCCACAGCCCGGTTACGGCAGCGCTGCGCTGTGCAAAACGCTGGCGAATCACACCCGGCATCGCCATCTGCACCACGCCAGCACCGAGACCCGCAACCAGTGCGCTGGCGACCAGCCCGCTGCCGCTGCCGGTAGCCGCACGCGCCAGCAGCGCCAGCAGCAGAAGCAGCAATCCTGCCTGCAGCAGGCGCTGCAGCGTAATACGCTGCAAAAGCGATGCGCTCAGCAGCGCCACCGCGCCCATCATGATCATCGGCACCGCCGGCAGCAGCGACGCCACCAGCGGTGACAGGCCGATCGCCCGGCGCAGCTGACCGAGCAGCGGGCTGACTGACGTCAGCAGCGGACGCATATTCAGCCCGGCCAGGATCAGGGCGGCCAGCGTCAGCCACAGGGAGTTTCTGTTCATAAACACTCTCAGTGTGAAAAGGTTGCCAGCATCGCAGCAGCGATTACTATTGGGAAATAAAATAATGCCATAGCGAACAGTGGAAAAATGAATCGTCAGCCTATGTTCACGCCTCAGCAGCTGCTGAGCTTTGTTGCCGTATGCGAAACCGCCAGCTTTACCCGTGCCGCCGGGCGGGTTCATCTTTCTCAGTCCACCGTCAGCCAGCAGGTGCGCCGGCTGGAAGAGATGCTTGGCAAAGCGCTGCTGGTACGCACCTCACATCAGGTTACGCTGACCGAAGAGGGTGAAAAGATGCTGGCCTACGCGCGCCGCATCATTACGCTCAACGGTGAAGCGTGGGATGTCATGGGCGATACCTGGCGAGATGGCGTTCTGCGGCTTGGTGTACCGGAGGATTTTGCAGCACCGACCGCCGGGCTGCTGGCGGATTTCAGTCGGGCGCATCCGCAGCTGCGTCTTGATGTCATGAGCGGCATGTATGTTGATCTGCACCGTGCATGGCTGCGCGAAGAGCTGGATATCATGCTCATCAAGCAGCCCGGCGGCGAGCGCCCCCTCGCCTCGCGTCCTGAACCGCTGCTCTGGCTCGATAGCCAGGCTCATCCCTGTTTTACCCGCGCGCCGGTGCCGCTGGTGGTGTTTCCGCAGCAGGGGCTCTACCGGGAAGAGATGTGTCAGGCGCTGGACCAGCTGGCGCGCAGCTGGCGCATCAGCTACAGCAGCGCCAGCCTGGCGGCGCTCGCCAGCGCCAGCGAAGCCGGACTGGGCCTGACGCTGCTGCCCGCCAGCTGCCGTCTTCCCGGCCATCGCGTGCTGGGCGTCGCCGAGGGCCTGCCGCCGGTTACGCATTTTGAGCTGGCGCTGTTCTGCCGACTGCCGCAGGATGCGCTGCAGCAGACGCTGGCGCAGGCGCTGGCTGAGTTCTGCCATCTGCAGTGGCAGTGATTTTTCCACTGCCGGGCAGTGGCAAATATCGCAGCGGCGGCGCGGCAGATTTGTCAGATTAGGGTTTTCCCTGCGATCCGGAGCCTTCTATGCCCGTTACCTCTGCCAGCCGTCGTTCTTTTCTCAGCCAGGGCGTTCGTCTGACCGCCGCCGGAAGCCTGCTGGCTGCCGGTATGAGTCGCGCCGCGCCGTTACCCGCCTTTCCAGCCTGTCAGACCGCGGTACCCCCGCCTGACGCTGCCCATTATCAGCTCTGCAACGTGCGCCTTGAAGAGGCGTTTGAACGCGAAGGCGGCGAGGTGATTGCCACCCGCACCGCGTACTATAACCTCACGATTAAAGAGGAGCTGTTTGTCGCGATTGAGCCAGCCAGTACACCACGTAACGCTGCGCTGCCGCAGTGGGATGCACAGGGCGCGCTGCTGCTGCCCCGCACCCGCGATATGCATATCCATCTCGATAAGACGTTTTATGGCGGCCCGTGGCAGGCTCCGCGCCCGCGTCAGGGCAAAACCATTATGGATATGATCGCCCGGGAAGAGGTGCTGATCCCGCAGCTGCTCCCCACTTCACAGGCGCGGGCCGAAGCACTGATTGCCCTGCTGCAGAGCAAAGGCACTACCGAAGCGCGCAGCCACTGCAACATCGATCCGGTCAGCGGCCTGCAGAGCCTGGCGCACCTGCAGCAGGCGCTGGCGCAGCATCCCGATTTCCGCTGCGGGATTGTCGCCTTTCCGCAACACGGCCTGCTGCACTCTAAGGTTGATCGGCTGATGCGCGAGGCGATGCAGCCAGGCGTCACGCATGTGGGCGGCCTCGATCCGACCAGCGTTGATGGCGCAATGGAAGCGTCGCTTGATGCAATGTTTCAGATAGCGCTCGACTTTCAGCGCGGCGTGGATATTCATCTGCACGAGACCAGCGCGGCGGGCGTAGCGGCTATTCAGTACATGATTGATACCGTTGCCCGTCATCCACAGCTTAAAGGACGCGTAACGCTGAGCCACGGCTTTGCACTGGCCACGCTGGAGGGAAGTGCGCTGGATCGGATGATTGCGGGCATGGCGGAGCAGCAGATTAGCCTGGCGTCCACCATTCCGATCGGCAGACTGAACATGCCGCTGCCGCAGCTGCAGGCAGCAGGCGTCAACGTCATGACCGGCACTGACAGTGTGGTCGATCACTGGTCCCCTTTTGGCACCGGCAGCATGCTGGAAAAAGCGAATCTTTATGCTCAGCTTTACCGCGGCTCTGATGAGTACGGGCTAAGCCGCGCGCTGCATATTGCAACCGGGGGTATTCTGCCGCTCTCTAATCAGGGCGTGCGGCAGTGGCCTGCGCTGCAGGATGAAGCCAGTATGATGCTGGTGTCAGCCAGCTGCTCTGCTGAAGCCGTGGCGCGGATTGCGCCGGTGCAGGCCACCTTTCAGCGGGGCAAAGTGGTGTTTTTTGCTGGTTAAGCGCCGGTTACGGGTTAAGCGCCGGTTTCGTTCGCCACGGGGTATGGCGCCGGTTCCGTTCGCCGTCAGCTGCGGCGGCAGCCTTTGCCCCGGCGCGGCGGGGCTGGCATTGATGCCGGTTCCGTTCGCCACGGGGTATGGCGCCGGTTCCGTTCGCCGTCAGCTGCGGCAGCAGCCTGTGTCCCGGCGCGGCGACCGGGCAGAGGACGCCTGGCCGCGCCCTCTGCACTCCCCGGCCCTGCGCCAGCCCCGTCCGCCGCTGCGCG
>NZ_JBXUNM010000004.1:0-340636 GCF_057197005.1 Pantoea sp. SYBGC1
GGGGTGAATCGCTTCACGCCCTGCTGAGCCCGTCTGCGTTGCCGCTTTGCCGTCTCAGTGGTGGCGCATTATAGGGAGTTCTCGCCGGGTGACAAGCACTAATTTCAACTTTTTTATCACCCGGTTAATGTTTGCACAAAACCGGTTATTTATGCCTGTTTAATGCGCGCCGGCAGCTCTGCCAGGCTATTTAACACCCAATCTGCTGCTGCTTCACCTTCAGCGGTAACCGTTTTACCGCTGCGCACCAGTACGCGGGTGCCGACGCCAGCTGCCTGCCCTGCCAGCATATCTTCCAGCTTATCCCCTACCATATAAGAAGCGGCCATATCGATGTTCAGCTCCTGCTGCGCAGACAGCAGCATTCCAGGCTGAGGTTTACGGCAGTCGCAGTTTTGACGGTAAGCAGGCACGGTGGCATCCGGCAGGTGAGGACAATAGTAGATGCCGTCCAGGTCGATATCGCGATCGGCCAGTGACCAGTCCATCCACTCCGTCAGCTGCATAAAGGTATCTTCCGTAAACATCCCACGGGCAATACCCGACTGGTTAGTGACCAGCACCAGCGCGTAACCCATCTTTTTCAGCGCCTGCAGCGCTTCAATGGTGCCTTCTATAAACTGAAAATTGTCGATCTCATGAACATAACCGTGATCAACATTTAATGTGCCATCACGATCGAGAAAAATAGCCGGGACTGGGTTCGCCACGTAAATACTCCTGCTGCAATTAATAGTGCTAAGTATTGCATGATTGGGCATAGCGAGAGAATGGCAGATTGCATTACGTCGATTGATTTAGACGTCTGGATGCCTTACCATCCATTTAGCTTTCGTCCAGCTTCGCTGCTCGAATATTGATACACCACGGACAACGTCAGACGATAATAATTAACTAATGATTAAACTCGAAAATATCACCAAAGTGTTCCAGCAGGGTTCACGCACAATACAGGCGCTCTCCGGTGTCAGCCTGCATGTGCCGGCGGGACAGATTTATGGCGTCATCGGTTCGTCAGGCGCGGGCAAGAGTACGCTGATCCGCTGCGTCAACCTGCTTGAGCGCCCTACCTCCGGTCGTGTGCTGGTCGACGGACAGGATCTCACTGCACTCTCTTCCGGGCAGCTGACGCTGGCACGTCGCCAGATCGGCATGATTTTTCAGCACTTCAATCTGATGAACTCGCGTACAGTGGCCGGCAATGTGGCGCTGCCGCTGGAGCTGGGCAATCTGTCACGCGATCAGATCAAAGCGCGCGTTAGCGAGCTGCTGGAGCTTGTTGGTCTGAATGACAAGCATGACAGCTGGCCGGCTAACCTCTCAGGCGGGCAAAAACAGCGTGTGGCTATTGCGCGTGCGCTGGCCAGCAATCCCAAAGTACTGCTGTGCGACGAAGCCACCAGCGCGCTCGATCCGGCGACCACCCGTTCAATACTGGAACTGCTAAAAGACATTAATCGCCGCCTCGGCATTACTATTCTGCTTATCACCCACGAGATGGATGTGGTTAAGCGCATCTGCGATCAGGTTGCCGTGATCAGTAACGGTGAGCTGATTGAAAAAGATAGCGTCAGCGAAGTCTTTTCACATCCAAAAACGCCGCTGGCGCAGCAGTTTATTCAGTCGACGCTGCATCTGGATATTCCGGAAGATTATCAGGAGCGCATGCGCGCGCAGCCTGCCGCGCAAACTGTGCCGCTGCTGCGCCTGGAATTTACCGGAAAATCTGTTGATGCACCGCTGCTGTCAGAAGCTGCCCGCCGCTTTAATGTGAATAACAACATTATCAGTGCGCAGATGGATTATGCAGGCGGAGTCAAGTTCGGCATCATGCTGGCAGAAATGGATGGCAGTGAAACAGATACGCAGGCCGCGATAAGCTGGCTGAAAGAACATCATGTGAAAGTAGAGGTATTAGGTTATGTCTGAAGCGATGCTGTGGTTACTGACGCGCGGCGTCTGGGAAACGCTGATGATGACCTTTGTCTCTGGCTTTTTCGGGTTTGTTATTGGCCTGCCGGTCGGCGTACTGCTGTATGTTACACGCCCCGGTCAGATTCTGGCGAACAGCACGCTTTACCGGGTGCTCTCTGCTATCGTCAATATCTTCCGCTCAATCCCGTTCATTATATTGCTGGTCTGGATGATTCCGTTTACCCGTGCAATTGTCGGCACCTCTATCGGCCTGCAGGCGGCCATTGTCCCGCTGACCGTTGGCGCCGCGCCGTTTATTGCCCGTATGGTTGAAAACGCCCTGCTGGAGCTGCCGACCGGCCTGATCGAAGCCTCCCGCGCGATGGGTGCCACGCCGCTGCAGATCGTCCGCAAGGTGTTACTGCCGGAAGCGATGCCAGGCCTGGTCAACGCAGCCACCATTACGCTCATTACGCTGGTTGGCTACTCTGCTATGGGCGGTGCCGTGGGTGCGGGCGGTCTGGGCCAGATTGGCTATCAGTATGGCTATATCGGGTATAACGCTACCGTAATGAATACTGTACTGGTGCTGCTGGTCGTGCTGGTATATCTGATTCAGTTCTGCGGCGATCGCATTGTTCGCGCGGTGTCGCATAAATAAGCCAATAACATCAATACTTCTCTATTAAGGAAAGGATATGTCTTTCACATTTAAAAAGATTGCCGCAGCAGGTGCTCTGATTGGTGCTATTGCTCTGGCCGGATGCGATCAGCAGGCAAAAGATCCCAACCATATCAAAGTGGGCGTGATTGTCGGTGCTGAACAGCAGGTTGCTGAAACTGCCGTTAAAGTGGCTAAAGATAAATATAACCTCGACGTCGAGCTGGTGACATTTAACGATTACGTGTTACCTAATGAAGCGCTGAGCAAAGGGGATATTGATGTTAACGCCTTTCAGCATAAGCCCTATCTGGATCAGCAGATCAAAGATCGTGGCTACAAGCTGGTATCGGTTGGCAACACCTTTGTTTACCCGATTGCCGGCTACTCTAAAAAGATTAAGTCGCTGACCGAACTGCAGGATGGCGCGCAGATCGCCATCCCTAACGATCCGACTAACCTGGGCCGCTCCCTGCTGCTGCTGCAGAAAGCGGGACTGATTAAGCTGAAAGAGGGTGTTGGCCTGCTGCCAACGTCTCTGGATATTGTGGAAAATCCGAAGAACCTGAAGATTGTTGAACTGGAAGCGCCACAGCTGCCACGCTCGCTTGACGATCAGCAGATTGCACTTGCGGTTATCAACACAACGTATGCCAGCCAGATTGGTCTGACCCCGGCAAAAGATGGCATCTTTGTGGAAGATAAAGATTCCCCATACGTTAACCTGCTGGTGAGCCGTGAAGATAATAAAGACGCTGAGAACGTGAAGAAGTTTGTTGAAGCGTATCAGTCAGACGAAGTGGCTGAGTCTGCGAATAAAATCTTTAACGGTGGCGCGGTTAAAGGCTGGTAAGTTCACTTCTTTTCTCTCCTGAGGGCGGCGCTGGCCGCCCTTTCTATTTCTGCATGTGGCTGCTGACTTGTTATTTGCGGGCGTCCTTGTTTCAATAACGCCACTTTTATTACAGGAGGATGTTGCCATGCGTTTTTTACCGCTCTGCCTGTTGGCGTTGATGCTGACCGGGTGCGTTCGTGAATATCACCCGATAAGCAGCGCTCCGTCTCGTCCGCAGCAGTCATCCGCTCAGCCGCAGCGCAAGCCGGCTCCGCGCCCGGCTCCGGTGAAAATCTATACCGACGCAACCGATCTGGTCAGCAATCCTTTCCGCGATCTGGGTGAAGTGTCTGGCGAAGATTGCCAGAGCAGCACGCAGGATTCGCCTCCCAATATCAATACCGCGCGTAAACGTCTGCAGATTAAAGCAGCAGGTATGAAAGCCAACGCCGTGCTGCTGCACAAATGTGAAATTGTGACCAGTACGCCAGGCTGCTACCGCCAGGCGATCTGCCAGGGCTCAGCGCTGAAAGTTTCCGGTCAATGAGTGAGTTTGCCGTTGCGCAGATTGGCGTGATCCGCTCCCCGTGGAAAGAGAAATTTGCCGTACCGCGCCAGCCGGGACTGGTTCAGGATGGCGGCGGTGAACTGCATCTGCAGGCCCCGTACAATCAGCCGGAAGCCGTACGCGGTCTGGAGGCGTTCAGCCACATCTGGATCCTGTTTATGTTCCATCAGACCATGGCCGGCGGCTGGCGCCCTACTGTCCGTCCGCCACGCCTCGGCGGTAACGCGCGTATGGGCGTGTTTGCGACGCGATCAACGTTTCGTCCTAATCCGGTAGGCATGTCGCTGGTTGAGCTGAAAGGGATCCGCTGTGAAAAATCGCAGGTTATTCTGCAGCTCGGCAGTCTTGATCTGGTCGATGGCACACCGGTCATTGATATCAAGCCCTACCTGCCGTTTGCCGAAGCGCTGCCCGACGCGCGCGCCGGGTATGCTCAGGCTGCACCTGAAGCGGCCATGCCGGTGCGTTTTTCAGCCGCCGCTCAGCAGCAGATTCAGCAGCAGGCGCATATTCCCCAGCTGCAGCGTTTTATTAGCGACGTTCTGGCCCAGGATCCGCGTCCCGCCTATCGCAAAAGTGAATCGCTGGATCGTGAATA
Source organism: Pantoea sp. SYBGC1 (assembly GCF_057197005.1). Classification (NCBI taxonomy): domain Bacteria; kingdom Pseudomonadati; phylum Pseudomonadota; class Gammaproteobacteria; order Enterobacterales; family Erwiniaceae; genus Pantoea; species Pantoea sp. SYBGC1. The sequence continues at coordinate 4,577 of NZ_JBXUNM010000004.1, forward strand.
TGCCGCCTGGCTGCTCGATTTCAACGTGCGCTGGCGCATTGATGAAGCGGGTACTGAGGTCATTGCCGTGGATCCACGCTAAAACAGGCTTTTGAGCGCTGTTTCTCGCTGGTACACTAACGGCCAGTAACGGTCTGCTCTTCTTCTTCCATATAACTGGAATCATAATTAATGCGTACTACTCAATATCTGCTCTCCACGCTTAAGGAGACGCCTTCCGATGCAGAAGTGATCAGCCATCAGCTGATGCTGCGTGCCGGGATGATCCGCAAACTGGCCTCCGGACTCTATACCTGGCTGCCGACCGGGGTTCGCGTGCTGCGAAAAGTTGAAAACATCGTGCGCGAAGAGATGAACAACGCCGGCGCAATTGAAATCTCTATGCCGGTGGTTCAGCCGGCCGACCTGTGGGAAGAGAGCGGGCGCTGGGAGCAGTATGGCCCGGAGCTGCTGCGCATTAAAGATCGTCACGAACGTCCGTTTGTGCTCGGTCCGACGCATGAAGAGGTCATTACCGATCTCATCCGCAACGAGCTGAGCTCTTATAAGCAGCTGCCGCTTAATCTGTATCAGATTCAGACCAAGTTCCGCGATGAAGTGCGCCCGCGGTTTGGCGTGATGCGTTCCCGTGAGTTCATCATGAAAGACGCCTACTCCTTCCATACCTCGCAGGCGTCGCTGCAGGAAACCTACGATGCGATGTATCGCGCCTACAGTCAGAGCTTTACCCGCATGGGTCTCGATTTCCGCGCGGTGCAGGCTGACACCGGCTCTATCGGCGGCAGCGGTTCACATGAATTCCAGGTACTGGCGCAGAGCGGTGAAGATGATGTGATCTTCTCCAGCGAGTCAGACTACGCCGCCAACATTGAGAAAGCTGAAGCGCTGGCTCCGGCTGGCGAGCGTCCGGCGGCAACACAGCCAATGACACAGTTTGCCACGCCACATGCCAAAACCATCGCGGAGCTGGTTGAGCAGCACCAGATCCCGGTTGAGAAAACGGTTAAGACGCTGATTGTGAAGGCGAGTGAAGAGAGCGGCCATCAGCTGGTTGCTCTGCTGGTGCGTGGCGATCATGAGCTTAACGAAATCAAAGCTGAACATCTCGATATCGTCGCTTCGCCGCTGGAAATGGGCAATGAAGAGGCGATCCGTGCCGTAACGGGCGCAGGCTTTGGTTCTATCGGTCCGGTCGGTCTGACCATCCCGGTCATTGCGGACCGTACCGTGGCAAAAATGAGTGATTTCTCCGCCGGTGCCAACATCGACGGTCAGCACTTTGCCGGCATTAACTGGGGCCGCGATCTGCCGGAAGCGCGGGTTGAAGATATCCGCAATGTGGTCGAGGGCGATCCAAGCCCGGATGGTAAAGGCGTACTGCAGATCAAGCGCGGTATCGAGGTGGGTCACATTTTCCAGCTCGGCACCAAATACTCCGATGCGATGAAAGCAGCCGTACAGGGCGAAGATGGCCGCAACCAGATCATGACCATGGGCTGCTACGGTATCGGTATCACCCGCGTGGTGGCTGCCGCAATTGAGCAGAACCATGACGAGCGCGGCATTATCTGGCCTGCGGCGCTGGCACCGTTTGAAGTCGCTATTCTGCCAATGAATATGCATAAATCTTTCCGGGTTCAGCAGCTGGCGGAATCGCTCTACAGCGAACTGCGCGCCAGAGGCATCGACGTTATCCTCGACGATCGTAAAGAGCGTCCCGGCGTGATGTTTGCGGATATGGAGCTGATTGGCGTGCCGCACACCATCGTGATTGGCGATCGCAATCTCGACAACGAAGAGATTGAGTACAAATCCCGCTCCGCAAGCGAGAAGCAGATGATTAGCCAGCATGAGATCGTCAGCTTCCTGGCCAGCGCGCTGAATAAGTAATGGCAAACGCCTCCTCCGGGAGGCGTTTTTTTATCGTACTTTGCCGCGCATCGCTTTTACGCTGCTGCGCCGCGATTTCCCCTCCAGCCGCCGTTCCTTTGACGCGCGCGTGGGCCGCGTCGCGCGTCGCGCTTTCTCCACCGTGGTTAACTCGCGGATCAGATTGATCAGGCGCTGCAGCGCGGCCTCACGATTCATCTCCTGACTGCGATACTCCTGCGCTTTAATAATGACCACGCCTTCTGCCGTGATCAGGTGATGACTGGCAGCGAGCAGCCGCGTTTTATAAAACTCCGGCAGCGATGATGCGCGAACATCAAACCGCAGGTGAATAGCCGTCGAGGTTTTATTCACGTGCTGCCCCCCTGCCCCCTGAGCGCGGATAGCCGTCAGCTCTATTTCACTCTCCGGGATCTCAACCGTGCGCGACAGCATAATCATCTGTCACCTGCCGGTTCACACGGCGTTCTGTACTGAATTTTCCTGTTCATCAACTTAACCTTTTGTGCGCCAGCCAGCGTCCGGCAGGCCGTGCCAGCCGCTGTTCTGCCACTTTTCTTTCTCTGTTTCCCCGCTTACCCTGGCTGATTTCCGGGAAACCCCTGTGTTATAGTCGCCAGGCAACCAGGGTATTTATGCTCTGCTGAGGAGGTGCATGTGCAAACGTATTGTGAGTTAGTTCGCCAGAAATATGCTGAAATCGGCAGCGGTGAGCTGGGATATGTGCCCGACGCGCTGATGCGCGCGCTGAATGCACTCAATGATATCGCCGCTCATTCCGCGCTAAACTCTTCTGTCAGGGATCAGGCAGCCTGGGCTGCTGCAAACTTAATGGTGAGCGACTATGTTGACAAATGAAGCTTATAAACCCATCAATTGCGATGACTACGACAACCTGGAACTCGCCTGTACCCGACACTGGATGCTGTCACTGCAGCTGAAAAATGGCGACCAGCTGAAGGCGAAAGCGCGGGATATGGTTTCGCGCAAAAACGTCGAATATCTTGCGGTTGACCTCTCCGGGGAAACCCGCGAGCTGCGTCTCGATCACATTGCCAGCTTCAGCCATCCTGAACTCGGCACCGTGGTGGTCAGCGAAGACGAGTAGTCTCGCAGCGGGCGGACCCTCTCCGCCCGCGTTCCTTACGGCTTAAGTCCGCTATAGTAAGCCGCTAAATCCTCAATATCGGTATCGCTTAGTCCCGCCACAAACGCTTTCATCACCTCTGCCTGACCGCCGCTGCGCTCACCTTTCTGATAGGCGTGCAACGCATGCGCCAGATAAGGCGCCTGCTGCCCGGCAAGATGAGGATAGAGAGGGATTGCGCTTTTGCCCTCAGCACCGTGACACGCCATACAGCGAGCTGCTTTCTCTGCGCCCGCGGCCGCATCGCTTTCTGCCCATAGCGGCAGCGATACAAAACATAGCACAGCCGTCAGCCAGTGCCTCATGATACCTTCTCCCTGTCAGGCTGATGCCAGATCGCCTGCCAGCCCCGATCGCTGCAGGCAGCGCCTTCATGGGTAACAAACAGGCCCGGCGCGCAAATCAGCGTCTGGTTATAGTAGAGCAGTGGAATACGTTCCCGCTGCCAGGGCGGGATCGCCAGCTCCTGCCACAGTTTTTTCATTTCGCGTCCGCCCGCCCGCCCCAGCAGATGATAGTAGCCGCGCGCCTGAAAGCGAACGCAAACCGTTTCATCCGCCGCAGGCAGACGCAGCTCCGCGCGTGAGAAGTCAGCCAACAGCTGCCCCACCCCGCCGGGCAGCGCCAGCGGTCGGGTAAGCTGCGGCCAGCAGCATTCCTGGTCACGCAGCGACGGCTGTGGCGGCAGCCAGTAGAGCGCATCGCGATAGCGGCGCAGCGTAAAATTTCCCAGCTGCAGCGCCGGCTGTGCATCAGTCCGGCTTTCGATAACATCGGTACTGATACGCTGCAGCGCCGCACGTGACGGCATCGCCCCACCCTGCCTGGCGATCCAGCGGCGCAGCAGCGCGTTACGCCGCGCTTCGCTCATGCTCTGCAGCGGCGGGAAATGCAGTGCGCCCTGTGGCGTAAGCAGCTGGCTCAGCTCCTGCTGCAGCAGCTCATCCAGCAGCTGCTCCTGCTCTGCGCAGAGCGCGGCGCTGCGGGCGCTGGCGGCGCTGAAGTGCGGCCAGCGCTGATGCAGCAGCGGCATAATCTGCTGACGCAAAAAGTTACGGTCGTAGCGGCTGTCGTTATTGCTCTCATCCTCAATCCAGCTGAGCTGGTGCACAGCCGCCCACTGCTCCAGCTGCTCACGGCTGAGGCTGAGCAGCGGACGCAGATGTTCACGCCCCTGCACTGTGCGCCGCGGCGGCATCGCCGCCAGCCCCGCCGGGCCGCTGCCGCGCTTTAGCGCCAGCAGCAGCGTTTCGCACTGATCGTCCAGATGCTGCGCGGTGAGCAGCTGTTCATCCGGCTGCAGCCGGGCGAACAGCGCCTGATAGCGCTCTCTGCGCGCCGACGCCTCCACGCCTCCGGCCCTGGCATCAACCGTTACCGGCAATACGTCGCAGGCGATATGCCAGCGCTGACACTGCTGCCGGCAGTGTGCCGCCCACCGTTCGGCGTGCGGACTCAGGCCGTGATGCACGTGCAGCGCCCGCACGCGCAGCTGCGGATGCTGCTGCTGCCAGCAAACCAGCTGATGCAGCAGCACGGTGGAGTCGAGCCCGCCGCTGAATGCCACCACGTAGCGACCGGCAGGATCCAGCAGCGCAGCAAGGTGGGAAAAAGACATAGTGCCGTTCCATCTGATGATGCCGCCTGATTGCGGCATTCTGCGGCGGCTATTTTACGCCTGATAAAGCTCCAGCGGCAAACCATCCGGATCGGTAAAAAAGGTGCAGGCTTTACCGGTCAGCGCATCGATACGCACCGGTTCGCAGGTCACGCCTTTCTCTGCCAGCGCGGCAACCGACTGTGCGACATCCTCAACGCAGAATGCCAGATGGCGCAGGCCGCAGGCTTCAGGTGCGGTTACGCGCGGCGGCGGGGAGGGAAATGAGAACAGCTCAATGGTATAGACGCCGTGGAGGCCGAGGTCGCCTTTCCATGAATCCCGCTCAGCGCGGTAGTACTCTCCCAGCAGGGAGAAGCCCAGCACATCGCAGTAGAACGCTTTGCTGCGCGGATAGTCAGTGGCAATAATCGCAATGTGGTGAATCTGTTTGATCTGTAGCATAGCGGCTCCGAAAAAAAATCTGAGCCGCTAAGCCTACGTGCCGGACGTCAGCGTGACCAGAGGCATTTATCCGAAGTCAGGGCTGGGGCGCGTCGCGCAGTACCCGCACCAGATAACGTCCATCCTCTGTCAGCGTGGTGCCGTGAATATCGGTTTCAAAGCCGGGGTAGTGGCGCCCGATGGTGCAGAGCATCAGCAGAAAGTCGAGCACGGCCCGGCTCTGTTCTGTGATCATCTCACCGGGCATGACCAGCGGCACGCCTGGCGGATAGGGCAAGATCATATTGGCGGAGATACGCCCCACCAGCTCGCGGATATCCACGGTTTCAACCTCGCCTTTGACCTGATGCTGGAACGCCTGATGCGGCGTCATTTTCATTTCAGGCAGGACATCAAACGCTTTCAGCATCAGCCGCGGCAGATCGTGCTGCAGGATCAGCTGGTGGATCCCCTGCGCCAGCGTCTGAATCCGCATATTGCGATAGAAATCGGGATCCTCCGCATAGAGATCCGGCAGCATATTTTTCACGCGCAGATTGAGATCGTAGGCGCGTTTAAATTCGGTCAGACCGCGCAGCAGACTCATGGCGCGGGTTTTATCGATCCCGATACTGAACAGAAACAGCAGGTTATAAGGCCCGGTTTTCTCTACTACCACGCCGCGCTGATCGAGGAATTTCGCCACCAGCGCCGCCGGGATCCCCTCTTCTGCCATCGCGCCCAGCTCGCTCATACCGGGCGTCAGGATCGTGACTTTAATGGGATCGAGATACATATGATCGCGATCGGCCTGCTGAAAGCCGTGCCACGCCTCTTCCCCCGGCTGGATCGGCCAGCACTCTGCCTCATCCACCTGCTCCGGCTGCCAGATATCAAAGAACCAGCCGTCCGACTCTTCACGCAGCCGCTGGATCTCGCGCCGGAAGTGCAGCGCGCGCTCGACCGAACGGTTGATTAGCCGCTTACCCGGGTTGCCGCGCAGCATCGCCGCAGCGGTTTCAATCGATGACACAATACCGTAGCTCGGCGAAGTGGTGGTGTGCATCATATAGGCTTCGTTAAAGGTATCGTGGTCGTAGTCGCCCTTGATATGAATCAGTGAAGCCTGAGAAAACGCGGCCAGCAGCTTATGGGTGGATTGCGTTTCATAGATCACCTTGCCTGGGATCCGTTCACCGCTCATGCCGCTTTTTCCGCTGTAGATGGGATGGAAATTGGTATACGGCACCCAGGCGGAATCGAAGTGGATCGACGGCACATCCAGCGTCTGCTTGATATATTCCGTGTTGTAGAGCAATCCGTCGTACGTTGAATTGGTGATCACCGCATGGACCGGCCAGCTGGCGCGCGGCGTGCTATCCACTTTGCTCTGAATACTGTCCCGGGTAAATTCACGCTGCGGAATACCGCCCAGAATGCCCAGCGAATTACGCGTTGGCTTGAGCCAGACAGGCACGATATCGCTCATCATCAACAGATGGGTCAGCGATTTGTGACAGTTGCGGTCAATCAGCACCGTACTGCCTGCCGGGGCGGCGTACATACCGACAATTTTGTTTGAGGTTGAGGTACCGTTGGTCACCATATAGCTCTGCTCTGCCCCAAAGGTACGGGCAATATACTCTTCGGCGTCGAGATGCGGGCCGGTATGATCGAGCAGCGAACCCAGTTCAGTGACGGAGATAGAGACATCGGCTTTAAGCGTGTTGGCACCGAAAAAGTCATAAAACAGGCTGCCGACCGGGCTTTTCTGAAAAGCGGTGCCCCCCATGTGGCCTGGCGTGCAGAAGGTGTATTTACCCTCTTTAACGTAGGTAAACAGCGCTTTGGTCAGCGGGGGTAGAATTTTATCGATGTACTCATCGGTATACTGGCGGATATGCAGCGCGATATCGTCTGCGGTGCTGAGCGCATATTCAAAAAACTGCAGCGCCATGCGCATTTCATTAACGCTGACGTCCATCTGCGAATGGGTGTTGATAAAGGCGTAGAGCGGCAGCGACTCATTGAGCTGGTTGATGTCGCTGCAGAGCGCCATGCTGTACTCATCCCAGTCAAATACGACGCCGCATACGCGCGGGTTGTGCTCAATCAGCTTCAGCAGGTCGCTGGCATTGCTGGGATAAACGGTGTGAAAGCCCTGCAGTTTCAGCGCGGCATCCAGTTCACGAATCGGTTCATCTTTGTAGAACGCGCCGTGCGGTCCCATGATCGCAATAATATTCAATGCTCACCTCCTGTGGTCTTGTGGCACAGAGTAAGGATAGCGAAAAGTGGCCGGAGAATGTTCCGGAATAGCGCCGTTGCGGGATCGCTGCCGCCACAAATGGCGCCCCTGCGGGATCGCTGCCGGGTTTTTGTAGGGTGCGCATTAATGCGCACCGCTATAAATGCCGCACCTGCGGGGTCATTGCGCGGGTTTTATCAGGTCGCCATAAATGGCGACCCTACGGGATCGCTGCCGCCATAAATGGCGATCCTGGGGGATCGCTGCCGGATTTTTGTAGGGGCGCATTAATGCGCACCGCTATAAATGCCGTGCCTGCGGGGTCATTGCGCGGGTTTTATCAGGTCGCCATAAATGGCGACCCTACGGGATCGCTGCCGTCATAAATGGCGCCCCTGCAGGATCGCTGCCGCCATAAATGGCGACCCTGCGGGATCGCTGCCGGGTTTTTGTAGGGGGCGCATTAATGCGCACCGATATAGATGCCGTGCCTGCAGGGAACTCAGGCCCGATCGTGGAAAACAGACATAAAAAAAGCGGACCGGAGTCCGCTTTTTTGCTGCAGGGCTTACCTTACGCGTAACCGTAGTTCATCAGGCGCTGGTAGCGGCGATCGAGCAGCTCTTCCGTGCTCAATCCGTCGAGATCGGCCAGGTCGGCCAGCAGCTGCTGCTTCAGAGAAGCGGCCATATCAACCGGACGACGATGCGCGCCACCCAGCGGCTCAGGAATGATCGAGTCGATCAGCTTCAGCTCCTGCAGACGCTCAGCGGTGATGCCCATCGCTTCTGCCGCCAGCGGCGCTTTGTCTGCGCTTTTCCACAGAATTGACGCACAGCCTTCCGGTGAGATCACTGAATAGGTGCTGTACTGCAGCATATTCACTTTGTCACCCACGCCAATCGCCAGCGCGCCACCGGAGCCGCCCTCGCCAATCACGGTGCAGATCACCGGAATTTTCAGGCCAGACATTTCACGCAGGTTACGGGCAATCGCTTCAGACTGACCGCGCTCTTCAGCGCCCACGCCCGGATAAGCACCCGGCGTGTCGATAAAGGTGATGAGTGGCATCTTAAAACGCTCTGCCATCTCCATCAGACGCAGCGCTTTACGATAGCCTTCTGGTGCAGGCATACCGAAGTTACGGCGAATTTTTTCTTTGGTTTCACGCCCTTTCTGATGACCAATGATCATCACCGGACGGCCATCCAGACGTGCGATACCACCCACAATCGCTTTGTCGTCAGCATAGGCGCGATCGCCTGCCAGCTCGTCAAAGTCGTCAAATGCGTTGCGCACGTAGTCCAGCGTATAGGGACGCAGCGGATGACGCGCCAGCTGCGCGACCTGCCATGCACCTAAATCGGAGAAGATTTTACGGGTCAGTTCAACGCTTTTCTCGCGAAGGCGCTGAATCTCTTCATCCAGATTAATATCGTGTTTCTCATCTGAACGGCCAATCGATTTCAGCGAATCGATCTTCGCTTCAAGTTCAGCGATCGGCTGTTCAAAATCCAGGTAATTAAGACTCATAATGTTCCTGTTTTAGTCAAACTCCAGTTCCACCTGCTCCGATCCTACTAACGACCGCAGGTCGTTAAGTAAACGATCGCTGGGCGAAATACGCCACGCTGCACCAAAGCGCAGCTTTGCCCGCGCATCTGCTCTCTGATAATAGAGATGTACCGGAATGGTCCCGGAACGATGAGGTTCCAGAGACTGGCGGAGACGGTTTAAAAGCTGGTCATCAATTTGCCTGTCCGTCAGCGAGATAGCAAGTCCGCGCGCATATTTTTCCCGCGCTTCATCGATATCCATCACTTCCCTGGCGGTCATTTTAAGCCCACCGCTGAAGTCATCAAAGCTGACCTGTCCGCTGACGATCAGGATACGGTCTTTCTCCAGCAGCTGCTGGTACTTATCTAACGCATCGGTAAATAGCATGACTTCCAGACGACCGGAGCGATCGTCCAGAGTACAAATACCAATTCGGTTGCCGCGCTTGGTCACCATCACGCGGGCGGCGATCACCAGCCCCGCAGCAATAGTGACCTTGCCACGTTCAGTGGGATGCATATCTTTCAGCCGCATCCCGCCGACATAGCGCTCAATCTCTTTCAGATACTGATTAATCGGATGCCCGGTAAGATAGAGCCCCAGCGTTTCACGCTCGCCATCCAGCTGCACCTGCTCTGGCCACGGCGTAATTGACGCATACGATTTTTCGACCTGCTCCGGCTCTTCAGCCAGCACGCCAAACATATCTGCCTGCCCCGTCGCCTCTGCTTTCGCATGCTGGTCAGCGGCTTTCAGGGCATCGCTCAGAGCGCTCATCAGCGCCGCGCGATGGGGCCCGAGCCGGTCAAACGCGCCGGACATGATCAGCTTCTCCATCACCCGGCGGTTGATTTTGCGCGTATCGGTACGCGCGCAGAGATCGAACAGCTCTTTAAAATAGCCGCCCTGATTACGCGCTTCCAGGATCGCTTCAATCGGGCCTTCACCGACGCCTTTGATCGCGCCGATGCCATAGACAATTTCACCGTCATCGTTGACGTGGAACGGATAGAGGCCGGCATTGATATCCGGCGGCAGCACTTTCAGGCCCATGCGCCAGCACTCATCCACCAGCCCGACCACTTTCTCGGTGTTATCCATATCGGCGGTCATGACCGCAGCCATAAATTCAGCCGGATAGTGGGCTTTCAGCCACAGCGTCTGATAGGAGACCAGCGCATAAGCTGCAGAGTGCGATTTGTTAAAACCATAGCCGGCAAACTTCTCTACCAGGTCGAAGATTTTCATCGACAGCTCGCCGTTGATGCCCATGCTTTCAGCGCCCTCTTTGAACACTGAACGCTGTTTCGCCATCTCTTCCGGTTTCTTTTTACCCATCGCACGACGCAGCATATCGGCGCCGCCCAGCGTATAACCCGCCAGCACCTGTGCGATCTGCATCACCTGTTCCTGGTAAAGAATGATGCCGTAGGTGGGCTCCAGTACCGGCTTCAGACTCTCATGCTGCCACTGGATATCGGGATAGGAGAGCTCTTCACGGCCATGCTTACGGTCGATGAAGTTGTCCACCATGCCGGACTGCAGCGGGCCAGGACGAAACAGCGCCACCAGGGCGATCATATCTTCAAAGCAGTCAGGCTTCAGTCGCTTGATCAGATCTTTCATGCCGCGCGATTCAAGCTGGAACACCGCCGTGGTCTCCGAGCGCTGCAGCATATCGAAGCTTTTTTTATCATCAAGCGGAATAGCCGCAATGTCGATCGGCGGCAGCCCCTGCTTTTCACGGCGCGGATTGATCATCTTCAGCGCCCAGTCGATGATGGTCAGCGTACGCAGGCCGAGGAAGTCAAACTTCACCAGTCCGGCATACTCCACATCATTTTTATCAAACTGGGTGACGGGGAACTGGCCGTTTTCGTCGCAGTAAAGCGGGGCAAAATCGGTGATTTTAGTCGGCGCGATAACCACGCCGCCAGCGTGCTTGCCGGCGTTTCGCGTGACGCCTTCCAGCTTACGCGCCATGTCGATCAGCGCCCTGACCTCTTCATCAGCGTCATAGATCTCAGGCAGCTGCGGCTCAGCCTGAAACGCTTTTTCGAGCGTCATGCCCGGATCGGGCGGCACCAGCTTGGAGATGCGATCGACAAAGCCATAAGGATGGCCCAGCACGCGCCCCACATCGCGGATCACCGCTTTCGCCGCCATGGTACCGAAGGTGATAATCTGCGAAACCGCTTCACGACCATACATCTCGGCAACGTGATCGATCACCTGATCGCGCTTCTCCATGCAGAAGTCGACGTCAAAGTCGGGCATGGAGACACGTTCCGGGTTCAGGAAGCGTTCAAACAGCAGGTCAAATTCCAGCGGATCGAGGTCGGTGATCTTCAGCGCATAGGCCACCAGTGAGCCGGCACCGGAACCACGTCCGGGTCCGACCGGGATCCCGTTATCTTTTGACCACTGGATAAACTCCATGACGATCAGAAAGTAGCCCGGGAACCCCATCTGGTTAATAACGTTAAGCTCAATCTCCAGGCGCGCATCGTAGGCCGGGCGCTTCTGCGCACGCAGCTCTTCATCCGGAAAGAGAAACGCCAGGCGCTCTTCAAGCCCCTCGCGTGATTTCACCACCAGAAACTCTTCGGTGGTCATCTCGCCGGTCGGGAACTGCGGCAGAAAATATTCGCCGAGGCGGACGGTGACGTTACAGCGCTTAGCAATCTCCACGCTGTTTTCCAGCGCTTCCGGGATGTCCGAAAACAGCTCGCACATCTCCTCTTCGCTGCGCATATATTGCTGAGGACTGTAATGGCGCGGACGTTTCGGATCGTCCAGCGTATAACCGTCGTGGATCGCCACGCGGATCTCATGTGCATCGAAGTCCTCTTCATTAATGAAGCAGACTTCATTGGTTGCCACGACCGGTATCCCTTCTGCTATCGCCAGCTCAACGGCCGCATGCAGATAGCTCTCCTCATCGGCGCGTCCGGTGCGGAGCAGCTCAAGGTAGTAACGGTCGGGAAAGTGCTGCTGATAAAAGCTCAGACACTGCGCCACCAGCGCGTTATTGCCGCGCAGCAGGCTGCGCCCGACATCGCCGCGTCGTCCGCCTGACAGGACAATCAGCCCTTCGCCCAGCTCAATCAGCCAGTCGCGATCGAGGACAGGTCCGGCAATGCCGTAGCCGCGCTGATAGGCGCGCGAAATCAGCAGCGTCAGATTCTGATAGCCGGTGTTATTCGCCGCGAGCAGCGTAAGCTGCGTAAGCTCATCGCCCATGAGTTCACTGGCGACCTGAAAATCAGCGCCGATAATCGGTTTAACGCCGGCACCGTGGGCGCTGCCATAGAAGCGCACCAGGCCGCAGAGGTTGGTGTAATCCGTAATCGCTATTGCCGGCATCCCCAGCGCCGCGGCTTTTTTCACCAGCGGACCGGTCTTCGCCAGGCCATCGACCATGGAGTAGTCGCTGTGCACGCGCAGATGTATAAAACGAGGTTCAGCCATATCGATTTCCGGTTAAAACAGCGTCAGGCTTAATAAAGCGGCGCGGGTTGTACTGAGGCGTGCAGTTCGGCATCCAGCAGCGCATTGCGCACTGGCGCAAAACTGCGACGATGGTGCGGCGTGGCACCAAACTGTTTGAGCTTCGCCATATGAAGCGCGGTGGGGTAACCTTTATGCTGCGCAAAGCCATACTGCGGAAAGAGACGATCGAGTTCAGCCATTTCGCGATCGCGCGTCACTTTGGCAATGATGGATGCAGCGCTGATTTCCTGCACCAGACTGTCGCCTTTGATCACCGCCTGCGCAGGCATCGCCAGCGCCGGACAGCGATTGCCGTCGATCAGCACAAAATCGGGCGTCAGGTGCAGCCCTGCCACCGCGCGCTGCATCGCCAGCAGCGTGGCATGCAGAATATTGAGCTGGTCGATCTCTTCTGGCTCAGCCCTGCCGAGGTTCCACGCCAGCGCCTTTTCGGTAATTTCATCATACAGCGCCAGACGGCGCTTTTCCGACAGCTTTTTTGAGTCTGCCAGCCCAGCAATCGGGTTAGCAGGATCGAGGATCACCGCCGCCGTTACCACGGCTCCTACCAGCGGGCCGCGTCCGACTTCGTCCACGCCCGCAATACGTTGCGCATCAGGATAGATAAATTCAGCCATGAGCAATCTCCAGTACCGCATCCGCCGCCTGCTCATCGGCATTCCAGCGGATCTGCTGATGCAGTTGAGTAAAGGTTTCCAGCAGCGCGTCGCGTTCGGCACCCGCATGCAGCAGCGGCTCCAGCGCGGCGGCCAGCGTCTGCGGCTGGCACTCATCCTGCAGCAGCTCTTTAACCAGCTCCCGCCCCGCCAGCAGATTAGGCAGCGAGACGTAAGGCGTTTTGACCAGGCGCTTCGCCAGCCAGAAGGTAACGGGTTTCATACGATACCCCACGACCATCGGGCACTTTGCCAGCATACACTCCAGCGCCGCGGTGCCGGATGCCAGAATAGCCGCATCGCTGGCGATCATCGCCTGACGCCCTTTGCCATCCAGCAGGTGCATAGGCAGCTCAGGCGCAACCTCTGCTTTAATCTGTTCAAACTGCGCCCGCCGCTTTGCGTTAACCAGCGGAACCACGATTTCCAGCGCCGGGTAGCGCTGACGCAGCAGCTGCGCCGCGCGCAGAAAATCGGCGCTCAGCATTTCAACTTCTGCACCGCGACTGCCTGGCAGTAAACCGAGACAGATTGCGTCGGCTGCAATACCCAGCTCGCGACGCGCGGCCTGCTTATCAGGCTGCAGCGGCATCGCATCAGCCATGGTATGACCGATAAAACGACACGGCACGTTAAAGCGATCGTAGAACGCTTTCTCGAACGGCAGAAACGCCAGCACCATATCGGTATTGCGGCCAATCTTAAAGACGCGCTTCTGACGCCATGCCCAGACGGAAGGGCTGACGTAGTGCACGGTACGAATACCGGCGCGCTTCAGGTTGCCTTCCAGGGTGATATTAAAATCCGGCGCATCAATACCCACAAACACATCAGGGCGGAGCGCGATGAAGCGCTGCGTCAGGTCTTTGCGGATGGTCAGCAGACGTCGCAGGCGGCCCAGCACTTCGACAATGCCCATCACCGCCAGCTCTTCCATTTCGTACCAGACTTCGCAGCCTTCTGCCTGCATCAGCGGGCCCGCTACGCCGACAAAGCGTGCATCAGGATGACGCGCTTTCAGCGCGCGGATCAGGCCGGCACCAAGAATATCGCCGGAGGTTTCTCCGGCGACCAGGGCAATCGTTAAGGGACGCACTGACATGAATTAACGGATCAATCCACGGGTTGAACGGGCGAAGAAATCAAAGAACGGCTGGACTTCGCTGTGCTGCTGCGCCAGCGCCTCGATTTCAGGCTTGACCTCATCCAGCGTTTTACCGCTGCGGTAGAGCAGCTTGTAAGCGTTGCGAATAGCATGCAGCGCCTCTTTGCTGAAGCCGCGACGCTTGAGACCTTCAATATTGACGCCAAACGGCGTGGCGTGGTTACCCTGCGCAATAATGTATGGCGGAATATCCTGCGCCACGCCGGAACAACCGCCAACCATAACGTGAGCGCCGATAGTGCACCACTGGTGCACGGCCGTCACGCCGCCGATGATCGCAAAATCATCCACGGTAACGTGGCCGCCCAGCGTCACGTTATTCGCCAGAATGCAGCGGCTGCCAATCACGCAGTCGTGTGCAATGTGCGCATTCACCATCAGCAGGTTGTCGCTGCCAACTTTAGTCAGTCCGCCACCCTGCGTGGTGCCGCGATGAATGGTCACGCTTTCGCGGATCCGGTTGCGATCGCCGATTTCGGTGCGGGTAGGTTCACCCGCATATTTCAGATCCTGATTTACCTCACCAATAGAGACAAACTGATAGATCTGGTTCTCTTCGCCGATGCGCGTATGGCCATTAACCACAACGTGTGATTTCAATACCGTACCTGCGCCAATTTCCACGTCAGCACCCACAATACAGAAGGGACCGATATGAACATTTGCACCCAGTACAGCACCCTCTTCAACGATGGCGGTCGGATGGATGGTGGCGGTTGAATCAATCACTAATTATGCCTCCCGGCTACGGGCACACATCATGGTCGCTTCACAGACAATTTTACCATCCACTGTAGCAACGCCTTTAAAACGTGTCAGACCACGACGGGTTTTTTCGAAGGTAACTTCCATGATCATCTGGTCGCCTGGTACTACCGGGCGCTTGAAGCGGGCTTCATCGATACCGGCAAAATAATAGAGCTCGCCAGGTTCCAGTTTGCCAACGCTTTTAAACGCCAGAATACCGGTCGCCTGCGCCATCGCTTCTAAAATCAGAACGCCTGGGAAAATCGGTTTACCAGGGAAGTGCCCCTGGAAAAACGGTTCATTAACAGAAACGTTCTTTACCGCACGCAGATATTTGTGCTCTTCAAAATCCAGCACGCGATCCACCAGCAAAAACGGATAGCGGTGCGGCAGCAGTTCTAAAATCTCTTCGATTTTCAGAGTATGCGTTTCAGTAGTCAAAATACTCTTCCTGTCCTAAAAAATCTGATGGCAACAATAACACGGCCTGCACCGATCAAAATGATCTTTCGCAGGCCGCAAATCAGTTCGGTGGCGTTCGCTTCTCTGCGCTACCTGCTGCCCTTTACCACACTGAAGGGCAAAAGCAGGCAGGCGGCATTGTTATGAAAGCGGGTCGCGCGGATGTGCTTAGCTGTTTTTATCAACTTTGCGTTCGATGGCTTTCAGACGTTTGCTTATGTCATCGATATTCATCACCAGCGCTGCCGTTTTACGCCAGGCTTTGTTCGGTTGCAGTGGGATCCCTGAGGAGTAAACCCCCGGCTCTGTAATGGGACGCATCACCATGCCCATACCGGTTACGGTTACTTTATCGCAGATCTCCATATGGCCGTTAATGACGCTGGCGCCGCCAATCATACAGTAACGTCCAATCTTCAGGCTACCGGCCATGATCACACCTCCCGCAACGGCTGTATTGTCACCAATTACAACGTTGTGGGCAATCTGACACTGGTTGTCTATGATAACACCATTGCCGATCAGAGTGTTATCCAGCGCACCGCGATCGATAGTGGTGCAGGCACCAATCTCTGTCCGGTCACCAATGATGACCGTGCCGAGCTGAGGGATTTTCACCCAGTTGCCGCGATCGTTAGCATACCCGAAACCATCTGCACCGATGACAGTACCTGACTGAATCAGACAATCCTGACCAATCTGAATCTCATGATAAATCGTCACGTTGGCCCAGAGGCGCGTGCCGCTGCCAATCCGGCTCTTTTTGCCGACAAAACAGCCTGCACCAATCACGACGTTGTCACCCAGCTCAACGCCAGACTCAATCACCGCGTTCGCCCCTACCGACACATTTTGTCCCAGCGAGGCGGAAGGATCGATCACCGCGCTGGGCGCGATATTCTGCGCGGGCTGCGGCGTGGTGTCCAGCAGTTGTGCCATGCGGGCATAGGTAAGATAGGGATTTTTCACTACCAGGGCGGCAGTATTGCACCATTCCAGATCCGCTTCCGTCAGCACCACGGCTGACGCCTGAACGCTGGCGAGCTGCTCGCGGTAGCGGCTGTTGGCAAGAAAAGTGATTTGACCAGGGGTGGCGGATTGCATAGAAGCAATGCCGGAGATGACGATATCGCCATCTCCGTGCAATTCTGCATCCAACTGCTGGGCTAAATCAGCCAGTCGAATTGATGACATCGATTATTTAACCTGTTTCAGCACGTCAGCAGTAATGTCTTTCGCATTAGCAGCATAGGCTACGGCGTTAGCATCAATCACGACATCATAACCATCGCTGTCTGCCACTTTCTTCACGGCATCCTGGATACGGCTCAGCAGTTTGTTACGCTCTTCCATCTGGCGACGACGGTTATCCTGTTCGAAAGCCTGGGCTTTGCTGGAGAACGCTTCGCGCTGGGACATGATGTCTTTTTCCATGCGGCTACGCTCGCTCGCCTTCATGGTAGAAGCATCACGCTGCAGTCTCTGCATTTTGGTCTGCAGATCGCGTTCCTGGCCCTGCAGCTCAGTTGCGCGGCCTTTGAACTCATTCTCAAGCTGTTTAGCAACGGTCGCACGTTGCGGTAACTGCTGGAAAATGCTGGACACGTTTACCACTGCAATTTTGTCAGCAGCCTGAACGCCAGCGGAAACCGCTAAAGCAAGACCCAGACCTGCGGCACACAACAACTTTTTCACTATAAACTCCTTACCATCAACGTTTGTGTCTGCGACACAGTGTTTGGCTCGCTTAGCGCTTTGCTGCGCTAAGCTATGCCGTACTTCGCTTCTGCTTCCCTGCTCAGAACATTACCAGGTTTTACCGATGTTAAACTGGAACTGCTCTGCTTTGTCTCCCTCGACTTTCTTCACCGGCTGGGCATAGGAGAAGACCAGCGGGCCCAGTGGCGACATCCACTGCAGCGCCAGGCCTGCAGAGACGCGAATGTTGTTAGGATCGCTGTAGTCCGGAATATCCGCAGCGCGGGTGGCGGCCGTATTCTGCCAGTTAGTATCCCAGACGGTACCGGCGTCCACAAACAGTGAAGTGCGCACGGAGTTAGCGTACTTCTCGCTCAGGAACGGCGTTGGCGTGATCAGCTCAAGGCTGGCAATCGCCATCGCGTTACCGCCCACCGCATCATCTGACTTACAGATCCCGTTTGGATCGGTCAGATTACACGAGGAGGAGCGATCGTTAAGGTAAGCGGCTTTCGGACCAATGGTATTGGAACGGAAACCACGCACCGTACTGGAGCCGCCGGCATAGAAGTTCTCATAGAACGGCATCTCTTTATCCCCGATGCCGTCACCATAGCCCACACGACCACGTCCCAGGACTACCCAGGTGCCGTCACGGTTCAGCGGCACATACTGCTGCGTATCCAGCGTCGCCTTATAGAACGCGTTGTCTGAACCTGGAATCGTCACCTTACCGTTCAGGTTGGTGCGGTTACCGCTCGTCGGGAAGAAGCCGCGATCCAGCGTATTGTAGGTCCAGCCATAGTTAAAGGTAAAATCATCCGCAGAGAAATCGCCTTTATTATTGAGTCCCTGTGGACGCCCGACCGAGTCGAGGTAGCGCCACATTGCTACCTGCGGCCGCATGTTCGACAGATCGTTATGCACATAGCCTAAGCCAACGCGCAGGGTGTTGTTCTCATTAACCGGGAAGCCCAGCGTGCCATCAACACCGTAACTCTTGTTGGTGTAGTCTGACAGATCGGCATCGTCCGCTTTAAAGTCGTTATAGAACAGGCGACCGCCCAGACTCACGCCATCAACCGTAAAGTAGGGATCGGTCAGTGAGAATTCAGCATAGGTCTGATAATCATTTTTGGTGCCGCTGATACCAACGGTATTACCGGTACCGAGCCAGTTATCCTGGGTAACACCCACCTGGAAGCTGACGCCGCTTTCTGTACCGTAGCCCACGCCAAAGTTAAAGGTACCGGTGTTGCGCTCTTTAACTTTGTAGACCACATCCACCTGATCCGGTACGCCTGGTACGCGCTGCGTATCCACATCAACCGTTTCAAAGTAACCGGTGCGGTTCAGACGCTCTTTACCCTGGTCAACCAGATCGCTGCCCAGCCATGCGCCTTCCATCTGACGCATTTCACGGCGCAGCACGGCATCTTTTGAGGTGTCATTCCCTTCAAAACGGACTTTACGCACGTAATAGCGATTACCGGCATCAACGTTGATATGCAGCTTAACGGTTTTGTCAGCGTCGCTGATTTCCGGCTGCGTCACGACGCGCGGATAGGCATAGCCATAGCGGCCCAGCAGCTTTTTGATATCATCTTCCATCTGCGTCACTTTGGTGCCGTTGTAAAGCTCACCATTCGGGATTTTGGTCAGATGTTCAATTTCTGCTGAGTGGCCCGCCATGCTGCCGTTCACAATCACGCCGGCGATTTTATACTGGTCGCCTTCGTTGATGTTGACGGTGATATAGATGCCTTTTTTATCCGGCGTCAGGCTGACCTGAGTCGAGTCGATATTAAAGCGCGCATAACCGCGATCCAGATAGAAACTGCGCAGCGTCTCAAGGTCGCCGGCCAGCTTCTGCTTCTGATATTTGCGATCGCCGACTACGTTCCACCACGGCACTTCATCACGCAGCTGGAAGCGGGAGATCAGTTCATCAGAGCTGAACGCTTTGTTGCCCACGATGTTGATCTGCTGAATTTTGGCAGAGACACCTTCCTGGAAAACAAATTTCAGATCCACGCGGTTACGCGGCAGCGGTGTGGCAATCGCTTTTACGCTGGCGGTGTATTTACCCACGCTGTAGTAGAAATCTTCCAGTCCCTTCTCGATTGAAGAGAGCGTGGTGCGATCCAGCGCTTCGCCGACGCGAATGCCTGATGCCTCGAGGTTCTGCTTCAGCTGATCCTCTTTCACCGCCTTGTTACCGGAGAATGTGATGCTGGCAATAGTCGGACGCTCTTTGACCTGAACAATCAGGGTCGTTCCGTCGCGTAAAACCTGCACATCTTCAAAATTGCCGGTGGCAAACAGTGAGCGAATGGTGTTTCTGATATCATCATCATTCACCGTATCACCGACGCGTACCGGCATGCTGAGCAGAGCCGCGCCGACGGCGACTCGCTGGAGACCTTCGAAATGAATGTCGTTCACCACGAAATCGTCTGCACCGTAAACGGTGGCGCTGCTAAACAGCAGCGACGCTATGAGCAACTTTTTCATCGCCATCGTTGTTATGCGTTTTCCTAACACATCCCGCGCCTGTCTGCGTTCCAGACGTTACAGGCGAGAGAAATCATTGAAAAGTGCAAGCCCCATTAACAGCACCAGCAAAATTGAGCCGATGCGATAACTGAAGTCCTGAACTCGCTCGGACACCGGTCCTCCTTTGATCTTTTCGATCGCCAGAAAAAGCAGATGCCCACCATCTAAAACCGGTAACGGAAACAGGTTGATGATGCCCAGGTTGACGCTTATCAGCGCCAGGAACATCAGATAATAAATCACCCCGTACTCCGCTGATAAACCGGCACCCTGCGCAATCGAAATCGGGCCGCTCAGGTTATTCAGCTTTACATCACCTGTAATCAGCTTACCCAGCATCGACACCGTAAGCTTCATCAGCTGCCAGGTTTTGACCCCTGCCTCACCGATAGCGGCCACCGGCCCATACTGCTTCACCGTTTTATACGCGTCAGGCAGCGGCTGCACGCGCGGAATAACGCCAGCGAACCCCTCTTCAGGCTTGCCCGGCTTCGCGGCTGGCGTCAGCGTCAGGGACTGCCGGGCGCCATTTCGCTCAACCTCAAGCGCCATTGGTTTACCCGGGTTATCCCGTACCTGCCCGGCAAATGCCTGCCACTGCGTTAACGGCTGACCATCGACTTTAACGATCCTGTCGCCCGCTTGCAAACCGGCAGCGCTGGCGGGTGAATCAGCCTGTATTTCTGCCAGCGTGGTTTCAATCTGTGGCCCGCGTGGACGAATGCCGAGCGCTACCACCGGATCCTGCTTGTCTGGCTCAAACTGCCAGTCACGCAGATCAACCCGCTTCTGCTGAGTTGCGCTTTCGCCAAACTGAGAAACGGTCAGCGTGGTACTCTCATCACCGATTTTCCCAATCAGGGCCATGCGCACAGCATCCCAGTCAGGCGTTTCGATACCGTCAACTGCGTTAAGTTCCATGCCTGACTGAATTTGCGCTTCCGCCGCGACGGAGCCGCTCACAATTTCGCCAACCACCGGTCGTACGCCGGGCACGCCATGCATAAAGACCAGCCAGTAAGCGAAGATAGCGAAGAGGAAATTGGCAACCGGCCCCGCGGCGATGACAGCAGCACGCTGCAGCACGGTTTTGTTGTTAAACGCCTCGTGGCGGCGCTCAGCGGAAACGCTCTCTACGCGCTCATCCAGCATTTTGACATAGCCGCCGAGGGGGATCAGCGCAATAACATACTCTGTCCCCTGCCGGTCAGTCCGTCGCCAGAGCGCTTTACCGAAACCGATAGAAAAGCGTTCAACATAGATGCCGCAGCGGCGTGCCACCCAGAAGTGGCCAAACTCATGCACGGTGATCAGCACGCCCAGCGCGACGATGAAAGCAGCAAAACTCCAGAGAATGCTTAACATAGTGGCTGCTCCTAGAGGGTATGAAACACCAGCAGCAGCAGGCAGGCAAATACCGGCACGGCCGCTGTCAGGCTATCGATACGATCGAGGATACCACCGTGGCCGGGAATAAGATTTCCGCTGTCTTTAATGCCCGCTTCACGCTTAAACATACTTTCAGTGAGATCGCCCAGTACCGAGGCGAGCGTGGCAACAACGGCACACGCAATCAGCGTGCCCGGCGCCACCGTCAGCGGAGCCAGCAGCGCAAACAGCCAGGCGATGACAGCGGAGGAGAGCAGCCCGCCAAAAAAGCCTTCCCAGGTTTTACCCGGCGAGACTTTAGGCGCCAGCTTGTGTTTGCCGAACAGACGACCAAACATATAGGCACCCGAGTCCGCGCCCCATACCAGCAGCATAACGAACAGGAGCCACCAGGCACCGGCGAAGTGATCAATGTCGTAGTGATACTGCCGCAGCGCGATCATGCCCCAGAAAAACGGGACGATAGTCAGCACGCCAAACAGCAGACGAAGTGGACGCGAACCGCGCCAGAGTGCGGCAGAGGCGGGATAGAACAGCACCAGAAAGAGCGCAACGACCCACCAGCCAAGTGCGGCCCAGAGCGAGCTTTCCAGCTGAGGCTGATGCACATCGTGAGAATAGGACGGTAAGGTAAACAGCATCGCTGCCAGCAGCAGGCCGCAGAGCAGCGCCAGCCAGACGCGCTGCTGGCGGGTAGCCATACCGGCCAGCTGCCCCCACTCCCAGGCGGCGAGCATGCAGATAGCAATCGTGGTAATCGCGAAACCAGACAGCGGTAACCAGAATAGCGCAGCGATCACCAGCGGAATCAAAATAAACGCGGTGATCAGACGAGACTTCAGCAAAGGTTACCCCCAGGTAGCTCAGGCGCCGCCTGGTGCAGCGCCGCCATAGCGTCGCTCCCGCAGAGAGAATGCATTCAGTGCACCTTCAAAAACATGTTCATCAAAATCAGGCCAAAGAACATCGGTAAACCAGAACTCAGCATAGGCTATCTGCCACAGCAGGAAGTTGCTGATTCGATGCTCTCCCCCGGTCCTTATCACTAAATCCACCGGCGCCAGCTCCTGCATACAGAGGTAGGGAGCAAGGCTTTCTTCGGTTATCTGGTCAGGACGCAGCAGCCCTTCCTGAACCTGTTCGGCCAGTTTCCTGGCACCCTGGATAATATCCCAACGGCCGCCATAGTTGGCAGCAATGTTGAGGGTCAGTCCATTATTTTGTTGAGTCAGTTCCTCGGCGCGGCGAATGCGTTCCTGAATACGACCAGAAAAACGGCTGATATCACCAATAATGCACAGACGTACATTATGCTTATGCAGGCTCTTTACTTCACTGTCGAGAGCCCAGATAAATAATTCCATTAACGCCGTCACTTCCTGCGGCGGTCGGCTCCAGTTTTCACTGCTGAACGCATAGAGCGTTAACGCTTCCAGCTTGTGGCTGACCGCAAAGCTGACGGCACGGCGAACCGATTTTACCCCGGCTTTGTGGCCTGAAATACGCAGTTTGCCCTGATTTTTTGCCCAGCGACCATTACCATCCATAATGATGGCCACGTGACGTGGTGTGCAGTACGACCCGTCATCGATTGTATTGTGATTGTTGGACGACATAACGCGTAATAATTCCTTTCATCAGAAATGCTGTGTTTTCTGAATACATTGCGCCTGCGGCAAAGGCCGGCCCGTAAGCCGGATGACATCGAAACAATGTCGTGCCGTAAAACGCGAGCGACTATACCATTTTCAGCCAGAGCGAACAAATAGCGGGGCTATCAGCCAGCCAGAGTGACGCGTGACAGCAGTGCTTTTGCCCGCTGCCGCGCCAGCCGATCGATTTCCAGCACCTCATCAATACTGGCTGGCTCCGGAGAGCTGAGCGTGGCCAGTACTTCGCTGTTGAGGGCGGCAATGTCGGTAAAGCGAATCTGATGCTGCAAAAACGCTGCTACCGCGATTTCATTTGCTGCATTCAGCGTCGTCGTGGCCGCCTGCCCTGCAGTACACGCATCGATTGCCAGCTTCAGGCAGGGATAGCGTACGTAATCGGGTTCAGCAAACGTCAGCGCTTTCATTCGGGTGAAATCAAGCGGCGTGACGCCAGCGGCGATACGTGCAGGCCATGCCATGCTGTGAGCAATCGGTGTGCGCATATCAGGCGATCCCAGCTGCGCCAGCACGCTGCCGTCACAATAACGCACCATAGAGTGGATCACCGACTGCGGGTGCAGGATGACCTCCATTTGCGCGTCAGTGGCGTTGAACAACCAGCGGGCTTCAATGTATTCAAGACCTTTATTCATCATAGTGGCCGAATCAACGGAGATTTTGCGCCCCATTGACCAGTTCGGATGCGCACAGGCCTGATCCGGCGACATAGCAGCCAGATCGGCCAGTGGCGTGTCACGAAAAGGACCACCCGATCCCGTAAGGAGAATCGAGTCGATCCCGTTCTCCCGCAGATCAGCGTACCCCAACTGATGCTGTATGGAAGCGGGCAAACTCTGAAAAATGGCATTATGCTCGCTATCAACCGGCAGCAGCTGCGCCTGATGCTGACGCACCGCCTCCATAAACAAGCGGCCGCATGTGACAAGTGACTCCTTGTTAGCCAGCAGCACGGTTTTTCCGGCACGAATCGCTGCCAGCGTTGGCTGCAGGCCCGAGGCGCCGACAATCGCCGCCATCACCTGATCAACCTCATCCAGCGCCGCCAGATCGCAGGCTGCCTGAACGCCGGAGAGCACTTCGGTATCGACGTTGAGTGCTCTCAGTCGCTCACACAGGTCAGCAGCGGCGGTCTCATCAGACATCGCCGCATAGCGCGGCCGGAACTGCTGGCACTGCTCAGCCATCAGCGCGGCGTTCTGCCCTGCGACCAGCGCCGTGACCTGATAAAGGTCGGGATTCGCGCCGACAACCGCCAGCGTGCTGGTGCCAATTGAGCCAGTGGATCCCAGAAGGGTTAATTGCTTCATCATGCTATCCCTGTGAAGTCATCATGGGTGCCCGCAACGGCGCCAGGCACAATGTAAAACGCCGCCAGAGTGCATTCGGTACGAATACGGCTCTGAACGGCGTTTTATATCTGTTACAGGCAGGCGCTCACCTGCCTCCAGCAGATACAGATCGGGCTGACAGACTCAGAAGTCCATCAGCTCCTTCTCTTTTTCTGCCAGCGCAGCATCAACATGCTTGATGTGAAGGTCGGTCATTTTCTGGATATCATCCTGTGAACGACGTTCGTCATCTTCGCTGATCTCTTTATCTTTCAGCAGCGCTTTGATCTTATCGTTGGCGTCACGGCGAACGTTACGCACGGAAACACGCCCCTGCTCTGCTTCGCCACGAACGATTTTGATCAGATCTTTACGACGCTCTTCTGTCAGCGCAGGCAGCGGAACACGGATGTCGGTGCCGGCTGAACTTGGATTCAGGCCGAGGTCGGACGCCATGATCGCCTTCTCAACAGCCGGACCCAGAGAGCGATCGAACACGTTGATTTTCAGCGTACGGGAATCTTCCACCGTTACGCTGGCGAGCTGACGCAGTGGCGTAGGAGTACCGTAATATTCCACCACAATGCCGTCGAGCAGTGAAGGTGAAGCACGACCGGTACGCACTTTGCTGATGGTGCTTTTGAATGCTTCCACGCACTTTTCCATGCGTGTTTCGGCATCTTTTTTAATATCGTTAATCACGTTAAAACCCTTGGATTCGGTTTGACCTGGCCATTTCCGCACGCGTCGGAACTGGTATCGATAAACATCGATCATCCTGCTACCTGCTGCTGACGCACAAGTCGTCTGCAGCATCGATTATGTCAGGTAGTGGCGCAGCGTCAGGCACTGCGCTATCAGAATATACCTTATTTTACCTTGCGTCGGATATTAATGCGTAATCAGGGTGCCTTCTTTTTCACCCATTACCACACGACGCAGTGCGCCAGGCTTATTCATATTGAAGACGCGAATCGGCAGCGCGTGGTCACGCGCCAGCGTAAAGGCGGCCAGATCCATAACTTTCAGCTCTTTTTCCAGCACTTCAGCGTAGCTGAGCTGATCGTACAGCGTTGCGTCTGGATTTTTCACCGGATCGGCTGAGTAAACGCCATCTACTTTAGTCGCTTTCAACACGACGTCCGCTTCAATTTCAATACCGCGCAGGCAGGCAGCAGAATCGGTGGTAAAGAACGGGTTGCCGGTACCGGCAGAGAAGATCACTACGCGGTTATTACGCAGCAGGCTGATCGCTTCAGCCCAGCTGTAATTGTCACAAACGCCGTTTAGCGGGATGGCAGACATCAGACGTGCGTTCACATAGGCGCGGTGCAGCGCATCACGCATTGCCAGACCGTTCATGACGGTCGCCAGCATACCCATGTGGTCGCCGACTACGCGGTTCATGCCCGCCTGAGCCAGACCTGCGCCACGGAACAGGTTGCCGCCACCAATCACCACACCTACCTGGATGCCCAGCTCAACCAGCTCTTTCACCTCTTGCGCCATGCGGTCAAGCACGCTCGCGTCGATACCAAAACCTTCGGCACCCTGCAGGGCCTCGCCGCTCAGTTTCAGTAGGATACGTTGGTATACAGGTTTTGCGTTGGTCGCCATGGTCAATTCTTCCTGGAGGATAAGATGAATGAGAAGTTAAATCTGGTGGATCATCCGCTTAGCGCGTCAAAAAAGCTATTGGGATGAGACTGAAAATCGCTGCGCCAAAACGCAGACAAAAAAGAACCGCCTCGCGGCGGTTCCGGTCACTCATTAAGACTGTTTGGACATTGCAGCCACTTCAGCTGCAAAGTCGGTTTCAACTTTCTCAATGCCTTCGCCCACTTCAAAGCGGATGAAGTTGATAACATCTGCGCCTTTCTCTTTCAGCGCCTGACCCACAGTTTTGCTTGGGTCGATAACGAAAGCCTGACCAGTCAGAGAGACTTCGCCGGTGAATTTCTTCATACGGCCTTCAACCATCTTCTCTGCGATCTCTTTTGGCTTACCAGACTGCATCGCGATATCCAGCTGTACCTGGTACTCTTTCTCAACCACGTCAGCAGAAACATCTTCTGGCTTAACGAACTCTGGCTTGCTTGCCGCAACGTGCATTGCGATCTGCTTGCTCAGCTCTTCATCAGCAGCGGTGGTAGAAACCAGAACGCCGATACGCGCGCCGTGCTGGTAGCTGTTCAGCTGAGCGCCTTCCAGTACTGCTACGCGACGGATGTTGATGTTCTCACCGATTTTAGCAACCAGTGCAACACGCTCTTCTTCGAACTGTGCTTTCAGCGCTTCAACGTCGGTGATTTTGCCGGCAGTAGCTGCATCCAGAACTTTGTCAGCAAACGCCTGGAAACCGCCATCTTTAGCAACGAAGTCAGTCTGGCAGTTAACTTCCAGAATCACACCGTAACCATCAACGATTTTGGTTTTGATCACGCCGTCAGCTGCAACGTTGCCTGCTTTTTTCGCAGCTTTGATTGCGCCAGACTTACGCATGTTTTCAATTGCCAGCTCGATGTCGCCGTTCGCTTCGGTCAGCGCTTTTTTGCAGTCCATCATGCCTGCGCCAGTACGCTCACGCAGTTCTTTTACCAATGCAGCGGTAATTTCAGCCATTCCAGAATCCTCGGTTCGTTTCCGGGTGCATGCGCACGCGCAGAAACCTGTTGCGGAAAATTTACTCTGCCCCGCCAGCCCGTAACAGGGAGCGCGACAGACGGAGATAAATAAAAGGGGCCTGTGCGGCCCCTTATACAGATAACATCTGATGTCTAAGGGCTCTCAGAAAGAGCAATCCTTATTAAGCGTTTTCTAAAGACGCGTCTTCAGCCTGCTCAGCCAGGTCCTGTGAACGGCCTTCGCGCACGGTAGTGGCAACAGCAGTCAGGTACAGGCTTACAGCACGGATCGCATCGTCGTTACCAGGGATAACGAAATCAACGCCATCTGGATCAGAGTTGGTATCAACGATAGCAAATACCGGGATACCCAGGTTGTTTGCTTCTTTGATTGCGATGTGTTCGTGGTCAGCATCAACAACAAACAGCGCATCTGGCAGACCGCCCATGTCTTTGATACCACCCAGGCTGTTTTCCAGCTTGGCCAGTTCACGAGCACGCATCAGTGCTTCTTTCTTGGTCAGTTTGTCGAACGTGCCGTCCTGAGACTGAGTTTCCAGATCTTTCAGACGTTTGATTGACTGACGAACGGTTTTCCAGTTAGTCAGCATACCACCTAACCAGCGGTGGTTAACGAAGAACTGGTCGCAGCTCAGAGCTGACTCTTTTACCGCTTCAGCAGCAGCGCGCTTGGTACCAACGAACAGGATTTTACCTTTGCGAGAAGAGATCTTCTGCAGCTCAGCCAGAGCGTCGTTGAACATTGGTACAGTTTTCTCAAGGTTGATGATGTGAACCTTGTTACGTGCACCAAAAATGAATGGCTTCATTTTTGGGTTCCAGTAACGGGTCTGGTGACCGAAGTGAACACCAGCCTTGAGCATGTCGCGCATGGAAACAGTTGCCATGATTACCTCTAAAGTATGTTTGGGGTTGGGCCTCCATGTATCCCATACGACCGACCTCTTTCAAGGCACCCCGGCGTATGTGTCGATACATGTGTGTTTTAGTACACATAATGAGATTTATGCGCTTCCTGCCGTCTCGCTTTCGTAAGACAGCAGAGAATCGTCGGCGCGCTTTATACCATAACAGGGATAAATACGCCAGCGGTTGTTAGCGCAAAACGTGTGCGGCAATCCCGATTTGGCAGCCCATTTGCTGCCTGCTAACATGACTGCCACAGAACTCATTATTGTCGAAAATTTCGGCGATTGCGGAAAAATTCATGGCTATCTCAATCAAAACTCCTGACGAAATCGAAAAAATGCGTGTGGCGGGCCGCCTGGCCGCTGAAGTGCTGGAAATGATCGCTCCTCACGTTGTGCCGGGTGTCACTACCGGTGAGCTTGATCGCCTCTGCCACGAGCACATCACACAGCAGCAGCAGGCGGTTTCTGCCTGCCTTGGCTATCACGGCTTCCCTAAATCGGTCTGCATCTCGGTAAACGAGGTGGTGTGCCACGGTATTCCCAGCGACGATCGCGTCCTGAAAGAGGGTGATATCGTGAACGTTGATGTCACCGTCATTAAAGATGAGTATCACGGTGATACCTCAAAAATGTTTATTGTCGGCAAGCCCACTATCCTCGGCGAGCGCCTCTGCCGCGTGACGCAGGAGAGCCTCTATATCGCTCTGCGTCTCGTTAAGCCAGGCATCCGCCTGCGTGAGCTGGGACGCGCGATCCAGCAATACGTTGAGGCGCAGGATTTCTCCGTGGTGCGTGAGTATTGCGGTCACGGTATCGGCAAAGGCTTTCATGAGGAGCCGCAGGTGCTGCACTATGACGCCGACGACAGCGGTGTGGTGCTGCAGGCCGGCATGACGTTTACCGTGGAGCCGATGGTTAACGCAGGCGATTACCGCATCCGCACCATGAAGGATGGCTGGACGGTGAAAACCAAAGATCGCAGCTTGTCCGCGCAGTATGAGCATACTATTGTGGTGACAGAAACTGGCTGTGAGATTCTGACGCTGCGTGAGGATGACACTATTCCGGCGCGGCTGGAAAACGTCTGATCCTCTCTCTGCTACCCACTGAGCCGGCTTAATGCCGGCTTTTTAATGCGCGAAGGGGCATGTTGATGAGCGGTAACGTGACCGAGGCAGTACACAAAATTCTCACCGATTCACCCGCCGGCTGGGCTGACGACGCGCTAACGCGTGAACAGCTGAAAGCCGCGCTGGAGCAGTTTCAGCACGCGCTGAGCCTCGCCTTTGATGCCGGCAGCGACGTGGAGTCGCTGATCGACACGCGCACGCTGTTTATCGATCGTCTGCTGCGACGACTGTGGCGTTTCTTTGGTTTTGATACGCTAAGTGATATGGCGCTGGTGGCGGTGGGCGGCTATGGCCGTGGCGAGCTGCATCCGCTGTCGGACATCGACATTCTGATCCTCAGTCGCCAGCCCCTTGATGAGGCCGCCGCGCAGCGCACCTCTGAACTGATCACGCTCATGTGGGATCTGCGGCTTGAAGTGGGACACAGCGTGCGCACGCTTGAGGAGTGCCTGCTGGAGGGCTTATCCGATCTTACCGTGGCGACCAACCTGATTGAGTCGCGCATGCTGACCGGCGACGTAGCGCTGTTTCTTGAGCTGCAGAAGAATATTTTCAGCGAAGGCTTCTGGCCCTCGTCGCGCTTTTTTGCGGCCAAAATTGAAGAGCAGCAGGAGCGCCATCAGCGTTACCACGGCACCAGTTACAATCTCGAACCCGATATCAAAAGCAGTCCGGGCGGCCTGCGCGATATCCATACCCTGCAGTGGGTGGCGCGGCGTCATTTTGGTGCCACCACTATGGATGAGATGATGGGCTTTGGGTTTCTGACCGAAGCGGAGCGCAATGAGATCAACGAGTGTCAGGAGTTTCTCTGGCGCATCCGCTTTGCCCTGCATCTGACGCTGCCACGCTACGACAACCGCCTGCTTTTTGATCGGCAACTGACCGTGGCGCATCGCCTCAGCTACTCCGGCGAAGGCAACGAGCCGGTTGAGCGCATGATGAAAGATTTCTACCGCGTAACGCGCCGCATCAGCGAGCTGAACCAGATGCTGCTGCAGCTGTTTGATGAAGCGATCCTCGCCCTGCCAGCGACCGAAAAGCCGCGCGCGCTGGATGATGATTTTCAGCTACGCGGCGATCTGATCGATCTGCGCGACCCGGATCTGTTTCAGCGCGAGCCGCAGGCCATTCTGCGCATGTTCTATGTCATGGTACGCAACGCCTCCATTACCGGGATCTACTCCACTACCCTGCGCCAGCTGCGTCATGCGCGCCGCCATCTGCGGCAGCCGCTGTGCCAGATTGCTGAGGCGCGACGCACTTTTATGGCGATCCTGCGTCATCCCGGCGCGGTAAAACGCGCGCTGCTGCCGATGCATCGCCATAGCGTACTCTCCGCCTATACGCCGCTCTGGGGCAACGTGGTCGGCCAGATGCAGTTTGATCTGTTTCACGCCTACACGGTGGATGAGCACACCATTCGCGTGCTGCAGAAGCTGGAGAGCTTCGCCGATGAGAGCACGCGGCCAAAGCATCCGCTGTGTGTGGAGCTCTGGCCCCGCCTGCCCCAGCCGGAACTGCTGCTGATGGCAGCGCTGCTCCATGATATTGCCAAAGGCCGCAACGGCGACCACTCCATACTGGGCGCGCAGGATGCGCTGGAGTTTGCTGAGCTGCACAACCTCAACTCCCGGGAAACCCAGCTAGTGGCCTGGCTGGTGCGTCATCATCTGCTGATGTCGGTCACCGCCCAGCGTCGTGATATTCAGGACCCGACGGTGATCCAGCAGTTCGCCGAGATAATGCAGAATGAGAACCGCCTGCGCTATCTGGTCTGCCTCACCGTCTCCGATATCTGTGCCACCAATGAGAGCCTGTGGAACAGCTGGAAGCAGAGCCTGCTGCGTGAGCTGTTTTTTGCTACCGAGAAGCAGCTGCGGCGCGGCATGGAAAATAGCCCGGATCTGCGCGAGCGGGTACGCCACCATCGTCTGCAGGCGCTGGCGCTGCTGCGCATGGAGAACCTGAATGAAGAGCGGCTGCACCATATCTGGAGCCGCTGCCGCGCCGACTATTTCCTGCGTCATACGCCTAATCAGCTGGCGTGGCACGCCCGTCATCTGATTGACCACGACCTCAGCCAGCCGCTGGTGCTGGTCAGCCCGCAGGCGACGCGCGGTGGCACGGAGATTTTTATCTGGAGCCCGGATCGCCCCTATCTGTTTGCCGCCGTAGCGGGTGAGCTCGACCGCCGTAATCTCAGCGTGCACGACGCGCAGATCTTTACCAGCCGCGACGGCATGGCCATGGATACCTTTATCGTCCTCGAACCCGATGGCAGTCCGCTTTCACCCGATCGCCACCCGCTGATTATTCACGCATTGCAGCAGGCCATTACGCAGCAGGAGTGGGTGCCGCCGCGTACCCGTCGCCAGTCCGCGCGCCTGAAACATTTCAGCGTGGATACTGACGTGAAATTTTTGCCGACCCACACCGATCGGCGCAGCTATCTGGAGCTGATCGCGCTCGATCAGCCAGGACTGCTGGCGCGGGTGGGTGAAGTCTTTGCCGATCTCGGTGTGTCGCTGCACGGTGCGCGCATCAGCACCATCGGCGAACGGGTTGAGGATCTCTTTATCCTCGCCAACAGCGAACGGCGCGCGCTGAATGCCGAAATGCGCGATGTGTTACAACAACGGTTGACAGAGGCCCTTAATCCAAACGATAAAGTGTCCTGAATCACACTGCACAGATAAATTGAATCCTGTCCGGACACGTCCGGGCATCCGTATGACAGACTCAGGAAATAGCTATGCAACAGTTACAGAGCGTTATTGAATCCGCCTTTGAGCGCCGTGCTGACATCACGCCCGCCAGCGTCGACAGTGCCACCCGTGAAGCGATCAATCAGGTGATTGGTCTGCTGGACAGCGGCGAACTGCGCGTATCTGAAAAAATCGATGGCGAATGGGTAACGCATCAGTGGCTGAAAAAAGCGGTGCTGCTGTCGTTTCGCATCAATGACAATCAGGTTATGGAAGGGGCTGAAACGCGCTTTTATGACAAGGTGCCGATGAAATTTGCTGGCTGGGACGACGCGCGCTTTAAAGCGGCGGGTTTCCGCGTGGTGCCACCAGCAGCCGTACGCCAGGGCGCTTTTATTGCGCGTAACACCGTGCTGATGCCCTCTTACGTCAACATCGGCGCTTTTGTCGATGAAGGCACCATGGTTGATACCTGGGCCACCGTGGGCTCCTGTGCGCAGATTGGCAAAAACGTGCATCTCTCCGGCGGCGTGGGCATTGGCGGCGTACTGGAGCCGCTGCAGGCTAACCCGACCATTATCGAAGATAACTGCTTTATCGGCGCACGTTCTGAAATCGTTGAGGGCGTGATTGTCGAAGAGGGTTCGGTGATCTCAATGGGCGTTTATATCGGCCAGAGCACCAAAATTTACGATCGCGAAACCGGTGAAGTTCACTACGGCCGCGTCCCGGCCGGTTCAGTGGTGGTCTCAGGTAATCTGCCGTCGAAAGATGGCAGCTACAGCCTCTACTGCGCGGTAATCGTGAAAAAAGTTGACGCTAAGACGCTGAGCAAAACGGGTATCAACGAACTGCTGCGCACTATCGATTAACCTCTCTGAGCGCTTTTCTTTCTGGTGACGGCACTGGCAACAGTGCCGTCATTTTTTCTTTACACCCCGCCTGATATAACCTGTTTTGCGCCGCAAATTAACTGGTGCGTTTACTTTTCAAACAGTTCATAATCCGCGCCAGTTAACTCCGGACGCGCACTGTCTGACCCGGTTTTTCGTCTAAAGTTTATAAGTATGCCGTAAGCGTTCCGGATCTGGCCTGGAACGATTGATGACATGTCTGCGCGCTCACTCACTCTCAGAGGGAATTTAAACGCCATGTATGACAACCTGAAAAGCTTAGGTATCAGCAATCCTGAAGACATCGATCGTTACAGTCTGCGTCAGGAAGCGAACAACGACATCCTGAAAATCTATTTCCGCAAAGATAAAGGCGAATTTTTTGCCAAGAGCGTGAAATTCAAATATCCGCGCCAGCGCAAAACCGTGGTGGCCGAACATAACGGTCAGGGCTTCCGTGAAATTCAGGAGATCAGCCCTAACCTGCGTTACGTTATTGATGAGCTGGATCAGATTTGCCAGCGCGATCGGGTTGAAGTGGATCTGAAGCGCAAGATCCTCGACGATCTGCGCCATCTGGAGAGCGTGGTCTCTAATAAGATCGCTGAAATTGAAGCCGATCTCGATCAGCTGACCCGTAACAGCCGCTGATCCGCTTACAAATTGTGCTCAGGCCAGCGCTGCTGGCCTTTTTTACGCCCGCTCATCCAGCTGCAGCGCCACATACAGCAGCAGCCGATCGTCGAAATTGCCGAGATCCAGTCCGGTCAGTTCTGAAATCCGGTTCAGACGATACTCCAGCGTATTACGATGAATAAACAGCGCGCGCGCCGTGGCGCCAGGCTGCACGTTATGGCTGAACCAGGCGAGCAGCGTACGCCGTAATAAACCGTTGCTATCGATGCTTCTGAGTTTTTCCAGCGGACGCGCCAGCTCGCTGGCCTGCCAGCCGCCACGCAGGCTGTCGAGCAGTACCGGCAGCACCAGATCCTGATAAAAAAAACTGCGCTGCTCCGGCATACGCTGCTTGCCGACTGACATAGTGGTGCGGGCAGTACGCCACGAGCGCGCAATGCCGCCCGGTCCGGGAAAATAATTGCCCAGCGCAATCCGCATGCGCACCTGACCACTCTCTTTCATACGCTGCAGCAGCTGGTCAACGCGCCGGCGGTGATCGTCGTGATCGTAACGGCCGTGCGCGTTCAGCGCGGGTTTCAGCACCACCATCTCCGTCAGCGATACGATGGCGATAAGGTTATCGCGATCCGGGGTGGTCAGCAGCGTCTGCAGCTGCTGCAGCTCTGACATTGCGCTGTCCACGCCCAGCTGGCCGCTATCCACTTCCACTACCGCCACCACACGCGGCTGGTTAAGATCGATGCCCAGCCGCTGCGCCCATTCGTTCAGCGTCGGCGAGAGCGTGTCGCTGCGGATCAGGTTAAGCACCAGCTCTTCGCGCAGGCGGCTATCCTGTGCCAGCAGATGCAGCAGCCGCGCCTGTTCCAGCATCATCTCCGCCGTCATACAGACCAGTTCACCGTAATGCCGCAGGGCAGCAGGTTCTCCGGTCAGCCCGATAACCCCCACGATGCTGCCTTCAATACGCAGCGGCAGATTGATGCCAGGCCGCACGCCGTGCAGATGCTTTGCTACTGCTTCATCAATATCCACTACCCTGCCCTGCGACAGTACCAGCAGCGCACCCTCATGCAGCTCGCCGATACGTTCACGATCGCCGCTGCCAATAATGCGCCCGCGCGCATCCATCACGTTGACGTTGCTGTCGATAATTTTCATGGTGCGCGCAACGATATCCTGCGCCAGACGCGCATCAAGATGAGAGGTCGCCATGGATCACTTCCTGAGCAAGGGGCAAACCGACAGAATACGCATCCTGCTGACGGCTGACATTGTGCAATTGCACATAGTGGCGGAGAGATTGCGGAAAATGTTACCGGGCGCACAAAAGAAAAAAGGCGAGCCGCAGCCCGCCCGGTTTATGTATGGAGAATTACTGCATCAGGAGATAAAGCGACGCGTCATCGCGCAGAATATTGAGCGCCAGCACCGGCGGTTTGGTGTCGAGAATTTTACGCAGTTCACCCAGGTTGTTGATCGCCTGCTGGTTAACTCCGAGGATGATGTCACCTTTCTTCAGGCCGATACGCGCAGCCGCGCTGCCTGGTTTCACACTGTCAACGCGCACCCCTTTGTGGCCATTGCTCTCCACGTTGCTGAGATCGGCGCCTTCAATACCGGTGTAAATGGTTGCCGACTGCACTTTATCTTTGGAGCTCTGCTGCAGCTCTACCGTCACGCTCTGGGATTTACCCTCGCGCAGCAGACCCAGCTGCAGTTTGGTGCCCGTCGGCAGCGAGCCCACCTCAGCACGCAGGGCAGCAAAGCTGCTCAGCGGCTTGCCATTCAGTGAAACCACGACGTCGCCGGCTTTCACGCCCGCTTTTGCCGCCGCAGACCCCGGCAGAACCTGGCTGACAAAGGCGCCGCGCTGGGCATCAACCTTCATCGCTTTCGCCAGCTCTGAGTTCAGCTCGGTGCCGAGGATCCCCAGCTCACCGCGTTTAACCTGACCAAACTCCACCATCTGCGCCGTCAGGTTTTTGACCATCGAGCTGGGAATAGCAAAACCGATACCGATGTTACCGCCATCCGGTGCCAGAATAGCCGTGTTAATCCCGATCAGCTCACCGTTCAGATTGACCAGCGCTCCGCCCGAGTTGCCGCGGTTAATGGCGGCGTCTGTCTGGATAAAGTTTTCATAATTCTCCACATTCAGGCCGCTGCGGCCCAGCGCGGAGACGATGCCGGAGGTCACGGTTTCACCCAGCCCGTAAGGGTTACCGATTGCAACGGTATAGTCACCTACCCGCAGCGTATCGGAATCGGCCATTTTGATGGCGGTGAGGTTTTTCGCATCCTGCAGCTGAATCAGGGCAATATCAGACTGCGGATCTTTACCGATGATTTTGGCCTCATAGCGGCGACCGTCGCTGAGCTGAACCTGAATTTTTGTGGCGTTGTCCACTACGTGATTGTTGGTAACCACATAGCCTTTTTCAGCGTTAATAATGACGCCGGAACCCAGTGCGCGGAACGGCTGTTTTTGTGCGTTGCCCGGTGCGCCATCATCTGCGCCGCCGCCGCCCTGACAGAGCGGCGATCCCTGAAAGGGCGATCCATCCTGACAGAAAGGCGAATTATCGCCAAAGAACTGCTGAAACTGCTGCGGCATGCGCGGCGTTTTTACCGCAGTGCTGCCCTCAACGTTAATGCTCACCACGGAAGGCATTACTTTTTCCAGCATGGGTGCCAGACTGGGCAGCTGCTGGCTGGAGGAGGACGCCGTTTCAGCGGCAAATACTGCAGCAGGCGCGCACGCCATACTCAGACTCAGTGCCAGCGCACTCAGCATCAATCTGTTTTTTTTCATTCGTTTTTTCTCTCTGAAAGTTGCAGCCTGACCATTGCTGTGGCCGTCATAACGGAGATAAATTTTATACGCAAAAAAGGCGATAAAGTTTTGACTAAAGGTAAATATTTATGCGTCGTCTTTACAAAACTGGCCCTATTCTACCGCCATCATCCGGCGATATTCGTCCCACGCATAATTATCCGTCATGCCGCTGATGTAATCCTGAATAAGGCGGAAGCGATAATAGCGCTCCCACAATAGCCGCTGATATTTATGCTCAACGACGCGCGCGCGCATCTGCTGCTGATATGCCTTACGGTGTTTACCGGAGAGCTTATGAAACAGACGCGTCTCAATAGGATGGCCTGCCAGATAATCATCATTCATTAAGGTGGTAAATTGCTCATAATTGAGCTGCATCAGCGACTGATAGATCTCCAGCAGACCTTTAATTACCCGGTAACCCTGCAGCTCCAGCTGCTCTACTTCAGGGTGATTAAATACCTGCTGACGCGCCACGGTTTTAAACAGCTTCAGCAGACGCCCTTCATCACCATCATCTTCCAGCAGGGCGTGATTAAAATTGCCGGAAAAAATGGCCGGCAGGTTATCAACAAAGCGTCGTACCGCGTGGCCTACCAGCAGATTCTGCACGTTTACGCGCAGTGACATAAAAAACTGATCGCTGATGCTGCGCCGCTTTTTCTGATTCGCCTCTTTCCAGGCCTCACCAATGGTGCGGCTAAATGCATCACCGGGAATCAGCGGCCCCCAGGCTTTAACCAGCGCGTGATAGAGCGTATCCACGGTAAATATCGCTTTTTCAACGGCGTCATCCAGGTCGGCAATACAGTATGAAATATCATCCGCCGCCTCCATTATCCAGGTCAGCGGATAGCGATGATGTTCCGCCAGATCGGTGGCGACGCGCAGCTCCGCAATATATTCCCGTTCAGAGAGATAAAAGCCGGGTTTTTTCATCAGGACGCTGAATTCAGCCGGCTTCTCACCCTGCCACCAGGCGGGGGCAGTATATTTCAGAATGCAGGCGACCTGGGCATAGCTGAGGTTAAGCTGCAGCAGCGTGTGGACCAGCCGAATCGCCTGCGCATTCCCCTCAAAATTGCACAGATCCTGGCGAATCATTGCATTCAGTTCGTTAAAGTCAGCCTGCTGTTCGTCGCTGGCCACGCCGGCGACCAGCGGATCCACCAGCTCTGCCGGCAGATTATCTTCGAACCAGTCATTAATCGCCGCTTCACCAAAATGGCCAAACGGCGGGTTGCCGACGTCATGCAGCAGACAGGCCATCTCAACCAGCGTCTCCGCGGCGCCTTCAAAGCCGTCCAGGCCATACTGCTCCAGCCCGCCGCCCTGGGTTTTCAGGGTATGGAGGATCTCCTTGGTGATATAGCGGCCGGTCTGCTGAACCTCCAGCGAATGGGTCAGCCGCGAGCGTACGGCTGCGTTGCGCTCCAGCGGGAATACCTGGGTTTTCTGCTGCAGCCGGCGGATAGCGGCGGAGTTAATGATCCGCCCCCGATCGCTCTCAAAATGGCGGGTGATCGCGTATTCACCTTCCGGCGCTTTACGGCTGGTATAAGGGCGCGTGAAACCGATCTTCTTCCTGAAATTAATCGCCACCATAGCGGGCCCTCTTTTTGGTGAATTCATCGCTCTGAAGCCATGATAGACTATGCCTCAGTTTCCTCTTAAACATCTATAAACACAGCGAGATTCTTTATGAAAGCAGGCATTATTGGCGCGATGGAGCAGGAAGTTACCCTGCTGCGTGACAAAATTGAAAACCGTCAGACGCTGAAGCTGGCCGGATGTGAAATCTATACCGGCACCCTCAATGGCGTTGAGGTTGCCCTGCTGAAATCAGGAATCGGGAAAACGGCCGCCGCGCTGGGCACCACCCTGCTGCTGCAGCTCTGCAAACCCGATCTGGTGATCAACACCGGCTCTGCGGGTGGCCTTGCGCCGACGCTGCTGGTCGGGGATATCGTGGTCTCTGACGAAGTACGCTATCACGACGCTGACGTCACCGCTTTTGGCTATGTGCCGGGTCAGATGGCAGGTTGCCCGGAAGCGTTTGTGGCCGACAGCCAGCTGGTGACGGCCGCTGAGCAGACAATCAGCGAGCTGCAGCTGAACGCCGTGCGCGGCCTGGTAGTCAGCGGTGACGCGTTTATCAACGGTGCAGAGCCGCTGGCACGCATCCGCTCACAGTTTCCGCAGGCGATTGCCGTAGAGATGGAAGCCACCGCCATTGGTCATGTCTGTCACCAGTTTAACGTGCCGTTTGTCGTGGTACGCGCCATCTCTGACGTCGCCGACAAAACCTCACACCTGAGTTTTGATGAGTTTCTCAGCGTGGCGGCCAGACAATCCTCTCTGATGACAGAGCGCCTGCTTGCCCGCCTGACGCATGGCTAAGTGGCTGCTCGCCGGGCTGCTGCTGCTCTGCAGCGGCCTGGTGTCAGCGGCTCCGCGCGTCATTACCCTCGCCCCGCATCTTACAGAGATGGCCTTTGCCGCCGGTATCACACCGGTGGCGGTCAGCGCCTGGTCCGACTATCCACCCGCTGCCCGGACGCTGCCGCAGGTCGCGAACTGGCAGGGCATCGGCGTTGAGCAGGTGCTGCAACTGAAACCAGACGTGGTCCTGGCGTGGCGTGGCGGTAACCCGGCGCGTCAGATTGAACAGCTGCAGCACGCTGGCGTCAGGGTGGTCTGGATCGATCCACAAAGCCTGGATGAGATGATGGATACCGTGCAGTCGCTGGCGCGCTGGAGCCCGCGGCCGGAACAGGCTGTTTCAGCCGCGCAGGCGCTGCGGGCGCAGGAGGCCGTATTGCGCCAGCGCTACCGGCACGCTGCTCCGGTGGCGCTGTTTCTGCAGTTCGGGCAGCAGCCGCTGTTTACCGCTTCACGTAATACGCTGCAAAATGAGATCGTCACGCTGTGCGGCGGGCAGAATATTTTTGCCGACAGCCGGGTTAGCTGGCCGCAGGTCAGCCGGGAGCAGGTGCTGATACGGCAGCCGCAGGCGATTGTCATTAGCGGCGATACCGCACAGGCCGCCAGCGTCGCCCAATTCTGGCGCTCACAGCTCAGCGTACCGGTGATTGCCATTAACCCCGACTGGCTGAGCCGCCCCGGTCCGCGCCTGATGCTGGCCGCGCAGCAGCTCTGCGCTGCGCTGCATCCGCTAAAAAAATAAGCGCCCGCGCATAAAGTTCAGCCCGCATGTGTCGACAATAAAGAGAGCAGGCACGGCAGCCACGTAAGCTCCGTGCCCTTTTAGCGCAACGCGCTTTTGACTACACCAGGAATTCATCATGACCCGAGCTGTACTGCTGGCCATTATGCTGGCGGGCGCGGCGTCCGCCATGGCGGCTGGCACCAGCGGCTCGATTGCGGTGTCGCTGACTATCGTGTCGCGCTGCACTGTCTCATCCGCCAGTGCACCGGGGCTGCCCGCAGCTGACTGCGCGGGCGGTAGCGGCGCTCAGCCGCGTATTTCCCGGCAGACGCTCGCGGGCGATGCGCGCCAGCACGACACAACACAGTTAGTCACTATTGAGTGGTAGAACTGGCTGCCGGAACGGCAGCCAGAGTGGCATCAGATACTGAAAGAGGAACCACAGCCGCAGGTGGTTTTAGCATTGGGGTTGGTAACAATAAAGCGCGAACCTTCCAGACCTTCGGTGTAGTCCACCGATCCGCCCACCAGATACTGCAGGCTCATTGGATCCACTACCAGCGATACGCCCTGCTTTTCGATAGTCATATCGCCATCGTTCATCTGGTCATCAAAGGTAAAACCATACTGGAAGCCGCTGCAACCGCCGCCGGTGATATAGACGCGCAGTTTCAGCGCCGGATTCTCTTCATCCGCAATCAGATTTTTTACTTTATTGGCTGCTGCATCGGTAAACTGCAAAGGCAGCGCTGCTACGTCATCACTCATGTTTTACTCCGCGTAAACGTCCAGGTCAGAAAACAACCTTAATCACGCTATTATCTGCCAGCCGCCCGGTGCAATCAAGTAGCGCCCTTGACACTGTGTGCCCCTGAAATGAACTACAGTTTAAACCCTGCGTGCGCGAGGCCCCTGCTGCGCGCCGCGCGGCGGTTCACCGTCGCGGCATCTTCCCGTAGAATGGCGGGATGAATTTTTCCAGACAGCCGGAGCCAAACCATGAGTAAGTCAGAAAATCTATACACCGAAGCGCAACGTCTGATCCCGGGCGGCGTGAACTCCCCGGTGCGCGCGTTTACCGGTGTTGGCGGCGTACCGCTGTTTATTGAACGCGCCGATGGCGCCTTTTTGTATGACGCAGATGGTAAAGCCTATATCGACTATGTCGGCTCCTGGGGTCCGATGGTACTGGGCCACAATAACGCGACCATCCGCAACGCGGTCATTGAGGCTGCCGCGCGCGGCCTGAGCTTTGGTGCGCCAACTGAGATGGAAGTAAAAATGGCGGAGCTGGTGTGCGAGCTGATGCCGGGCATGGATATGGTACGCATGGTGAACTCCGGTACGGAAGCGACCATGAGCGCCATCCGCCTGGCACGCGGTTTCACCCATCGCGATAAAATTATCAAGTTTGAGGGCTGCTATCATGGTCATGCCGACTGCCTGCTGGTGAAAGCGGGGTCTGGTGCACTGACGCTGGGTCAGCCGAACTCCCCTGGCGTGCCGGCTGACTTTGCCCGCCATACGCTGACCTGCACCTATAACGATCTCGCCTCTGTCCGCGCGGCGTTTGAAGAGTATCCGGACGATATCGCCTGTATCATCGTGGAACCGGTTGCCGGCAACATGAACTGTATCCCGCCGCAGCCTGACTTCCTGCCGGGCCTGCGCGCGCTGTGCGACGAGTTTGGTGCCCTGCTGATTATCGATGAGGTGATGACCGGTTTCCGCGTGGCGCTGGGCGGCGCGCAGGCCTACTACAACGTGATGCCTGACCTTACCTGCCTGGGTAAAATCATCGGCGGCGGCATGCCGGTCGGCGCATTTGGTGGCCGTCGCGACGTGATGGAAGCGCTGGCACCTACAGGTCCGGTCTACCAGGCGGGCACGCTGTCGGGTAACCCGATTGCGATGGCAGCCGGTTTTGCCTGCCTGACGCAGATTGCTCAGCCAGGCACGCACGCCACGCTGACCGCGCTGACCACGCAGCTGGCTGAGGGCCTGCTGGCTGCCGCGCAGGCAGAAAATGTCCCGCTGGTGGTTAACCACGTGGGCGGCATGTTTGGTCTGTTCTTCACCGATGCTGAAAGCGTGACCTGCTACGCAGATGTCACCCGCTGTGACACAGAGCGTTTTAAGCGCTTCTTCCATCTGATGCTGAGCGAGGGGATCTACCTGGCCCCCTCCGCCTACGAGGCGGGCTTTATGTCGCTGGCGCACACGCCGGAAGATATTGAGCGTACCGTTGCCGCAGCGCGTCGCTGCTTTGCCCAGCTGTAACGCCGGACTGCTCTGACAGAGCCATAACAAAAAGGTGCGCCACGGCGCACCTTTTTTCTGTCACGCGCGGCGCAGCAGCCAGATGAAATAGGGGGCGCCAAAGAAGGTTGCCATCAGCCCAGCCGGGATCTGATCCGGAAACGCCAGCATCCGGCCGCACCAGTCAGCCACCAGCATCAGTCCGGCGCCGGTTACGCCAGCCATCATCATCTGCGGCAGCGCGCGCCGGAAGCCGAGCATACGCACAATATGCGGTGCCATCAGCCCGATAAAGCTCAGCGGTCCGACCGTCAGCGTCGCGGCGGCGGTCAGCGCGGCGGCCAGCAGCAGCAGCAGCAGTCGTGAGGCCGTCAGTGACATCCCCGCGGAGCGGGCGGTGGCGCTGCCAAGCGGCAGCAGCGTCAGCCAGCGGCTTGCCAGCGGCGCCAGCGCGACCAGTATCAGCGCGATAACCGCACTCTGCAGCGCCTGCGGCAGCGTGATGCTATAGGTGGAGCCGGAGATCCAGCTCAGCAGCCCCTCCATGCGCGGATCGCCGCTCGCCAGCAGCAGCATCAGCAGCGTGGCAAACGCGCTGTTCAGCGCCATCCCCGCCAGCAGCATACGCTGCGGTGAAAAGCCCCCCCGGCTGGCAACCAGCATAATGACGCCGAGCGTTAACGCTGCTCCGGCTATCCCTGCCGGCAGCAGCCACGCCAGCGCATCGCCCGGCACAAAAAAGAGCATCAGTACCACGCCGCACGCCGCCCCGGAGCTGATACCCAGCACTTCCGGGCTGGCCATCGGGTTGCCGGTCAGACGCTGGATCAGCGTACCCGCCACGCCCAGCATCATCCCTACCGCCAGCGCCGCCAGCACGCGCGGTGCGCGCCACGGCAGCAGCTGCTGCAGCATGTCACCGCTGACCCATGCCCAGCCCGTGGCGTTACGGCCAAAGCTGATACCGGCAACGGTCAGCAGCAGCAGCACCGCCAGCCCGGTCAGCACCCAGCGCAGCACACGCTGACGTTCGGCCGGCACCCGATCCCCGGCGTTCATCTCCGGTGGCTGAGAGCCGGCACGCAGCCGCGGCAGCAGCCACAGCAGCAGCAGCACGCCGGTCAGCGCCGTCGCCGTGCCGGTCGAAATCTCACGCCAGTACACCGTGAGCAACTGCACCGACTGGTCGGCCAGCCACAGCAGCAGCGCGCCAATCAGCGGAGCCAGCAGAATGCGGCTGAGCAGCCGCCGCGCACCCAGCATTTTTGCCAGCAGCGGCGCAAACAGGCCGATAAAACCGATAATGCCGGCAATGTTCACCAGCTGCGCGCTAAGCAGAATTGCCAGCGCCAGCGCGGCAACGCGCGCGACGGAAAGCGACAGGCCAAGATTTTTAGCCACGCCATCATCCAGTCCCATCAGCGTCAGCGGACGCAGCAGCGCCAGCGTCAGCACAAACGCCAGCAGCAGCCGGGGCCAGAGCAGCGCCACGTTGTGCCCGTCGAGCTGATTAAGCGCCCCGGTGCTCCAGAGGAACATATTCTGCAGCTGATCGTGATTAAAGATGGCAAAGACCTGATTGACCGCGCCGGCATACAGGCTCAGCACC
Organism: Pantoea sp. SYBGC1; assembly: GCF_057197005.1. Taxonomy (NCBI): domain Bacteria; kingdom Pseudomonadati; phylum Pseudomonadota; class Gammaproteobacteria; order Enterobacterales; family Erwiniaceae; genus Pantoea; species Pantoea sp. SYBGC1. Next base: position 47,446 of record NZ_JBXUNM010000004.1, read on the forward strand.
AGTCCGGCGAGGATCAGCGTTACCGGTGAAAGCCGTCTGCCCCACGCCACGCCAAACACCAGCACGCCGACCAGCAGCGCACCGCCTGTCGCCGCAAACTGCTGCGTAAGCTCACCACCCGGCAGCTGCCAGAGCGTGGCAACGGTAATGCCGAGCTGGGCGCCGGAGGAGATACCGAGCGTAGCAGGCTCTGCCAGCGGGTTACGCAGCACCTGCTGAAACAGCAGGCCCGCCAGTCCCAGCCCGGCGCCGAGCAGCAGCGCCAGTGCCAGACGCGGCAGCAGACTGTAGTGAAAGACCATCTGGCGAATCGCATCGATATCGGGCGCGAAAAACGCCTGCGGCCACTGCGCCAGCGGCAGCGCGTGCTGCAGATTGATAAACGTCAGCAGCAGAGCGATAGCAAATATTGCGCTCAGCAGCGCGGCGGGAAAAAGAGAGATACGCATTAGCGGGGCTCCAGCGCGCTTTCCAGCACGCGTACAAATCGCAGGGCTGCCAGCGTGGCACCGTAATACCATACGGCCGGCACGCGCCGGAAGCGGCCAGCACGCACAAACGGCAATGCCTGCCACAGCGCGGTGCGGGTCACCTGCTGCATATCGCGCTGATTATCGTGGTCAAAGCAGAGCACCTCAACGTTGCCCACTTCAGCCAGCCGCTCCAGGCCGATGACCGCGCTGCCCCAGTAGCTGGTTTCACCCTGCCAGGCGCTGGTAAGACCGAGTCGCTGCATCACATCAAGAAACAGGCTGTTCTGCCCGAAAACAATGGCGTGCCGGCTGTCGAGCAGCGACATCAGCAGGATTGGTCGTCCGGCCCATCCCTGCAGGCGCAACCGGGCCGCCGCCAGCTGCTGTCCGGTCTCCTGCAGATGCTGCTCCGCCTGCGCCTCGCGCCCGATGCGCGCGCCCAGCTGCCGCAGCGAGTGTTGCGCAGCGCTGAACGGTTTGCCGTCGCCGCTGTGAAGCGAAAAACCCAGCGTCGGGGCGATATGCTGCAGCGTTTCTGCTGACGGACCAAAGCCGCTGTAGTACAGGATCAGCGAGGGATCCAGCTGCGTCATCAGCTCCAGATTAGGTTCACCACGCAGACCAAGATCGACGGTGCTGGCGGGCAGCGGCGGCTCGCCAACCCAGATATTGTAGTTGTGCACATCCGCCACGCCGAGCGGTGCCACGCCCAGCGCCATCAGCAGTTCAGCAGAGAGCCACTCCAGCGCCAGAATGCGTGAATTGTCCGGCACGGCGGCACGCAGCGGCGCACACTGCATAAGCGGCGAGAGCGCCAGCGCCGTCAGCAGACGACGACGGGTCAGTGAGATCATCCCTGCTCCTCAGCGAACAAAACTGACGGGTGCGCCGCCCTGCGGGTGCGGCAGTATGCCCATCGGAATACCGTAGATCGTGCCCAGCACGTCAGCCTGCATGATCGCCGCCGGTTCCCCTTCGGCGATAACCTCGCCCTGACGCAGCGCCACCAGCCTGTCGCAGTAGCGCGCCGCCATATTGATATCGTGCAGCACGGCAATCACGGTGAGTCCGCGCTCGCGGCTCAGCCGCTGGATCAGCGCCAGCACCTCGACCTGATGCGCAATATCCAGCGCCGACGTCGGCTCATCCAGCAGCAGGCAGCGGCTGTTTTGCGCCACGAGCATCGCCAGCCAGGCGCGCTGACGCTCGCCGCCGGAGAGGCTATCCACCAGGCGGCCGGCAAAGGGTTTCAGACCCACCAGCGCAATCGCCTCCTCAACCCGGTTGCGATCTTCCGCACCGTAACGTCCCAGCGCACCGTGCCACGGATAGCGCCCCATCGCCGTCAGTTCGCGCACCGTCATGCCTTCTGCCGCAGGCAGCTGCTGAGGCAGATAGGCCACCTGACGCGCAAACGCTTTGCTGTTCCAGTGCGCCACCGGTTCGCCGTTCAGCAGCACTTCTCCTGCCGTCGCAGCATGATGGCGCCCCAGCATTTTCAGCAGGGTCGATTTTCCCGAGCCGTTATGGCCAATCAGAGCGGTCACTTTTCCCGGTGTAAACGTGAGCGACAGCGGATGCAGCAGCGTGCGCCCCGGCACGTGAAAGCTGGCACTCTCCAGCGCAAAAGTGGTTTCGGCGTAGTGCGAATGCAGCATGGTACTCCCTGGCTAACGGGCGCAGCGCGCCCGGATATCAGTCTCAGAAACGGAAGGTAGCGGTACCTACGATACGGCGCTCAGCGCCCCAGTAGCAGGCGTAGTCGCGGTAGCAGCTGGCGACGTAGTCACGATTGAACAGATTGTTGACGTTGACGCCCACAGTCGAACCCGGCAGGCCGAAGCGACCCAGATCGTACTTCAGCGCAGCGTCTACCGTGGTGTAGCTGGCAACACTGAAGTTCTGGTTCACGTTGCTACCGCTGGCATACAATCCTTTGCTTTCACCGACGTAACGCACACCGGCACCGATAGTTACGCCCGATAGCGCCGTGTCATGGAAGGTGTAGTCGCCCCACAGCGATGCCATGTGCTTCGGCACCTGCACCGGCGTGCGGCCTTTCAGCAAGTTATCTTCGGTGTATTCCGCATCGGTATAAGAGTAAGCCGCCGTCAGGTTGATGCTGGCGTTCACCGCGGCTTTCGCTTCCAGCTCCACGCCGCGTGAACGGATTTCGCCGCTCTGCACGCTAAACTGCGGATTATCAGGATCGGCCGTCAGGTTTTTGGTTTTGGTGAGCTGATACACAGCGGCCGTCATAACAATCGGACGATCTTTCGGCACATATTTTACGCCTGCCTCATACTGCTTAGCGCGTGAAGGATCGAACGCCTGACCGTTCCCTGTCGCACCAGCATTCGGGATGAACGCTTCGCTATAGCTGAAGTAAGGTGCAATACCATTATCGAATACGTAGTTAACCCCGCCGCGCCAGGTAAATGCCTGATCATTCTGACGGTCTACGGAATTTTCCACCCGATCGGTAACGGAGTTCATCGCGTAATCGTAGCGGCCACCGAGTGTTAACACCCAGCGGTTCCATTCCATTTGATCCTGCGCATACAGGCCAGTCTGGCGCTGCTGATTTAAATGCTGATAAGGATTGGTATAAGGGGTATAGCTGTCATCACCATATTGCGGATTGAATGGGCTAAGACCACTGGCGACACCAAACTGACCATCAATGTCGTTACGGGTGCGCTGGAAATCAACGCCCAGCAGCAAGGTATGAGCTAAATCACCGGTAGCAAAGTTAGCCTGGGCCTGCGTATCAACCGCGAACTGGTTGAGTTTCTCTTTCGAGAATGCCGCATTACGGGTAATACGTTGATTATCAGGGTTATAACCGAAGCCATAAATGCTGCGGTAATCCGTACGCAGTTCGGCATAGCGCAGGTTCTGCCGCACCGTCCAGGTATCGCTGAAGCTATGCTCAACGCTGTACCCGACCATTTTGGTGTTGCGCGAAATCTTGTTGCTCTCTTCGCCTTCATCAAAATGGGTCGGCAGTTTGTAACTGCTGCCGTCCGGGCGGGTGATGCCCACCACCGTGCCTTCGCGCGGCAGCCAGCCGTAATAGCCGGTTTCCGGCTCATTCTGGAAGTAAGTCAGCAGGTCAACACGCGTATTTTCGTCCGGACGCCAGCTGAACGAAGGCGCAATGGTGTAGCGCTTCTCTTTGTTCATCGCCTGCTGCGCATCAGCGCTGCGCGCGAGGCCGGTCAGACGATAGCTGTAGACGCCTGCGTCATCGAGCGCGCCGCCAAAATCGAAGCCGGTTGAGAACAGATTGTCATTGCCCATCCGGAACTGCACTTCACGCAGCGTCTCCTGTGTGGGGCGCTTGCTGACCAGCGCCACTACGCCGCCCGGATTACTTTTTCCATAAAGCACCGATACCGGGCCGCGCAGCAGCTCCGCACGCTCCAGGAACCAGGGATCGGGGGCGAACTCTGAGTAGTTGTCGCCCTGCAGTTTCAGGCCATCCAGATACTGATTGGTGTTGGTTTCGCTGAAGCCGCGAATCGAGAGTGCGTCAATTACGTCAGAACTGCCGCGGTTACCGGTCAGTACGCCAGGGGTATAGTTGAATGCCCCTTTAACGCTGGTAACGGCATGCATCGCCATCTCTTCCTGCGTCACCACCGAAACCGACTGCGGGTTTTTCTCAATCGGCGTATCGGTTTTGGTGCCGGTGGCGCTCTGCTTCGCCGCAATGGTCGGAGCCGGGCCCCATGCACTCTCCTGCGCCACCGTGCCGGTATCGGCAGCGGTGACAACAACAATCTCTTCTGCCAGCGCCTGCGCGCTCAGCGTACCCAGTGTTAACGCAATGAATAAAGCCAGCGGGCGACGAGGCGTCAGCTCCGGCCGGAAAAAAGTAGTTCGCGCACTCATGAAGGAGTCTCTCAACAGATGAACAATGCGGGCGAATGAAAACGATAATGATTATCAGACGCAAAGATTCTAGGCGAAGCTGCGCGCGATCTGCAAGATGTAATCTGCGCCATCGCCGTAATTACTGCCCGATTGCAGCATCGATTGATCGCGGATAAAAAACCGGAGGCAAAAAAGGGGCGCCGTGGCGCCCCTGAGGAGGAGTTGCTATTTACTGCCGAACATATCTTTGATCCAGCCCGCCACGCCGTCAGAATCCTTTTGCTCATTCTGCTGCTGCTGGGGCTGTTGCTGCTGCTCAGACTGCTGCTGCTGTTGCTGCTGCTGGAACACCTGCTGCTGCTCCATCTGCTGCTGGCAGAGTGCGGCCGGATCCAGCGTCCAGACCGGCAGTGAACGCCAGGTACTGCTGCCGGATCCGCAGACGAAGTTACCCGCAGAATCAACGTTCATCTGCGTGATATCCTCCGGCGGCGTCAGGACCAGCGGCATCGGCGCCTGATTATCGAGATAGCGACGGTAAATCTGCATTGCACCGCTGGAACCATAGAGTTTCGACGTCTGGTTGTTATCACGTCCGACCCAGGTAATCGCCACTTCTTTACCGTCAACACCGGCAAACCAGCTGTCGATCAGATCGTTGGTGGTCCCGGTTTTACCCGCCAGGTGCGCTTTCGGATAGCGTGCGCCCAGGGCATGGGCGGTACCGCGTTCCGCCACCTGCTGCATGGTATAGAGCGTCAGATAGGCCGCCTGAGCAGGCTCCACGCGCTGCGCCTGCGGGAAGCTCTGGAACAGCACCGAGCCATCTTCAGCGATAACCGAACGCACCGCCGACAGCTCAGCCCGGTTGCCGCCGCTGGCGATCGACTGGAACGCCTGCGCCACTTCCACCGGCGTCAGGTTCAGCGCGCCCAGCAGCATCGCCGGCACCGGATGCAGCTGATCTTTCGACACGCCCAGTTTATTCCAGGTATCCACTACCGCATCCAGCCCCAGCGTCATGCCCAGATTAACCGTTGGCACGTTCATGGAGTTAGTCAGCGCATCCACCAGCATCACCTTGCCGCTGAAACGACGATCGTCGTTCATTGGCTTCCAGACGCTGCCGTTGGGCTGCTTCAGCGCAATCGGTTCATCCGCGATCCAGCTGTTCAGCCGGTAGCTGTTGGGCTGACTCAGTGCGGTCAGATAGGTAGCCGGTTTCGCCAGCGAGCCGATAGAGCGGCGCGCCTGCAGCGCGCGGTTATAGCCGGCAAACTGCGGATCGGAACCGCCCACCATGGCACGCACTTCACCGCTGAAGCGGTCTACCACCACCATGGCGGTTTCCAGATCTTTCAGCCCGCGCTGTTTCTTCAGCGTGGGGATCCCCTCTTCTACCGCCTTTTCCGCCGCGTCCTGTGAAACCGGATCGAGCGTGGTGAAAATTTTCACGCCCGAGAGATCTTTCACCTTGTCGCCCAGCTTCGCCTGCAGCTCATTACGCACCATCTGCATAAAGGCGGGCTGCGGGGTGATCACGCCGCCTTTTGGCTGTACGCCCAGCGGACGCGCCGAGAGCATGTCATACAGCTCCTGGTCGATCACCTGCTGCTGCTGCAGCAGACGCAGTACCAGATTACGTCGTTCCAGCGCCAGCTTTGGATTCCGCCACGGGTTATAGAGCGAGGCACCTTTTACCATTCCGACCAGCATCGCCTGCTGATCGAGGCTGAGCTCATCAACCGGGCGCCCGAAATAGTAGAGGCTGGCCAGCGGGAAGCCGCGGATCTGATCGTTACCGGCCTGACCGAGATAGACCTCATTGAGGTAGAGCTCAAGGATGCGATCTTTGCTGTAACGCGCATCCATGATCACCGCCATATAGGCCTCACGTGCTTTACGCCACAGTGAACGCTCATTGGTCAGGAACAGGTTTTTAACCAGCTGCTGCGTCAGCGTACTGCCGCCCTGTACCGCTTTTCCGGCGGTGATGTTGGCCAGAAATGCACGGCCGATTGAGTAAGGGCTGATCCCGTCATGCTCATAGAAGTGACGATCTTCGGTCGCGATCAGCGTATCGACCAGCAGATCCGGGAAGCCGGCACGCGGCACAAACAGACGCTGTTCGCCGTTAGGCGACTGCAGCATGGTGATCAGGCGCGGATCGAGACGAAAGAAACCGAAGTCGCGCCCGGTATCGAGATTTTTAATACCGGAGAGCTCATCGTTGCTGAAGGTCAGACGCGCGTTGATCTGCCCCTCTTTGCTGTCAGGAAAATCAAACGGCCGGCGCAGCAGATCGATAGTATTGCCTTTGACGCTGAACTCGCCCGGACGCGTAATGCGCGACACTTCGCGATACTGCGTGCCTTCCAGCAGCGCAATCATCTCTTTCTTATCATAGGCCATGCCAGGCTCAAGGCTGACCATGCGCCCGTAGACGGCGGCAGGCAGCTGCCAGACTTTGCCATCAATACGGCTGCGGATCTCAGAGTCGAGATAGACGCCCCAGGCCGCCATCACAACAACAACAACGAGGAAGAGCTTAATGAGCCAGCCTAACCAGCGGCGCTTGCCGCGCTGCGGGCCTTTACCCCTTCCTTTACTTTTCGGTGGCACCGGAGCGCTCTCCTCATAATCTTCATCAATATCAGTTTGCCCGATGTGGCCATCAGGCTCTTTGCGGTGCCCGCGCCGCGCGGTCGTGCGCGGCGGCTTTGGCGCTTTTCCTTTGCGCCCAATAGGTTCGCGATCGTTCCCAGACATACTCTCTTCTCTCCAGGCATAGCGGTAGCTGCGGCCGTTACTCTAACTGCTTTCTCCCGCGGCGCATGGCAGAACCCTCTGAATTCGATCCACAGGGTTACGGGGAAAACTTTTTGGTGCGCCTTGTTGGCAGGGCGCTGGCCGGATCGTCCGGCCATGGATGTTTGGGGTAGCGCCCTTTCATCTCTTTCTGCACCTCGGGATACGCGCCGCGCCAGAACGCCGCCAGATCGCGGGTGATCTGCAGCGGACGATGCGCCGGTGACAGCAGCTCCAGCACCAGCGGCACGCGGCCCTCAGCGATAGCCGGATTCTGCGCCTCGCCAAACATCTCCTGCAGGCGAACGGCCAGCGCGGGCGGATTCTCTGCGTGATAGCGGATGGGCAGGCGGCTCCCGGTCGGCACAGTGTAGTGAGTTGGCAGCGCACTATCCAGCCGCTGACGTTGCGACCATGTCAGCAAATGTAATAACGCCCGGCTGAGGTTAACGCCCTGCAGCCCTTTCAGATCGCGCACGCCCGCCATCTCAGGCAGTAACCAGCTTTCCAGTGTATCAAGCAATGCCGTATCGTCCAGCGGCGGCCACCCCTCTTCCGGCAACCACTGCGTCGCGCACTGCAGGCGCAGGCGCAGCTGCTCCGCTTCCGGCGTCCAGCCCAGCACCGACAATCCCTTTTCGCGTATCCAGCGCAGCATGGCGGGATGCAGGATCTCAGCGTCTGGCCGCGCCTGCGGCTGCGCGCTGAGCACCAGCTCGCCCAGCAGTTCGCGTTTCCAGGCGCGCAGCGTGCCTCTCTCCTCGTCCCACTCCACGTCAACCCGGCGGGTAATGAGCTGCGGCAGCGCTGCCCGCAGCGCCGTCAGGTCCACCGGCAGCGCCAGCAGCATGCGTGCATCCGCCGCGCCCGCCCCCTGCAGCAGCGCAGGCGCAATCAGGGCGGGATAGCGACTAAGGCCGTGATCCTCATCCAGCATGGCGCCGAGACCGTTTGCCAGCTGGTAGCGTGCGCTCTCGCCGCGCCGCTGCGCAATGCGGTCGGCAAAACCCGCCGCCAGCAGCAGCGGAATGCGATCGGCATCCACCCGTCCGCCGCTGGCGTGCAGCCGCTGCTGCCACTGCCGCGCCCGCCGCTGCCACTGCGGCTGGGGATGATTCAGCGCGTCACGCAAATCGACGCTGCCGCCGCGCGGCGGATCTTCGAGAATGGCCACCAGCAGCGCCGCGCTGGCAATGGCATCGCTCTCATCACCCGCCGCGCAGAGTATGGCCGCAAGACGCGGATCGCTGCCGAGCCGCGCCATTTTCCGGCCGGTGGCGTTAAGCCGACCGACGCTGTCCAGCGCGCCCAGCTGATGCAGCAGCGCGTCAGCCGCCTGCAGGTTGCGGGCCGGCGGCAGGTCAAGCCACTGCAGCTGCGCTACCGTGCTACAGCCCCACTGCAGCAGCTCCAGCCGCAGACCGGCGAGATCGCTGCTTAAGATCTCTGCGTCACTCTGCGCCGGCGCGCGCAGCGCCTGCTCCTCTGCCAGCAGATGCAGGCAGATACCCGGCTCCAGCCGGCCGGCACGACCGGCACGCTGCGTCATGGATGCCTGACTGATACGCTGCGTTTGCAGCCGGGTGACGCCGCTGCGGGCATCAAACTGCGCGACCCGCTCCAGCGCGCTATCGACCACCAGTCGGATCCCCTCAATGGTCAGGCTGGTCTCCGCGATGTTCGTGGCAAGCACCACCTTACGGCGGCCGGCGGCAGCAGGCAGAATGGCGCGCCGCTGCGCCTCCAGCGGCAGCGCGCCGTAGAGCGGAGCCAGATCGATATCGTCCCCCACCCGTGCGCTCAGCTCCCGCCTGACACGCTCAATCTCCGCCACGCCCGGCAGAAACAGCAGCAGCGAGCCGTGCTCCTCGCGCAGCAGCTGGGCAACCTCGCGCGCCACCGCCTCCTCAAAACGCGTCTGCGGATTGAGGCTGGCATAGCGGCGCGCGACCGGATAACTGCGTCCGGCCGATACAATGGCCGGCGCAGCGGGCAGCAGCGCCTGCAGACGCTGATTATCCAGCGTGGCGGACATCAGCAGCAGCTTCAGGTCATCGCGCAGCCCCTGCTGCACATCCATCAGCAGCGCCAGTGCCAGATCGGCCTGCAGGCTGCGCTCATGAAACTCATCGAGGATCACCAGCGCTACGCCCTCCAGCATGGGATCGCGCTGCAACATGCGCGTCAGGATCCCTTCGGTGACCACTTCGAGCCGGGTATGCGCACCGACGCAGCTCTCACCGCGCAGCCGGTAACCCACGGTTTCGCCCGACGGCTCGCCAAGCTGCTCCGCCAGCCGCTGAGCCACATTGCGCGCCGCCAGACGACGCGGTTCCAGCATAATAATACGCCCCGGCAGCGACGCCTGCTGCAGTAGCTGCAGCGGCAGCCAGGTCGATTTTCCTGCGCCGGTAGGGGCCGCCAGCAGCACCTGGGGCGAATGCTCCAGCGCCGTCAGCAGCGCAGGCAATACCTCGCTGACCGGTAATTCACTCACGCTCTTCTCCTGCTCTGCCTGTGCTAATATGGCGCGCATTGTACACCACCCGGCGCAGATCACCGGAGCACGCTTATGACCACACAACGCCTGTTTTTTGCTCTTGAACTGCCTGCTCCGCTTCAGCAGCAGCTGGTGCAGTGGCGGGCGGATAATTTTGCCGCTGAGGCCGGTACGCCGGTTGCAGCGGCTAACCTGCATCTGACGCTGGCGTTTCTGGGTGAGGTGAGCCGCGAGACGCAGGAGAGCCTGCAACAGCTCGCCGCGCGTATTAGCCAGCCCGCTTTTACGCTTGATCTGGATGATGCCGGACACTGGCCGCGCCCCGGCGTGGTATGGCTCGGCTGCCGCCGCGCACCGCGCGGACTGCTGCAGCTGGCGTCGCTGCTGCGCGCTCAGGCGGCACGACACGGCTGCGCGCAGAGCGCACAGCCTTTTCATCCGCACGTCACCCTGCTGCGTCACGTCACACAGCGCATTGCGCTGCCGCCGCGCGGGTTTCACTGGCAGATGGAGGCGACCCGGTTTGCGCTCTGTTCATCGCTCTTTTCCCGCGGCCGCACGCGCTACAAAACCGTGGCGCGCTGGCCGCTCACTTCAGCCTGAGGATCCACCATGCAGTTTACCCCGCCGCTCAAGCCGGCTCGTCTGGTGGCGCGCTACAAGCGCTTTCTGGCTGACATCGTGACGCCTGAGGGCGATCTGCTGACCATCCACTGCGCCAACACCGGCGCCATGACCGGCTGCGCCACGCCCGGCGACACGGTGTGGTACTCCACGTCAGCCAGCACAACGCGCAAATATCCGCACAGCTGGGAGCTGACAGAGACGCAGGCGGGCCACTGGATCTGCGTCAATACGCTGCGCGCTAACCAACTGGTGCAGGAGGCGCTGCAGCAGCAGCGTATTCCGGAATTATCCGGTTACACCCACTGCCGCAGCGAAGTGAAATATGGCACGGAAAAAAGCCGAATTGATTTCCTTCTGCAGGCAGAGGGCAGATCAAACTGCTATATTGAAGTCAAATCCGTCACCCTTTTACAGAATGGTAAAGGCTACTTTCCGGATGCGGTGACGGTCCGCGGACAGAAGCATCTGCGCGAACTCAGTGCAATCGCGGCAGAAGGTCATCGGGCCGTTTTGTTGTTTGCTGTTCTGCACACGGGGATTGAGGACGTTTCCCCGGCGCGCCATATCGACGCGCACTACGCAGAACTACTGGTACAGGCACAGCGCCGTGGCGTAAAAGTGTTTGCGTATCAGGCCACGCTTTCTCCTGAGCAGATGCAGCTCTCCCGACCGCTGCCGGTGGCAGCCTGCGCTGAGCTGTCATAATAGTGGCGATAAACTGTGTCAGGATGGAGCCGGAGGCGCGCTAAATACGCTTTTACTCACAGGCTTGTCAAGGTGTGTTCAGGAATAATTGCCAACCTTGATTGCTTCTGCTATTTATAGCGGCCTGTTTTTTTCCCTGATGGGAATCGATAAACCCAGAGCAGACAGGCCAGCCGTGCGGCAATCCCGCCGGGCAGTCTGAATCGCAACGGGTAGTGCGTGTTATCCAGGAGAAACAACATGCAAGAAGGGCAAAACCGTAAAACATCGTCCCTGAGTATCCTCGCCATCGCAGGTGTGGAGCCGTATCAGGAGAAACCGGGCGAAGAGTATATGAACGACGCCCAGCTAGGCCACTTCCGCAAGATTCTGGAAGCCTGGCGCAACCAACTCAGGGATGAAGTAGACCGTACTGTGTCACACATGCAGGACGAAGCTGCTAACTTCCCCGATCCGGTTGACCGCGCAGCGCAGGAAGAGGAGTTCAGCCTGGAACTGCGTAACCGCGATCGCGAGCGTAAGCTGATTAAAAAGATCGAGAAGACGCTGAAAAAAGTGGAAGATGACGACTTCGGCTACTGCGAATCCTGCGGTGTTGAAATCGGTATTCGCCGTCTGGAAGCGCGTCCGACTGCCGATCTTTGCATTGACTGCAAAACGCTGGCTGAGATCCGCGAGAAGCAGATGGCTGGCTGATGTCCATCCGCCTGTTCTCACCGCACAGCAGGGAAAATCAATCTTTCCCCGCCGTGCGGTGTATCTTCCAGTGACACCCTCTGCTATGTCCTCCTGTACTGGTCGTTTCGCCCCTTCGCCCTCCGGCGATCTTCATTTTGGTTCCCTGATTGCTGCACTTGGCAGCTACCTCAGCGCGCGCGCGCAGCAGGGCCGCTGGCTGGTGCGTATTGAAGATATCGATCCGCCGCGTGAAGTGCCGGGGGCTGCCATGCGCATTCTGCAGCAGCTGGAGCATTACGGGCTGGAGTGGGATGGTGAAGTGATGTGGCAGTCACAGCGGCATGAGGCATATCGGGCAGCGCTGGCCTGGCTAAGAACACACCGCCAGAGCTATTTCTGCACCTGCAGCCGCCGGCGTATTCAGCAGCTGGGCGGGTATTACGATGGTTACTGTCGCGATCGCCAGCTCCCGCCGGATAATGCGGCGCTGCGCCTGCGCCAGCATGCGCCGGTCCGGCATTTTACCGATCGGCTGCGCGGGGAGCTGCGGGCAGATCCGCAGCTGGCGGAAGAGGATTTTATTATCCATCGCCGGGACGGGCTGTTCGCCTATAACCTGGCGGTGGTGGTCGACGATCATGACCAGGGCGTTACCGAAATTGTACGCGGCGCGGATTTAATCGCCCCGACGGTGCGCCAGATCGCGCTCTGGCAGCAGTTTGGCTGGACGCCGCCGGCATACCTGCATCTGCCGCTGGCGATCGCCGCTGACGGCAATAAACTCTCCAAGCAGAATCACGCCCCTGCCCTGCCCGCTGGCGATCCGCGTCCGCTGCTGGTGCAGGCGCTGCGCTTTCTCGGACAGCCGGCAGAAGAAGGCTGGCAGGATAGCCCGCTGGCGTCGCTGCTGAGCCAGGCCGTTTCGCGCTGGGCGCCGGCGCAGATCCCGTTACATGACGCGCTAAAGCCGGATGAAACGACAACGCCATTCCTAAATGGTTCGCAACAGGCTATGATTAGCCGCTGATTTTATTACCACCCATTTTTTGTCACTGTCGAGGTGTCCCATTTTTACCCGAGTCGCTAATTTTTGCCGGAGAGTCCTCAAGCGTGACGAGGAGGTGCCTGAAGAGGTGGAAGCTGAAAACCAGATGACCATCATTCCCCCGGGAAAACCATAACATCTCACGCAAAGATATCAGCGAAAACGCCCTTAAGGTGCTCTATCGCCTGAATAAAGCAGGCTTTGAAGCTTACCTGGTCGGCGGTGGCGTGCGCGACCTGCTGCTGGGCAAAAAGCCGAAAGATTTCGACGTGACGACCAATGCCACGCCTGAGCAGATGCGCAAACTGTTCCGCAACTGCCGTCTGGTTGGCCGCCGTTTCCGTCTGGCACACGTGATGTTTGGGCCGGAAGTGATTGAGGTGGCGACGTTCCGCGGCCACCATCAGGAAGAGAGCGAAGACGATCGCAACAGCTCGCAGCGCGGCCAGAACGGCATGCTGCTGCGCGATAATATTTTTGGCAGCATCGAAGATGATGCACAGCGCCGCGATCTCACCATCAACAGCCTCTACTACAGCGTGGCGGATTTCACGGTCCGTGACTATGTGGGTGGCCTGCAGGATCTGCAGGAGGGCGTGGTACGCCTGATTGGCGATCCGGAGACGCGCTACCGTGAAGATCCGGTACGCATGCTGCGCGTGGTGCGCTTTGCCGCCAAACTCAATATGCAGATTGCGCCGGAAACCGCCGAGCCGATCCCGCGCCTGGCGACGCTGCTGAATGACGTTCCGCCCGCCCGCCTGTTTGAAGAGGCGCTGAAGCTGCTGCAGGCTGGCTATGGCTACCGTACCTGGCAGATGCTGTGTGAATATCAGCTCTTCCAGCCGCTGTTCCCGACGCTGGCGCGCCATTTTACCGAGCACGGCGACAGCATGATGGAACGCATGCTGGCGCAGGTGCTGAAAAACACCGATACCCGCCTGCACAACGATTTGCGTGTCAATCCGGCGTTTCTGTTTGCCGCGATGTTCTGGTATCCGCAGCTGGAATCCGCTGAGCGTATCGCGCAGGAGAGCGGCCTGACCTACTATGACGCTTTTGCACTCTCCATGAACGATACGCTGGACGAGGCGTGCCGCGCGCTGGCGATCCCGAAACGTATTACCACCCTGGTCCGCGATATCTGGCAGCTGCAGCTGCGTATGTCGCGTCGCCACGGCAAACGCGCATGGAAGCTGATGGAGCATCCGAAATTCCGTGCCGCTTACGATCTGCTGGCGCTGCGTGCTGAAGTGGAAAAGAACCCGGAGCTGCAGCGTCTCAGCCAGTGGTGGGGTGAATTCCAGGCCGCCGTTCCGGTTCAGCAGAAAACCATGCTGAACACGCTGGGTGACGATCCGCAGCCGCGCCGTAAACCGCGCCGTCCGCGCCGCCGCTCCACCGGTCCGCGTCGCGAACAGGGTAACAGCAGCAGCGCATCATGAATCGCGTCTATCTCGCCCTGGGCAGTAACCTTGCCGATCCGCTGCATCAGATTGATGCAGCGCTCGCGGCGCTCGATACGCTGCCGGAGACCTCCCGCGTGGCGACTTCATCATTCTATCGCACGCCGCCCTATGGTCCGGCCGATCAGCCTGACTACCTGAACGCGGTAGTGGCACTCGATACAGCGCTGCTGCCCGAGACGCTGCTGGATCACACCCAGCATATTGAGCTGGAACATGGCCGCGTGCGTAAAGCCGAGCGCTGGGGGCCACGTACGCTCGATATCGATATCATGCTGTTTGGTAATCAGGTGATCCATACGCCGCGTTTAACCGTACCGCACTATGATATGCACAACCGGGCATTTATGCTGCTGCCGCTGCTGAAGGTTGCGCCGGGCCTGCGCCTGCCCGATGGCCGTCCGCTGAGTGGCGTGCTCGCCACGCTGGACTGCAGTGAAATCACCCTCTGGTCTGTCTGAACCGCGATAATTTTCTGCCGGTCATATCCGCCCTGCAATCAATCCAGTACACTGCGCGCATCAGAAACGCCGGAGATTGCGATGAAACCAACCACTATCTCTCATCTGCGCCAGCTGAAAGCCAGCGGGCGCCGCTTTGCCACCCTTACCGCGTATGATTTCAGCTTTGCCCGCCTGTTTGCCGATGAAGGCATTCAGGTGATGCTGATTGGCGATTCACTGGGGATGACGGTGCAGGGGCATGACTCCACGCTGCCAGTCACGGTGGCTGATATCGCCTATCATACTGCCGCCGTGCGCCGTGGCGCGCCGCAGGCGCTGATCATGGCTGACCTGCCGTTTATGAGCTATGCCACCCCGGAGCAGACTTTTGCCACTGCCGCGCAGCTGATGCGCGCCGGTGCCAACATGGTGAAACTGGAAGGGGGTGCGTGGCTGGCGGAGAGCGTACGCATGCTGACCGAGCGCGCCGTGCCGGTCTGCGGTCATCTTGGCCTGACGCCGCAGTCGGTCAATATCTTTGGCGGTTACAAAGTGCAGGGCCGGGATGAGGCGGACGCGGAACGCCTGCTGGCCGACGCCCTGGCGCTGGAAGCCGCTGGCGCACAGCTGATGGTGCTGGAGTGCGTGCCGGTCGCGCTGGCGGCGCGCATCACCCAGGCGCTGACCATTCCGGTGATCGGCATCGGCGCAGGTAACGTCACCGATGGCCAGATTCTGGTGATGCATGACGCCTTTGGCATCACCGGTGGCCACATTCCAAAATTTGCCAAAAATTTCCTCGCCGAAACCGGCGACATTCGCGCGGCAATTCGCCAGTATATTGCCGACGTTGAGGCAGGCACCTACCCTGCCGCCGAACACAGCTTCTTCTGAATCCGGAGATTTATCGTGTTGATCATTGAAACGCTGCCGATGCTGCGCCGCGAGATCCGTCGCTGGCGCCAGGCAGGCAAACGTATCGCCCTGGTGCCCACGATGGGCAATCTGCATGATGGCCACCTGACGCTGGTTGATGAAGCGCGCCAGCGGGCTGATGTGGTCGTGGTTTCGGTGTTTGTTAATCCGATGCAGTTTGACCGCGCGGATGACCTTGCACGCTATCCGCGCACGCTGCAGGACGATTGTGAAAAGCTTAACCGTCACGGTGTGGATGTGGTGTTTGCACCGGCACCGCAGGCGATCTATCCGCAGGGTACAGAGAACCAGACGTTTGTTGAGGTGCCGGTGCTCTCTGCGCTGCTGGAGGGTGCCAGCCGGCCCGGCCACTTCCGCGGGGTCGCGACGATCGTCAGCAAACTGTTCAACCTGGTACAGCCTGACGTCGCCTGTTTTGGCGAAAAGGATTTTCAGCAGCTGGCGATCATACGCAAACTGGTTGCGGATATGGGCTTTGATATCGACATCGTTGGCGTGCCCACCGTGCGGGCGAAAGATGGGCTGGCGCTGAGTTCGCGCAATGGCTATCTTACTGCCGATGAACGCAGGCTGGCACCGGGCCTGAGCCAGGTCATGCAGAGTATGGCGGAGCGCCTCAGCAACGGCGAACGCCACATTGATGAGATTATTGAACAGGCGAACGCCGCGCTGCAGGAAAAGGGGTTTCGTCCTGACGGGCTGGCGATCTGCGATGCCGTTACGCTGCAGCCGCTGACAGTGGAGAGCCAGCGCGCGGTGATCCTGATGGCCGCCTGGCTGGGCAACGCGCGTCTGATTGATAATCAGCAAGTGGATCTGATGGCGTAAGCCGTCGTTTAAACAGCACCTTAAGGGTATACCGCGATGATTCGTACTGTTCTGCAGGGCAAACTGCACCGCGTCAAAGTCACGCAGGCCGATCTGCACTATGAAGGCTCCTGCGCGATCGATCAGGATTTCCTGGATGCCGCCGGCATTCTGCAATATGAAGCGATCGATATTTATAACGTGACCAACGGCCAGCGTTTCTCCACCTACGCCATCGCCGCCGAGCGGGGATCAAAAATTATTTCCGTAAACGGTGCTGCCGCGCGCTGCGCCTGTGCAGGAGACATCATGATTATCTGCTCTTACGTGCAGGTAGAGGATGAAGTGGCGCGCAGCTGGCAGCCAAAGGTGGCCTATTTTGAGGGCGATAATGAGATGAAACGTCTTGCCCGGGCGCTGCCGGTTCAGGTTGCGTAGCGTTCAGCCATATTGCGCTGAGCTGCCGGAAACACCAGGGGCGCCCTTCCGGCGCCCCTGTTTATTTTCCCGCTAAATAAGATTCAGGTGCGTAAGCCGCGACCGCGCTGGATCAGCATATACACCAGCACATAAAACACCACGATAAACGCTAACAGCACCGACAGCGTAAACACCAGCGGCACATCGTTAATGCCGAGGAAGCCGTACCGGAAGCCGCTGATCATATACACCACCGGATTCAGCTTCGAAACTGCCTGCCAGAAGGGCGGCAGCAGCGCCAGCGAATAGAAAACCCCGCCCAGATAAGTCAGCGGCGTCAGCACAAAGGTCGGGATCAGGCTAATATCATCAAACGTGCGGGCGAACACCGCGTTGAGCAGACCCGCCAGCGAAAAGAGCACCGCGGTCAGCAGCAGAGTGATGGCAACCATTGGCCAGGAGAAAACGTGGAACGGCACAAAGAAGAGCGAGACCGCCGTTACCAGGATCCCCACGCAGACGCCACGCGCCACGCCGCCGCCAACATAGCCGGCAATGATGATGTGGGTCGGCACCGGTGCTACCAGCAGCTCTTCAATATTGCGCTGGAATTTTGCGCTGAAAAACGAGGAGGCGACGTTAGCATAGGCGTTGGTGATCACCGACATCATAATCAGGCCCGGCACGATAAACTGCATATAGCTGAAGCCGTGCATGTCGCCAATGCGTGAACCAATCAGGTTACCGAAAATAATAAAGTAGAGCGTCATGGTGATCACCGGCGGAACCAGCGTCTGGATCCAGATACGCGCAAACCGGTTAATCTCTTTGCTCCAGATACTCTTTAACGCGACCCAATAAAGATGCGTCATGCTCTGCCTCCTGCTTTACCCTGTGTCAGTCCTACAAACAGCTCTTCCAGCCGGTTCGCCTTATTACGCATGCTCAGCACCTGCACGCCCTGCGCGCTCAGCTGACTGAATACGCTGTTAAGCCCCTGCTCGCGCATCACTTCCACTTCCAGCGTCGAGGTATCCACCAGGCGATACTGAAAGCCCTCAAGCTGCGGCAGCGCGCTGCGCGGGGCAAGATCGAGAATAAAGGTTTCCGATTTCAGTTTAGAGAGCAGGCCTTTCATAGAGGTATTCTCCACCAGCTCGCCGCTCTGAATAATGCCGATATTGCGACACAGCATCTCCGCCTCTTCCAGATAGTGCGTGGTGAGGATAATCGTGGTGCCTTTCGCATTTAGCTCTTTCAGAAACACCCACATTGAGCGGCGCAGCTCAATATCCACACCGGCCGTTGGCTCATCCAGAATCAGCAGCTTGGGCTCATGCATCAGCGCACGCGCAATCATCAGGCGGCGCTTCATACCGCCTGAAAGCATGCGGGCGCGCTCATTACGTTTGCCCCACAGATCGAGCTGGTTAAGATACTTCTCCGCACGCTTGTTCGCCTCTGCCCGTTCCACGCCGTAATAGCCCGCCTGGTTTACGACGATCTGCATCACGGTTTCAAACGGGTTAAAGTTGAACTCCTGCGGCACCAGCCCGAGCTGGCGCTTGGCATTGACCACATCTTTTTGCAGGTCGTAACCAAATACCCGAACGCTGCCGCCAGATTTATTGACCAGCGAGCTGATAATCCCGATGGTGGTCGATTTGCCGGCGCCGTTTGGTCCCAGCAGAGCGTAAAAATCGCCCGCCTCTACGTTCAGATCGAGACCTTTCAGCGCCTGTACGCCGCCGGGATAGGTCTTGGTCAGCCCGGAAAGTTCCAGTGCATAAGTCATTGCGAGTCCATATCCTGTTGTTGTGACATCAAAGCCTGATGAAAATGATAGTGCGCCCGCGCCAGACGTGCGGCGAATTCAGCAGAATTTATGTTGAAATCAGACGTGGTGCGCCTGCGGGGAGCGCATGACGCGCTGTATCGTGCAGAAAAGTGCATCAGGCCCGCAAGTCAGTCACTTACGGGCGGCTGATTCTATCCCGGAACGGCCAAAATGACCCAGGTAGATTGTGCGGTTATGCGTCCAGCATGGTGACTTTGCCGATATAGGGCAGATGACGATAGCGCTGCGCGTAGTCAATGCCAAAGCCCACAACAAACTCATCGGGAATGGTAAAGCCGACATATTCGACCGGCACCTCAACTTCACGACGCTCGGGTTTATCCAGCAGCGTGCAGATGGCCAGCGATTTTGGCTCACGCAGGCGCAGGATCTCGCGCACTTTGCTCAGCGTGTTGCCGGAGTCGATGATATCTTCCACAATCAGCACATCTTTACCGCGAATATCTTCATCGAGATCTTTCAGAATTTTGACGTCGCGTGACGAAGACATGCCGCTGCCGTAGCTGGAAGCGGTCATAAAGTCGACCTCATGCGGAACATCAATTTCCCGGCAGAGATCGGCCATAAACATAAAGGAGCCGCGCAGCAGACCAACCAGCACCATCTCGCTGCCGCTGTCGCGGTAGGCTTCACTGATCTGTTTGCCCAGCTCGGCAATACGGGTTGCAATCTCCTCACGAGAGATCATCACATCAACGGTGTGTTTCATTGCGTTCGCCTGGTTAAGGTTTTCAGAAAGCTCTGCAGTCTATCACAATGCGCCTGATGGCTAACCGCACCCGCAAAACGCAAACGATTACGTAGCAAAATTTCCCGCGATGGCATTAACTCTATAGCAGGGTTTACGCGCTTTATCCTGATTCAGCCGGAGCTGCTATGGCAAACTCATCCCGCAATAAAGAACCTTCCGATCGGCATACGCTGCATCCGGAAACGCAGATGCTTAATTACGGTTACGATCCGCGACTGTCAGAAGGTGCGGTAAAACCGCCGGTGTTTCTTACCTCAACCTTTGTTTTCAACAGTGCCGAAGAGGGCAAAGATTTCTTTGATTATGTATCGGGTCGCCGTCAGCCGCCTGCTGGCCAGAGCGGCGGGCTGGTCTATTCACGCTTTAACCATCCCAACAGCGAAATCGTTGAAGATCGCCTGGCGATCTATGAAGGCGCTGAGAGCGCGGTGCTCTTCTCTTCCGGTATGTCAGCCATTGCCACTACGCTGCTCGCATTTGCGCGGCCGGGCGAGGTGATCCTGCATTCGCAGCCGCTGTATGGCGGCACAGAAACGCTGCTGAGCAAGACGCTGCACGATCTGGAAATCAAAGCCGTGGGGTTCAGCGAGGGGACGGATGAAGATAAGGTTTATGAGGCGGCAAAGCTGGCGTGGCAGCGTGGCCGGGTCGCCCTGATCCTGATCGAGACGCCGGCCAACCCCACCAACAGTCTGGTAGATATCCGGCTTATTGCGCAGGTGGCGGATGTCATTGCACAGCAGCAGGGTTCGCGTCCGGTTATCGCCTGCGATAACACCCTGCTGGGGCCGCTGTTTCAGCATCCGCTGCAGCATGGCGCAGATATCTCGCTCTATTCGCTGACCAAGTATGTGGGCGGCCACTCCGATCTTATCGCCGGCGCCGCGCTGGGCAGCCGGACGCTGATGAAATCTGTGCGCGCGCTGCGCAGCGCGATCGGCACGCAGCTCGATCCGCACTCAAGCTGGATGATTGGCCGTTCGCTGGAGACGCTGGCGCTGCGCATGGAGAAAGCCGCCGCAAACGCGGAACGGGTCGCCGCTTTTCTGCGCGATCGGCCTCAGGTCGCGGCGCTGTTCTGGCTGCCCTATCTTGACGCCCAGAGTACGGCCGGTGAAACGTACCGGCGCCAGTGCAGCGGCGCCGGCTCGACCTTCTCTTTTGATATTCAGGGCGGTGAGCCTGCGACTTTCCGCTTTCTCAACGCGCTGACGCTGTTTAAGCTGGCGGTAAGCCTGGGCGGCACCGAGTCGCTCGCCAGTCATCCGGCCAGCACCACCCACTCTGGCGTGCCGCTGGCGGTACGTCAGCGCATTGGCATCAGCGACGCGACGGTACGCCTGTCGATCGGGATTGAGCATCCGGACGACCTGATTGCGGATATCAGTCAGGCGCTGGAGGCGGCTGACGGCGGCTGACGGCGATCGGCACAGATACCGCCCCTGCGTTCGTCTGGCCCCGCTACGCGACCGTGAAGCCGAGCATCATGCCGGTATCTTCGTGCTCCAGCAGATGGCAGTGTGCCATATAGGCATGCTCCGCGCTGGCGGCATAGTCGAACCGCACCACAACCTCGCTGCGCCAGCCGTTGACGTTAACCATATCTTTCCAGCCGGCGCGATGCGCGGCGGGCGGCTTGCCGTTTTCTGACAGGATGCGGAACTGCGCACCGTGAATATGGAACGGATGCAGCATCGCATCGCCCTCGCCTGAAATCGTCCACTTCTCGGTTTTACCCAGCGGCACGGCAAACATCGGCTTCTGCATGTTAAACGCTTCGCCGTTGATCTTATTGCCGTGGTGGAAATCGTATGCGGCAGCGCCGTGCGCAGTGTGATCCATCGGCATCGCGCCATGTTCGCTATGATCCATCGGCATGGCATCGTGTCCGCTATGCGTCTCTGCCGCGCCGTGGTCTGCCGCGCCCGCCATCGCCTGATGGCCATAACGATCCATCAGCGCCTGCATCCCCTGCTTATCCAGCTGCGGATCCATCATCAGCTGCAGCCAGCGGTTCTGTACGCCCTCGCTGGCGGGCAGCGGCGGCAGATCCACCAGCGTGTCCGGCAGCGTCCCGCTCGCCATAATGCGCAGCGGCAGGATCTGCACCAGCGGCAGCGGCCGATCAAACGGCGGCAGCGTCATCCCCATCTGCGTCACCGGCAGCGTGACGATATCAAAAGGCTGTCCGTCAGAGGTATCGATCAGCACCTCAAAGCGCTCGCCCGGCAGCAGTGACAGCGACGTCACCTGTACCGGTTCAGCGAGCAGTCCGCCATCGCTGCCCACCACATAGACTGGTCGTTTATCACTGGTGGCGATCTCCAGCGAGCGAGCGTTACAGCCGTTAAGCAGCCGCAGGCGTAGCCAGCCGCGCGGCACGGCGTGCTGCGGATACTGCACGCCGTTGGTCAGCATCATATCGCCAAACCAGCCTACCGCCGCGCGCATCACATCCAGCTGATAATCGATATGCGTGCCGGCGCTGTTAAGCTGTTTATCCTGGAAAATCAGCGGTACGTCATCCGCTCCCCACTGCATCGGCAGCCGCAGCTTGCCGGACGCTTCGTCCTCCAGCAGCACCATTCCGGCTAATCCCTGCGCCACCTGATGACCGGTTTTGCCGTGCAGATGCGGATGAAACCAGCAGGTCGCCGCCGGCTGATCGGGGGTAAAGCTCACCTGACGCGTGGCACCGGGCGCGATAATCGCCTGCGGGCCGCCATCCACCTCGCCCGGGATCGCCAGGCCGTGCCAGTGCACGGTAGTCGCTTCCGGCAGCCGGTTATGAATATTGACCGTGACGCGCTTCTCCCGCTGCAGGCGCAGAACCGGTCCGAGCAGGCTGCCGTTATAGCCCCACGTCGGCACCGCTTTACCCTGCCACTGCGTGCTGCCCGTCATGGCGGTAAGGCTGTAGTGACCACGCGCATCAGGCTCCAGCAGCGCAGGGATCGGCAGCAGCGGCCGCGTAGCCGCCATCAGTGAGCGGCTCCATAGCGGCAGTGCGCCTGCCGCGCTGAGCGCTGCGGTCAGTTTGAGAAAAGAGCGACGTTGCATACGCATATCCTTGTGGTAAAGAGAGACCCAGCCTAAACCCTGCCCCTGCGGGAGGGTCAAGCGCCGGGCAGCAAAATAGTAGCCCGCTATTCGCCAGGGTAAAAGAAGCGGAATCCGGGCGGTAACTGTGCTAACGTCAATGGATTGTCCTTTGCTGAGAACCATTATGACAAAAAGCGTTAAGATCCTGCTGCTGGCGGGACTCTTTGGCTTCTCCACCAGCAGTTTTGCGCTGAGCGAGTCTGAAGCGGAAGATCTGGCTGACCTGACGGCGGTCTTTGTTTACCTGAAAAATGACTGCGGCTACCAGGCGCTGCCGGATGCACAAATCCGCAAAGCGCTGGTGTTTTTTGCCCAGCAGAACCGCTGGGATTTGAGCAATTACAGCAGCTACAACATGAAAGCGCTGGGCGAAGAGAGCTATAAAGATTTGAGTGGCATTGCCATCAATAACGATAAGAAGTGCAAATCGCTGGCGCGTGATTCACTGAGCCTGCTTGCCTACGTTAAGTAAGGACGCGTTATGTGGCGCGGTGCCGGTTATCTGCCCGCAATAAACTGCCGGTAAGCCGCGATCACCGCCAGAAAGTCATCCACGCCGCAGAATGAGAGACTCTCTTCATCGTAGTAGGCCATGCCCTCTTCCAGTCCCTCATCCTCCAGCGCCAGCTGGTTAGCGCGGATCATCACCTCTTCCTCGTCCAGCCACAGCGTGTACTCATGTCCGATACGCTGCCACTGCTGATGGGTGCCTTTTACCGCACGCGCCGCCGCCTCTACTTCATCCAGCAGCCCGGCGTTGTCGCGAACCTCTTCATTAAACCAGTGGCCTACCGCTTCGTGATCCATCGACATGCGCACCCTGACCTGGCCGGTGATATCGCGTAAAAATTCATACTCCATTGGGTTACCTCATACCAGTAGCGCGCCGGACTGCACGTTTATGTGCATTCTGAGCGCAGCGCGCGTAATAAAGTGGGATCGCGCTCGCATTATGCCGGGAGTGCCGCGGGGAAAAAAGGCATAAAAAAAGGGGATGATTTGCATCATCCCCCGATTTACCAGCCGCGTTAGACGGCGGTCTGGAAAATCACGCTGTCCGCTTTCTCGGTATATTGACCCAGCTGGTCAAAGTTGAGGTAGCGATAGGTGTCGTCGGCGGTTTTATCCACTTGCACCATAAACTGCTGATACTCGTCCGGCGTTGGCAGCTTGCCCAGTAGCGAAGCGACGGCAGCCAGCTCGGCTGATGCCAGGAAGACGTTGGCGCCGTTACCCAGACGGTTCGGGAAGTTACGCGTCGACGTGGAGACCACCGTCGCACCGTCCTGCACGCGCGCCTGGTTACCCATGCAGAGCGAGCAGCCCGGGATCTCAATACGCGCACCGCTTTTACCAAAGACGCTGTAGTAGCCCTCTTCGGTAAGCTGCGCCGCATCCATCTTGGTTGGCGGAGCCACCCAGAGACGCGTCGGCAGCTGGCCCTTATGCGCGTCCAGCAGTTTACCGGCCGCGCGGAAGTGACCGATGTTGGTCATGCAGGAGCCGATAAACACTTCGTCAATCTTCTCGCCCTGCACGTCAGAGAGCCAGCGCGCATCATCCGGATCGTTTGGTGCGCACAGAATCGGCTCTTTGATATCCGCCAGATCGATCTCGATGACCGCTGCGTATTCTGCATCTGCATCGCCTTCCAGCAGCTGCGGATCGGCCAGCCATTTCTCCATGCCCTCAACGCGGCGCTCCAGCGTACGGCGATCGCCGTAGCCTTCCGAGATCATCCACTTCAGCAGGACAATGTTGGAGTTCAGATACTCAATGATCGGCGCTTTATCCAGCTTGATGGTACAACCGGCAGCAGAACGCTCAGCGGAGGCATCAGACAGCTCAAAAGCCTGCTCAACTTTCAGATCCGGCAGACCTTCAATCTCCAGAATACGGCCGGAGAAGATGTTTTTCTTGCCCTTCTTCTCTACCGTCAGCAGGCCCTGCTTAATCGCGTACAGCGGGATAGCGTGTACCAGATCGCGCAGCGTAATGCCCGGCTGCATGGCACCCTTAAAGCGCACCAGCACCGATTCCGGCATATCGAGCGGCATCACGCCGGTCGCAGCGGCAAACGCCACCAGGCCGGAACCCGCCGGGAAAGAGATGCCAATCGGGAAGCGGGTGTGTGAGTCACCGCCGGTGCCGACGGTATCCGGCAGCAGCATACGGTTCAGCCAGCTGTGAATAATACCATCGCCCGGACGCAGCGAGACGCCACCGCGGTTCATGATGAAGTCCGGCAGCGTATGGTGTGTGGTCACATCAACCGGCTTCGGATAGGCCGCAGTGTGGCAGAAGGATTGCATGACCAGATCGGCGGAGAAGCCGAGGCACGCCAGGTCTTTCAGCTCGTCGCGCGTCATCGGACCGGTGGTATCCTGTGAACCCACAGAGGTCATCTTCGGCTCGCAGTATGCGCCCGGACGAATACCCTCGACGCCACAGGCGCGGCCTACCATCTTCTGCGCCAGCGAGTAGCCGCGCGTGCTGGTGGCGATATCTTTCGCCTGCACAAAGATGTCGCTTGCCGGCAGGCCGAGTGACTCGCGTGCTTTCGTCGTCAGGCCGCGACCGATAATCAGCGGAATACGGCCGCCGGCGCGGACTTCATCCAGCAGCACATCGGTTTTCAGTTCAAAGGTCGCCAGCAGTTCATTGGTTTCGTGACTGCGAACTTCACCTTTATACGGATAAACGTCAATCACATCGCCCATGTTCAGGCGCTCAACATCCAGTTCGATCGGCAGCGCGCCGGCATCTTCCATGGTGTTGAAGAAAATCGGAGCAATTTTACCGCCGAGGCAGAGACCGCCGCCCTTTTTGTTTGGCACGTACGGGATATCTTCACCCATAAACCACAGCACCGAGTTGGTGGCGGATTTACGTGATGAGCCGGTACCGACAACGTCGCCGACGTAAGTCAGCGGGAAGCCTTTCTGCTGCAGCGCCTGAATCTGTTTGATCGGGCCAATATTGCCCGCATCGTCTGGCTCAATACCATCACGCGGGTTTTTCAGCATCGCCAGCGCATGCAGTGGAATATCCGGGCGTGACCACGCATCCGGCGCCGGAGAGAGGTCGTCGGTGTTGGTTTCGCCGGTCACTTTGAACACGGTGGTGGTGATTTTTTCAGCCAGCTTAGGACGCTTCAGGAACCACTCGGCATCAGCCCAGGATTGCAGGATTTTTTTTGCGTGGGCGTTACCCGCTTTGGCTTTCTCTTCCACATCGTAGAAGTTGTCGAACATCAGCAGCGTATGGGACAGCGCTTCAGCGGCAATCGGTGCCAGTGCTTCGTCGTCGAGCGCTTCAATCAGCGCGTGGATGTTATAGCCACCCTGCATGGTGCCCAGCAGTTCAACAGCTTTCTCGCGCGTAACCAGAGGAGAGTGGGCTTCGCCCGTTGCGACAGCAGCCAGGAAACCGGCTTTAACATAGGCGGCTTCATCAACGCCTGGCGGGACGCGGTTAACCAGCAGGTCAACCAGAAATTCTTCTTCACCCGCAGGCGGGCTTTTCAGCAGTTCAACCAGCGCGGCCATCTGGGAAGCATCTAACGGCTTAGGTACGATTCCCTGGGCAGCACGCTCGGCAACGTGCTTACGGTATTCTTCTAGCACGACGTTCTCCTCGCTCTCATTGTATAGCTTTCCGGTACACCTTGATGCTGTTAAACAGTAGGGTGAGGTGCCCGGTTCTGCGTCGGCCAGCATAGCAGGATTTCGCCTGATTGTTAATCTGTTTACAAAAAAGCAACATCCAGCCCATTTCCGGCATAACTGTCCGGGTATTCCCCTGCAGACGGAAAAAAAAGCGGCAGATATGCGGCGGGCGGTTTTCAGATCATAACTTTCAGCGTGGCAGAGAGTGCTCTGGCTAACCTTTAGTTATGCTTGCAGCGCGACAGCAAAAAAAACGGCCCCCGCAGGAGCCGTTGATCGCAGAAGTGAAACTTACTTCTTCTTCGCTTTCGCGTTTGGCAGATCGGTGATGCTGCCCTCAAAGATTTCAGCGGCAAGGCCAACTGATTCATGCAGCGTCGGGTGCGCATGGATGGTGAGCGCGATATCTTCGGCATCACAACCCATTTCGATCGCCAGACCGATTTCACCCAGCAGCTCGCCGCCGTTGGTGCCGACTACCGCACCGCCGATAACGCGATGCGTCTCTTTGTCAAAGATCAGCTTGGTCATGCCGTCAGCGCAGTCAGAAGCGATAGCACGGCCTGAGGCCGCCCACGGGAAGGTGGAGACTTCGTAGCTGATGCCCTTCTCTTTGGCTTCTTTCTCGGTCAGACCTACCCATGCAACTTCCGGCTCGGTATAGGCGATGGATGGGATCACTTTCGGATCGAAGTAGTGCTTCAGACCAGAGATGACCTCAGCGGCAACGTGGCCTTCATGCACGCCTTTGTGCGCCAGCATAGGCTGACCCACGATATCACCGATAGCGTAGATGTGCGGTACGTTGGTACGCATCTGCTTGTCGACACGGATAAAACCGCGCTCGTCCACTTCCACGCCCGCTTTACCGGCGTCGAGGCCTTTACCGTTTGGCACACGGCCAATGGCGACCAGTACCGCGTCATAACGCTGCGCCTCGGCAGGCGCTTTTTTGCCTTCCATCGACACATAGATACCGTCATCTTTCGCGTCAACCGCGGTGACTTTGGTTTCCAGCATCAGGTTGAATTTCTTGCTGATACGCTTGGTAAAGACTTTAACCACGTCTTTATCCGCTGCCGGGATCACCTGGTCAAACATCTCAACCACGTCAATCTCTGAACCCAGCGCATGGTAAACTGTCGCCATCTCCAGACCGATGATGCCGCCGCCCATGACCAGCAGACGCTTCGGCACTTCACGCAGCTCCAGCGCTGACGTAGAGTCCCAGACGCGCGGATCGTGATGCGGGATAAACGGCAGCTCGATAGGGCGTGAGCCTGCGGCGATGATTGCGTTATCGAAGTTGATGGTGGTTGCGCCACCCTCACCTTCAACCACCAGGGTGTTGGCACCGGTGAATTTACCCAGACCGTTAACAACTTTGACCTTACGGCCTTTCGCCATTCCAGCCAGACCACCGGTCAGCTGATTGATCACCTTCTCTTTCCAGGTGCGGATTTTGTTAATGTCTGTCTGCGGCTGACCAAACACGATGCCGTGCTCTTCCAGCGCTTTCGCTTCTTCAATCACTTTCGCGACGTGCAGCAGCGCTTTTGACGGGATACAGCCTACGTTCAGACAAACACCACCGAGGGTGTTGTAGCGCTCAACCAGAACGGTCTCCAGACCTAAGTCAGCGCAACGGAAGGCTGCAGAGTAACCTGCAGGACCTGCCCCAAGTACCACGACTTGAGTTTTAATCTCTGTACTCATCATGACCTCTTGTTAGATTGCCGGCGGTCAGAGCGACCTTTCCCAGGCTCATGTTACCCTGTCGCCACCGGGACATTTCACCGCGAGAGTTTACAGAATTGTTAATAAACTGCCAACCGCGGTAACAACTGAATGCTTACAACAAGGCCGGCATTTGCCGGCCTTGATTAACTTCACATCACCAGACGGCGAATATCAGACAGCATATTGTTGATGATGGTGATGAAACGCGCACCATCAGCACCGTCGATCACGCGGTGGTCAAACGAGAGCGAGATCGGCATCATCAGACGCGGTGCAAACTCTTTACCGTTCCAGACCGGCTCCATGGCCGATTTGGAGACGCCAAGGATCGCCACTTCCGGCGCGTTGACGATAGGCGCGAAGTGCGTCGTGCCCAGGCCGCCAAGGCTGGAAATGGTGAAACAGCCGCCCTGCATATCGCTGGCGGTCAGTTTGCCATCGCGCGCTTTCTTCGAGGTTGCCATCAGCTCACGCGAGAGTTCAGTGATGCCTTTCTTATTCACATCCTTGAACACCGGAACCACCAGACCATTTGGCGTATCAACCGCCACGCCGATGTTGATATATTTCTTCAGCGTCAGTTTCTGACCATCTTCAGACAGCGAGCTGTTGAAACGTGGCATCTGCTCCAGTGCCGCCGCAACCGCTTTCATGATGAACACCACCGGGGTGAACTTCACGTCCAGCTTGCGCTTCTCGGCTTCAGCATTCTGCTGCTTACGGAACGCTTCCAGATCGGTAATATCGGTTTTATCGAAGTGCGTAACATGCGGGATCATGACCCAGTTACGGCTCAGGTTAGCACCAGAGATTTTCTGGATACGGCCCAGCTCCACTTCTTCCACTTCACCAAACTTGCTGAAGTCCACTTTCGGCCACGGCAGCATGCCTGGCAGACCGCCGCCTGCAGCAGCAGCTGGCGCAGCCTCAGCGCGTTTTACCGCCTCTTTCACGTAAGTCTGCACATCCTCTTTCAGGATGCGGCCCTTACGTCCGGTGCCTTTCACCTTCGCCAGGTTAACGCCAAACTCGCGCGCCAGACGACGGATCACCGGCGTGGCGTGCACATAGGCGTCATTCTCAGCGAACTCACTTTTCGCGTCCGCTTTAGCTGGCGCAGGTGCTGCAGCCGCAGCTGGTTTAGCCTCTGCTTTCGCCGGCGCGGCGGCCGCTTCCGGTTTGGCTGCCGGTGCCGGCGATGGCGCGCCGCCTTCCACTTCAAAGATCATGATCAGTGAGCCGGTGCTGACTTTGTCACCGGTGGCCACTTTCAGCTCTTTTACCGTACCGGCAAACGGCGCCGGCACTTCCATAGAGGCTTTATCGCCTTCAACCACAATCAGCGACTGCTCAGCGGTGACTTTATCGCCCGCTTTCACCAGTACCTCGGTCACTTCAACTTCATCACCGCCGATATCCGGTACGTTTACCTCTTTCGCGCCTGCCGCTGCAGCCGGGGCGGAGGTCGCCTCTTCTTTCATCTGTGGTTTCGCGTCGGCAGCCGGTGCGTCACCTTCTGCGTCAAAGATCATAATCAGTGAACCGGTGTTCACTTTGTCGCCGGTGGCGATTTTGATCTCTTTCACTACGCCAGCAAACGGCGCAGGCACTTCCATTGAGGCTTTGTCGCCTTCAACGGTGATCAGCGACTGCTCTGCTTCAACCTTGTCGCCCACTTTAACCAGGATCTCTGTGACTTCGACTTCATCACCACCGATATCCGGTACGTTAACCTCTTTGCTGGCGGTTGTCGTTGCAGCAGCAGGAGCCGGCGCGGCTTCTGCTTTTTTCTCTTCTGCAGCCGGTGCAGCTTCCGCCGCACCCTCAGCGTCAAACACCATAATCAGCGAGCCGGTATTCACTTTGTCACCGACGGCGATTTTGATCTCTTTAACCACGCCCGCCTGCGGCGAAGGCACTTCCATCGAGGCTTTATCGCCTTCCACAGAGATCAGCGACTGCTCAGCTTCAACGCTGTCGCCCACCTTCACCAGGATTTCGGTGACTTCAACTTCGTCCGACCCGATATCCGGTACGTTAATTTCGATAGCCATTACTCTTTACCTCTTAAGCCAGACGCGGGTTAACTTTATCAGCGTCGATATCGAATTTAGCGATAGCGTCCGCTACCACCTGCTTCTCGATTTCGCCGCGTTTAGCCAGCTCACCCAGCGCAGCCACTACCACATATGACGCATCCACTTCGAAGTGATGACGCAGATTTTCACGGCTGTCAGAACGACCGAAGCCATCGGTACCCAGCACGCGGTAGTCGCTGGCTGGCACGTAGCTGCGGACCTGTTCTGCGAACAGCTTCATGTAGTCGGTTGACGCTACGGCCGGCGCATCGTTCATTACCTGAGCGATGTAAGGCACGCGTGGCGTTTCTGTCGGATGCAGCATGTTCCAGCGCTCGCAATCCTGGCCGTCCCGCGCCAGCTCGGTGAACGAGGTTACGCTGTAGACATCAGAGCCGATACCGTACTCTTTCGCCAGAATCTGCGCCGCTTCGCGCACGTGGCGCAGAATAGAGCCTGAGCCCAGCAGCTGCACTTTGCCTTTCTTGCCTTCGACTTCTTCCAGCTTGTAGATACCCTTACGGATACCCTCTTCCGCGCCCTGCGGCATCGCCGGCATGTGGTAGTTTTCGTTCAGCGTGGTGATGTAGTAGTAGATGTTTTCCTGCGCTTCACCATACATACGCACCAGGCCATCCTGCATGATCACCGCCACTTCATACGCGTAAGAAGGATCGTAGGAGATGCAGTTAGGGATGGTCAGCGACTGAATATGGCTGTGGCCATCTTCATGCTGCAGACCTTCACCGTTCAGCGTCGTACGGCCCGACGTACCGCCAACCAGGAAGCCACGCGCCTGCTGATCGCCCGCCAGCCACATCAGATCGCCAATGCGCTGGAAGCCAAACATGGAGTAGTAGATGTAGAACGGGATCATCGGCAGATTGTTGGTGCTGTAAGAGGTCGCCGCTGCCAGCCAGGATGAACCTGCGCCCAGCTCGTTGATCCCTTCCTGCAGAATCTGGCCTTTCTCATCTTCTTTATAGTAAGCAACCTGCTCGCGGTCCTGCGGCGTATACTGCTGGCCGTTCGGGCTGTAGATACCGATCTGACGGAACAGGCCTTCCATACCAAAAGTACGAGCTTCATCCGCAAGGATTGGCACCAGACGATCTTTGATCGACTTGTTCTTCAGCATCACGTTCAGCGCGCGCACGAAAGCGATCGTGGTAGAGATCTCTTTGCTCTGCTCTTCCAGCAGAGGTTTGAACTCTTCCAGCGTCGGCATTTCCAGCTTCTCAGTGAACTCCGCCTGACGGGTTGGCAGATAGCCACCCAGCTTCTCACGCTGGCCGTGCAGGTAGTTATACTCTTCTGAGCCTTTCTCGAAGGTGACGTAAGGCAGCTCTTCGATTTTCTCATCAGCCACTGGCACATTGAAGCGATCGCGGATGTAGCGTACGCCATCCATGTTCATCTTCTTGACCTGGTGGGCGATGTTTTTGCCTTCTGCAGTATCACCCATACCATAACCTTTAATGGTATGAGCCAGAATCAGCGTTGGCTGACCTTTGGTCTCCTGCGCCTTTTTCAGGGCAGCGTAGATTTTCTTCGGATCGTGGCCGCCGCGATTCAGCGCGAAAATCTCTTCGTCTGACCAGTCTTTCACCAGCGCAGCGGTCTCCGGGTATTTACCGAAGAAGTGCTCGCGCACATAGGCGCCGTCGCGTGATTTAAAGGTCTGATAGTCGCCGTCAACGGTTTCGTTCATCAGCTGAATCAGTTTGCCGCTGGTGTCTTTCTTCAGCAGCTCATCCCAGCGTCCGCCCCAGATCACTTTGATCACGTTCCAGCCAGCACCGGCAAAGATGCCTTCCAGCTCGTTGATGATCTTACCGTTACCGGTGACCGGGCCATCCAGACGCTGCAGGTTGCAGTTGATGATGAAGACCAGGTTATCCAGCTTCTCACGGGTCGCAATGGTGATAGCACCTTTGGATTCCGGCTCATCCATCTCGCCATCGCCAAGGAAAGCGTACACCGTCTGACCAGAGGTATCTTTCAGGCCGCGATGCTCCAGGTACTTCAGAAACTTCGCCTGGTAGATAGCGTTCAGCGGGCCCAGGCCCATTGAAACGGTCGGGAACTGCCAGAAGTCCGGCATCAGTTTTGGATGCGGATAGGATGACAGGCCGTTGCCGTGCACTTCCTGACGGAAGTTATTCATCTGCTCTTCAGTCAGGCGCCCTTCAAGGAACGCACGTGAGTAGATGCCTGGAGAAATGTGACCCTGGAAGTAGACCAGATCGCCGCCATCTTTTTCGCTGCGTGCACGGAAGAAGTGGTTGAAGCACACTTCATAGATTGTGGCAGAGCTCTGGAAAGAAGAGAGGTGTCCCCCCAGCTCCAGATCTTTCTTCGACGCACGCAGAACTGAAACAATGGCGTTCCAGCGAATTGCGGAACGGATACGACGTTCGAGAGAGGTGTTGCCCGGATAGTCCGGCTCATCTTCTGTCGCAATGGTGTTGATATAGTTGCTGATCGCTGCAGCAGCACCGCCACCGCCAGCTACTTTTACACCACCTTTGCGGGCAGCGCTCAGGACCTGATCAATCAGATACTGCGCACGCTCAACACCTTCTTCACGGATGACCGATTCGATCGCCTGTAGCCAGTCACGAGTTTCGATCGGATCCACGTCATTCTGTAAACGTTCTGACATGGGGGGTATTCCTTATCTGTGTCTAATACGTTGAATTATCAGGAGCCTGTCTGCTTGTGTTGTGCTTCAGGTTCACAGCACAAGAAGACAGGCCCGTCGTTTATGTCGCACGTTCGTTGCCGTACGTTATTCCTTGCGTTGCTGTAAACGACGCAGGGAGCGTTCACGACGGCTCTGCTCCCGACTTCTGTCCAGCAAGATTTCCTCTATAAACGCCAGATGACGATGCGAGGCTTCACGGGCCTGTTCCGGCTCGCGCGCCACAATCGCCGCAAAAATACTGGCGCGATGCTCGCTCACTTTCGCCAGCATTTCGCGGCGAGCGTAGAGCAATTCGAAATTCTGACGTACGTTTTGTTCCAGCATCGGGCTCATGGAGCGCAGCAGGTGCAGCAGCACCACATTATGCGCCGCTTCCGTGACCGCAATCTGATACTTCATGACGGCATCCGCTTCGGCGTCGAGATCGCCGCTCTCCTGCGCCTGCTGAATCTGAAGATGGCAGTCGCGAATCCGCTGCAGATCTTCATCGGTACCGCGCAGCGCTGCGTAGTAGGCAGCCACGCCTTCCAGCGCATGACGGGTTTCCAGCAGATCGAACTGAGATTCCGGATGCTGGGCCAGCAGCCCGACCAGGGGGTCACTTAAGCTCTGCCAGAGGTTCTGCTGCACAAATGTGCCGCCACCCTGGCGACGCAGCAGTAAACCTTTGGCTTCCAGACTCTGAATCGCTTCGCGTAGCGATGGACGTGAGACATCAAACTGTTTGGCCAGTTCGCGCTCGGGGAGCAGTTTCTCACCCGGCTGAAGGGTCCCTTCCATAATCAGGGATTCCAGCTGCTGCTCTATCGCATCGGAGAGCTTGGGCTGGCGAATTTTACTATAAGCCATCTTCCCTTCTTATAAGCCAAACGTCTGGAGTAAATTGGTAATACCAATTGAAAAATGGTGCCCGTAAAGTAACAAAGTATTCACCTTGTGTCTATATGGCCACTCTCTTACTTCCAGCCTGATATAGCCCTGAACCCAGGCATCATGCCTTAAGCCGCCGTAGTAACAGGAAAAAGAAACAACTGCGCGAAGTTGTTAACAGATTTCACTTTTACCAAACCTTACACTGCGAAAGCAGTTGTTCTCTTATATGTCATAAGCGAAAGCTATTCGTGTTTAAGCATTATTCATGGCAGAAATAGCGCAAGGGAAACCACAGAGTAAATCGCTGCTTTTTCCATCACTCCTTAGCACAAAAAGCAAAAGCAGGTGCAAAGTCGCGCGCTTATCACTATTCTGGTCGCCTGAATAGCGTCTCGCTACAGAGAGCCAGTCTGAATTCGTAAAGAAAAGATTACACGCAGTATCATAGCCTTAAGTGCGGGCACTGCAGGCGCACAATAACAATACAAAGAGGTTTGTATGGAACAACAGCATGGCGAAGCGCTGCATCGCGGCCTGAAGAATCGCCATATCCAGCTGATCGCGCTGGGCGGTGCCGTCGGCACCGGCCTGTTTCTGGGCAGCGCATCGGTTATTAAATCTGCCGGCCCGGCCGTGATTCTGGGTTATGCCATTGCCGGATTTATCGCCTTTTTAATTATGCGCCAGCTGGGCGAAATGGTGGTTGAGGAGCCGGTTGCCGGCAGCTTCAGCCATTTTGCCTACAAGTACTGGGGCAATTTTGCCGGCTTCGCCTCTGGCTGGAACTATTGGGTGCTCTACGTGCTGGTTGCGATGGCCGAACTCAGCGCCGTCGGCAAATATATTCAGTTCTGGTATCCCGATTTTCCTGCCTGGGCCAGCGCCGCTATTTTCTTTGTCGTCATCAATGCCATTAACCTGACCAACGTCAAAGTGTTTGGTGAGATGGAGTTCTGGTTCGCCATTGTCAAAGTCGTGGCCGTTATCGGTATGATCCTGTTTGGCGGCTGGCTGCTGTTCAGCGGCAACGCCGGTCCGCAGGCATCCGTCAGCAACCTGTGGGCTCAGGGTGGCTTTCTGCCGCACGGCATGACCGGGCTGGTTATGATGATGGCGATTATTATGTTCTCCTTTGGCGGCCTGGAGCTGGTAGGCATTACCGCTGCAGAAGCGGATAACCCGGAAGAGAGCATTCCTAAAGCCACTAATCAGGTGCTGTGGCGCATTCTGATTTTCTACATTGGCTCTCTGGCAGTGCTGCTGTCGCTGCTGCCCTGGACGCGCGTCACAGCTGACACCAGTCCGTTTGTCCTGATCTTCCATGAGCTGGGGGATGCGCTGGTCGCGAATGCGCTGAACGTCGTGATCCTGACGGCAGCGCTCTCGGTCTATAACAGCTGTGTTTACTGCAACAGTCGTATGCTGTTCGGCCTGGCCCAGCAGGGCAATGCGCCAAAAGCGCTGCTCAGGGTTGATCGTCGTGGCGTACCGGTTGCTACCATTATGGTCTCAGCGGTCGCTACCGCGCTGTGCGTGTTGATTAACTATCTGATGCCGGGAGAAGCCTTTGGCATCCTGATGTCTCTGGTGGTGTCGGCCCTGGTTATCAACTGGGCGATGATTAGCCTGGCGCATATGAAATTCCGCCGTAAGAAAGATCAGCAGGGTGTCACTACGCGCTTCCGCGCGGTGCTCTACCCGGCCGGTAACTGGCTCTGTCTGCTGTTTATGGCCGCCGTGCTGGTGATCATGGCGATGACACCCGGAATGGCGATCTCGGTATGGCTGATTCCGGTCTGGCTGGTTATTCTGGCGGTAGGTTACACCATTAAAAACAAAACGCAGAAAGCCTGATAGTTCCGCGTGCCCGGTTCATCTGACCGGGCACCTCTGCCGATCGTCCTCACACTTTTTCCCCTGCACCCGTTTTGTCCATCTACGTGACTCATTGTTGATCACCCCTGCCTGCCGTTTGCGCTGATACTTTTCGCTCCACTTGTCGCAGGAGACGACGATGAAAAGTGCTGCACTCTCATTCAGAGAAAAACTGGGATATGGCATGGGCGATGCCGGCTGTAACATGATTGGTGGCGCGATCATGCTGTTTCTGAACTACTTCTATACCGATGTTTTTGGCCTGGCACCGGCGCTGGTCGGCGTACTGCTGCTTTCAGTACGCGTGCTGGATGCGGTAACAGATCCCATCATGGGCGCGATAGCGGATCGTACTCAGAGCCGATGGGGCCGTTTCCGTCCCTGGCTGCTCTGGGTCTCAGTGCCGTATGTTCTGTTCAGCGTGCTGATGTTTACCACGCCGGACTGGAGCTATGAAAACAAAGTTATCTGGGCCTTTGTCACCTATTTCCTGATGTCGCTGACCTATACCGCCATCAATATTCCCTACTGTTCGCTGGGTGGCGTTATCACCAGCGATCCGGGCGAACGCGTTTCCTGTCAGTCTTATCGCTTCGTGATGGTGGGTGTCGCCACGCTGATCCTCTCACTCTCACTGCTGCCTATGGCGGAGTGGTTTGGCGGTGACAACAAGGCGCGCGGCTATCAGCTGGCGATGAGCGTGCTGGCGCTGATCGGCCTGGCGATGTTTCTGTTCTGTTTTGCTAACGTCCGCGAACGAATCCGGCCGGCGGTGCCGACGCATGACGATCTGAAGAAAGACCTGCGCGATATCTGGAAAAACGATCAGTGGGTGCGCATTCTGCTGCTGACCTTCTGCAACGTCTGTCCCGGCTTTATCCGCATGGCGGCCACCATGTATTACGTGACCTGGGTAATGGGCCAGTCGACGCATTTTGCCACGCTGTTTATCAGCCTTGGCGTGATTGGCATGATGGGCGGCAGCACGCTGGCAAAATATCTCACCGATCGCTGGTGCAAGCTGAAGGTCTTTTTCTGGACCAATATCGTCCTGGCGCTCTTCTCATGCGGATTTTACTGGATCGATCCACACGCTACCGTCACGGTGGTGGTGGCCTATTTCCTGCTGAATATTCTGCATCAGATCCCCTCGCCGCTGCACTGGTCGCTGATGGCCGATGTGGATGACTATGGCGAGTGGAAAACCGGCAAGCGTATTACCGGCATGAGCTTTTCCGGCAATCTCTTTTTTCTCAAGGTCGGGCTGGCGGTTGCGGGTGCCATGGTCGGCTTTCTGCTGTCAGTTTACGGCTATGACGCGGGTGCAAAACAGCAGTCCGCTACCGCCGTCAACGGCATTATGCTGCTCTTTACCGTAATACCCGGTGTCGGCTATCTGATCACCGCTGGCGTGGTGCGCCTGATGAAAGTGGATCGCAAGCTGATGCGCACGATTCAGGATGACCTGGCGCTGCGCCGCGCTAACTTTCGCGATTTGTCCGCCCCATCCCCGGCCGCAACCACTCAACCCGGAGAGATCAAATGACCTGGCCTAACCCTTTTATTACGCAGCGCGCCGATCCCTTTATTCTGCGGCACGGCGCTGGCTACTACTTTATCGCTTCAGTACCGGAATACGATCGGCTGGAGCTGCGCCACGCCAGCACGCTTGCGGGACTGCGTGAGGCACCCGCCGTTACCGTCTGGCGCAAGCCGGATCAGGGTGAATACAGTGAGCTGATCTGGGCGCCCGAGCTGCACCACATTAATGGTCAGTGGGTCATCTACTTTGCGGCGGCGCCGAGCCGGGAGATCAAAGAGGGGCTGTTTCAGCATCGCATGTATGCGCTGGTCTGCGATGATGCCGATCCGCTGACCGGTTACTGGCAGCCCTGTCGCCGGATCGAAACGCAGTTCGATAGCTTTGCGCTGGACGCCACCCATTTCGTCCATCAGGGTAAAAACTGGTATCTCTGGGCACAAAAAGATCCCGCTATTCCTGGTAACTCCAATCTTTATCTGGCTGAGTTGCTTAACCCCTGGACGCTTAAAGGCACGCCGGTGATGCTGAGCCGGCCTGAATATGAGTGGGAGTGTGCCGGCTTCAGCGTTAACGAAGGTCCGGCGGCGATCCGTCACGGCAACCGGCTGTTTGTGACCTACTCCGCCAGCGCGACCGATGAAAACTACTGTCTGGGTATGCTGAGTATTGACGTGCAGGCCGATCCGCGCGATCGCATCGCCTGGCAGAAGTCAGCGCGGCCGGTGTTTACCACCAGCTGGGAGAATCAGCAGTATGGGCCGGGACACAACAGTTTTACGACGGATGAAGCGGGACGCGACGTGCTGGTTTATCACGCCCGCAACTACACGGAAATTGAGGGCGATCCGCTGTGGGATCCTAATCGCCATACGCGCCTGAAATATTTCAGCTGGCGCGAGGATGGCACGCCCGATTTTGGCGTGCCTCCGGCGGATTACACCAGCGTGCCGTAGATAGTCAGGAGCGCCACCACCACCACCAGCACCAGCGAAGTGCGTTTTGCCAGCGCCACCGCCACGCGTGGGGTGGCGACTTTATCTGTGTGCGGATCGCGCGCCAGCGAGAACTGCGCCAGGCTGGTCAGCACCTGATACTGAGCGCGACGGAGGTCGCTCAGAGAAGCAAACCAGGCGGGCAGCGCCCGCTCGCCGTGCCCCAGCAGCGCATAAGCGACGCCCGCCAGCCGCACCGGGATCCAGTCCAGCACGTGCAGCAGCGCATCAACACCTGAGGCAGCGCGTGCCTGATCTGATGCGTGTCGTGCCAGCCAGCTCTGCCAGGCACGCAGAAAAGCGTACCCCACCAGCAGCACCGGCCCCCCGACCACGAACCAGAACAGCGGAGCGAGATAGAAACGGAAGTTGATCCAGATAAGCGCATTCTGCAGCTCGCGCAGAAACTCACGCTCGCTGCAGTTTGCCGGCACGCCATGGATCAGCGTCAGTTCTGCAGCCATCGCCTGGTGCGCCGCCTCATCATCACGGCTGGCAGCCTGCAGATAGTTATGATAGTGCTGTCGTGCAGAACCGGCGCCGATACAGAGCAGTCCGGTCACAATCCAGAATAGCAGCTGTAGCAGCCCGAACAGCAGGCCATGCAGACTCCAGACCACCAGCCACACCAGCAGCATGGCTGCTGCGGTCATCAGAAGCGTGCGCGGCAGCGAAAAGTGCTGCCGGCCACGGAACAGCGACTCCAGCCGGTGATCCAGCTGCCAGTGTTCGCCCATTTTAAACAGGCGTTCCCATCCCAGAACAAGTAACAAACTAAACAACGTCATAATGGCTCCTGCAGTGTCAGGTATTCTCCTGAGTAATACCCTGTTTATAGCGTGACCAGTCAAACGCCGGGCCCGGATCGGTTTTACGCCCGGGTGCGATATCGCTGTGGCCGGTAATACGATCGGTGGCCAGCGGATAGTGCTGCTGCAGCAGCGCGGTGACCTGCTGCAGCATGGCGTACTGGGCGTCGGTGTAAGGCAGCGTGTCGGTGCCTTCCAGCTCAATACCGATAGAAAAGTCGTTGCAGTTTTCCCGCCCGCTGAAAGCTGAAACGCCCGCGTGCCAGGCGCGCTCGTTTAGTGAGACATACTGTACCAGCTCACCGTCACGCCGGATCAGGCAGTGCGCTGCCACGCGCAGCTGCGCGATATCAGCAAAATAGGGGTGTGCATCGGCAGGGAGCGAGCCGGTAAACAGACGATCGATCCACGGCCCGCCAAATTCGCCCGGCGGCAAACTGATGTTGTGGATCACCAGCAGCGACGGCGCTTCATTGTCGGGACGTGCATTAAAGTGGGGCGAGGGCACCTTACGGGCGCTGCTGATCCAGCCCTGTTCCAGTTTCATCTCTCTCATCCTTAGTAAAATCAGGCTGAGAATATCACGATTCAGAGCAGGGTTTAGCGTCTTCGTGCGATAGCGCGCTTTCTCATCCTCCGGTCATTGCCGCTGCCGCTGCAAAAGCAGGTCAGCGTCATAACGCTTCAGGTGGCCCTGTTCAGTCCGGCGTTGTGAGCCCGCCCGGTACTGCAACTGTCGCTTGCTGCAACCGCTAAAAATGGCTGCGCGGCACGCTCCGTTTTTCAGGCGATACGCTTTCATCACCCGCGGGTGCTGCTTATCGTAGCGCTTCAGAAAAAAGGAGCCCTGCTATGGAAAGACAACGCGGTTTTACCCTGATTGAACTGATGATCGTCATCGGCATCGTCGCTATTCTCAGCGCAATTGGCCTGCCTGCTTATCAAAATTACTTGCAGCGCGCTGCGCTGACTGACATGCAGCAAACCATGCTGCCCTATAAAACGGCGGTGGAACTCTGCGCCATTGAGCGCGGGGGTCCGGCACAGTGTCAGGCTGGTGAACACGGCATTCCGGCAGCCAGAGGATCGCGCTATGTCGCCTCGCTCACCGTTACCAGTGGCGTGATTGCGCTTACCGGGCAGGAGAACCTCAGCGGGCTGAGCGTGGAGATGCAGCCAGTATGGAACGCGGCAGAAGGCATGCTTAACTGGCAGCGCAGCTGTACCAGCACCAGCAGCAGCCTGCGCGATAACTGTCTGAACCAGTTCCGGTTTGCAGATAAGGATGAGACTAATGGCTGAGCATGATCCGACACTGCTGGCGCTGTGCGCCCGCTATCAGGCGCGGCTGCTGCAGCATGATGACACCCGGCTGCGCGTAGCCGTTACCGATTCTCCCCACCCGCAGCTGCTGGAGGCGCTTCAGTTCGCCTGCCAGCGCCAGGTAGAGATCGAGTGCTGGCCGGCTGCCCGCATGGAGCAGGCGCTGCACCCGTCACTATCCGATGACCGGCTGCCTGAGCAGCGCAGTGCGGCCTCAGCAACCGAAGCGGTAAGCCAGATCTTGCATCAGGCCGTACAGCGACGCGCTTCAGATGTGCATATCGAGCCTCAGCCGCAGGGCTTGCGTATCCGGCTGCGCATTGACGGCGTGCTACATACCCTGCCGCACTTGCCGAAGGTGCAGCCGGCAGCCGTGCTGGCGCGGCTGAAGGTGCTCGCCGGGCTTGATATTGCAGAGCGGCGTCTGCCGCAGGATGGGCAGTTTACCCAGGAGATAAACGGCAGCGACGCCGCCTTTCGCCTCGCCACGCTGCCGGTCAGCCACGGTGAAAAAGCCGTTGTACGTTTGCTGCAGGGTGAAAGCAGTGCGATTGCGCTGGATAAACTCGGTATGCCGCTGGCCCAGCTGCGTCTGCTGAAACAGGCGCTGGTTAAACCGCAGGGGTTGATTCTGGTGACCGGCCCGACCGGCAGCGGCAAAACCTTTACGCTCTACAGCAGCCTCAGCGCACTGAACGTGCCGGAAAAAAATATTTGCAGCGTTGAAGACCCGATAGAGATCCCGCTGACCGGCATCAATCAGACTCAGGTGCGGCCCCGCAGCGGTCTCGATTTAATCGCGTACTGCGTGCCCTGCTGCGTCAGGATCCGGATGTGATCATGGTCGGTGAAATCCGCGACAGTGAAACGGCCAGTATTGCGGTAAAGGCGGCACAAACCGGCCACCTGGTTCTCTCCACGCTGCATACAAACTCTACCGCTGAAACGCTGACGCGCCTCAGGCAGATGGAGATCCCGGGCTATCTGCTGGGGCCAGCGCTGCAGCTGGTGATTGCACAGCGCCTGGTTCGTCGTCTCTGCCTGCACTGCCGCCAGCCAGCACAGGCTGTCGCTCATCTGCCTGCCACACTCTGGCCCGGCACCCTGCAGACCTGGCGTGCGCCAGGCTGCGACCACTGTTTTTCCGGCTACTATGGGCGCCTCGCGCTGTTTGAAATCCTGCCGGTTAACAGCAGGCTGCAGAACGCTATCTCTTCAGATATGCCGCTGGAACATGTGCTGACGCTCGCCAGCGAGCAGGGAATGAAAACCCTGCTCAGCGCCGGTCTTGAAGCAGTGAGCCGCGGGGAGACATCGTTTGAAGAGATGCAGCGCGTGGTAGGGCTGGATAATGGCTAAACTCTATCACTACCGCTGGCAGGCGCTGGACACCATGGGCGAGCTGCAGGCAGGAGAGTCGCTGCTGCGCGATCGGGCCGCGCTGCTGAATCAGCTCGCCGATCGCGGCATGCTGATCGTGAGCTGGCAACGCGGCCGCTGCTGGCGCAGACGCGACTGGAAATGGCAGCAAAAAATTGAGCTGATGCACCAGCTGGCTACGCTGCTAAAAGCGGGGTTACCGCTGGCTGAAAGTCTGATGCTGCTGGCGCAGGGGCATCCGCATGCCGGCTGGCGCGTAGTGCTCGCGGGTCTGCAGCAGCAGGTGCTGGCCGGAGAGACCTTTTCGCAGGCGCTGCGCACATGGCCCGATCTCTTTCCGCCCCTCTTTCCTGCGCTGATGCAGGTAGGCGAGACCACCGGACAGCTCGACAGCTGCTGCCTGCGCCTGGCGCAGCAGCAGACAAAGCAGCGCCTGCTGCGCCAGAAAGTTGGCAAAGCGCTGCGCTATCCGCTCTTTATCCTGCTGGTCGCGCTGGCGGTCAGTGCCGGTATGCTGTTATTTGTGCTACCGGAGTTTACTGCCGTCTATGCCAGCTTTGATGCACCGCTGCCCGCTTTTACCGCAGGGGTTGTCGCGCTGTCAGAAGGCATGCAGCAGACCGCGCTGCCGCTGCTGCTGCTCGCTGCCGGCTGCGCCATCGCAGCGCGCCAGATTATACGCCGCTCCGCGCGCTGGCAGCGGCGCCTGCAGCATTTTATCCTGCGTCTGCCGCTGATCGCCCCGCTCTGGCGCGGTGCGCAGCTTAGCCAGATTTATGCCATTTTGCAGCTGACGCAGCAGGCAGGGCTTACGCTGCTGCACAGCCTGCAGACAGTAGAAATGACGCTGACGGCGCGCCTGTGGCGCGAAGCGATTATACAGCTGCAGGCGCATATCGCTGCCGGTGCGCCGCTGCACCAGGCACTGCAGCAGCATACGCTGTTTACGCCGCTTTGTGCCCAGCTGACAGGAGCCGGTGAAGAAGCTGGTGCGCTTGATATCATGCTGTCCCGGCTGGCAGAGTGGCATGAAACGGAAACCTCAAACCGGGCGGAAGCGCTGGCTGCTGCGCTTGAACCGGCAATGATGCTGGTGATCGGTGCGATTGTGGGCACGCTGGTTATCGCTATGTATCTGCCGGTATTTGGTCTGGGAGAAGTGATACGTTAGCGGGCGCCTGCTGCGCCCGCCCGGCAGGTTTATCGGGTAAAAACGCGATTCTCCTGCTCTGCCACGCGGATAAACGTTGTACGCTTGGTCAGCTCTTTCAGACGTTCGGCGCCAACGTAGGTACAGGCTGAACGCAGGCCGCCCAGAATATCTTTGACGGTCTCTGCAACCGGCCCGCGCAGCGGCAGCCGTACTGTCTTGCCCTCCGCCGCACGGTATTGCGCTACGCCGCCCACGTGGCGTTTCATCGCCGATTCAGAGCTCATGCCATAAAACAGCATAAACTGTTCGCCCTGCTCTTCCACAAGCGTGCCTTCACACTCATCGTGCGCCGCCAGCATACCGCCCAGCATGACAAAATCAGCGCCGCCGCCAAACGCTTTAGCAATATCGCCCGGCACGGAACAGCCGCCGTCGCTGACAATCTGTCCGCCCAGACCGTGCGCGGCATCGGCGCACTCAATCACCGCCGACAGCTGCGGATAACCGACACCGGTTTTGACGCGCGTTGTGCAGACCGAGCCGGGGCCGATACCCACTTTGACAATATCCGCACCTGACAGGATCAGCTCTTCCACCATCTCTCCCGTCACAACGTTACCGGCGCAGATGGTCTTATCCGGAAAGCGTTCACGCGCACGCTGCAGAAACGCAACAAAGTGCTCTGAATAGCCGTTTGCCACGTCGATGCAGATAAACTGAAGCTGCGGTGAGAGAGCAAGAATCGCGTTCAGTTTAGTGAAATCCGCTTCTGACGTCCCGGTTGAGACCATGACGTACTGCAGCACGGAAGCGGGCACGCGCTGGATAAACGCCTGCCATGCATCAATACTATAGTGTTTATGAACTGCAGTAAGCACCTCAAAACCAGCCAGCGCTTCTGCCATGGTGAACGTGCCAACGGTATCCATATTTGCCGCGATAACCGGCACACCGCGCCACTCCAGAGCGGAGTGCTTAAAGGTAAAGGTGCGTGCCAGTTCAACATCAGACCGGCTTTTGAGCGTTGAGCGTTTCGGGCGGATTAACACATCTTTAAAGCCCAGTTTGATATCTTCTTCAATACGCATAGCAGAGGGTCCTGGTTAGTGAAAACGAACCGCAGTTCGGGTAGCGCTCACGGCTCCAGTGTCGTTATCATACGCGCCATAATGGCGGTGGCAAGGGTGCGAATTTCACTTTACTTACGCTACAATCCGGTAAATCCAGCCGATCGCTAAGTATGTGATCGTCTTCTCACTTTTGTGACACTGCCGCCCTCTGATGCGCTGCATACCGGGAGAAAAATATGCTGTTTACCGTTGCGCTTACCGGCGGCATTGGTAGTGGTAAAAGCACCGTCGCTAACGCCTTTGCCGCTCTGGGCGTGGAGATCATTGATGCTGATGTGATCGCCCGCGAGGTGGTAGAGCCGGGCACGCCAGCGCTACAGGCGATTGTAAAACGCCATGGCGAATCTATTCTGACGGCAGAAGGCACGCTCTATCGCGCTCGTCTGCGGGAGATTATTTTCCAGCAGCCGCAGGAGAAAAACTGGCTTAATCAGCTGCTGCACCCGCTGATTAATGCCCGCACTCAACAGCTCAGGGCGCAGGCGTCATCCTCTTATGTTCTGTGGGTGGTTCCCCTGCTGATTGAAAACAATCTGCAGCGCCAGGCCGATCGCGTGCTGGTGGTCGATGTGGATGAAGCGGTTCAGCTGCAGCGTACGCGTCAGCGCGACGGCGTATCGCTGAGCCAGGCACAACGTATTCTTGCTGCGCAGGTAAGCCGCGAACAGCGCCTCGCCTGCGCCGATGATATTATTGATAATAGCGGCACACCTGAGCAGGTGCTGCCGCGGGTTGCTGAACTTCACCAGCGTTATTTGCGCCTGGCAGCAACCGGACGGGATTAAGATAATGAGTACAGTTGTTCTGTTTGAGCATCCGCTGAATGAGAAGATGCGCACCTGGCTGCGCGTCGAATTTTTACTCAATCAGCTGCATGAAACGGTACCGGTGAAT
Source organism: Pantoea sp. SYBGC1 (assembly GCF_057197005.1). Taxonomy (NCBI): domain Bacteria; kingdom Pseudomonadati; phylum Pseudomonadota; class Gammaproteobacteria; order Enterobacterales; family Erwiniaceae; genus Pantoea; species Pantoea sp. SYBGC1. Next base: position 92,109 of record NZ_JBXUNM010000004.1, read on the forward strand.
CATTCCGTTGCCGCACTGGGCGTGTTTCGCATTCTTGCCGACCTGCTGGATATTTTTGAGCGTGGCGATATGCGAACCGAGCTGCTTAAAGAGCTGGAGCGTCAGCAGCAAAAACTGCGCGCCTGGCTGGACGTGCCCGGCGTTGATGAACAGACGGTAAGCCAGCTCAGCAACCGCCTCAAACAGCTCTCCGCTGAACTGCTGAACGCACCGCGTATGGGCCAGCATCTGCGTGAAGATCGGCTGATATCGCTGGTGCGTCAGCGTCTCAGTATCCCCGGCGGCTGCTGCAGTTTTGATTTACCTGGTCTGCACATCTGGCTGCATCAGGAGCAGTCGCTGCGCGATACGCAGGTAGCTGGCTGGCTGGCATCGCTTGAGCCGCTGCGTAACAGTCTGATGATGATCCTCGATCTTATCCGCCAGTCTGGCGTATTTCGTCATCAGACCAGCCTGAATGGATTTTATCAGGACAATGCTGAAGGAGCAGACCTGCTGCGGCTGCGGCTGACGCTGGAGGATGCGCTCTATCCGCAGATTTCAGGTCATAAAAGCCGTTACGCTATTCGATTTTTGCCGCTGGATAGCGAACAGGGTGTGGTGCCTGCCCGCCTGAATTTTGAACTGGCCTGCTGTTAGAGGATATTATGCCGGAAGAGATGATTACCGTACCCTGCCCGAACTGCGGCAGAGATGTGATGTGGGATGAACTGAGCCCGTGGCGTCCGTTCTGCAGTAAACGCTGTCAGCTGATTGATCTTGGCGAATGGGCCGCAGAGGAAAAACGCATTCCCAGCAGTGGCGACCTGACTGACAGCGATGAGTGGAGTGAAGAGCAGCAGTAACGCAGCAGGGGCATAGCGCCCCTGTTTCAGAGTTCGTCTGCCACCAGACGGGCAATCAGCGCATGGTTTGCAGCCGGAAACTCCTCTGCAATAAGATCGCGCTGCGCCACCCAGCGCTGCGGCTGCCCCTCGCGTCCCCATGGCTCACCCTGCCACGCTTCCACCAGAAAGAAATGCAGCGTGACGCGCAGGTCATCATACGCATGGTCAGCCTGGCCGATTGCGGTCGCTCGGGTCACCTCAATACCGGTTTCCTCCATCAGCTCACGCTTCAGCGCCTGTTCCGCGCTCTCATTCTGCTCAATTTTTCCGCCGGGGAACTCCCACTTGTTTGCCATGTAAGAACTGGCTGCGCGCTGCGCAAGGAAAATCTGGCGGCTGGCATTACGGATAATGCCGACTGCGACCTGCAGGTGCTTCATAGAGTTGATCCCGCTTTATTATCAAAGAGCGCAAAGTGTAAAACAGCGCGGCGCGGATGTTAATAACCCGGCCTGAACGGCGTCATCACGGCAAAAAAAAGGAGCCCGCAGGCTCCTTTTCCGGGTCAGGCCAGACGGCCGTGACACTGCTTATATTTTTTGCCCGAGCCGCACGGGCAGGGATCGTTACGCCCGGTTTTACGATCGCCACCCTGGGCGGCAAGCGCCTCGGCGGCGGCGGTTGCATCATCCACGTGGCTCAGCTGCTGCTGCTGTGCCAGACGTTCAGCTTCTTCGCGACGCTGCTGCTCCATCGCTTCAACCTCCTCCGGCATCCGCACCTGAACCTTGCTCAGCGTGCTGATCACTTCATACTTCAGCGACTCCAGCATTGCCGCAAACATGGCAAAGGATTCGCGCTTATATTCCTGCTTGGGATCTTTCTGGGCATAGCCGCGCAGATGGATCCCCTGACGCAGATAGTCCATCGCCGCCAGATGCTCTTTCCACAGCGAATCCAGCGTCTGCAGCATCACGCCTTTTTCGAAGTTGCGCATCATTTCGGTGCCGACAACCTCTTCTTTCGCCACATAGCTTTCGCGCGCGCGGGTCATGATCCGTTCACGCAGCGTCTCTTCATGCAGATCCGGCTCTTTATCCAGCCACTCAGCAATTGGCAGATCGAGATCAAAATCGGTGCGCAGACGCTCTTCCAGTCCCGGTACGTCCCACATCTCTTCCAGCGACTGCGGCGGAATGTAGGTGTCGATTGTCGCCTTAAACACATCCTCACGAATGCTGTTAATGGTGTCAGATACGTCAGAAACATCCAGCAGTTCATTACGCTGGCTGTAGATGGCACGACGCTGGTCGTTTGCGACGTCATCATACTCCAGCAGCTGCTTACGAATATCGAAGTTGCGGCTCTCAACCTTGCGCTGCGCGTTAGCGATCGCTTTGGTTACCCACGGGTGCTCAATCGCCTCGCCTGGCTTCATGCCGAGTTTGCGCATCATGTTCGAAACGCGATCGGAGGCGAAGATACGCATCAGTGCATCTTCCATAGAGAGGTAGAAGCGAGAGGAGCCGGCATCGCCCTGACGACCGGCACGGCCGCGCAGCTGGTTATCGATACGACGTGATTCATGACGCTCAGTACCGATGATATGCAGACCACCCGCCGCCAGTACCGCATCATGACGCACTTTCCAGGCTTCTTTGATCGCCTGAATCTGCTCTTCGGTTGGATTCTCCAGCGCGGCCACTTCAGCCTGCCAGCTGCCGCCCAGCACGATGTCGGTACCACGACCCGCCATATTGGTTGCGATAGTCACCGCTCCCGGCTGGCCTGCCTGCGCCACAATATCAGCTTCGCTGGCGTGGAATTTGGCGTTCAGCACGCTGTGTTTAATCCCGGCGCGCGTCAGTTCATTAGAGACCACTTCTGATTTTTCAATCGAAATAGTCCCCACCAGTACCGGCTGGCCTTTTGCCGTACAGGTACGAATATCCTCAATGATGGCGTCGATCTTCTCTTTCTCGGTCATGTAGACCAGATCGGCCATGTCTTTACGTACCATCGGACGGTTGGTTGGCACCACGATAGTGTCGAGCTTGTAAATCGAGCTGAATTCAAACGCTTCGGTATCCGCCGTACCGGTCATACCGGCCAGCTTCTCATACAGACGGAAGTAGTTCTGGAAGGTGATGGACGCCAGCGTCTGGTTCTCATTCTGGATATCCGCGCCCTCTTTGGCTTCAATAGCCTGATGCAGACCATCAGACCAGCGGCGCCCCTGCATGGTACGGCCGGTGTGCTCATCAACAATGATGACCTCACCCTCTTTAACGATATAGTCGACGTCCCGCGTGAAGAGCGCATGCGCACGCAGCGCAGCGGTGACGTGATGCATCAGCATAATATTGGTTGGTGAGTAGAGCGACTCACCCTCTTCCATAATGCCCTGGCTGACCAGCAGCTCTTCAACCTTGACCAGGCCGCGTTCAGTCATGTGCGCCTGACGCGCTTTCTCATCGACCCAGAAGTCGCCTTCTCCCTGGAAGTTGTCAGAATCTTCTTTCTCCTGACGAACCAGGTGCGGGATGATTTTATTGACTTTGATATAGAGATCGGAGCTGTCTTCCGCCGGACCCGAAATAATCAGCGGCGTACGCGCTTCATCAATCAGAATGGAGTCGACTTCATCCACCAGCGCATAGTGCAGCTTACGCTGTACGCGCTCTTCCGGGCTGAATGCCATGTTGTCACGCAGGTAGTCAAAGCCATATTCGTTATTGGTGCCGTAAGTGATGTCAGCCGCGTAAGCTTCACGCTTGGCAACCGCAGGCATGCCTGGCAGGTTGATACCGATGCTCAGGCCCAGAAACTCAAACAGCGCGCGGTTGTTCTCTGCATCACGTTGTGCCAGATAGTCGTTGACGGTAACCACGTGCACGCCTTTGCCGCTCAGCGCGTTCAGGTAAGCGGGCAGCGTGGCGGTCAGCGTTTTACCTTCACCGGTACGCATCTCCGCAATGCAACGCTCATTCAGCACCATGCCGCCAATCAGCTGCACATCAAAGTGGCGCATGCCAAATACGCGCTTACTCGCTTCGCGTACGGTGGCGAACGCTTCCGGGATCAGGCTCTCCAGCGCTTCGCCCTTCTCCAGACGCGCGCGGAATTCATTGGTTTTGGCTTTCAGTTCATCATCTGACAGTTTGACGAACTCAGGTTCCATCTTATTGATGACATCTACAGCTTTGCGCATGCGGCGCAGCGTACGATCGTTGCTGCTGCCAAACACTTTCGTTAACAGTTTGATTAACATGTTCAATTTTTCTCTTATCAGCCGGGATATCGCGGCCGGTTAACTCTTAAAAACGGGAAAAGGTGCGTAATCAGGCAACGAAAGGTCCGGCGCGGATACCATCGCTGGTAGCCTGCCAGTCGGCAACGGCATGAGCTATCGGAGGATGATAGCCGTCGTGCAGCAGTGCCAGATGCGCAGGCTGCGGCTGCACAGGCGATGTCAGCAGCGCCTGCAGTGAATCAATCAGCGCCAGCTTCTGTACGGCCAGTGGCAGCGCGATTTCAGCTTCAGCTTCGGTGGCCGGTGACAGACTGAATGAGAGATGGCGGATCACCGTGCGGATAGCGTGCTGATGCCAGTAATCAACATTAGCACCGGGCCGGCGGGCGCTCTCCTGTAGCCGGATCAGGTGATCAAAGTGAACCACATTGCCGGTAAACAGGCTGCTGACAGGGGAGTCGCTGGCGGCGGAAGGCTCGGCGTTTTGCGCGCAGGCAGGCAGGCCAAGACTGGCCGCCACCATCCCCAGCAGGAGATGTGGCCAGAAATAGCGCCTGCCTAATTGTCGCCAGCGTGAAAAGAGTCCGATCACAATCCGTCCGCAACGTTAATAACACATTCATGCGCCTGACATGCTGTCAGACCGCTTATATGAGCGCCAGATAATAGCACTTATGTACGGCTTCCACAGCAGAGATCGGGCGGCTTACGGCGGATTTCACGCTTTTCGTACAGCATTTCACCAGACAGGCGGGCATTTTGCGGGCGGGCTTCCACGCCATCAGACAGGCGAAAAAAAACGGCGGATACCGCTGACCGGAGAGAGTGTCAGGGTATCCGCCGTTTTTATGACAGGCTGTTAAGCCAGTACTAAATTAGGTGCTTTAAATGCCAGCGGCAGCTCAGCTTCATCTTCGAAAGTGGCCCACTCCCAGGCTTCCTGCTTCGCCAGGACAGCCTGCAGCAGCTTGTTGTTTAATGCATGGCCTGATTTGAATGCCGAAAAGGCGCCAATCACATTGTGACCACACATAAACAGATCGCCGATAGCATCCAGCATTTTGTGCCGGACAAACTCATCTTCAAAGCGCAGGCCATCTTCATTCAGCACGCGGAAATCATCAAGGCCAATCGCACAATCTAAACTACCGCCCAGGCACAGGCCTTTAGACTGCAGATATTCAATTTCACGCATAAAGCCAAAGGTGCGCGCACGGCTGATCTGGCGTACAAATGCCTCAGCTGAGAAGTTAAGCTGGTAACGCTGCGAGCTTGAATCGATAGCCGGATGTTTGAAATCGATAGTGAAATCGAGCGAGAAACCGTTATAGGGTTTGATCTCAGCCCATTTATCGCCATCTTCTACCCGTACCGCCTGCTTAACGCGTACAAATTTTTTCGCGCTGTTAAGCTCTTCCACACCCGCGTCCATCAGCAGATAGACGAAAGGTGCTGCGCTGCCATCCATAATTGGAATTTCTGGTGCATCGACTTCCACAATGATGTTATCGATACCCAGACCCGCCAGCGCGGCGTTCAGGTGTTCTACTGTTGAAATACGTACGCCTTCATCGTTCACCAGGCAGGTACTCAGCATGGTGTCGCGCACGTATTTTGCATCAGCCGGGAAATCAACCGGTGGATTCAAGTCAGTGCGACGATAGATGACCCCGGTATTAGCCGACGCAGGGCGTAAAGTCAGCGTGACTTTTTTGCCGGTATGTAAACCGACACCAGTCGCCTGAACAATACGTTTTAATGTCCTTTGTTTGATCATCGCATTATCTCGCAATATTACCATCCGACCGCCAGTATAAATTACCGGCGGGCGAAGACTTTAGCACAAAGAGCGGGAAATCCCAATTATCAGCTTATTCTTAATCTGCCTGTTTACGCAGGAACGCTGGAATATCAAGATAGTCAGGCTCTTTACCGGAAGCGGCCGGCTGTTCGTTAACAACTTTCGCAGCAGGTTTCTGCTCCTGCGGCAGCGGCGCCATGCCGTGCTGCTGATAGCGGTGATCCATAACCGGCTGCGAAGCAGGTTTATTGGTTACCAGAGTGATTTCCGGACGCTTATCCATGCCGATGCCGGTGGCTACGACGGTGACACGCAGCTCATCATTCATTTCTGGATCCAGTGAAGTACCGATAACCACGGTCGCATTGTCAGAAGCGAATGCGCGAATGGTATTACCGACGGTTTCAAACTCATCCAGACGCAGATCGAAGCCGGCAGTGATGTTAACCAGCACGCCACGTGCGCCAGAGAGGTCGATATCTTCCAGCAGCGGACTGGAAATCGCCATTTCAGCAGCTTCTTCAGCACGATCTTCACCGCACGCCACGCCAGAACCCATCATGGCGTAACCCATTTCTGACATCACAGTGCGCACGTCTGCAAAGTCGACGTTCATCAGACCCGGACGGGTAATCAGTTCAGCAATACCCTGAACCGCACCTTTCAGTACATCGTTAGCTGCACCGAAAGCATCCAGCAGAGAAATGCCGCGACCCAGCACTTTCAGCAGCTTGTCGTTTGGAATCGTGATCAGGGAGTCAACGTGCTTGGAGAGCTCAGCAATACCCTGCTCAGCAAACGCCATACGTTTTTTGCCTTCAAAGTTGAACGGCTTGGTCACGACAGCAACGGTCAGAATACCGAGATCTTTAGCCACTTCAGCGACAACAGGCGCAGCACCAGTACCGGTACCGCCACCCATACCGGCTGCGATAAACACCATGTCTGCCCCATCCAGCGCAGAACGCAGTGCTTCGCGATCTTCTTCCGCTGAGGTACGACCGACTTCCGGGTTAGCCCCTGCGCCAAGACCTTTGGTGATATTGGTCCCGATCTGGATCGTCTGGCCGACCGCTGTTTTACGTAACGCCTGAGCGTCCGTGTTTACAGCAAAGAATTCCACACCTTCGATACGCTCGCGCACCATGTGCTCTACGGCGTTGCCACCGCCACCGCCGACGCCGATGACTTTAATCACCGCGTCATTGGTTAATTCCATAGGTTCAAACATGATTTCTCTCCGTTATGTGCCTGTTCGCCTGGAGATCATAAACATTGCCAGCATGATCTCCTTTTATCAAAATTAAAACTCTTTCTTCAGCCAGCTGTTGATTCGTTTGAACCAGTTGCCGACTGAAGCACGTTTTTCTGTTTCTGCATCACCGTTCAGGTGTGACTCTTTACCATAGTGCAGCAGGCCCACCGCCGTGGAGTAGTAAGACTCCTGAGCGTAGTCGGTCAGGCCCGTAATGTTCAGCGGCTGGCCGATGCGCACCTGCGTATGAAACACGCGTTGTGCACAGGCCGCCAGACCTTCAATTTGCGCCGCGCCGCCGGTTAATACAATACCAGCAGCAAGATGATGCTTCACACCCTGCTGGCGCAGCTGCTCCTGCAGTTGCAGAATCTCGTCGTTCACCAGATTCAGCAGCTCGGTGTAGCGCGGCTCAATGACTTCAGCCAGCGTCTGACGCTGCAGGCTGCGCGGCGGACGTCCGCCAACGCTTGGCACTTCTACATTCTCATCTTTGCCGACAATCGATCCCAGCGCGCAGCCGTGACGTACTTTGATCGCCTCAGCGTCAGTAGGCGGTGTACCAAACGCGTAGGCGATATCGCTGGTCACAACGTTCCCGGCATAGGGGATCACTTTAGTGTGACGCAGCGCGCCGCCGGTATACACCGCGATATCCATTGTACCGCCACCGATGTCGACAACACAGACGCCCAGCTCACGTTCATCTTCTGTCAGGACAGAAAAGCTGGAAGCCAGTCCGGCAAAAATCAATTGGTCAACTTTAAGTCCGCAACGTTCAACTGCTTTTACGATATTTTTCGCCATATCGTTGTGACAGGTGATTAAATGTACTTTGGCCTGCATACGGACGCCGGATAAGCCCACCGGATTCTTGATGCCTTCCTGGTAATCAATGGCGTACTCCTGCGGAATGACATGCAGAATGCGATGCTCATCGCGTACACGCACTGATTTAGCCGTATGGACAACGTTTTCCACATCATCCTGAGTCACTTCCTCTTCGGAAATCGGAACCATCCCGATTTCGTTCTGACAGCTGATGTGTTTGCCCGATAAAGCAAGGTAGACCGACGAAATCTGGCAATCCGCCATCAGTTCCGCCTGATCGATGGCGCGCTGTACGCACTTCACCACCGACTCCAGATCGTTTACGCCGCCTTTGTCCATACCCCGCGACGGGCAGCTGCCCACCCCGATAATATTGACCATACCATCAGGCAGAATTTCTCCAACCAGGGCGGCAACCTTCGCGGTGCCAATTTCAAGTCCTACTACCAGTTTTCTGTCCGTTGCCTTGATCATTATGGTTTAGCCTGTGCCTGGTTCTGTTGCTGATTACTGTCCTGTGGCTCAATCGGTGCCGGAACCCAGCCTACTGCGGCGCCAGAGTCATAGCGTAGATCAACATAATCAACACGCTTGCTTTCATTCTGGCCCTGCAGCTGCAGCTCCGGATAGAGCTCAATAAAACGGTTCAGACGCTTCATGGTATCGCTCCGCCCCAGTTCGATTCGGATATCGTCCCCGGTGACCAGCTGCCATGAGCGACGCGCCGTCATTGACGCGACCTTCAGGGTAAACTTGCTGGCCTGGAGCACATCCCGCAGGGAGTGATAGCCCGCCAGCACCTCTTTTTCACTGCCTTCCGGACCATAGAGCATCGGCAGATTCTCTTTGCCGATATGACTGGCCGGAACGCTGAAGGAGACGCCATCGGCATCTACCATGTGCGAGTCGTTCCAGCGCGCAACCGGAACATACTCCACCAGATTTATCTTCAGCTCATCAGGCCACTGCTTGCGCACGCTGACCTGTTTAATCCAGGGTAATCGTTCAATCTGCTGCTGAATGATATCCACATTCTGCGACATAAAGGTCCCCGGTGCGCCCAGTGACAGAATCGCCTGGCGAATATCATCATGCGTGGTGTAGTGGGTTTGCCCCGTTACGACCAGCTTTGACAGCGGCAGACGAGAAGCGTCATTCATCCACTTCAGGACCACCAGGCCACCGGCTATCATAGTGCCCAGCACCAGCAGCAGAAACACAATGCCAAACAGCCGTGCGCCGTTGCTGCGCCCGGTGCGGGCTCGCTCCTGAGGTTCGCGGTTGCGTACACGTAGCGCTGCCTGAGACATATCAGTCAGCCAGCGCCAGAATACGCGTCACCAGCTGCGGAAAGCTGTAACCCGCCTGCCGTGCCGCCATCGGAACCAGGCTATGGCTGGTCATGCCCGGCGACGTATTGACCTCCAGCAACTGAAAACGGCCTTCGCTATCGGTCATGACATCCACGCGTCCCCAGCCGCTGCAGCCCAGCGACTGCCAGGCAGCCAGCACCAGCTTTTGCAGTTCAGCTTCTTTTTCTGCACTCAGACCGCTGGGACAGAAGTACTGAGTATCGTCAGAAATGTATTTTGCTTCATAGTCATAGAAAGCGCTGGCTGTTTTAATTTTAATGGATGGCAGGATTTCTTCCCCGACAATTGCCACGGTATATTCATCACCGCTTAAAAAAGCTTCAATCAGTACATCATTGTCGTGGCGAAACGCTTCATCCAGCGCCGCTGGCAGCCCGTCAGCGCGCTCAACCCGGCTGATGCCTACGCTGGAGCCTTCACAGCTCGGCTTAACAAACAGCGGTAAACCCAGCGCGTCAATAGCGGTTGCGGTCTGCGCATCGATCCCCTGCTGATACTGCTCCCGTGTCAGCCAGACAAATTTGCCTGACGGCAGTCCCCTGCCCTGCCACAGCAGTTTGCTGCGCAATTTATCCATGGTGATAGCAGAAGCCATCACACCGCTGCCCGTGTAAGGCAGCTGCATAAAGTCCAGCACGCCCTGCAGCGTACCATCCTCACCACCGCGCCCGTGCAGCGCAATAAAGACTTTGTTAAACCCCTGCTCTTTGAGCGTCAGTACCGATACATCACGGGTATCCACACCGTGCGCATCAATGCCCATTTCCTGCAGGCCAGCCAGCACCGCGCTGCCTGAATTCAGTGACACCTCGCGCTCTGCTGAGGTGCCGCCCATTAATACGGCGACTTTATCAGCCATGACGCGCCTCCTGGTTCGGTGCAGGCTGCAGCTGGCTTTCAGCCAGCCGGCGCGCGATTTTGCCGATGTTGCCTGCGCCCTGCACAATCACTAAATCGTTACCAGACAGCAGGGGAGCCAGCGCATCCGGCAGCGCGTCATGCTCAGCCACCAGAATCGGATCGACTTTGCCGCGACTGCGAATCGCCCGGCAGAGCGAACGGCTGTCGGCGCCCGGAATCGGTGCCTCTCCGGCCGGATAGACTTCCAGCATCAGCAGTACATCCACCTGGGAGAGCACGCTGGCAAAATCGTCAAACAGATCGCGGGTGCGGGTGTAGCGATGCGGCTGGAAAACCATCATCAGCTTTTTATCCGGCCAGCCGGCGCGCGCTGCCTTGATCGTGACATCCACTTCGGTCGGATGATGACCGTAGTCGTCAACCAGCATCGCGCTGCCTGGCTTGCCGTTCACTGCAGCCGTATCAAACTCACCCAGCACGTCAAAACGGCGTCCGGTGCCCTGGAAACTCTCCAGCGCCGCAAGGATGGCCGCATCATCAATGCCTTCCTCACTGGCGACCGCTACGGCCGCCGCCGCGTTAAGGGCATTATGGCGGCCTGGCGCATTCAGGGTGACCTGCAGCAGCGGTTTATCGTGACGGCGCAGGGTAAAATGTCCCTGTGCACCGCGCTGCTCATAATTCTCTACCCGTACATCCGCATCGTCGCTAAAGCCGTAGGTGGTAATCTGGCGTCCCACGCGCGGGATCAGGTCGCGGATTACCACATCATCCACGCAGAGTACTGCGCGACCGTAAAACGGCAGATTGTGCAGGAAATTGATAAAGGTCTGTTTCAGGTTCTCAAAATCGCCCTGATAGGTATCCATATGATCTGCTTCGATGTTGGTCACAATGGCGACCATCGGCTGCAGATGCAGGAAAGAGGCGTCGCTCTCATCCGCCTCAGCAATCAGGTAGCGGCTGGTCCCCAGCCGCGCATGCGTACCTGCTGCTTTCACCAGGCCGCCGTTCACAAAGGTCGGATCCAGACCACCTTCCGCGTAGATACTGGTGACCATGGCGGTGGTGGTGGTTTTACCGTGCGTACCGGCAACGGCGATGCCGTGGCGGAAACGCATCAGCTCGGCCAGCATCTCTGCGCGGCGGATCACCGGAATACGCTGCTCGCGCGCCGCCACCAGCTCAGGGTTATCCTGCGCCACCGCGGTTGACACCACGACCACGCTCGCGTCGGTGACGTTCTCCGGACGATGGTTAAAGTAGATCGTCGCTCCCAGCGAAACAAGATGCTGGGTCACCGCGTTGGGTGCCAGATCGGATCCGCTGATGTGATATCCTTCATTCGCCAACACTTCGGCAATACCGCCCATGCCGGCACCGCCGATGCCAACAAAGTGGATGTGCCGGACGCGTCGCATCTCGGGCACAATTGAACGCAGTTTTGCCAGTTGTTGTGTATTCATCGCTCTCTGTTACCTGTTTTCCTGTTCGCATCCGCATACGGATGCAGGCCTATTCATCAGGCCCGAAAATTTACTTTGCAGCGCGCGCCACTTCGCGGGCAACGCGTTCGGTGGCATCCGGAATCGCGACCTGACGAGCCTGTTCAGCCATGGTCAGCAGCGTTGCACGGTCCCACTGGCGCAGCGTCTCCGCCACCCCTTCCGCAGTAAACTGCGGCTGCTCAAAAATTCTGGCCGCGCCCGCGTTTTCCAGCGGCAGCGCATTCCAGTATTGCTGGCGATCTTTATGCTGAAACGGCACGAAAATAGCCGGCAGACCTGCTGCAGCAATTTCGCTCACCGTCAGCGCACCTGAGCGACATACCACTACGTCCGCCCAGGCGTAAGCAGCGGCCATATCGTCAATAAATTCTGTAACCTTATGCTGCGGCTGACCCGCCGCCTGATACGCCTGCTGCACTATTGCCTGGCCGCCTCTGCCGGTCTGATGCCAGAGGGTAATGGCGTCGCCCAGTTCGGCGGCGACCTGAGGCAGCGTCTGGTTCAGGATCCGTGCGCCCTGACTGCCGCCAACGACCAGTACCCGCAGCGGACCGCTGCGATCGCGCAGGCGTTCAGCCGGCAACGGCAGCGCCAGCACATCGGTGCGCACCGGGTTACCGACAATATCCGCCGCAGGGAACGCCCCGGGAAACGCCTGCATCACTTTGGTGGCAATTTTTGCCAGCCACTTGTTGGTGAGTCCGGCGATGCCGTTCTGTTCGTGTAGCACGACCGGGATACCGCAGCTCCATGCCGCCAGACCACCCGGCCCGGAGACATAGCCGCCCATGCCCAGCACCACATCGGGCTGCCACTGTTTCATGATACGGCGCGCCTGACGCCAGGCGTTGAAAATCCGTACCGGAGCCAGCAGCAGCGCTTTGATCCCTTTACCGCGCAGTCCGCTGATGCGGATGAAGTCGATCTCAATACCGTGTTTCGGCACCAGATCCGCTTCCATCCGGTCAGCCGTTCCCAGCCAGCGTACCTGCCAGCCCTGCTCCATCAGATGATGTGCCACTGCCAGACCGGGAAACACATGTCCGCCGGTTCCGCCAGCCATGACCATCAGCCGTTTGCTACTCATCGGGCACCTCGGGTAAACGCCTGCGCTTTCGCCAGGCGCGTTTCATAATCGATACGCAGTAAAAATACGATGGCGGTCGACATAATAATCAGACTCGATCCCCCGTAGCTGATCAGCGGCAGCGTCAGGCCTTTTGTCGGCAGCATACCGGCTGCCGCGCCGACGTTAACCAGTGCCTGAAAGCTAAACCAGACGCCAATTGAGCAGGCGAGAAAGCCGGAAAAACGCTGGTCCAGCTCAAGGGCGCGACGGCCAATCGACATCGCGCGAAAAGCGACGAAGAATACCATTAACAGGGCTAAAACCACACCGACATAACCGAGCTCCTCACCGATTATCGAGAAGATAAAATCGGTGTGCGCCTCCGGCAGATACTCCAGCTTTTGCACTGAGTTACCCAGTCCCTGTCCCCAGAATTCACCGCGGCCAAACGCCATCAGCGACTGCGTCAGCTGATAACCGCTGCCAAACGGATCTTCCCACGGATTCCAGAACGAGGTGACGCGGCGCATACGATAGGGTTCAGCGATAATCAGCAGCACCACGGCAAAGATACCGGAGCCGATAATCGCAAGGAATTGCCACAGTTTGGCACCCGCGAGAAACAGCATCGCCAGCGTGGTCACAAACAGTACGACCACCGTCCCGAGGTCCGGCTGCGCCAGCAGCAGTACGGCGAGGATCACCATCACGCCCATCGGCTTACAGAATCCCCAGAAGTTATTGCGTACCTCTTCCACTTTGCGCACCAGATAGCTGGCGAGATAGCAGAACAGCGAGAGCTTTGAGAGTTCTGCTGGCTGAATACGCAGCGGCCCCAGTGCAATCCAGCGCGATGCCCCGTTAACCGAACTGCCTACGACCAGTACAATCAGCAGCATCAGCACGGACGCCACCAGCATGGCGTTGCTGTAGCGCTGCCAGAAATCCATCGGAATACGCAGGGTGACCAGCGCCATACCGAGTGCCAGCAGAATATAGAACGCATCGCGCTTGGCAAAGTAGAAGGGATCGTCGTTCAGACGCTGTCCTACCGGCATGGAGGCGGACGTCACCATCACAAATCCGATAATAGCCAGACCAAACGTCAGCCATAAGAGCGTGCGATCGTAAAGCACCACCGGTGCGTCGTCGCCATCGCGTGCGCCCATAACCCAGTCGCGCAGACGCACGGAGAGGAAACTGGCAATGGCGGTTCCGGGTATACGCATTAGCCAGACTCCTTCGCCAGCTGCGCGAAGAGATCGCCGCGCTGCTCAAAATTGCGAAACTGATCGAGACTGGCACAGGCGGGAGAAAGCAGCACCATGTCACCAGACTGAGCCGCCGCCGCAATCTGTGCGACCGCCTGCTGCAGCGTTTCGGTACGTGTCGCCACCTCTGGCCGCAGCGCAGCCAGCGCATCACCATCGCGGCCGTAACAGAACAGGCGGATATTATCGCCCTGCAGATAGCGCGCCAGCGGCGAGAAATCCGCGCCCTTGCCGTCGCCGCCGAGCAGCAGCCAGAGCGTACCCGCTACCTGTAATCCCTGCAGCGCCGCTTCGGTACTGCCAACGTTGGTAGCTTTAGAGTCGTTGATCCAGCGCACTCCGCGCGCTTCATGCACTAACTGGAAGCGGTGCGGCAAACCGCTATAGGTCGTCAGCGCTTTCAGGCTCGACGCGCGCGGGATAGCCACGGCATCTGCCAGCGCCAGCGCAGCCAGCGCGTTGGTGTAGTTGTGCTGCCCCACCAGCTTCATCTCAGCAGTGTTCAGGATCTTTTCACCGTGCGCACGAAGCCAGGTACTGCCCTGCTGCCGGGTCAGGTGATAATCGCCCAGGTCGACACCAAAGCTGATACAGCGCCGATCGGCGCCGCGCACCGGCATAGTCATGCCATCATCGGCATTAACGACGCAAATCGCCGCGTTTTCATAAATACGTAACTTGGCGGCGCGATACTGCTGCATGCCCAGTGGATAGCGATCCATATGATCTTCGGTCACGTTGAGGATCGTGGCAGCCGCTGCTTTCAGACTGTGGGTTGTTTCCAGCTGAAAGCTGGAGAGCTCCAGCACATAGAGCTGCGCGGGCGATTTCAGCAGCGTCAGCGCCGGCAAGCCGATGTTGCCGCCCACGCCCACCGCCCAGCCTGCTGCGCGGGCCATTTCACCCACCAGCGTCGTGACCGTGCTTTTACCGTTGGAGCCGGTGATGGCCACCACCGGCGCCTGCGCTTCGCGGCAGAAAAGCTCAATATCTCCCACGATCTCAATACCGGCGTCCGCTGCTTCGCTCAGCGCCGGATGCGCCAGCGCGATGCCGGGGCTGGCGACAATCAGATCGGCGGCCAGCAGCCAGTCGCTGTTGATACTGCCGGTATGACACGCTACCTGCTCCGGCAGCTTATCCAGGCCTGGCGGTGAGAGACGGGTATCCATGACGCGTGGCGTAACGCCCTGCCCCAGGAAGAAATCGACACAGGAGAGGCCGGTAATACCCAGCCCGATAATGACAACGTTTCTGCCCCGATAGTCAGCCATGATTAACGCACCTTCAGCGTTGCCAGGCCAATCAGCACCAGCATCAGCGAAATAATCCAGAAGCGCACGATAACGCGCGGTTCCGGCCAGCCCTTGAGTTCATAGTGGTGGTGAATAGGCGCCATACGGAAAATACGCTGACCGCGCAGTTTAAAGGAGCCGACCTGCAGGATCACCGACAGCGTTTCAACCACAAACACGCCACCCATAATCACCAGCAGAAACTCCTGACGCAGCAGCACTGCCAGCGTGCCCAGCGCGCCGCCCAGCGCCAGTGACCCGACGTCACCCATGAAAACCTGTGCCGGATAGGTGTTAAACCACAGGAACCCGAGCCCGGCCCCGACAATCGCGGTGCAGACAATGACCAGCTCACCCGCGTGACGCAGATAAGGGATATGCAGATATTCAGCAAACTTCACGTTGCCGGTTGCCCAGGCGACCAGCGCAAAACCGGCAGCGACAAACACCGTTGGCATAATCGCCAGGCCATCGAGACCATCGGTGAGGTTCACGGCGTTGCCGGTGCCCACAATGACAAAGTAGGCCAGCACCACATAAAACAGCCCCAGCTGCGGCATCACATCTTTAAAGAAGGGCACCACCAGCTGCGTGGCAGGCGTATCTTTGCCAGCCACAAACAGCGCAAATGCCACGCCGAGTGAGATCACCGACATCCAGAAATATTTCCAGCGCGCGATAAGTCCTTTGGTATCTTTGCGCACCACTTTACGGTAGTCGTCAACAAAGCCAATGGCGCCAAAGCCCAGCAGAACCACCAGTACACACCAGACATAGGGATTGGAAGGATAGGCCCACATCAGTACGGAGATGGTAATTGATGTCAGGATCATGATGCCGCCCATGGTCGGCGTGCCGCGTTTGCTGAAGTGCGACTCCGGGCCATCATTACGTACCACCTGGCCAATCTGCAGCTTCTGCAGCCAGGCGATCAGGCGCGGTCCCATCCATAATGAGATAAACAGAGCGGTCAGCAGGCTGACAATGGCGCGAAACGTCAGATAGGAAAAGACGTTAAAACCGGAATAAAATGCGACCAGATGTTCGGCCAGCCAGACTAGCATGTTCCTTTCTCCTTCAGTCCCTGTACTACCTGCTCCATGGCGGCACTACGTGAACCTTTAACTAAAATAGTGATCTCAGGATGCTGCACGAGCAGCACCTGCAGATGGTCGATCAGTGCGGCTTTGCTGGCAAAATGCTGGCCTCTGCCGCTGCTGTCGCTGATAAAGTGGCTGAGCTGACCGGTGCTGAGCACGGCATCCACGCCGGCAGCCTGTGCTGCGGCACCCACCTGACGGTGGCACGCTTCCGCTTCCTCGCCCAGCTCACCCATGTCGCCCACCACCATAACGCGGAAGCCAGGCATCTCACCCAGCACCTGCGCGGCGGCCGTCATCGACCCCACGTTTGCGTTATAACTGTCATCCAGCAGCAGCTGCGTCGCCGAGAGGCGCACCGGGAAGAGGCGTCCCGGCACCGGCTGCAGCGTTTTCAGGCCAGACTGGATGGCGGTCAGCGGCGCGTCGACCGACAGGGCCAGTGCCGCGGCGGCCAGCGCGTTGGCAATATTATGGCGGCCCGGCAGCGGCAGTTCGATAGCGATATCTCCACGCGGCGTGTGCAGCGTAAAGCAGGTCACGTCAGGCCGCAGTACGATATCGCTGGCGCGAAACTCCGCATCAGTCAGCGGCTGCGGCGAAAAGTGCCACAGCGTTCTGCCGGCAAAATAGGGCTGCCAGTTCGCGAGATCGTGACTGTCGGCGTTTACAATCGCCGTGCCGTGCAGCGGTAAACCGGCAAAGATTTCGCCTTTGGCTTTCGCCACGCCTGCCAGTGAACCAAAACCTTCGAGATGCGCCGCTGCAAGATTGTTGACCAGCGCGGTCTCCGGCTGTACCAGCGCCGTGGTGTAGGCGATTTCGCCCTGATGATTAGCACCCAGCTCAATCACCGCGTACTGGTGTGCCGCGGTCAGACGCAGCAGCGTCATCGGCACGCCGTAGTCGTTATTCAGGTTACCGGCGGTGTAGAGCGTTTCGCCACACTGGCGTAAAATCGCCGCCGTCATCTCTTTCACTGAGGTTTTACCCGATGAGCCGGTCAGCGCCACGACGCGCGCAGTCGACTGCTGACGTACCCAGGCACCAAGCTGGCCGAACGCAATACGCGTATCAGCCACCACCACCTGCGGCAGCGCAACCGGTAACTGCCGGCTCACCAGCAGCGCCTGCGCCCCGCTGTTCATCGCCTGCTCAGCAAAGTCGTGCGCGTCAAAACGCTCACCCACCAGCGCCACAAACAGGCAGCCTGCGGTGACTTTTCGGGTGTCGGTCGTGACTTCATGCAGGGTCGCATCGCTGCCGTGCAGCGTACCGCCGCTGATGTCAGCCAGCGTTTGCAGCGTAATCGGGATCATGCCATTACTCCCAGCAGTCGGGCGACGGTGTCGCGGTCCGAGTAATCGAGACGACGATTGCCGATAATCTGATAATCTTCATGTCCCTTGCCGGCGACCAGCACGATATCTTCAGCTTTTGCCTGCATCACGGCGCTGGTCACCGCCTGCGCCCGGCCAGGCACGACGCGTGCGCGACCCGGGTCGAGCAGTCCGGTCAGAATATCGTCCACAATCGCGGCGGGATCTTCGCTGCGCGGGTTGTCATCGGTGATCACCACCACGTCAGCAAACTGTTCCGCAATCGCCCCCATCAGCGGACGTTTGCCTTTGTCGCGATCGCCGCCGCAGCCGAATACGCACCAGAGCTGGCCCTTACAGTGAAGGCGCGCCGCTTCCAGCGCTTTCTCCAGCGCATCCGGGGTGTGCGCGTAATCCACGACAACGGTGGCTTTGCCCGGTGCACTGAATACTTCCATGCGTCCGCATACCGGCTGCAGGTCTGCAGCGGTTGCCACTAAACTCTTTAGCGGATAGTCCATCGTCAGCAGCGTGGCCAGCGCCAGCAGCAGATTGCTGACGTTAAAGGCGCCCATCAGGCGGCTGTCAAAGGTGCCATCTCCCCAGCTGGAGCTGAAGCGCACGCGTGCGCCACCGTCGTGATATACGACCTCAGTGGCATGGAGCCAGCGCCCGTGCCAGCCGGATGGCAGGTTGTTTGCCATGGTCACCGCGACCGCATCGGGCAGCTGCTGCAGCCAGCGATAGCCGGTCTCATCATCAGCGTTGATAATTGCGTCACCGATCTGATGTTCAGAAAAGAGCAGCCACTTGGCTGACTCATAGCTTTGCATGTCACCGTGGTAGTCGAGATGGTCGCGGCTTAGATTGGTAAATACCGCAGCAGCAAACGGTAATGCCGCCACGCGGTGCTGTACCAGGCCATGCGACGAGACCTCCATCGCTGCCAGGGTGGCGCCCTGCCCCACTAAGTCGTGCAGGATATGCTGAACCTCAACGGCCGAGCCGGTGGTATTCTCTGCTGGCAGCAGCTGACCATACAGGCCGTTACCCACGGTACCCATCACCGCGCCCGTCTCACCCAGCAGGTTAGCCCACTGCGCAATCAGCTGGGTGGTGGTAGTCTTGCCATTCGTCCCGGTAACGCCTGCCAGCTTCAGCTTGCTGCCCGGCTGCTGATAAAAGCGTCCCGCCAGCGCGGAGAGTCGCTGCGGCAGCTGCGCCAGATAGATCACCGGCACGCCGTGCAGTTCACGGATATCGCCGTCACTGGCCTCGCCTTCCGCTTCGGCAATCACGGCGGCAACGCCCTGCGCAATGGCCTGCGGGATAAAGCGCCGGCCATCCGCATGATGGCCCGCTACGGCGATAAACAGATCGCCGGCCGCCGCCGCGCGGCTGTCCAGCGTCATGTCACGAAGGGGACGCGCCGGCGCGCCGGCCACCCAGGGGGCCAGTAAATCGCGCAGGTTACGATCTGTCACTTGATGCCTCACTTCTGTTCTTCACTAATTCGTTTTTATCCACGACAGGCAGCGCGTCCGGCTCAATATTCATGGTGCGCAATACGCCGCCCATGATGGCGCCAAACACCGGCGCAGAGACTGCACCACCATAATATTTGCCGGCCTGTGGATCGTTAATCACCACGACCAGCGCAAAACGCGGCTGGCTGGCTGGTGCCACACCGGCGGTATAGGCGATATACTTATTGACGTAGCGGCCATCGGGACCGACCTTTTTCGCGGTGCCGGTTTTAATCGCAATGCGATACCCTTTGATAGCGGCTTTTACCCCGCCGCCGCCAGGCAGCGCCACGCTCTCCATCATATGCATTACCGTTCTGACCAGGTTCTCCGGAAAGACGCGCTCACCCGCAACTGGCGGATCCACTTTGGTAATGGAGAGAGGACGATTGATGCCGTAGCTGCCAATCGTTGCGTAGACTCGCGCTAACTGTAACGGCGTTACCATTAGCCCGTAGCCGAAAGAGAAGGTGGCCCTCTCTATGTCAGACCACCGTTGTTTTTGAGGGTATAAGCCACTGCTTTCCCCGACCAGCCCCAAATTGGTCGGTTTTCCCAGTCCAAAGCGCGCGTAAGTATCTACCAGCGCTGAGGAGGGCATCGCTAACGCCAGACGTGAAACCCCGACGTTACTCGACTTCTGTAAGACCCCGGTCAGGGTCAGTTCGTTATAGCGCGCCACATCTTTGATCTCATGACCATTTACGCGATATGGCACGGTGTTTAGTACGCTGTTCTCTTTCACCACCCCGCGCTGCAGGGCGGTCATTACCACCATAGGCTTCACCGTTGAGCCCGGCTCAAAAATATCGGTGATGGCGCGGTTACGCATGACATCTTTTGGCGTATTGCTGAGGTTATTCGGGTTGTAGGCGGGGCTGTTTGCCATTGCCAGCACTTCGCCCGTGCTGACATCGACTAGCACCGCCGTGCCCGACTCTGCTTTGTTAAAGGCGACCGCATTGTTGAGTTCACGATAGACCAGCGCCTGCAGCCGCTCATCAATACTCAGCGTCAGATTGTGTGCGGCACGGCTGTCGACCGACGAGATATCTTCAATGACGCGCCCGAAGCGATCTTTACGCACCGTACGCTCGCCTGGCGCACCGGTCAGCCATTTATCGAAGCTTTTCTCAATCCCTTCGATGCCCTGTCCGTCAATGTTGGTGAAACCAATCAGATGCGCAGTGACCTGACCGGCCGGATAGTAGCGGCGCGACTCCTGGCGCAGATAAATACCCGGCAGCTTCAGTTTTTTCACATAGTCGCCAATGGCCGGATTAACCTGACGCGCCAGATAGATGAAGCGTCCTTTGGGATTGGCATTGATGCGTGCGGCCAGCTGATCCAGCGGGATCGACAGCGCATCTGAGAGCGCTTTCCAGCGGCTATCAAGGGTGACGCCGCCGTGACCAATCAGCTCTTTAGGATCGGCCCAGATAGCATTGACCGGTACGCTGACCGCCAGCGGACGCCCGGCGCGATCGCTGATCATGCCGCGCGCCGTCGGCACTTCCTGCACGCGCAGCGAGCGCAAATCGCCCTCTTTAACCAGCCGATCGGGCTTGATCACCTGTAGCCAGGCGACACGCGACAGCAGCCCGCCCAGCGCGAGTAAAATACAGCCGCACAGCAAAGCAAAACGCCAGCTTACAAAGCTGGCCTTATCTTCCTGTTTTTTTAACTTCAGCGTTTTGCCTGCGCCGCTCATTGAGGTCTGCGATTCCTTATTTCTGCACCACAATATTTTCCTGAGAAGGATCAACGTGCCGCAGCTGCAGCTTATCGGTTGCGATCCGCTCTACCCGGCTGTGATCGCCAAGCGCGTTCTCTTCCAGAATCAGGTTGCGCCATTCAATATCCAGCGCATCGCGCTCCAGCACCAGCTGTTCACGCTGCGCCGTTAGCAGGCGCGTTTTGTGCGTTGTGGTCACGACCAGTACCGAAGAGACCAGTACGGCAATCAGCAACAACACCGGGATTTTGCCAAAGCGCAGCAGGTCTCCGCCGATGACGCCGGGGAGACTGTGCCGCTCATTGCCAATCATGGCGCGGTCCTTTCAGCAATACGCAGCACCGAGCTGCGCGCGCGCGGGTTTTCCCGCACCTCTGCTTCGCCCGGAATGAGCTTGCCCAGCGTTTTCAGCTCGCGTCCGCCCAGCGCTTTCAGCTGGCTTTCCGTCATCGGAATTCCCGCCGGAACCTGCGGACCACGGCTTTGATCGCGCATAAAACGCTTCACCAGGCGATCTTCAAGAGAGTGGAAGCTGATGATGGATAAACGGCCACCCGGAGCCAGAACAGAAAGCGCGCCTTTGAGGGCGGTATCAATCTCTTCCAGCTCACTGTTGATCCAGATACGAATAGCCTGAAAGCTGCGCGTCGCCGGGTGCTTAAATTTATCTTTTACCGGCGTCGCGGCGGCAATGACTTCAGCCAGCTCTTTTGTGCGCGTCATCGGCTGCTCCCGATTACGCTCTGTGATAGCGCGTGCAATGCGCTTCGCGAAACGCTCTTCGCCGTATGTTTTCAGCACAAAAGCGATATCAGCTTCTTCTGCCTGCAGCAGCCATTCAGCGGCAGAGTGACCCCGCGTGGGATCCATACGCATGTCCAGCGGCCCGTCGCGCATAAACGAAAAGCCGCGCTCGGCGTCGTCCAGCTGCGGTGAGGAGACGCCCAGATCCAGCAGGACGCCACTGATTTTCCCGGTCAGCCCGCGCGCGTCGACATAGTCTGCCAGCGCTGAAAAAGGACCGTGCACGATAGAAAAGCGCGGATCGTTAATCTCAGCGGCGGCCGCGATTGCCTGCGGATCGCGATCGATGGCCAGCAGCTGTCCATTTTCGCCAAGCTGCGAAAGGATCAGGCGTGAGTGGCCACCGCGACCAAAGGTGCCGTCAATGTAAATGCCGTCTTCCCTGATATTAAGGCCGTTTACCGCCTCATCCAGCAGCACCGTGGTATGTTTAAAATTTTCCTGCATAGCTATAGCGATAAGTCCTGCAACCGCTCAGATAGAGGTTCCTGAGCTGAATGTTCTGCGTCAATATCATCCCTGACTTGTTGATACCAGGTCTGTTCATCCCACAATTCAAACTTGTTGAACTGCCCAACCAGCATCACTTCTTTTTTCAGTCCCGCATGCTGCCTTAGAGTATTTGCCAGCAGCAGCCGGCCTGCACTATCCATCTGGCATTCGCTGGCATGTCCGAGCAGCAGACGCTGTACGCGTCGCTCTGCCGGATTCATACTGGATAAGCGAGCCAGTTTTTTCTCAATAATTTCCCATTCGGGCAGGGTATAAAGCAGCAGGCAGGGCTGATGCAGGTCGATAGTAGAGACCATCTGACCCTGAGACTCTGCGAGCAGTAATTCACGATAGCGTACCGGAACCGCTAACCGCCCTTTACTGTCGAGATTGACTAACGTTGCCCCGCGGAACATGCCAGCCTGACTCCTCAGCTACCGTTTTCACCACTTTATCCCACTTTTTACCACGAAACGAGTTTACGGAGCCGATGAAAACATTGTCAAGCCGCAACGGCAGGTGAATATCACTCTTTACATCCCGGAAAAATAAGCGGAAAGCGAAATAAAAAAGCGCGAGGAATGGCAAAGTAAAATTAAACCGATGAATAACAGTATAAAAATATCTGCCTGCTTCAGACATGATTAAATTTGATTCAGATTTGGCTTAAGTGCAGTAGCGCAGGGTTATGCGACAGCGGCGGCATTTTAGGGGATTTCTGAACGGAAGCCCAGCGCAAGCGCCTGCTGGCAGGGATTAAAGTGACTAACTTTTATCCAGCAGGATTAAATTGATCGCTGTTTTGTGAAAATTAATGGCTGTGATTTACGCTTTTTTACGTCAGATAATTAATTGCCCGCCAGATAGGGAATAAATGGCGGGCATCATCGCGTCCGCTAACTCATTTTGTCAGGCGACTTAACTGGCCGCGATGAAATAAGTTACGGCGAATGCGCGTTAACCCAGGCTTGGGTTTGCGGGGCTCATCAAGAGACGCCAGCACCAGCTCCAGAACTCGCTCTGCAACGTCGCGATGACGCTGCCCCACCGCCAGTACCGGACAATCAAGGAAATCGAGTAATTCGTGATCGCCAAACGTGGCGATCGCCAGATCTTTTGGCAACCGCCCTTCTCGTTTCAGCGTCACATCCATTACCCCCTGCAGCAGACCAAATGATGTGGTAAAAAGCGCATCAGGCATGGGATTTTCATCCAGATAGCGCTCAAACAGGGCAGCCGCAGCCGCGCGATCAAAACTGTTGCAGTAGAGGTAACTGACTGAACGCTCATCATCCTGCCAGGCTTCGCGGAAGCCCATTTCACGCAGAAAACTCACGGAAAGCTCCGGTAGCGCCCCCATAAACAGCACGTTTTTCACCGGGAGCTGACGCAATTCAGCCGCCAGCGCGCGTGCGTCATCCTGATCGGCACCGACAACGCTGGTAAAGTGCTCACGATCCAGCGCACGATCCAGCGCGACAATCGGCAGCGGATCGTTTATCCAGCGCTGGTAGAACGGGTGCTCCGGCGGCAGCGAAGTAGAGACGATGATGGCATCGACCTGACGCTGCAGCAGATGCTCGATACAGCGCATCTCGTTATCAGGCTGATCTTCTGAACAGGCGATAAGCAGCTGATAGCCGCGCTGGCGCGCCTGACGCTCCAGATAGTTAGCAATACGCGTGTAGCTGGTGTTTTCGAGATCGGGGATCACCAGTCCGATAGAGCGCGTGCGCCCTGCACGCAGGCCTGCAGCGACCGCATTGGGGTGGTAGTTATACTCGCGCACCACCGCCATCACTTTCTCAACCGTTTTGTCGCTGACACGATACTGCCGCGCTTTACCATTGATCACATAGCTGGCGGTGGTACGCGAGACGCCGGCCAGACGCGCAATTTCATCCAGTTTCACGATAACACCTTCATGTCGATAAGCCAGAGCTGGCGGAGATATCCGCAACGTAGCTGTGGATAAAATCTTTGTTACATCTAACCGCAGAAAACCAGCCTGAGCAACCGCTTTTCATCAGCAAACAAAGCCGGCGCATAAAATAAAAAAACCCGGCATTACGCCGGGTTAGAGTGAAGTGCGGTGATAACGGCGCGGGATTAACGCATGATTCGCTCGCCGCGTGATACGCCAACGATACCTGAACGTGCCACCTCAACAATCTCTGCCACTTCGCGTACGCTGTTGAGAAACGCATCCAGCTTATCGCTGGTGCCTGCCAGCTGAACCGTGTAAAGCGTCGGTGTGACATCAACAATCTGCCCGCGAAAAATCTCCGCGCTGCGTTTCACTTCTTCACGGCCATAGCCGCTGGCCTGAATTTTGACCAGCATGATCTCACGCTCAACGTAAGCACCCTGCCCCAGTTCAGTGACGCGCAGTACATCCACCAGCTTATGCAGCTGCTTCTCAATCTGCTCAATCACTTTTTCATCGCCCACGGTCTGAATGGTCATGCGCGACAGAGTAGGATCGTCGGTGGGCGCAACGGTCAGGCTCTCGATGTTATAACCGCGCTGGGAGAAAAGTCCGACCACGCGGGACAAGGCGCCTGACTCATTCTCCAGCAGCACCGATAGAATACGACGCATAATTAAGTCCTCTCCGTCTTGCTCAACCACATTTCATCCATTGAGCCGCCCCGAATCTGCATCGGATAGACGTGCTCGCTGCCATCAACGGTGACATCCACAAACACCAGTCGCCCTTTTGCCAGCGTATCCAGCGCCAGCTGCAGCTTCTCTTCCAGCTCGGCCGGATGCTGGATAGCGATGCCGACATGGCCATACGCCTCAGCCAGGCGGACAAAATCGGGCAGCGACTCCATATAGGATTGTGAATGGCGCCCGGAATAGATCATATCCTGCCACTGTTTCACCATGCCGAGGAAACGGTTGTTCAGATTGAGCACCAGCACGGGCAGATCGTACTGCAGCGCTGTCGACAGCTCCTGAATGTTCATCTGGATACTGCCATCGCCGGTGACGCAGATCACCGTCTCTTCCGGCAGCGCCATCTTCACGCCCAGCGCAGCCGGCAGGCCAAAGCCCATAGTGCCAAGGCCGCCGGAGTTGATCCAGCGACGCGGCTTGTCAAACGGATAGTAGAGCGCAGCAAACATCTGATGCTGTCCGACATCAGAGGTCACGTAAGCCTCGCCGCCCGTCAGACGCGCAATTGTCTCTATCACCGCCTGCGGTTTGATTTTATCGCTGCTGCGATCGAACTCCAGGCACTTACGGCTGCGCCAGGTTTCAATGTTCTGCCACCAGTCGCGCAGGCTGTCGTGCTGCTGTTGCCTTTCGCTCTGCGCCAGCAGCTCCAGCATCTGCACCAGCGTCTGTCTGGCATCGCCAACGATCGGAATATCTGCGCTGACCGTTTTTGAAATAGATGTCGGATCCACATCAATATGCATGATGGTGGCATTCGGGCAATATTTTGCCAGATTGTTGGTGGTGCGATCGTCAAAGCGTACGCCGATGCCGAAGATCAAATCGGCGTTGTGCATCGTCATGTTGGCTTCATACGTGCCGTGCATGCCCAGCATGCCGACGCACTGACGGTGCGTCCCGGGAAATGCGCCCAGCCCCATCAGCGAGGTGGTTACCGGGATGTTAAGCTGCTCAGCCAGCTGGCGTAGTTCCGCTTCGCATCCTGACGTGATCGCCCCGCCACCGGCATAGATTACCGGTTTATGCGCAGCCAGCAGCGTCTGCAGCGCGCGCTTGATCTGACCTTTATGGCCCTGCAGGGTCGGATTATAAGAGCGCATGCTGACGCTTTCCGGCCAGGCATACGGCAGCTTGTTTACCGGATTAAGGATATCTTTAGGCAGATCGATTACCACCGGGCCAGGGCGTCCGCTGGCCGCCAGCCAGAATGCCTTTTTCAGTACAGTGGGGATCTCTTCCGTGCTCTTTACCAGAAAGCTGTGTTTGACCACCGGTCGGGAGATACCGACCATGTCACACTCCTGAAACGCATCATAGCCAATCAGCGATGAGGGCACCTGGCCTGACAGGATCACCAGCGGAATCGAATCCATATAGGCGGTTGCGATACCGGTGATGGCATTTGTCGCCCCCGGGCCAGACGTCACCAGCACCACGCCAACTTCGCCAGTTGCCCGCGCCAGACCATCTGCCATATGCACTGCGCCCTGTTCGTGACGCACCAGTACATGGTCAATTCCACCGACCGTCTGCAGCGCATCATAGATATCGAGCACTGCTCCGCCCGGATAACCGAATACCTGCTTTACGCCCTGATCGATCAACGAACGGACGACCATTTCGGCTCCTGACAACATCTCCATTTTCTGCCTCCAGGCGTCAGGAACAGCCGCGACGGGCAGCGCTGTCCAGCGCACGGTGTCGCATCTGTTCCCTTATCGCCAATTAAGATCAAAATCTTATGTTTATGCTCAGAAGAAGGAATTCATTTCCGCCTTCCAGATATCGGGAATCTACCTGAATGAATTCTTTTGAGAGTAGGACGATTACCATAACCGCAGAGCCTGCGGGCTGCAAACCGCCAGGGCCTGTGACGTGCGTTCTCTGACACGCAAGCCTCTGACGTGTCGGGTCAGGGTGCGATGAATAAACTAATCGTCAGGCATAAATTCAGAGGAATATGCTGGCCTGGAGATTATTTTCAGCGAGTTGTAAGAAATATATTTTTGTTATCGCCTGCTGCTACAGCCCACAATATTTTTAACTTCTTTCTTTGCCGCGTGATTAACGTCAAAAATTGCCGGAGGCATTATATTATTCTGCCCTGCAGCCCGAGACTTGTATTTTCATCTGGCGTGAAAATTAAAATAGATAAATAAAATCAGCTGCTTAATCAAAATAATCGATTTGTAATAGCGCGCATTACATCTGACTCTGTGATGCAGTGCGCTATTTTTTTCGCGATCCTCCACAGGCGTCAATATTTCCAGCAGATCGCGCTTTTGGCGTAAGAAAAATAGCCGCTGGCTCAGGGTTGACATCACATCGCTAATCCAGTACCAATATGTACAGCACACATTTTATGGGGTCTGATTCATGTTTCGTTCTTTCCGCCTACTCGGTCTACTACTAAACGCATCCAGTTTGCGCGGTAGACTCGTGGGCGAAATCAACAACTGATTCCAACCCGCTGAAAGTTAAAAACCCGCGCCACTGCGCGGGTTTTTTTATGCTCGTTGCACCGGCGACGTTAATGCAAAAGGAAGATAACCATGAGCCAGCAAGTTATTATTTTCGATACCACTCTGCGCGACGGCGAACAGGCGTTACAGGCCAGCCTGAGTGTTAAAGAAAAATTGCAGATCGCCCTGGCGCTGGAAAGAATGGGCGTGGACGTAATGGAAGTGGGTTTCCCGGTCTCTTCACCCGGTGACTTTGAATCGGTACAGACCATTGCCCGTACGATCAAAAACAGCCGCGTCTGCGGGCTGGCGCGCTGTGTCGAGAAAGATATTGATGCCGCTTACGAATCACTGCGCGTCGCCGATGCGTTCCGTATTCACACCTTTATCGCTACCTCACCGATGCATATTGCGACCAAGCTGCGCAGCACGCTGCCGGAAGTGATTGAACGCGCGGTGCACATGGTAAAACGCGCACGCAACTACACCGATGATGTGGAGTTCTCCTGTGAAGATGGCGGACGCACGCCGATTGACGATCTCTGCCGCATGGTTGAAGCCGCCATCAGCGCCGGTGCTACCACCATTAATATTCCCGATACCGTTGGCTATACCCTGCCTGGCGAGTACGCCAATATTATCGGGCAGCTGGTTAATCGCGTGCCTAACATCGACAAAGCGATCCTTTCAGTGCACACCCATGATGATTTAGGGATGGCAACCGGCAACGCTATTGCTGCGGTACTGGCGGGCGCGCGTCAGGTTGAAGGCACGCTGAATGGTCTGGGCGAGCGTGCCGGTAACTGCGCGCTGGAAGAGGTGATCATGGCGATCAAAACCCGCCAGCAGATCATGAACGTTCACACCGCTATCAATCACCAGGAGATCTACCGCACCAGCCAGATTGTCAGCCAGATCTGTAACATGCCGATTCCGGCGAACAAAGCGGTGGTCGGCTCAAATGCGTTTGCGCACTCTTCCGGCATTCATCAGGATGGCGTGCTGAAAAACCGCGAAAACTACGAAATTCTGACGCCAGAATCGATCGGCCTGCACAAAATTCAGCTGAACCTTACCTCCCGCTCCGGACGCGCGGCGGTAAAACATCGTATGGAAGAGATGGGCTATAAAGAGGCTGACTACAACCTCGACGCGCTCTATGACGCCTTCCTGAAGCTGGCTGACAAGAAAGGTCAGGTGTTTGACTACGATCTGGAAGCGCTCGCCTTTATCAACAAACAGCATGAAGAGCCGGAATTTTTCCAGCTCAACGAATTCAACGTACAGACCGGTTCCAGCGTCACGGCAACCGCTTCAGTCCAGCTCGGCTGTGGTGAAGAGACCAAAGCGGATGCGGCTACCGGCAACGGTCCGGTTGACGCGGTCTATCAGGCAATCAATCGCATTACCGGCTTTGACGCCGAGCTGGTGAACTACAAGCTGACGGCGAAAGGCCACGGCGAAAATGCCCTGGGCCAGGTAGATATCGTAGTGAACTACAACGGACGCAAGTTCCACGGCGTAGGTCTCGCCACCGATATCGTTGAATCCTCTGCCAAAGCGATGATCAACGCACTCAACAACATCTGGCGAGCCCGACAGGTCGAAAAAGAACTGCAGCGTAAATTTAAAGAACAGAAGGAAACGGTGTAACTATGACTCACTCATATCATATTGCGGTCATGCCTGGCGACGGAATCGGCCCGGAAGTGATGGCGCAGGCGATGAAAGTGCTCGACGCGGTTCGCACCCGCTTTGGCATGCGTATCACCACCAGCGAATATACAGACCGGTTCCAGCGTCACGGCAACCGCTTCAGTCCAGCTCGGCTGTGGTGAAGAGACCAAAGCGGATGCGGCTACCGGCAACGGTCCGGTTGACGCGGTCTATCAGGCAATCAATCGCATTACCGGCTTTGACGCCGAGCTGGTGAACTACAAGCT
Organism: Pantoea sp. SYBGC1; assembly: GCF_057197005.1. Classification (NCBI taxonomy): domain Bacteria; kingdom Pseudomonadati; phylum Pseudomonadota; class Gammaproteobacteria; order Enterobacterales; family Erwiniaceae; genus Pantoea; species Pantoea sp. SYBGC1. The sequence goes on from NZ_JBXUNM010000004.1 coordinate 121,519, forward strand.
GACGGCGAAAGGCCACGGCGAAAATGCCCTGGGCCAGGTAGATATCGTAGTGAACTACAACGGACGCAAGTTCCACGGCGTAGGTCTCGCCACCGATATCGTTGAATCCTCTGCCAAAGCGATGATCAACGCACTCAACAACATCTGGCGAGCCCGACAGGTCGAAAAAGAACTGCAGCGTAAATTTAAAGAACAGAAGGAAACGGTGTAACTATGACTCACTCATATCATATTGCGGTCATGCCTGGCGACGGAATCGGCCCGGAAGTGATGGCGCAGGCGATGAAAGTGCTCGACGCGGTTCGCACCCGCTTTGGCATGCGTATCACCACCAGCGAATATGATGTTGGCGGTATCGCCATCGATCGTCACGGTGAACCACTGCCGCCTGCGACCGTAGCCGGGGCTGAGCAGGCAGACGCAATTCTGTTTGGCTCTGTTGGCGGCCCGAAGTGGGAGCATCTGCCGCCGGCTGGCCAGCCGGAACGCGGGGCGCTGCTGCCGCTGCGCAAGCATTTCAGACTGTTCAGCAATCTGCGCCCTGCCGCGCTCTATAAAGGTCTTGAAGCATTTTGCCCGCTGCGCAGCGATATTGCAGCGCGCGGTTTTGATATTCTCTGCGTACGCGAGCTCACCGGCGGCATCTATTTTGGCCAGCCAAAAGGACGCGAAGGCAGCGGTGCACACGAGCGGGCGTTCGATACTGAGGTTTACCACCGCTTTGAGATTGAGCGCATTGCGCGTAACGCGTTTGAAGCCGCACGCAAGCGCCGTCATCATGTTACCTCCATCGATAAAGCTAACGTGCTGCAGAGTTCGGTGATGTGGCGCGAAATCGTGAATGAAGTGGCAAAAGCGTATCCTGACGTGCAGCTGGCGCATATGTATATCGACAATGCCACCATGCAGCTGATCAAAGATCCGTCGCAGTTTGATGTCCTGCTCTGCTCCAACCTGTTTGGCGACATTCTCTCTGATGAGTGCGCCATGATCACCGGGTCGATGGGCATGCTGCCGTCAGCCAGCCTGAATGAAGAGGGCTTTGGCCTGTTTGAACCCGCTGGCGGCTCTGCGCCAGATATCGCCGGACAAAATATCGCTAACCCGATTGCCCAGATCCTGTCGCTGTCAATGCTGCTGCGCTTCAGCCTGAACGCCGCCGACGCTGCTGATGCTATCGAACAGGCGGTCAGCCAGGCGCTGGAAGCGGGCCATCGCACCCGCGATCTGGCAGGCGACGGCCCTGCCGTCAGTACGGATGAAATGGGTAGCCTCATCGCGGGCTTCATTGCCGGAGAAAAATAAAAATGAAAAGCTTATACCAGAAGTTATTTGACGCACATGTCGTTCACGAAGCGCCCGATGAAACGCCGCTGCTCTATATTGATCGTCACCTGATCCACGAAGTGACCTCCCCGCAGGCGTTCGACGGCCTGCGCGCGCACGGCCGTAAAGTGCGTCAGCCGGAAAAAACCTTTGCCACCATGGATCACAACGTTTCAACCCAGACGAAAGATATCAATGCGTCCGGTGAAATGGCGCGGATTCAGATGCAGGAGCTGATGAAGAACTGCGACGAGTTCGGCATCCAGCTCTACGACCTGAACCATCCCTTCCAGGGCATCGTACACGTGATCGGGCCGGAACAGGGTATGACCCTGCCGGGTATGACTATCGTCTGCGGCGACTCACATACCGCCACGCACGGCGCCTTTGGTTCACTGGCGTTTGGTATCGGCACCTCTGAGGTCGAGCACGTGTTCGCCACCCAGACGCTGAAACAGGGTCGTGCGAAAACCATGAAAATCAACGTGTCGGGCGCCGCTGCGCCGGGCATTACTGCGAAAGATATCGTGCTGGCGATCATCGGTAAAACCGGCAGCGCCGGCGGCACTGGCTATGTGGTTGAATTCTGCGGCCCGGCGATTGAAGCGCTGAGCATGGAAGGCCGCATGACGCTGTGCAACATGGCGATTGAGATGGGCGCGAAAGCGGGTCTGGTGGCGCCGGATGACACCACGTTCGCCTACCTGAAAGATAAGCAGTTCGCGCCGAAAGGCGACGACTGGGAGCAGGCCGTGGCCTACTGGCGCACGCTGAAGTCAGATCCGGACGCAGTGTTCGACAGCGTGGTGACGCTGAACGCCGCCGATATTGCTCCGCAGGTCACCTGGGGCACCAATCCGGGTCAGGTGATGGCGGTGGATCAGGCGATACCCGATCCCGCCTCGTTTGCCGATCCGGTTGAGCGCGCCTCCGCTGAAAAAGCGCTGGCTTATATGAACCTGCAGCCAGGCGTAAAGCTGACCGATGTAGCTATCGATAAAGTCTTTATCGGCTCCTGCACTAACTCACGCATTGAGGATCTGCGCGCTGCCGCGGCGATTGCCAAAGGGCGTAAAGTGGCACCCGGCGTAATCGCGATGGTCGTGCCAGGTTCCGGCCCGGTTAAAGCGCAGGCGGAAGCGGAAGGTCTGGATAAAATCTTTCTTGAAGCCGGTTTTGAGTGGCGACTGCCGGGCTGCTCTATGTGTCTCGCCATGAATAACGATCGCCTGAATCCGGGCGAGCGCTGCGCCTCGACCAGCAACCGCAACTTTGAAGGCCGTCAGGGCCGTGGTGGCCGTACGCACCTGGTCAGCCCGGCGATGGCTGCCGCCGCAGCGGTCTCCGGCCGTTTTGCCGATATTCGTGAACTGACTCAGGGAGCTTAAGCGATGGCGACTAAATTAACGCAGCACACCGGTATTGTCGCGCCACTGGATGCGGCCAACGTCGATACCGATGCCATTATTCCAAAGCAGTTTCTGCAGAAGGTCACCCGCACTGGCTTCGGTGCCCACCTGTTTCACGACTGGCGTTTTGACGATGATGCCGGCACACAGCCTACCGCCAGCTTTGTGCTTAACAAGCCTGAGTTTGCCGGTGCCAGCATTTTGCTGGCGCGCGAGAACTTCGGCTGCGGCTCCTCCCGTGAGCATGCCCCCTGGGCGCTGACCGACTTCGGTTTCCATGTCGTCATTGCGCCGAGCTTTGCCGATATCTTTTACGGCAACAGCTTTAACAATCAGCTGCTGCCGGTGCGACTGAGCGAAGAGGATGTTGACGCACTGTTCCGGCTGGTTGACGCCAGTCCGGGCATGCGCTTTACGGTGGATCTGGAAGCGCAGACGGTCACGGCAGGCGATAAGATCTATACGTTTGAGATCGACAGCTTCCGCCGCCACTGCATGATTAACGGCCTGGACAGTATCGGCCTGACGCTGCAGCATGAAGAGTCGATCGCGCGCTACGAGCAGCAGCAGCCCGCTTTCCTGCGCTAATGATTAAACGCCGCTACGTCAGGTAGCGGCACGTTTTACGCGCCGGCGATCTCCGTCGCCGGCTGCACATCGCGCACGCGCGCGATCAGCAGCAGCGCCAGCACGGACATGCCCAGCGCCACCTGATAAACCGATTCATGCCCGAAGCGCTCGCTCAGGATCCCCTGCAGCAGGCCGGCTACGATCAGTCCGGTGGAGATAGAGGTGGTAAACAGCGTTGTTGCCGCGCCCGCCCGGCCGGGCATCAGATCCTGAAACCAGAGCATACCAATACCGGCGATAATGCCGATAAAAGCGGCGTTAAACAGCTGCAGCAGCATCAGCGCCGTTTTTGAGGTAAACAGCACCAGCCCGAGATAAAAGAGAATTGCCGCCACGCCCGCCATCAGCATCAGCGCGCGCTTGCCGACGCGCTTCGCGTAAAAGCCCGCCAGCAGCATAATCGGGATCTCCAGCCCGGCGGCCGTTCCCATCAGCAGGCCCGCCAGCTTTTCCGGCAGCCCCAGCGTGTTACTCATGTAGAGCGGCATATCAATAAAATACATGGTGTTACACGCCCACATGATTACTGAGGCGATAAACAGCAGCATCACCTGCGCATCTTTCCACGGGCTGACCTGCAGCAGCAGCTGCTCCGGCGTCGCCACCACGCGCGGTACCGACGGCAGGCCGCGCCAGATCAGCAGCATACTCAGTAAAAACATGCCCGCCACCACGGCGAACAGCGTGACGAAACCGAAATTAAGCGCCAGCGCAAAGGAGAGCGGCGGACCGATGACCCACGCCAGCGACAGCTGCGCCCGCATCACCGAACTGAACATTACCACTTCACGCGCTGATGCGTCCGCGTACTCCCGCGCCAGCGCAAATATCTGCGGCATTGCGACGCTGGCCAGCGCGGAGAGCAGCACGCCCAGGCTTATCAGCGTGGCGTAGTGACGGTTAAACGCAAACAGCAGCGCGTTCAGAATGGCCATCAGGCAGCAAAAGAGGATCAGATGGCGCCGGTCGCCGCGCGTGTCGGAGCGCTTTGCTACCAGCATACTGATCACAATGCCGCCGAGTGCGTTGATGGTGAAAAAGAGTCCGACCCAGAAGGGCCGTACCTGCACCTCGCGGGTCAGAAACAGGCTGAGGGTTGGTGCCTGCAGCGCACCCGCAACGCCTGCCATAAAGGTGACAGCCATAAAAGCGAGATAGACCGGATCGGGGCGGCGCTGCCGCGTTAACAGCGACTTCATGCAGAAATCCCTTTGGAAAAAACAGAAAAGAGTAGCGAAAGAGCGTAGACGATTTCACACCGCTATGAAAAAAGCCAGCAGAGAAAAATCTGCTGGCGGTGTAATTGCACCCTACTCAGAAAAAATGTGCCACACGGGCGACACAGCTGGTTGAGCGCCACCCGGATCGGGTGCCTCCCGCTCTTCCATTAGCTGGCAGTATGCCTCTATTATAGGGCAGCAAACACTGAGCGAAATCGCCACGGAGTTCCCCTTTTATGTCTTCACCTCGTCTGCAGCAGCAATTTATTCGTCTCTGGCAGCAGTGTGAAGGTCAGGATCGGGCGACAACGCTTGATGCACTGGCCAGCAGCCTGCACTGTTCGCGGCGCCATATGCGCAACCTGCTTCAGGCGATGCAGCATGAAGGCTGGCTGACCTGGCAGGCTGAGGCGGGACGCGGAAAGCGTTCGCAGCTGCGCTTCCGCTGTACCGGTCTGGCGCTGCAGCAGCAGCGGGCAGAAGCGCTGCTGGAGCAGGACGGTATTGACCAGCTGGTTCAGCTGGTTGGCGACAAAGCGCAGGTGCGGCAGATGATTGCCGCCCACCTGGGCCGCAGCGTGCGTCAGGGAAAACATATTTTGCGCGTGCTCTACTACCGTCCGCTGCAGAACCTGCTGCCCGCCTCGCCGCTGCGCCGCTCCGAAACGCACCTGGCCCGCCAGATCTTCAGCGGCCTGACGCGCATAAATGAGGAAAACGGGGAAATTGAACCCGATATCGCTCACCACTGGCAGCAACTCTCCGCGCAGCAGTGGCGCTTTTATCTGCGTCCGGCCATCCGCTTTCATCACGGGCGCGAGCTGGAGATGGCCGATATTCTCGATTCGCTGCAGCGCAGCGCCGCTCTGCCGCTATTTGCGCATATCTCGCAGCTGCACTCGCCGGCGCCCTGGACGCTGGATATCACTCTGACCCAGCCTGACAGCTGGCTGCCGTGGCTGCTGGGCAGCGTCAGCGCCATGATCCTGCCGCGCGAATGGCCGTCCCTGCCCGACTTTGCCCGCCAGCCTGCCGGCTGCGGCCCTTACAGCGTGGTACGTAATCAGCAGACGCAGCTGAAAATTACCGCGTTTGACGACTACTTTGGTTACCGCGCGCTGATTGATGAAGTCTCCATCTGGGTGCTGCCGGAAGTCAGTGACGAGCTGGTCTACTCTGGCGTAAAACTGCAGGGCAGCGAGGCGGATGAGATAGCGGAAGAGAGTCGTCTGGAGGAGGGCTGCTACTTCCTGCTATTTGACCAGCGCTCCGCCTGGGGACGCCATGCCCGGTTCCGCCGCTGGGTCAGCGACCTGCTTAATCCGGTTACCCTGCTGCATCATGCCGATCCCGGCTATCAGCGTTACTGGTTTCCTGCCTGGGGCCTGCTGCCGCGCTGGCACCATCGCCGCAATCTGCGGGCGGCGGACAAGCCGGAAGGCCTGACCCGGCTAACGTTAAGCTGGTACAGCGACCACGTTGAGCATGAGGGCATCGCCAGCGCGCTGCGTCCCCTGCTGGCGATGCAGGGGGTTGAACTGATCACGCGAGTGGTGAGCTACGAAGCGTGGTTTGCCGGCGCCGGAGAGAGTGATATCTGGCTCGGCAGCGTTAACTTCACTCTGCCGCTGGAGTACGCACTGTTTGCGCAGCTCTATGAGCTGCCGCTGATGCAGCACTGCATTCCGCTGGCGTGGCATGAGGATGCTGCGCGCTGGCGTGAAAAACGCCTGCCGCTGGCTGAGTGGGCGCGCCAGCTGGTGGATCAGGACTGGCTGCATCCGCTGTTTCACCACTGGCTGCTGCTGGAAGGCCAGCGCAGCATGCGCGGCGTACGGCTGAACACGCTGGGCTGGTTCGATTTTAAATCTGCCTGGTTTGCGCCGCCGGCGTTATGACGCTTTCACGCCGTGGCGGAAATGTCTACACTAAGCCGTTCTCAACGGGGTGCCTGCGTTGTCAGGCTGAGAGAAACCCGTCGAACCTGATCCGGTTAATACCGGCGTAGGGATTTGAGATGTGCCTGCCTCAGATCCTTTGCGACTCACTCATATCCTCTCCTTAAGGAGCGCAAAGTGTTAAAGAACGTTCTGCCTGTCCTGCTGCTGTTATCCGCGCCGGTATTCGCCGCCAGACCGCTACTGACCGTCTATACCTATGATTCGTTCGCCGCTGAATGGGGCCCGGGCCCGGCGGTAAAGAAAGCGTTTGAAGCGGAGTGCGGCTGCGAACTGCGCTACGTGGCGCTGGAGGATGGCGTCTCGCTGCTCAACCGTCTGCGCATGGAAGGGAAAAACAGTAAAGCGGACGTTGTGCTGGGACTGGATAACAACCTTCTGCAGGCGGCGGAGAAAACCGGTCTGTTTGCTAAAAGTCAGGTCGATACCGCGGCGCTGCAGCTGCCTGAGCGCTGGCAGAACGACACCTTTGTTCCCTTTGATTACGGCTACTTCGCCTTTGTATATGACAAAAACCGCCTGAAGAATCCGCCTGCAAGCCTGCAGGAGTTGGTTGAAAGCCCGGAGAAATGGCGCGTTATCTATGAAGACCCGCGTACCAGTACGCCAGGACTCGGCCTGCTGCTCTGGATGCAAAAAGTGTTTGGCGATCGCAGCGACGCGGCGTGGCAGAAGCTGGCGGCGAAAACCGTTACCGTCACCAAAGGATGGAGTGAAGCGTACGGCCTGTTTCTCAAGGGCGAAGGCGATCTGGTGCTGAGCTATACCACTTCGCCCGCTTACCACATTATTGAAGAGAAGAAAGAGAACTACGCCGCTGCCACCTTCAGCGAGGGGCACTATCTGCAGGTCGAAGTCGCTGCACGGCTGGCCGGCAGCAAACAGCCGGCGCTGGCGCAGCGTTTTATGCAGTTTATCGTCAGCCCCGCTTTCCAGCAGACAATCCCCACCGGCAACTGGATGTACCCGGTGATCAAAAGCGATCTGCCGGCTGGCTATCGGGCGCTGAACGTGCCGCAAAAAGCGCTGCAGTTTTCACCGGCAGAAGTGGCTGACCAGCGCGCCGCGTGGATCAGCGCCTGGCAGCGGGCTGTCAGCCGCTGATGCCCGGCTGGCTGATACCCGGCGCGCTGAGCGCGCTGCTGCTGTGCGCCGTGGCGCTGCTCGCGCTGGGGGCGCTGCTGACGGCGGCCCCGCTGCCGGACATGCGCACACTGCTCAGTGACAGCTATCTGCACCACGTGCTGGCGTTCTCATTTGAGCAGGCGCTGCTTTCGGCACTCTGCTCCGTGCTGCCGGCCGTGCTGCTGGCGCGCGCGCTCTACCGCCGCCGCTTTCCTGGCCGCACGCTGCTGCTGCGTTTATGTGCGATGACGCTGGTGCTGCCGGTGCTGGTGGCGGTATTTGGCCTGCTGAGCGTCTACGGCCGCAGCGGCTGGCTGGCGCAGCTCTGCACGCTGCTGGGTATTCCCTACCACTTCTCTCCCTATGGCCTGCAGGGTATTTTGCTGGCGCACGTCTTCTTTAACCTGCCGCTGGCCACGCGCATGCTGCTGCAGGCGCTGGAGAGCATTCCGCCGGAGCAGCGTCAGCTGGCGGCTCAGCTTGGGCTGCGCGGCTGGAATCTGTTCCGGCTGCTGGAGTGGCCCTGGCTGCGCCGGCAGATCCTGCCGACCGCGGCGCTGATCTTTATGCTCTGCTTTGCCAGCTTCGCCACGGTGCTGGCGCTGGGCGGCGGGCCGCAGGCGACCACGCTGGAGCTGGCGATCTACCAGGCGCTGAGTTTTGATTACGATCCCGGCCGCGCCGCGCTGCTGGCGCTGCTGCAGCTCAGCTGTTGTCTGCTGCTGGTGCTGCTCAGTCAGCGCTTCAGTAAAGCGATCCCTGCCGGCAGTCAGACGCTGCAGGGCTGGCGCGATCCGCAGGATAGCGGGTTTGCACGCGTCAGCGACACGCTGCTGATTGCTCTCGCGCTGCTGCTGCTGCTGCCTCCGCTGGCGGCGGTGGTGGCCGATGGCGTGCGCGGCGGTGTGGCCGGCGCGCTGCAGCAGCCGGCGCTCTGGCAGGCCACGCTGACCTCGCTGCGCATCGCCCTTGGCGCGGGCGCACTCTGTGTGATCCTGACGATGATGCTGCTGTGGAGCAGCCGCGAGCTGCGTCAGCGCCAGCATCGGGCGAGCGCACAGGCGCTGGAGCTGAGCGGCATGCTGATTCTGGCGATGCCGGGCATCGTGCTGGCCAGCGGCTTCTTCCTGCTGTTTACCGCCACCTCCGGGCTGCCGGCGCGTGCCGACGGGCTGGTGATCTTTACCAATGCGCTGATTGCCATTCCCTACGCCATGAAAGTGCTGGAAAACCCGATGCGCGATATCACCGCACGCTATGCGCCGCTCTGCGCTTCGCTCGGTCTCTCCGGCCTCAATCGCCTGAAGCTGATTGAGCTGCGGCTGCTGAAGCGTCCGCTGGCGCAGGCGCTCGCCTTTGCCTGCGTGCTCTCGATTGGCGACTTTGGCGTAGTGGCGCTGTTTGGCAACGCCGATTTCCGCACCCTGCCCTGGTATCTTTATCAGCAGATCGGCGCCTATCGCGGTGCCGACGGTGCCGCGACCGCCCTGCTGCTGCTGCTGCTCTGCCTGTTACTTTTTACTCTGATGGAAAAACTGCCGGGACGCCATGCTGACACTCACTGATCTTACTTATCTTTATCAGCATCTGCCGATGCGTTTCAGCTTCAGCGCTCAGGCGGGTGAACGGCTGGCGATACTTGGCCCGAGCGGCGCCGGTAAAAGCACGCTGCTGAGCCTGATCGGCGGCTTTCTGCCGGTCAGCCACGGCACGCTGCTGATTAACGGCCGCGATCACACCCGCAGCGTACCGGCGCTGCGTCCGGTCTCGATGCTGTTTCAGGAGAACAATCTCTTTCCGCACCTTTCGGTGCAGCAGAATCTGGCCCTGGGTCTGCATCCGGGCCTGAAGCTCACGCGCGACCAGCGGCAGCTGCTGGGGGAGATTGCACACCAGACCGGACTGCATGATTTACTGACGCGCTTGCCTGGCGAACTCTCCGGTGGCCAGCGGCAGCGGGTGGCGCTGGCACGCTGCCTGCTGCGCAACCAGCCGGTACTGCTGCTGGATGAGCCTTTTTCCGCGCTCGACCCGGCGCTGCGCCGCGAAATGCTGCAGCTGGTGCGCACGGTGTGTGACGCACGCAATATCACGCTGCTGATGGTGTCGCACAGTCTGGAGGATGCGCAGCAGATTGCCGCACGCAGTCTGGTGATTGCTGATGGCCGGATCGAGTGGGATGGTGAGACGGCGGCGCTGCTTCGGGGTGAGAGCAGCAGCGCCGCGCGCCTGGGTATTACGCCAGCTTAAGCAAAGAAGACTTTCCAGAGCAGCTGCAGGAAAACAGGCATCATCGGATGAAACAGCAGCGCGATAAACGCGGCGCTGCCCGCTATGGCCATCAGCGGCGCCAGCCAGCGCAGGCGCGCTTTCGGCAGGTAGCGGGTTGCCCAGTCGCGCGTTTTGTCACTGCGCCACCAGCGCCAGAGCAGCCAGCCGCCCAGCCAGAGCAGAATCGTTACCAGCAGCAGCAGCCATTTAAAGCTGTCGCCCTGCGCCTGCGGCACATCAATGGCCACACCGGCGAGGATCCCCGGCAGCAGATAGGCGGGCGGCCACAAAATACAGCCGATGATATTGGGCGGCAGAAATTTCCGCGCCGGCAGCTCAAGCATACCGGCCGCCAGCGGGATCAGCGGACGTGTCGGACCGACAAAGCGGCCTACCAGCACGGTAAACATGCTGTGCTGATGCAGCGCATGCTCGGTCTTATCCAGCAGGCTTTGATACTTTTTCAGATACTTCCAGCGGTGCAGCGGCCCCTGAAACTTCCAGCCGATACCGTAGGAGATCCAGTCGCCCAGCAGGCAGCCAATCAGCCCCGCCGCCCACGCCGGATAGAGGCCAATCTGACCGCTGCCCACCAGCGCCCCCAGGCTGGCCATCAGCACGGTACCCGGCAGCAGCAGACCCACAAACGCCAGTGATTCAAGAAAGGTCACCAGAGCAACGGCGAACAGCGCGTACTCCAGCGATTGTGTAAACAGGTGTTGAATCCAGGCTTCCATAGCTATCCTCTGCGGAATATGAAGGCTGGATTGTCCTGAGCCTGCGTCAGGGCGTCAAGCTTTTCCCGCTGCGCTGCAGAGAGTTGCCGACACTGTATAAACATCCATGGTATACTGCGCATAATTTCTTCTCCGGAGTTACCGTGACAGAACCGCGCGCAGGCTATCTGCTGACCCGCCACTGGCGGGATACCCCTTCAGGCAGCGAGATCACGCTGTGGCTGGCAACCGATGCCGGACCGCAGCGGCTGGTGCTGCCCGCGCAGGAGTCAGTGGCGTTTATTCCCGAAGCGTTCCGCCGTCAGACCGAAGCGCTCATCCGCGACGAAGCCCACACCCGTCTGCAGTCGTTGACGCTGAAAGATTTCCATTGCCGTCCGGTGTTTGGCCTCTATTGCCGCAGCCATCGTCAGCTGCAGCAGCTGGAGAAACGTCTGCGGGAGAACGGCATCAGCGTTTATGAAGCCGATATCCGGCCGCCCGAGCGCTATCTGATGGAGCGCTTTATTACCGCCCCGGTCTGGTTCAGCGGCGAGCCGCGCGGTGATACTCTGATCAACGCCCGCCTGAAGCCGCATCCCGGCTACCGGCCGCCTCTGCGCTGGGTGTCGCTGGATATTGAAACCACCGAACGCGGCGAGCTTTACTGTATCGGGCTGGAAGGCTGCGGTCAGCGTCAGGTTTATATGCTGGGCCCGCCCAACGGCGACGCCAGCGCGCTCAGCTTTGAGCTGATTTACGTTGAGAGCCGCCAGCAGCTGCTGGAGCAGCTTAACGCCTGGTTCGCGCGGCACGATCCCGATGTGGTCATTGGCTGGAACGTGGTGCAGTTTGACCTGCGGGTGCTGCAAAAGCATGCCGATCGCTACGGCATTCCGCTGCGCCTCGGCCGTCAGCAGCAGCCGCTGGAGTGGCGTGAACACGGCTTTAAGCCAGGCATCTTTACCGCCCAGCTCGCCGGCCGCGTCGTCATTGACGGCATTGAAGCGCTGAAGTCTGCCTACTGGGATTTCCCCTCGTTCAGTCTGGAATCCGTTGCGCGCGAGCTGCTGGGTGAAGGTAAAGCGATCAATAATCCGTGGCAGCGCATGGAGGAGATCAACTGGCGCTTTGCCCATGATAAACCCGCGCTCGCGACCTATAACCTGAAAGATTGCGAGCTGGTGACGCGCATTTTTCACCATACCGCCATCATGCCCTTTTTGCTGGAGCGGGCCAGCGTTAACGGCCTGGCGCTGGATCGGCACGGCGGCTCGGTTGCGGCGTTCAGTCATCTCTATATTCCGCGTATGCATCGCGCGGGGTACGTAGCGCCCAATCAGGGCGACGTGGCGCCGGAGGCGAGTCCCGGCGGCTATGTGATGGACTCCCGTCCCGGCCTCTATGATTCAGTGCTGGTGCTGGATTACAAAAGCCTTTATCCCTCAATCATCCGTACTTTTCTGATCGATCCCGTCGGGCTGGTTGAGGGCCTGGCCCATCCGTCTGACGCAGAGTCTGTGCCTGGCTTTCGCGAAGCGCGCTTCTCGCGTCACCTTCACTGCCTGCCTGATATCGTGGCGCAGATCTGGCAGGGGCGTGAAGCCGCAAAGCGCGACGGCAATGCGCCGCTCTCGCAGGCGCTGAAAATCATCATGAACGCCTTTTACGGCGTGCTGGGCACCAGCGCCTGTCGCTTTTTTGATTCACGCCTCGCCTCCTCAATCACGCTGCGCGGCCACGCCATCATGCAGCAGACGCGGGCGCTGATTGAGGCGGAAGGGTTTACGGTGATCTACGGTGACACCGACTCCACGTTTGTCTGGCTGCAGGGCAAATATAGCGAGGAGCAGGCAGCGGCCACCGGCCAGCGGCTGACGACGCTGATCAACCGCTGGTGGCAGCAGCATCTGCAGCAGACGCTCGGCCTGACAAGCGCACTGGAACTGGAGTATGAGACGCACTTCAGCCGTTTTCTGATGCCCACCATTCGCAACGCCGAACAGGGCAGCAAAAAGCGCTACGCCGGGCTGAGCGGCAGCGGCGCGCAGCAGCGTCTGGTGTTTAAAGGGCTGGAGTCAGTGCGTACTGACTGGACGCCGCTGGCGCAGCAGTTTCAGCAGCAGCTCTATGGCCGTATTTTCCGCGGGGAGCCCTGGCAGGCCTATATCCGTGAAACGGTCGCGCAGCTGATGGCCGGCCAGCTTGACGATCTGCTGGTGTATAAAAAACGCCTGCGGCGACCGCTGCATGAGTATGAGCGCAACGTTCCGCCGCACGTGCGCGCGGCGCGTCTTGCCGATGAACATAACCGCAGGCTGCAGCGTCCGCTGCAGTACCAGAAAGGCGGTTCCATCCGCTATGTGATGGCGACCGCCGGGCCGGAGCCGCTGGAGGTGCGTACCACGCCACTCGATTACGATCACTATGTCAGCAAACAGCTGCAGCCGATAGCGGATGGCATTCTGCCGTTTGTCGGTGACGACTTTGCTACACTGATTACCGGGCAGCTGGGGCTTTTTTGACAGGTGACGAACGCCCTGCCATCCAGTACCATAGCGCCCTTCCTGTATTTCAGCATGCACAACCTGACCAGACATCTGTCTGGCGCTTTGTTATTGCCTGAGAGCAGGCGAACGTCTTTAAGTCATTCAGAGAATCGAGCAAAAAATATATGGTATTTACACTGGGTCAACGCTGGATAAGTGATACGGAAAGTGAACTGGGACTGGGTACGGTCGTGGCGCTGGATACGCGCATGGTCACGCTGATGTTTCCCGCAACCGGCGAGAACCGCCTCTATGCCCGTCATGATTCTCCGGTCACCCGCGTGATTTTCAATCCGGGTGATACCGTTACCAGCCATGAAGGCTGGCAGATGCTGGTTGATGAAGTGCGGCATGAAAATGAGCTGGTGACCTACATCGGTACCCGTGCTGATACCGAAGAGAGCAACGTGGTGCTGCGCGAAGTGATGCTGGACAGCAAGCTGGTCTTCAGCAAGCCGCAGGATCGCCTGTTCGCCGGTCAGCTCGATCGCATGGATCGCTTCGCCCTGCGCTTTCGCGCGCGCAAATATCAGAGCGAGCAGTATCGCCTTGCCGTCAGCGGCCTGCGCGGCATGCGCACCAACCTTATCCCGCACCAGCTGCATATCGCACACGATGTGGGCCGCCGTCACGCGCCGCGCGTGCTGCTGGCAGATGAAGTCGGCCTGGGTAAAACCATTGAGGCGGGCATGATCATCCAGCAGCAGCTGCTGGCGGGACGCGCCGACCGTGTGCTGATCGTGGTGCCGGAAACGCTGCAGCATCAGTGGCTGGTAGAGATGCTGCGCCGCTTTAACCTGCGCTTTGCTCTGTTTGATGACGATCGTTATACCGAAGCGCAGCACGACAGCGACAATCCGTTTGAAACGGAACAGCTGATTATCTGCTCGCTCGACTTTGTGCGCCGCAATAAACAGCGTCTGGAACTGCTGGCGGATGCGGAGTGGGATCTGCTGGTCGTGGATGAGGCGCACCACCTGGCGTGGAGTGAAGCGGCACCCAGCCGCGAATATCAGGTGATTGAACAGCTGGCGGAGAACACGCCGGGCGTACTGCTGCTTACCGCCACGCCGGAACAGCTGGGGCTGGAGAGCCACTTTGCCCGTCTGCGCCTGCTCGATCCCGACCGCTTTCACGATTTCAGCCAGTTTGTCGCCGAGCAGCAGCACTATCGTCCGGTGGCCGATGCCGTCAGCTCACTGCTGGCGGACCAGGCGATCAGCAAAGATGAGATGAACCTGATCAATGAGCTGATTGGCGAGCAGGATATCGAACCGCTACTGCAGGTTGCTAACAGCGACCGCGACGGTAAAGAGGATGCGCGCAAAGAGCTGGTCTCAATGCTGATGGACCGCCACGGCACCAGCCGCGTTCTGTTCCGCAACACCCGTAACGGCGTGAAGGGCTTTCCAAAGCGCGAGCTGCAGCAGATCCGCCTGCCGCTGCCGGCGCAGTATCAGACAGCGATCAAAGTCTCCGGCATTATGGCGGCCCGCAAGTCGCCGGAGGAGCGCGCCCGGGACATGCTCTATCCAGAGCAGATCTATCAGGAGTTTGAAGGCGATAGCGGCACGTGGTGGAACTTTGATCCGCGCGTTGAGTGGCTGATGGGTTATCTCACCAGCAACCGCAAAGAGAAAGTGCTGGTGATTTGTGCCAAAGCGGCCACTGCGCTGCAGCTGGAGCAGGTGCTGCGCGAGCGTGAAGGTATTCGCGCGGCGGTGTTCCATGAAGGTCTCTCCATTATTGAGCGCGATCGCGCGGCGGCGTTCTTCGCCTCGCAGGAAGAGGGCGCGCAGGTGCTGATCTGCTCGGAGATCGGCTCTGAGGGCCGTAACTTCCAGTTCGCCAGCCGGCTGGTGATGTTCGATCTGCCGTTTAACCCCGATCTGCTGGAGCAGCGTATCGGACGCCTCGATCGTATCGGTCAGCTGCACGATATCCAGATCATGGTGCCCTGGCTGGAGAAAACCGCACAGGCGGTGCTGCTGCGCTGGTATCACGAAGGACTGGACGCATTTGAGCACACCTGCCCTACCGGCCGCGCTATTTATGACGCTGAATATAATCAGCTGATTGAGTTCCTGGCGGCACCGGAAAACCCGCAGGGTCTTGATGAGTTCATCCTGAAAAGCCGTAAGCAGCACGATGCGCTGAAAGCGCAGCTGGAGCAGGGCCGCGACCGCCTGCTGGAGCTTAACTCCAACGGCGGCGAAGCGGCGATGGCGCTGGCTGATACCATTGCAGCTCAGGATAATGATACCGAGCTGGTAAACTTTGCGCTCAATCTGTTCGACATTGTCGGCATCAATCAGGAAGATCGCAGCGACAATCTGATTGTTCTGACCCCTTCCGATCACATGCTGGTACCCGATTTCCCCGGCCTGCCGGAAGATGGCTGTACGATTACCTTTAACCGTAATCAGGCGCTGTCGCGCGAAGATACGCAGTTCATTACCTGGGAGCATCCGCTGATTCGCAATGGTCTGGATCTTATCCTCTCCGGCGATACCGGCAGCTGCGCCCTGTCACTGCTGAAGAACAAGGCGCTTCCGGTCGGTACGCTGCTGGTTGAGATGATCTATGTGGTTGAGGCGCAGGCACCGAAACAGCTGCAGCTTACCCGCTTCCTGCCGCCGACGCCGGTGCGCATGCTGATGGATCGCGCGGGTAATAATCTGGCGGGCAAAGTGGAGTTTGAGAGCTTCAACCGTCAGCTTAACGCGGTTAACCGCCATACCGGCAGCAAACTGGTCAACGCCGTCCAGCAGGATGTGCATGCCATTCTGACGCAGGCGGAGCAGGCCGTGGTGCCGGAAGCGCAGGCGCTGATTGCCGCGGCGAAAGCGGAGGCGGATGAAAAGCTGAGCGCGGAGCTGTCGCGACTCGAAGCACTGCGCGCCGTCAATCCTAACATCCGTGACGATGAGGTTGAGGCGCTGGAGAGCAATCGTGCGCAGGTGCTGGCCAGCCTGAGCGATGCGGGCTGGCGTCTCGATGCGCTGCGCCTGATCGTCGTAACGCACCAGTAAGCAGGCGAGGCTGACATGCTGATGGAACCCTACAATCCGCCGTCCGAACCCTGGCTGCATATTCTGTATCAGGACGCGCACATTATGGTGGTCAACAAACCGAGCGGATTGCTGTCGGTGCCGGGCCGGCTGGAGGAGCACAGGGATAGCGTGATGACGCGCATCCAGCGTGATTTTCCGCAGGCGGAATCGGTGCACCGGCTCGATATGGCGACCAGCGGCGTGATTGTGGTGGCGCTGAACAAGGCGGCAGAGCGCGAGCTGAAGCGTCAGTTTCGCGAGCGTGAGCCGTCAAAGCACTATGTGGCGCGCGTCTGGGGCCATCCGGCAGCGGAAAAGGGCCTGATCGATCTGCCGCTGATTTGCGACTGGCCGAACCGGCCAAAGCAGATGGTAAGTCACGAACTGGGAAAACCGGCTCAGACGGAGTATGAAGTGCTGGAGTATGCCGCCGATAACAGCGCGCGCGTGCTGCTGAAGCCCATTACCGGTCGCTCACATCAGCTGCGCGTGCATCTGCTGGCGCTGGGACATCCGATCCTCGGCGATCGTTTCTATGCACATGAGGCGGCGCTGGCGATGGCAGCCCGTCTGCAGCTGCATGCGGAGTCGCTGACCATTACCCATCCGGCCTTTGGCAGCAGCATGACGTTTCGTCAGCCAGCGGAGTTCTGACCTGCGTCACCCCGCCCTCTTTCCGGTAAAAAGGGCGGGATGGCCGGGCTATTTAAACCCTTTCTCTTTGCGGATCAGGTCGTACGCGGCCTGAATCTCCTGCGCTTTCTGTTTCGCCATCTCCATCATTTCCGGCGGCAGGCCTTTCGCCACCAGCTTATCGGGATGATGTTCACTCATCAGCTTGCGATAAGCGCGTTTAATGGTGGTGTTATCATCACTGCTTTTCACGCCCAGTACGCTGCAGGCGTCTTCCAGCGTGGGTCCGCGCTTCGCCTGCTGCCAGCCGCCGCCTGAGGCACCCGCGCCGCCAAACTGCTGGCCGCCTTCCATCATGCGCAGAAACTGATCGAACTGCTGGCGCGAGATCCCCAGCTCTTCGGCAATCACATACAGCACCTGCCGCTCATTCGGATGCAGAGAACCATCCGCAAATGCCGCCTGAATCTGAATTTCCAGAAACATCCGAATCAGATCGAAGCGGCCAAAACAGGCGCTGCGCAGCTCACGCAGTTTGTTACGTAGCGGATAGTCGCTCTGCTTGCCTTCACGAAAGGCGCGCTGCGCGGCAGTACGCGCTTCTCCATGCAGCTGCATACGATCCATAAACAGCGACGCAATCTGAATATCCGCTTCGGTGACGCGCCCTTTTGATTTGGTCAGATGTCCCATGACCTGAAACGTCGTGCTGAAAAACAGCGTCTGCCGCGACTGATTATTGGCAAAGTATCCCTGCCCTTTTACGCTGCGCACTTTATCAATCAGATGACCAATGATCAGACCCAGGACAATGCCCCAGAACCCCGCGCCTGACATCACGCCAAGCGCAAGACCAATAACTTTTCCCCAGTAGCGCATAAACTCCTCAATTCGCCATGCTTGTGGCTGAAAATTGCATTATCATACCTGTCATTTATCTCCGCGCCTAACGGCAACGCAGACAGAAAAGGATTAACGCTGGCACTACGCCGGGCGGTAAGTTAGTCTCTGTCCGGATTGTCGGCATGATGCCAGTGTCCATGGAATTATCGAAACCGCGTATGAAAAAACGTATACCTACCCTGCTGGCAACCATGATTGGTGCCGCACTTTATAGTCAGCACGCGCTGGCCGACGATTTGATGTCGCAGTGTATGCTGGGCGTGCCAAGCTACAACCGCCCGGTTATTAATGGTGACGCTAACTCCCTGCCGGTAACCATCAATTCCGATTCGGCAAAAGGCAATTATCCGGATGATGCAGTATTCACCGGTAATGTCGATGTGCAGCAGGGTAACAGCCGTCTGCGCGCTGACGAAATGCAGCTGCATCAGCGTCAGCAGGAGGGCCAGACCGCGCCGGTACGCACCGTGGATGCGTTGGGTAATGTGCACTATGACGATAATCAGGTCATCCTGAAAGGTCCGAAAGCCTGGTCCAATCTGAATACCAAAGACACCAACGTCTGGAACGGCAACTACCAGATGGTGGGACGTCAGGGACGCGGTGATGCCGACCAGATGAAGCTGCGTGGCAATAACCGGTATACCATCCTCGAAAATGGCACCTTTACCTCCTGTCTGCCGGGCTCTAACAGCTGGAGCGTGGTGGGATCAGAGGTGATCCAGGATCGTCAGGAAGAGGTGGCGGAGATCTGGAACGCGCGCTTTAAACTCGGCAATGTGCCGGTGTTTTACAGCCCTTATCTGCAGCTGCCGATCGGCGATCGTCGTCGTTCCGGTTTCCTGATCCCGAATGCGAAATATGGCAGTAATAACGGCTTCGAATTTATGCTGCCGTACTACTGGAATATTGCGCCGCAGGCGGATGCCACGCTGACGCCACACTATATGAGCAAGCGCGGTACGCAGCTGCAAACGGAGTTCCGTTACCTTACGGTGTTTGGCGCCGGCCTGATGGAGCTGGATTACCTGCCGTCCGATAAGCAGTATGAAAAAGATCGCGCGGCGCGCTCTTCTATTGAAGACGATCAGGACTCCAAACGCTGGCTCTTCTTCTGGCGCCATTCAGGCGTTTACGATCAGCACTGGCGCTTTGCGGCGGATTATACCAAGGTCAGCGATCCCTACTATTTCAACGATATCGACTCGAAATATTACAGCTCGACCAATAACTATGCGACGCAGAAATTCAGCATCGGCTACGCGGATACCAACTGGGATGCGACGCTCTCGACCAAAGATTTCCAGGTCTTCGGCAATACCAGCTCTGCCAACGTCTACCGTGCTGCGCCGCAGCTTGACGTTAACGCCTACCAGAATGATATCGGTCCGTTTGATGGCCGCGTCTATGCACAGGCGGTGAAGTTTACCAACGTCAGCAACCGGATGCCGGAAGCGACGCGTCTGCACATTGAGCCGACGCTGAATCTGCCGCTCTCCAACGGCTGGGCCAGTCTCGATACCGAAGCAAAACTGCTGGCTACGCACTATCAGCAGGACAATATCGAAAGCTATAACACCCGCTTTAATCCTGACGCCACAAACAACAACAGCGGACGGCTGAAAGATTCCGTAAACCGTACGCTGCCGCAGTTTAAAGTAGATGGCCGTCTGGTATTTGATCGCGATATGGACTGGTCGCAGGGCTATACCCAGACGCTGGAGCCGCGCGTTCAGTATCTCTATATTCCGTATCGCGATCAGAGCAACATCTATCCTTACGACTCTACGCTGCTGCAGACCGACTATACCGGCCTGTTCCGCGATCGCACCTATAGCGGTCTCGATCGCATCGCCTCCTCGAATGAAGTGGCAAGTGGCGTAACGACACGCATTTATGACAACGATCTGGTTGAACGTTTTAACGTTTCTGTAGGTCAAATCTACTCGTTTACTCCGTCGCGTACCGGCGTAAACCAGACAAATAAAGAAGATGATACCGGCAGCCTGGTATGGGCTGGCGACACGTACTGGAAAATCAGCGATCGCTGGAACGTGCGTGGCGGACTGCAGTATGACACCCGTCTCGACAACGTTTCACAGGGTAATACGGTACTGGAGTATCGCCGTGATGCCGATCGCATGCTGCAGCTGAGCTATCGCTACAGCAGCCCGGAATATGTCGCGCAGGCGCGTAACAACGCCAGCCTGATCAACAATCCGATTTATAAAAATGGCATTTCGCAGGTCGGTGCAACCGGCAGCGTACCGATTGCCGATGCCTGGTCGCTGGTGGGGGCATACTACTATGATACCCGCAACAGCCGTCCGGCAGAGCAGCTGGTAGGCGTGCAGTACAGTTCCTGCTGCTACGCTATTCGTCTGGGCTACGAGCGCAAGATTAACGGCTGGGAAAACAACGACAGTAAATATGACAACCAAATCTCATTCAACATTGAGCTGCGTGGCCTGAGTTCCAACTACGGCTTAGGCACTAATGAAATGCTGCGTCAGGGCATTATTCCCTATCAGCGCGCATTCTGATGTTGTGATGTTTGACAGGCGATCCCGCAGTGCGGAAACAATAATGGATAAAGTATGAAGAACTGGAGAATGCTGATTCTGGGTGCGGCGATGTCGGCCGGCACCGCTTTCGCAGCCCCACAGGTAGTTGATAAAGTCGCCGCCGTCGTGAACAACGGCGTGGTGCTGGAAAGTGACGTCGATAACATGATGCGCACGGTAAAATCCCAGGCGCAGCAGGCGGGTCAGCAGCTGCCTGAGGATCGTACGTTGCGTCATCAGATCCTTGAGCGTCAGGTCATGGATAACATTATTCTGCAGATGGGTGAAAAAGCGGGCCTGCAGATCAGCGATCAGCAGCTGGATCAGGCGATCCAGAACATCGCTGCGCAGAACCGTATGAGCATCGATCAGCTGCGCAGTCGCCTCGCCTATGACGGCATGAACTACAGCGACTACCGTGCACAGATCCGTAAAGAGATGCTGATCTCTGAAGTACGTAACAATGAAGTGCGTCGTCGCGTCACCATTCTGCCGCAGGAAGTTGATACGCTGGCGACGCAGATTGGTTCACAGAACTCGCAGGGCACCGAGCTGAATATCAGTCAGATTCTGCTGCCGCTGCCGGAAAATCCGACGCAGCAGCAGGTTGACGATCAGGAAGCGCTGGCACGTCAGCTGGTGGGCGAGATCAAAGGCGGTGCCGATTTCGGTAAGCTGGCGGTGACCTACTCAGCCGATCCACAGGCGCTGAAAGGCGGCAACATGGGCTGGGGTAAAATTGAAGAGCTGCCGACGCTGTTCTCACAGGCGCTGAGCAGCGCGAAAAAAGGCGATGTGGTCGGTCCGATTCGTTCCGGCGTGGGCTTCCATATCCTCAAAGTCAACGATCTGCGCGGTGAGAGCAAGAATATCTCGGTCACTGAGGTACACGCCCGCCATATTCTGCTGAAGCCATCACCGATCCTGAGCGACGATCAGGCGCGTGAAAAAATTACGCAGCTTGCCGCTGACATCAAAAGCGGAAAAACCACTTTTGCCGCTGCCGCCAAACAGTTCTCTGACGATCCGGGCTCTGCTAACCAGGGCGGCGATCTTGGCTGGGCATCACCCGACATCTACGATCCCGCTTTCCGCGACGCGCTGCTGAAGCTGCAGAAAGGTCAGGTCAGCGCACCGGTTCACTCTTCATTTGGCTGGCATCTGATTCAGCTGCTGGATACGCGCCAGGTGGATAAAACCGATGCGGCGCAGAAAGAGCGCGCCTATCGCCTGCTGTTCAACCGTAAGTTTGCAGAAGAAGCGCAGACCTGGATGCAGGAGCAGCGCGCCAGCGCCTACGTGAAGATCCTTGATGGCAACTGATAGCTATCGCGTTGCGATCACGCCCGGCGAACCCGCCGGGATTGGTCCCGATCTCACGGTGCAGCTGGCGCAGCGCAACTGGCCGGTTGAACTGGTGGTCTGTGCTGACGGCGAGGTGCTGCGGCAGCGTGCCGCGCAGCTTGGCCTGCCGCTAACCCTGCAGCCGTGGCAGCCTGATCGCGCACCGCAGCCGCAGCAGGCGGGTACCCTGACGCTGCTGCAGATTGATACAGCGCAGCCGGTGGTGCCGGGTCAGCTCTGCGTGGCTAACGGTGCCTATGTCCTGGAGACGCTGGCGCGCGCCTGTGACGGTGCGCTTCGGGGCGAGTTTGCGGCGCTGATCACCGGGCCGGTGCATAAAGGCGTCATCAACGACGCCGGCATTCCGTTTACCGGCCATACAGAATTTTTCGCCGATCGCGCCGATGGTGACCGCGTGGTCATGATGCTGGCAACCGAGTCACTGCGCGTGGCGCTGGCAACCACCCATCTGCCGCTGAAAGATGTCTCTGCCGCCATCACGCGCGAGAGCCTGCATGAGGTCATCACCATTCTGCATCAGGATTTGCAGCAGAAGTTTGGCCTGGCGCAGCCGCATATCTTTGTCTGCGGCCTCAATCCGCACGCTGGCGAAGGCGGGCATATGGGGCGTGAAGAGATTGACACCATTACGCCAGCGCTGGATGCGCTGCGTCAGCAGGGCATCCGTCTGACGGGGCCACTGCCGGCCGATACGCTGTTTCAGCCTAAGTATCTGCAACATGCCGATGCGGTGCTGGCGATGTATCATGACCAGGGATTGCCGGTCCTTAAATATCAGGGTTTTGGCCGGGCGGTGAATATCACCCTGGGCCTGCCTTTTATCCGAACCTCTGTCGATCACGGTACCGCGCTGGAACTGGCCGGTCTTGGGCAGGCAGAGCCGGGCAGCTTTATCACGGCGCTTAATCTCGCCATCACTATGATCAAGAGCAGTAATGAATAATCGCGTCCATCAGGGGCATTACGCCCGTAAACGTTTCGGGCAGAACTTCCTGAACGATCAGTACATTATCGATAGCATCGTCTCTGCTATTCATCCGCAAAAGCAGGAGGCGCTGGTCGAGATCGGTCCCGGTCTCGGTGCCCTGACCGAGCCGGTAGGCGAACGCCTGGACGCGCTGACCGTCGTTGAGCTGGATCGCGATCTGGCGGCTCGTCTGCAGACGCATCCGTTCCTCGGTCCCAAGCTGACCATTTATCAGCAGGATGCGATGACCTTTGATTTTGCTGCGCTGGCGCAGGAGAAAGGTCAGCCGCTGCGCGTGTTCGGCAACCTGCCCTACAACATCTCCACGCCGCTGATGTTTCATCTTTTCAGCTATACTGGTTCGATCAAAGATATGCACTTCATGCTGCAGAAAGAGGTGGTTAACCGTCTGGTTGCCGGCCCGGGCAGTAAAGCATATGGTCGTCTCAGCGTGATGGCGCAATATTACTGCCAGGTGATCCCGGTTCTTGAAGTGCCGCCGCAGTCGTTTACGCCGCCACCTAAAGTGGATTCTGCCGTGGTGCGACTGGTGCCTTATGCACAGCCGCCTTACCCGGTCAGTGATGTTAAGATCCTGAGCCGCATTACCACCGAGGCTTTTGGTCAGCGCCGCAAAACGTTGCGCAACAGCCTGGGTCATCTGGTTGCGGCGGGTGCGCTGGAAGAGTTAAATATTGATACCTCGCTGCGTGCTGAAAACGTCAGCGTTGCGCAGTATTGTCAGCTGGCAAACTGGCTGGGTAACCATCAGGCAAAAACAGCGGAGAACTAAGTGCATGAGTGATATGGCGCGCGTCTGTGTTCAGGTACTGAGTCAGTATGTGGAATCGCAATCCTCACCGGACGAGGATCGCTACGTGTTTGCCTATACCATCACTATCCGCAATCCCGGGCGCACGCGCGTTCAGCTGCGCAGCCGCTACTGGCTGATCACCAACGGCAACGGCCGCGAAACGGAAGTTCAGGGCGATGGCGTAGTGGGCGAGCAGCCGTTTATCGAACCGGGTGGCGAATACCAGTATACCAGCGGTGCGATTCTGGAAACGCCGATGGGCACCATGCAGGGCCACTACGTTATGATCGATGAAGAGGGCAGCGCCTTTAACGTCGATATCCCGGTGTTTCGCCTCGCCGTGCAAACCCACATTCACTGATCTCCCCCGCCCGGCTCGTCCGGGCGGCGCGTTTTACCGGACTGATATCATGAGTACATATCTGATTGGCGATATCCACGGCTGTTACGATGAGCTGCGCGCGCTGCTGGCGCAGGTAAGCTTTGATCCGCAGCAGGATGAACTCTGGCTGACCGGCGACCTTGTGGCGCGCGGTCCCGGTTCACTTGATGTGCTGCGCTACGTAAAATCACTGGGTGACAGCGTACGCATGGTGCTGGGTAATCATGACCTGCACCTGCTGGCGGTTTTCGCCGGCATCAGCCGTAATAAACCGAAAGACCGTCTGACGCCGCTGCTGGAGGCGGACGATGCTGATGCGCTGATCAACTGGCTGCGGCGCCAGCCGCTGCTGCAGGTGGATGAAGAGAAAAAGCTCGTCATGGCGCATGCCGGCATTACCCCGCAGTGGGATCTCGCGACGGCAAAAGCGTGCGCGCGTGAAGTAGAAGCGGTGCTCTCCAGCGACAGCTATCCGCTGTTTCTGGACGCCATGTATGGCGATATGCCCAACAACTGGACACCGGAGCTGAGCGGCCTGGCGCGCCTGCGATTCAGTACGAATGCCCTGACGCGCATGCGTTTCTGCTTCCCTAACGGCCAGCTGGATATGATCTGCAAAGAGGCGCCCGACTCCGCTCCGCCGCCGCTGCGGCCCTGGTTCAACGTGCCGGGTAAAATGGGCAGCGACTACACGCAGATTTTCGGCCACTGGGCCTCCCTTGAAGGCAAAGGCACACCCGAACACGTTATTGGTCTGGATACCGGTTGCTGCTGGGGCGGCACGTTGACGCTGCTGCACTGGGAAACACAGCAATATTATGTGCAGCGCTCCCGGCGTGAAGCCGTACTGGCCGCTGAAGGCGCCGCCGCGACTCCTCCGCTGAGCAACAATCCATAAAAAAAGCCCCGCGATGTCAGCGGGGCTTTTGCGCAGGGCGCGCATTTATGCACGCCTGGCAGGGATCAATTAACGACGACGATCCAGGATCTCAAAGCAGTAGCTGTGCGAATTTTGCGCATCCGCATCGTGGAACTCGCTGAACGTCGACTGCCACTCATCTGGCTCGTAATCAGGGAACTGCGTGTCCCCTTCCACTTCAGCATCAATGTGCGTCAGGTAAAGACGATCGGCGCGGGGCAACATCTGCTCATAGATACGGCCGCCGCCAATCACCATAATCTCTTCTGCGTCACCGGCTGCCTCGATTGCCGCTTCCGGTGAAGTAACCCAGGTCACCCCCTCGTGCGTACCGGGCTGGCTGCTGACCACAATATTGAGCCGGCCTGGCAGCGGACGGCCAATCGATTCAAAGGTCAGACGCCCCATGATCACCGGTTTATTCAGCGTAGTGCGTTTGAACCAGGCGAGATCGGCGGGTAAATGCCACGGCATGGCGTTTTCCATACCAATAATGCGATCCGCAGCCAGTGCTGCGATCAGACTAATCATGATTAAAAACCTGCTGGAAAAAATTGGCGCAATGATACGTAAAGGCGAAAGTTTCGTCGATAGGCCAGCCGTGCTATTTGCGTAAAGCTCTTTTGCCGCCAGATTCAGGCTGCCGGGCAGAGCTTTACACCGACTTTACTGCGATTAACGGAGAGAGCCGCCATATTCGCCTGCGCAGCTGGCACAACTCAGCGGCATTAGCGGCAGGATTTCAGAAAGGGTGTAAAGAAAAGCGCACTGAGCGGCTCCGCGGGGAGCCGCTGCACTCATCAGAAGTCGTAACGCAGACGGACCAGGTTCACGTTGCCGAGCGCCTTGCTGGTATCGGAGGTGATGACATATTCATAATCAACGCGGAAGCCGTAGTCGAGCTGCGCACTGATGCCCACGCCATTATCGATACGCTTATAGTGGCGTCCGTTGACGAACTCCAGGCGATCGCCCATCACGTAAGGCTGAAGGGTTTTCACCGCGTACTGGCCTATAGCAAATTTATAACCGGCAAAATACTCGATGCCCCACGCGTCATCCGCAAAGTAGTTTGTTGCGCTTTTCAGGCGGGTTGGCGCAAAGTTCTGATACCAGCCGGCGCCTGCCGCCAGCGTCCAGCTATCCGGCGTCCAGCTGACCGAGGTGCCCCAGATATTCTGATCGTAGCGCTCGCTGTCGCCGTTGCCCGGATTGCGTACGGTGGCACGGGTATAATTCCACGCGGTTCCCCACGCCAGCTCATCGCTGATGTGATAGTTGACACCCAGCGATCCGCCGCCGTTGCGCTTGTAGCGCAGGCCGTTACCCGGCAGATATTCGGTATCCTCAAACAGATAAGAGGCGTACAGATCGGCGGCGCCGGCACGGGTTTTATACTTCAGCATTTTGCGCGAGCGATAGCTGCCGTCGTAATCGCCGTTGATACCGACGCCGGAACCCTGGGCCAGCATGTCGTAATCCCAGATATCGGTTTTTGCGCCAACCACATCGTAATAGACGCTGTTTTGCTGACCAAAATAGAGTTCGCCGAGGCTGGCACTTTTAAAACCGGTATAGAGCTGACGACGTGAGGTATCGCGTGCGCCGCTGGCATAGTGATGGTCCCAGCCCCACCACGCCGGGAAGTTAACGCCCAGCTCGTAGTAGCCTACCCAGCTCAGATCTTCTGCGATCGCGTAGTCTGCGCCAAAGCGGAAGCGCGAGCCGCCGTCGTAGCCATTACGCTTGTAGGATGTGTCATTTACGCCATTCTGATGCATAAACTGCGGGCGAATACTGCCGCCCACTTTAAAGCCAAGGCGATCGAACGCATTGTTCGCCTGCGGGTCCTGCTTCAGCAGAGTAATTTCAGCCTGGCTGGCGAGCGGCGCAGCCATAAGTAACGCAGCCACTGCGCTAAGAGTCAAAGCACGCATGTTCATTTTATATTTTCCGGTGAAGGTAAAGGCTCTATGGTTGAGGGCGCCAGATAGTAAGGCGCCCTCACCGGATCGCGGGTTATAATTTTGTGCGAAAAATCTTAAAAAGAGAGACAGCAGCGCCAATAGCTAAAAGTTAAGCCAAATCAGCAGGTTTGCTACGGCTGTTCTGTTTCAGGCAAAAAAAAACGGCCCCATACGGGGCCGCTGTCTCTTACGGACGCTGCGCTTATTTGCCTTTCAGCTGCGCATGCATCTCCTGCACTGAAATCACTTTCTCAGTGGGATCCGCATTCAGGGCCATCGCCGTCGCGAAGCCGCCGTTCAGCGTGGTGTCATAATGCACTTTATACTGCAGCGCGCTGCGGCGAATCAGCTTAGAGTCTTCAATCGCCTGACGTCCCGCCGTGGTGTTAACAATATAGGTGTATTCACCGTTCTTCAGGCGATCCTGAATATGCGGGCGTCCCTCATGCACCTTATTGACCAGGCGTGGATTGATACCGGCTTCACCCAGCACCACCGCCGTACCGTGGGTAGCGTCCAGCTCAAAGCCAAACTTCTGCAGCTTAGCCGCCAGATCGACGATGCGCTTTTTATCGCCTTCACGCACCGAGAGCAGCGCACGACCGCTTTTCTTCATGTTGCTCTGCGCGCCCAGCATCGCTTTACCAAAGGCTTCAGCAAAGGTGCGGCCGACGCCCATCACCTCACCGGTGGAGCGCATTTCCGGCCCCAGAATCGGATCGACGCCCGGGAATTTATTAAACGGCAGCACCACCTCTTTCACCGAGTAGTAAGGCGGAATGACCTCTTCCGTCACGCCCTGCTCCAGCAGGGTTTTGCCCGCCATGACGCGCGCCGCCACTTTGGCCAGCGGTACGCCGGTAGCCTTGGAGACAAAGGGAACGGTACGTGCCGCACGCGGATTCACCTCAATCAGGTAAACCTCGTTATCTTTGACCGCAAACTGCACGTTCATCAGACCGCGTACGTTAAGTTCAAACGCCAGCTTCTCAACCTGCTGACGCATCACGTTCTGGATCTCGCTGCTCAGCGTATAGGCTGGCAGGGAACAGGCTGAGTCGCCGGAGTGAACACCCGCCTGCTCAATGTGTTCCATGATGCCGCCAATCAGCACCCGCTCGCCGTCGCAGATGGCATCCACATCGACTTCTACCGCATCATCCAGGAAGCGATCCAGCAGCACCGGCGCATCGTTAGAGACGGATACCGCAGTCTGGAAATAGCGCTTAAGATCCACTTCGTCATAGACGATTTCCATCGCACGGCCGCCCAGTACATAGGAAGGACGCACCACCAGCGGATAACCGATACCGGCAGCTTTCTCTACCGCCTGCTCCAGCGTGGCAACCGTGGCGTTAGCGGGCTGTTTCAGTTTCAGACGATCCACCGCCTGCTGGAAACGCTCGCGGTCTTCAGCGCGGTCAATCGCGTCCGGGCTGGTACCGATAACCGGTACACCCGCTGCTTCGAGCGCACGCGCCAGTTTCAGCGGCGTCTGGCCACCATACTGCACGATAACGCCTTTTGGCTGCTCAATCCGTACAATCTCCAGCACATCTTCCAGCGTAACCGGCTCAAAGTAGAGGCGATCGGAGGTGTCATAGTCGGTTGAGACCGTTTCCGGGTTGCAGTTAACCATGATGGTTTCATAACCATCTTCACGCAGCGCCAGCGATGCGTGGACGCAGCAGTAGTCAAATTCGATACCCTGGCCGATACGGTTTGGTCCGCCGCCCAGCACCATGATTTTGTCACGATCCTGATTCGGGTTCGCTTCGCACTCCTCCTCATAGGTGGAATACATATAGGCGGTATCCGTCGAGAACTCAGCGGCACAGGTATCCACCCGCTTATAGACCGGATGCAGATTGTACTGCTGACGCAGCTTGCGGATTTCGCTTTCTGCCACACCCGCCAGCGCTGCCAGACGCGCATCGGCAAAGCCTTTACGCTTCAGCGCACGCAGGAAACCGGCATCCAGTGCGTTAACGCCTTCACGTGCAACCTGCTCTTCCAGCCGCACCAGCTCTTCAATCTGTACCAGGAACCAGCGATCGATGTTGGTGAGATTAAATACGCCATCCACCGACATACCGGCACGAAACGCGTCAGCAACATACCAGATGCGGTCCGAGCCGGCGTCTTTCAGCTCGCGGCGGATGCGGGTCAGCGCATCGGCGTCATCCAGATCCACTTTTGGATCAAAGCCGTTAGCACCGACTTCAAGGCCGCGCAGCGCTTTCTGCATCGACTCCTGGAAGGTACGGCCAATCGCCATCACCTCACCCACTGATTTCATCTGTGTCGTGAGGCGATCGTTGGCACCCGCAAACTTCTCAAAGTTAAAGCGCGGGATTTTGGTCACGACATAGTCAATTGAGGGCTCAAACGACGCCGGCGTGCGGCCGCCGGTGATGTCGTTCATCAGCTCATCGAGCGTAAAGCCCACCGCCAGCTTAGCCGCGACTTTAGCAATCGGGAACCCGGTAGCTTTGGACGCCAGCGCGGAGGAGCGCGACACGCGCGGGTTCATTTCGATGACAATCAGACGCCCATCTTTCGGGTTGACCGAGAACTGAACGTTAGAGCCGCCGGTTTCAACACCGATCTCACGCAGCACCGCCAGCGAGGCGTTACGCATGATTTGATACTCTTTGTCGGTCAGCGTCTGCGCTGGTGCTACGGTGATGGAGTCGCCGGTGTGAATGCCCATGGCGTCGAAGTTTTCAATTGAACAGACGATGATGCAGTTATCATTTTTATCGCGCACCACCTCCATCTCATACTCTTTCCAGCCAATCAGCGACTCATCTATCAGCAGCTCGTTGGTCGGGGAGAGGTCGAGGCCGCGTTCACAAATCTCTTCAAACTCTTCGCGGTTGTAAGCGATACCGCCGCCGGTGCCGCCCATGGTAAAGGAGGGACGAATAATGCACGGGAAACCGACCTCCTCCGCAACCTTCAGCGCCTCTTCCATCGTATGGGCGATACCCGAACGGGCGGTATCGAGACCGATGCTTTTCATCGCCACGTCAAAGCGACGGCGATCTTCAGCTTTATCGATAGCGTCAGCCGTGGCGCCAATCATGGTCACGCCAAACTCTTCCAGCACGCCCTGGCGCTCCAGCTCCAGCGCGCAGTTCAGCGCGGTCTGCCCGCCCATGGTAGGCAGTACCGCATCCGGGCGCTCTTTTTCGATGATTTTGCGCACCACTTCCCAGTGGATTGGCTCAATATAGGTCGCGTCAGCCATTTCCGGGTCGGTCATGATGGTCGCCGGGTTGGAGTTAACCAGAATGACGCGATAGCCCTCTTCACGCAGCGCTTTACACGCCTGTGCGCCCGAGTAGTCAAATTCACACGCCTGACCGATAACGATCGGGCCAGCGCCAAGGATCAGGATAGATTTTATGTCAGTACGTTTTGGCATCGGAGGCTCCTGATTACTTCGCGTTTGAACGGTAGGCTTCAATCAGTTCGATAAAGTGATCGAACAGCGGCGCCGCATCGTGCGGGCCAGGACTCGCTTCCGGATGTCCCTGGAAGCTGAAAGCGGGTTTATCGGTACGATGAATACCCTGCACGGTCTGGTCAAACAGCGACACATGCGTCACGCGCAGATTGGCCGGTATCTGGCTCTCATCGACGGCGAAACCGTGGTTCTGTGCGGTGATCATCACAGTATTGTTATCGAGATCTTTTACCGGATGGTTGCCGCCGTGGTGACCCAGCTTCATCTTGACAGTTTTTGCACCGCTGGCCAGCGCCAGTAGCTGATGACCCAGGCAGATACCAAATACCGGGATTTCTGTCTCCAGAAACGCCTGAATCGCGCGGATTGCATAGTCGCACGGCTCCGGATCGCCCGGGCCATTAGAGAGAAAAATGCCGTCCGGATTAAGTGCCAGCACCTCTTCTGCCGGCGTCTGCGCCGGTACCACCGTCAGGCGGCAGCCGCGATCCACCAGCATACGCAGAATGTTGCGCTTGGCGCCGTAGTCATAGGCGACCACGTGATACGGCAGTGCGTCAGCGGACTGCTGCTCAGGCAGGCCATCCTGCAGCGTCCAGCTCCCCTGCTGCCACGTGTAAGTCTCCGTGGTAGCCACTTCTTTCGCCAGATCCATACCTTTCAGCCCCGGGAACGCCTGCGCTTTCTGCAGCGCCAGCGCGGCGTCCGGTGCGTCACTCGCAATGATGCAGCCGTTCAGCGCGCCCTTTTCACGCAGCAGACGCGTCAGCTTACGCGTATCGATATCAGCGATGCCGACAATATTATTGCGCTGCAGCCAGGCAGAAAGGCTCTCTTCACTGCGGAAGTTGCTGGTAATCAGTGGCAGGTCGCGGATCACCAGGCCCTGAGCGTGAATCTGGTTTGATTCATCATCTGCGATATTGACGCCAACGTTGCCGATGTGGGGATAAGTAAGAGTAACAATCTGGCGGGAATAGGAGGGATCAGTAAGGATTTCTTGATAACCGGTCATTGACGTGTTGAAAACGACCTCACCCACTGCCGAACCCGTAGCCCCGATGGCCCGACCGTGGAATTGGGTTCCGTCTTCCAGAACCAAGAGCGCTGACTTAATCAAAACATCCTCCAGGGAATAAACAGTCACAATATATGCATATTAATTCATAATGCTGGCCTGAATCAATGCAAAAACCGCCTGACTGCTCGATTTTTGGCAAATTGCGCGCATTCTAATGATCACCTCTGCTGATGTCTACCCGGAGAGGCTGTTTTTTTATCTTTTTCGGAGGCTATAACATAAATACAGTACAAACAGGTCAAAAGCAGCATCTTAGCGAGGTGATTAATCGGTTGCCTGCTCACCATAAACGCCAAATGAGGGAAGCCAGGGAAAATTTTTGACCAAATGGTCAAATTTAATCTTACAGGCTGATAAAAAGATGAGTTAACTTGAAAATAAAGCCATTACGAAGATATTTTATAACGAAGAGGTTATTTTGAAAAAAAATAAAGGGCAATAAGAATATTACCCTGTCAATCAATGCACTAGCGACTGAAAAACCACATCACGATGGCTCACAACAATCAATTTCTTGCTAAATTAAGCACGTCTCGCATGTCATAAAGACCACTTTTACGCGACTCAACCCATACAGCAGCCCGGACGGCACCTTTTGCAAAGGTCATCCGGCTTGAAGCCTTATGGCTAATCTCTATCCGTTCGCCGATATCAGCAAACAGAGCAGTATGCTCACCAATGATGTCGCCGGCGCGCACCGTGGCAAAACCGATAGTGTGCGGTTTGCGCTCACCGGTATGGCCTTCACGCGCGTAAACCGCATGATCCTCCAGCTTCCACTCCATGGCGTCCGCAATGGCTTCACCCATTGCCAGCGCGGTTCCTGAGGGCGCATCAACTTTATGGCGATGGTGCGCCTCAACGATCTCAATATCCGCATACTCTCCCATCACTGAGGCCGCCTGCTGCAGCAGATTCAGCATCAGGTTGACGCCAACGCTGAAGTTGGCAGCGAACACAATGCCGATCTCCTCTGCCGCTGCACGAATTGCGGCTTTTCCGGCGTCATCAAAACCGGTTGTGCCAATCACCATCGCCTTTTGATGCTGGCGGCAAAAGGCCAGATATTCCAGCGTGCCTTCCGGACGCGTGAAGTCGATCAGCACATCGAAATCGTTCACTACCTTTAACAAATCATCGGTGACGGTGACGCCGGTTTTACCGATGCCCGCCAGCTCACCCGCGTCTGTACCCAGCAGTGAAGAGCCGCTGCGCGCCAGCGCAGCGCCCACCGCCACGCCTTCCGCCTGATGCGCGGCCTGAATCAGATTACGTCCCATGCGGCCCGGCGCACCAACAATAGCTAAGCGGATATCACTCATATTTATTCATTCCTGATACAAAACTATGCATGCAAAGCGTAAACAGGTTAACCATCAGCTAACCGTCACGCCACAATAAAAAAGGGATATAAGAATTTCAGGACAGCGATAAAACATTATCAGTAAAAGCAATCCCGGCGGCTGGTTGTGGCGAGGCACGCAGCCGTACATAAAGAAAAGGCCGAACAATGTCGGCCTGATACGGTAGTAAATGTTAAGCGCTTACTGCACGTTGCGCACGTCAACACGCAGCTCTTTTGGCACTTCGAATACGATATTTTCCTCGCGGCCAATCAGCTCAATGGCCGCTTCACCACCGAGTTCGCGCAGGCGCTGGATCACCTGCTGTACCAGAATATCGGGCGCAGAAGCCCCTGCCGTCACGCCAATACACTCTACGCCGGTTACCCACTCCACCTGAATATCGTCCGCGGAGTCGATAAGCTTCGCCAGCTTGCCTGCGCGCTGCGCCAGTTCAGCCAGCCGGTTAGAGTTAGAGGAGTTTTTTGAGCCCACCACCAGCACCACTTCAGCATCCTGTGCCAGCACGCGCACCGCTTCCTGCCGGTTGGTGGTGGCATAGCAGATGTCATCTTTGCGCGGGCCGATAATGGCCGGGAAGCGCTGACGTAAAGCGTCAATGACGTCAGAGGTGTCATCAACTGACAGGGTAGTCTGCGTCATAAAGCAGAGGTTGTTCTCATCTTTGACGGTCAGCTTAAACACATCTTCCGGTGATTCCACCAGATACATGCCGCCATTAGGGTTGCTGTATTGCCCCATAGTGCCTTCCACTTCAGGATGACCGGCGTGACCAATCAGGATCGCCTCAACCCCTTTACGGCTGGCACGCGCCACTTCCATATGGACTTTCGTTACCAGCGGACAGGTGGCATCAAACAGCATGGTCAGATTGCGCGCTTTTGCCTCAGCGCGTACCGCCTGTGACACACCGTGCGCTGAGAAGATCAGAATGGCACCATCCGGCACTTCAGCAATCTCTTCGATAAAGATCGCGCCACGCTCGCGCAGGCTGCTCACTACATAGCGATTGTGCACCACTTCATGACGCACGTAGATTGGTGCGCCATACATCTCCAGCGCCCGCTCAACGATGCTGATAGCGCGATCCACACCGGCGCAGAAACCGCGCGGGTTAGCTAACAGGATTTGCATTGTTATCCTCCAGCACCGGATCGATCTCCAGTACTTCGATATCAAACCGGACAGGCTGCCCCGCCAGCGGATGATTGAAATCCACAGTGATTGAGTCACCGGAAATTTCACGGATTACGCCAGGCATCTCGCTGCCGCCCATGCCGCTGAACAGCATAATCGCACCGATTTCCGGCTCGCCCGCGTCGATAAAGTCGCGACGCGAAAAGTACTGGATCAGATCCGGGCTGCTGGCGCCGAACGCATCTTCCGGCGCCAGGGTAAAGGCGAGCCGATCGCCCGCTTTGCGCCCCAGCAGCTCGCGCTCCAGCGCCGCCGACAGGCTGCCGTCACCCAGACGGAACAGCGCAGGCTTGCCGTTAGCACGGGTGGATTCGGCAGTAGAGCCATCCTCCAGCTTGAGCGTGAAATGCACCAGCAGCGCGCTATCGGGCTGAACTGTCTCTGTCATCGGTTACCCTTACTCTCTTTTTCATCATGCCCGTGCCTGCAGCCGTGACCGGCGTGCAGGCAGCAGACGTCAGGATGTTGCTTTTTTGCCGCTGGGGCTGAAGAACCCCTCAAGCACCACCAGCGCCGCGCCGATGCAGATGCCGCAGTCAGCGATATTGAACGTGGCGAAGTGCCAGTTACCGACATAGAAGTCGATAAAGTCGACGACAAAACCGTGCCAGGCGCGATCGAACAGGTTGCCAAGCGCACCGCCCACAATCAGCGCATACGCAATATTGCTGAGCCTGTTGCTGGCGCGGTTGCGATACATCATCACCAGCAGTGCGACCACAATGGCAATGGCAATACCGGCAAAGAACCAGCGCTGCCAGCCGCCTTTGTCTGCAAGGAAACTGAACGCAGCGCCATAGTTATGCGCATAGAACAGATTCAGAAACGGCATCAGCGGCTGCGTTTCATGCAGCATCATATTGTTCATGACCCACAGCTTGCTGGCCATATCGATGCCGATAACGACCAGCACCAGCCAGCTCCAGCGCAGTCCGGTAGAACTGAGTTTAGTCATCAGGCAAATTTCCGTACTTCACCGTCGCCGGCTACGTTTGAGTAACAGCGTCCGCACACGTCGGCGTGCTCCGGATTCTGGCCTATGTCGGTAGTATAGTGCCAGCAGCGCGGGCACTTCTCGCCTTCTGCTTTATGCAGAGCGATTTTCAGCCCTTTCAGCAACTCGCTCTGCTGCGCCTCATCGCTCGCCGTTGCGTAATCGGCTACCGACGCGCCGGAGGTCAGCAGCACAAAGCGCAGCTCGTCGCCAAGCGCCTGCAGCTTCGCGCCCAGTTCCGGTTCCGCATAGAGCGTGACCGTCGCTTCCAGCGCGCCACCGATGCGCTTGTCGCTGCGCGCCTGCTCAATCGCTTTGTTAACTTCGCCGCGTACTTTCAGCAGATCGGCCCAGAACGCATCGTTCATCGGCTCATCCGCTGCAAGGCCGAACAGATTGTCATACCACTCTTCAGTGAAGACATACTGCGCGCGTTCGCCCGGCAGATGGCCCCAAATCTCATCAGCGGTAAAGGACATGACAGGCGCCATCCAGCGCACCAGCGCCTCCACAATGTGCCACAGCGCGGTCTGGCAGCTGCGACGCGCCAGGCTATCGCCCTTCGCGGTGTACTGACGATCTTTAATCACATCGAGGTAGAACGACCCCATCTCAATGGAGCAGAAGTGCATCAGACGCTGCACCACTTCATGGAAATCGTAGTTTTCATAGGAGGCAACGATATCCTGCTGTGCAGCCAGCGCACGTCCTACCGCCCAGCGATCGACCACGACCATCTCTTCTGGCTTAACGCAGTCAGTGGCCGGGTTAAAGCCCGCCAGGTTAGCCAGCAGGAAGCGTGCGGTGTTACGAATACGGCGATAGCTGTCGGCTGCGCGCTTCAGGATCTCATCCGATACCGCCATTTCGCCGGAGTAGTCGGTAGAGGCGACCCACAGGCGCAGAATGTCGGCGCCAAGCTTATCCATCACATCCTGCGGCGCTACCGTGTTGCCGATCGACTTCGACATCTTGCGACCCTGACCGTCGACGGTGAAGCCGTGGGTCAGTACCTGACGGTAAGGCGCTTTGCCTTTCATCGCCGTGGAGATCATCAGCGACGACATAAACCAGCCGCGATGCTGATCCGAGCCTTCCAGATACATATCCGGCGCGTGTCCCTCAAACTCCGGACGCGCATCGACCACCGAGAAGCTGGTTGAGCCGGAGTCAAACCACACATCCAGCGTATCCGGCACTTTCACGTACAGATCGGCGTCGTCACCCATCAGTTCGCGCGGATCGAGATCCCACCACGCCTGAATGCCATCCTGCTCCACGCGCTGCGCCACTTTCTCCATCAGCTCCAGCGTGTCAGGGTGCAGCTGCTCGCTCTCTTTATGCACAAACAGCGCCATAGGCACGCCCCAGGTACGCTGACGCGAGATGCACCAGTCAGGACGGTTGGCAACCATCGCTTCGATACGCGCCTGACCCCAGTCCGGGATCCACTGCACGCCTTTGATCTCTTTCAGCGACTGCGCGCGCAGCCCCTGCTGATCCATGCTGATAAACCACTGCGGCGTCGCCCGGAAGATGATTGGCGTTTTGTGACGCCAGCAGTGCGGATAGCTGTGCAGCAGCTTCTCCACATGAAGCAGCGCGCCCTTCTCTTTCAGCAGCTCAACAATCATGTCGTTGGCTTTAAAGACATTAACGCCATCAAGCGACGGATAAGTGCCCGGCAGATAGGTACCATCTGGTGCCACCGGGTTAGCGGTCTCGATGCCATATTTCTGACCGATTACGTAGTCATCCGGGCCGTGTCCGGGCGCGGTATGCACCGCACCGGTACCCGCTTCCAGCGTCACGTGCTCACCCAGCACCACTTTCGACTGAACCTGCGTCAGGAACGGATGCTGAAACAGCTGCAGTTCCAGCGCTGCGCCCTGGCATTCACCCAGCACCTGCCACTCGCTGATGCCGGCACGCTTCATCACGCTCTCCACCAGATCTTTAGCGAGGATCAGGCTGCGGCCCTCAATCTGGACCAGCTGGTACTCAAATTCGGGATGCAGGGAGATTGCGCGGTTGGCGGGCATGGTCCACGGCGTGGTGGTCCAGATCACCAGTGAAATTGGCCCCTCTGAGGCGCTGACGCCAAAGGCTGACCGCACCGCGTCGGCATCCAGCGCGTTGAACATCACGTCGATAGACGGAGAGGTTTTGTCGTAATACTCAACTTCCGCTTCCGCCAGCGCTGAACGGCAATCCATGCACCAGTGCACCGGCTTCGCGCCTTTATGCAAATGGCCGTTACCGATGATTTTACCCAGCGCACGGATGATGTTGGCTTCGGTCGTGAAGTTCATGGTCAGATAGGGACGATCCCAGTCGCCCAGCACGCCAAGGCGGATAAAATCTTTTTTCTGTCCTTCTACCTGCTCAGCGGCATAGCTGCGGCAGGCGGCACGGAACTCCGCCGCGCTGACTTTCTCGCCCGGCTTGCCAATCATCTGCTCAACTTTGTGCTCGATCGGTAAGCCGTGACAGTCCCAGCCCGGAACATAGGGTGAGTCATACCCTGCCATGCCTTTCGACTTAACAATAATATCTTTCAGAATCTTGTTAACAGAGTGACCAATATGAATATTGCCGTTTGCGTACGGAGGGCCATCATGCAGGATGAAGGTTTTTTTCCCTTTTTTGGCGGCGCGGATGATGCCGTAGAGATTGTCATCGTACCAGCGCTGCAGCATGCCCGGTTCGCGTTTGGCCAGATCGCCACGCATCGGGAACCCCGTTTCCGGCAAATTCAGGGTAGATTTATAGTCACTCATCAGATTCTCGATTCCGTCTGTCGGTCATTAAACCGGTGTTTGTAGCCCAAAGAATTGGCGGGCTGTCACCACATCTTTTGCAATTTGTTCTTTCAGCGCATCCAGCGAGGCAAAGCGCTGTTCATCGCGGATCTTCTGTTTCAGCACCACCTCAATATGGCGGCCATAGAGATCCATATGTGTGTCGAGCAGATGAACTTCAAGCTGCTGACGTAAACCTTTTACCGTCGGGCGGGTACCGATATTGGCGACGCCTGGCACCGGCTCTGCGGTCAGACCCAGCACTTCCACGGCAAACACGCCCTTAACCGGCGTGACCGCGCGACGCAGCGGCAGATTAGCGGTCGGAAAACCGATGGTCCGGCCCAGTGCATCACCGTGCACCACGCGACCTGAAATGCTGAAGGGATGGCCAAGCAGCTGTTGCGCCTGCGCAAAATCATCCTGCGCCAGCGCCTGGCGGACAGCCGTACTGCTGATGCGCTTACCGCTGTCGCAGAAGGTCTGGGTGCTGATGACCTCAAAGCCATACTCTGCACCCGCTTTCTGTAATAACAGGAAATCCCCTTCGCGACCAGCGCCGAAGCGGAAATCATCGCCCACCGCCAGAAAACGCACGTCGAGTTTTTCCACCAGCAGCTCGCTGATAAAACGCTGAGCCGGATAAGCGGCAAACTGACGATCAAACCGGATACAGAGCACGGCGTCGACGCCAGCGCGCTGCAGCCAGCGCAGTTTTTCACGCAGCCGCGTCAGACGGGCCGGTGCTTTTTCACCCGCAAACAGCTCCAGCGGCTGCGGTTCAAACAGCATCACCACCACCGGCAGGTTGCGCTTGCGGCCCTCTGCAATCAGCTGCGCCATTAGCGCCTGATGACCGCGATGCACACCATCAAAATTACCAATGGTCAGAACGCAGCCGCGATGCTGCTGTTTCAGATTATAAATACCGCGGATTAACTTCATGGCTGACTCAAACCGGTGGAAATCGGCGGATTATACCCTTGAATAGCGCTGAGGTTAACCCGTATACACGCCTTTCCTGCGCTGAAGCGCCCTCTGGCCCGCCGCCGGGCAACAAACCACCCTACCTGCTGAAGAAATTTCTTGCGAAATACTGTATTCAGAGCGGGGTTGCTGGTAGAATCTTGCGCCATCAATTACGTAAGCGGGTGTCGTGGTTAAAACGACGCTTATTTGCACAAATCCATTGACAAAAGAAGGCGCAAAAGGCATAGTCCTCGGCCTTTGATTTGTCCATATAGAACACATTTGGGAGTTGGACCTTGGCTAATATCAAATCAGCTAAGAAACGCGCCGTAACATCTGAGAAACGTCGCAAGCATAACGCGAGCAACCGTTCTATGATGCGTACTTTCATCAAGAAAGTATACGCGGCTATCGCAACCGGCGACAAAGCTGCTGCGCAGAACGCATTCAACGAAATGCAACCAATCGTGGACCGTCAGGCTGCTAAAGGTCTGATCCACAAGAACAAAGCTGCACGCCATAAAGCAAACCTGGTGGCTCAGATCAACAAACTGGCTTAATCGCCCGTCTGTTTATCGCTTTGTAGAAAGAACCGGCGTATAGCCGGTTTTTTTATGCCTGTTATCCGCCGCTGGCAGAGTAAGAGGAGGCTGACGCCTCCTCTCCGGTTAACGCAGCTTGATCCGCAACAGCGTATAGCCAATGACGGCCGACAGCAGCGAACCGCTGAGAATACCCAGTTTTGAGAAGGTCACCAGCTCTTCATGGGCGGCGTCAAACGCCAGCGAACTGATAAAGATAGACATGGTAAAGCCGATGCCGCACAGCACGCCAATGGCCATGATATCGCGTATCGTTGTCCCGCCCGGCAGCGCTGCCAGACGCAGCTTCACGGCCAGCCAGCAGAACAGCGTAATACCCAGCGGCTTACCGATCAGCAGCCCGAGAATAATACCCAGCGGCTCCGGTGACAGCACGTCACCAAACGTGATACCACTCAGTGAAATTCCGGCGTTAGCAAACGCGAACAGCGGCAGTATCAGCCAGTTTACCCACGGCATCAGGCCGTGTGCCAGGTGTTCAGCGGGTGAGTGCCCCTCTTTCTCCTCCAGTGGTACAAAGAAGCCAACTACCACGCCCGCCAGCGTGGCGTGCACGCCCGACTTCAGCACCGCGGTCCAGAGCACAATCCCGACCAGCATATAGACGGCAATGTTACGTACGCCACAGCGGTTAAGAATGGCCAGCACCACAATGGCGGCAGCCGCCACGCTGAGCGACAGCACAGAGAGATCGCTGGTGTAGAAGAGTGCGATAATCACAATCGCGCCGAGATCGTCGATGATGGCCAGCGCCATCAGGAACACCTTCAGCGCCACGGGAACACGACTGCCAAGCAGTGCCAGCACGCCCAGAGCAAATGCGATATCGGTCGCGGTCGGGATCGCCCAGCCGTTGCGCGCAATCTCATTGTCATGATTGAAAAACAGGAAAATCAGCGCCGGCGCAACCATACCGCCGAGGGCAGCAATGACCGGAAAAATGGCGCGATCGCGACTGGCCAGCTCGCCGCTGATTAACTCGCGTTTTACTTCCAGGCCAATCAGCAGAAAGAACAGCGCCATTAACGCATCGTTGATCCACAGCAGCAGATTCTTGCTGATATCAAGCGCGCCAAAGCGGATCTGTACCGGCTCAGCCAGGAAGCTCTGGTAGCCAGCGGCTGTTTCCGCGCTGTTCGCCAGCACCATAGCTGCGACCGCAGCCAGAATTAATACCATACCGTTGCT
This sequence comes from Pantoea sp. SYBGC1, assembly GCF_057197005.1. Lineage (NCBI taxonomy): Bacteria > Pseudomonadati > Pseudomonadota > Gammaproteobacteria > Enterobacterales > Erwiniaceae > Pantoea > Pantoea sp. SYBGC1. The sequence goes on from NZ_JBXUNM010000004.1 coordinate 161,958, forward strand.
GGCATCGCTTTCTATAAAGCTTTTCAGCAACGTTTTGATTGAGCGGGGCTTATTCACTACTCCTCCTGAGCAAAGACAATTTGTTAAGGAGTGTAACCGCGTTAACCCTGTGATAAAAGCCGCTTACCGCGTCTTTACGCCAGTTTAAAAACAATAAAAAAGCGGAGAGTCACCTCTCCGCTTTCGTCTGCAACCCTGCCGCTGAATCAGCGCGTCAGGTCATCAAAGAACTTCTTCACACCATCAAAGAAGCTTTTTGAACGCGGGCTGTTCTTCTCACCGCTCGGACCACCAAAGCTCTCTTCCAGCTCACGCAGCAGCGCTTTCTGCTTATCGTTCAGGCTGACCGGGGTTTCCACCACCACACGACACAGCAGGTCGCCTACGGCGCCACCGCGCACTGATTTCACGCCTTTACCACGCATGCGGAACAGCTTGCCGGTCTGTGTCTCCGCAGGCACTTTCAGCTTCACGCGGCCATCCAGCGTCGGCACTTCAATCTCACCGCCCAGCGCCGCCATCGCAAAGTTGATCGGCACTTCGCAGTAGAGGTTGTTCTCTTCACGCTCAAAGATAGGGTGCTTCTTCACCGATACCTGAACGTAGAGATCGCCCGCCGGCGCGCCATGCTCGCCCGCTTCCCCTTCGCCACTCAGACGAATGCGGTCGCCGGTATCTACCCCCGCCGGAATTTTTACCGACAGCGTTTTCTGACGCTCTACGCGCCCATGACCATGACAGGCGTTGCACGGATCTTTGATGACCGAGCCGCGACCGTGACAGGTCGGACACGCCTGCTGTACGGTGAAGAAACCCTGACGCATCTGTACCTGGCCTGCACCGTGGCAGGTCGGACAGGTCTGTGGCTGCGTGCCCGCTTTGGCGCCGCTGCCGTGGCAGACGTCGCACTCTTCCAGTACCGGGATGCGGATCTCTTTGGTCACGCCGCGTACCGCTTCTTCCAGCGTCAGCTCCATGTTGTAGCGTAAATCGGCACCGCGTGATGCACGCTGACGGCGACCGCCGCCAAAGATATCGCCAAATACGTCGCCAAAGATATCGCTGAAGTCTGCGCCGCCGCCGCCGAAGCCGCCACCAAAGCCGCCGCCACCGCCGCCCTGTTCAAAGGCTGCGTGACCATACTGGTCATAGGCCGCACGCTTCTGAGCATCCGTCAGAATTTCGTACGCTTCCTTCACTTCTTTAAATTTTGCTTCGGCCTCTTTGTCGCCCGGATTGCGGTCCGGGTGATATTTCATCGCCAGGCGCTTATAAGCCTTTTTGATTTCACGCTCATCAGCCGATTTTGAGACGCCTAAGATCTCGTAAAAATCACTCTTAGCCATTTTGTTCTGCCCTTAACATAGTTGCACGGGCGTGGAGAAACTCCTACGCCCGTGCTGGTTTCAACGGCTGTCAGGCCAGCCGTCGCGCCCGGTCAGGGGCAATTATTTTTTATCTTTAACTTCTTCGAACTCAGCGTCGACTACGTCATCCTGCTGCTGTGCTGACGCGTCGCCGGCGTCCGCTGCGCCTGCCTGGCCCTGCTGCTGTGCCATCTCCATCAGTTTGCCGGAGACTTCCATCAGCGCCTGCATTTTCGCTTCAATGGCCGCTTTATCTTCGCCTTTCAGCGCGGTATTCAGCTCAGTCAGTGCAGCTTCGATAGGTGCTTTGTCTTCTGCAGAGAGCTTGTCGCCCGCTTCATCCAGCTGCTTGCGGGTGCTGTGCGCAATCTGGTCACCCTGGTTGCGCGTCTGTACCAGCTCTTCAAACTTGCGGTCAGATTCCGCGTTCGCTTCCGCGTCGCGCACCATTTTTTCGATCTCTTCTTCGTTCAGACCAGAAGAGGCTTTAATGGTGATTTTCTGCTCTTTACCGCTGTTTTTATCTTTCGCTGACACATGCAGAATACCATCAGCATCGATGTCAAAGGTGACTTCGATCTGCGGCATACCGCGTGGTGCAGGCTGGATGCCGTCGAGATTAAACTGACCCAGCGATTTGTTGTCACCGGAACGCTTACGCTCACCCTGCAGCACGTGAATGGTCACGGCAGACTGGTTGTCTTCAGCAGTAGAGAACACCTGACTGTGTTTCGTCGGGATAGTGGTGTTCTTGCTGATCAGCGCGGTCATTACGCCGCCCATGGTTTCAATGCCCAGCGACAGCGGCGTTACGTCCAGCAGCAGAACGTCTTTCACATCACCTGCCAGTACGCCACCCTGAACGGCAGCACCAACCGCTACGGCTTCGTCCGGGTTCACATCTTTACGCGGCTCTTTGCCGAAGAACTCGGTCACTTTCGCCTGCACCATTGGCATACGAGTCTGACCACCTACCAGGATGACATCGTTGATGTCAGAAACTGACAGGCCAGCATCCTGCAGCGCAACTTTCAGCGGCTCAATTGAACGGGTTACCAGATCTTCTACCAGAGATTCCAGTTTCGCACGCGTCACTTTGATGTTCAGGTGCTTAGGACCGGTCGCATCTGCCGTGATGTATGGCAGGTTAACGTCGGTCTGCTGCGCAGAAGAGAGTTCAATTTTTGCTTTCTCAGCGGCTTCTTTCAGACGCTGCATCGCCAGCGGATCGTTATGCAGATCGATACCCTGGTCTTTCTTGAACTCGGCTACCAGATAGTTGATCAGGCGGCTATCGAAGTCTTCACCACCCAGGTGGGTATCACCGTTGGTTGCCAGCACTTCAAAGGTTTTTTCGCCATCAACGTCATCGATCTCAATGATTGAGATATCGAAAGTACCACCGCCCAGGTCATAAACCGCGATAGTGCGGTTGCCCTGGCCTTTATCCAGACCGTAAGCCAGCGCTGCTGCGGTAGGTTCGTTGATGATACGCTTAACGTCCAGGCCTGCGATACGGCCCGCATCTTTAGTCGCCTGACGCTGTGCATCGTTGAAGTAAGCCGGTACGGTAATAACCGCTTCAGTCACCGCTTCACCGAGGAAATCTTCCGCGGTTTTCTTCATTTTCTTCAGCACTTCAGCAGAGATCTGCGGCGGTGCCATTTTCTGGCCCTTCACGTCCAGCCATGCGTCACCGTTGTCAGAACCGGTGATTTTGTACGGCATGATTTTGATATCACGCTGCACTTCTTCGTCCTGGAAACGACGACCAATTAAACGCTTGATAGCGAACAGGGTGTTCTGCGGGTTGGTCACTGCCTGACGTTTAGCCGGCTGACCTACCAGCGTTTCGCCGTCTGCGGTATACGCAATGATTGACGGCGTGGTGCGATCGCCTTCAGCGTTTTCCAGCACGCGTGCCTTGCCGCCGTCCATGATCGCCACACAAGAGTTGGTTGTACCCAGGTCAATACCAATAATCTTACCCATCTAAACGTCTCCCACGTAAATTCTTTGTCAAATTGGGTTGTGATGCAGAGATGTGGTCGTTACCGCCACTTTCAACTGCGACTGCAGGCTTTTTTGCTGCCTCACAACGCCCGATGACAAGTAGATGGGGCCGCTTCGATACGCATCAAGGGTTAAAAGCAAAAAATATTTCGATTCTTTTACCCGGACGGGATAAATGGCGGGAAAATGTACAACTTCAGCAGCAGTACGGCGGAGCAGCGCTGCCCGCCGTACCGGGCTCATCAGGATAAAGAGCGCGAGGAGTGCCCCGCTGGCTGACGTGCGTCACGCCACAGCCAGCAGCCGACAGCGGCACCGATCGCTGCCAGCACCAGTACATACCAGGCCGGTGCCATAGGCGTCAGCTGCATCATCAGCGTTACGCTGACGGGCGTCAGGCCGCCGAAAATCGCGTAAGCAACGTTGTATGAGAAAGAGATGCCGGTAAAGCGTACCGCGGGCGGAAAGGCGCGCACCATGACAAACGGCACTACGCCTACCACGCCGACGCTCAGCCCCACTACGCCGTACCAGAAAAACAGCATCTGCGGCGCGCTGCCGGTGTTTTGGAAAAAGTGCCAGCTGCAGAAAGCCAGCAGCAGCGATCCCGCTATCAGCGTACGCGCCGCACCCGCGCGATCTACGATCCAGCCTGCCAGCACGCATCCGACCAGCAGCATGACGGTCGCCAGGCTGTTGGCCTGCAGGCTCAGCGCAGCAGGCACGCCCTGTTTCTGCATCAGTGCAGGCGCCATTAAAATCACCACCACAATGCAGGCGGAGAGCAGCCAGGTCAGCAGCATTGAGATCGCGATACTGCGCTTGTGGTGCAGCAAAATAGCCTGCAGCGGCAGCCGTTCAGACAGCGTTTTTCGCTGCTGCATCTGCTGAAACACCGGGGTCTCATGCAGCCAGCGACGCAGGTACATCGCCAGCAGTCCAAACAGACCGCCAAGGAAGAATGGCAGCCGCCAGCCGTAGTCGCGCATTGCTGCTGGCGAAATCGTGCTGTTAAGCAGCGTCGCCACCAGTGAACCCAGCAGGATACCGGCAGTGAGGCCTGCGGTCAGGGTGCCGCAGGCAAAGCCGGTACGTTTTTCCGGCACGTGCTCAGCAACAAACACCCAGGCGCCCGGCACTTCACCGCCAATTGCCGCGCCCTGCAGCATCCGCAATAGCAGCATTAGCAGCGGTGCAGCGATACCTATGCTCGCATAGGTGGGCAGCGCGCCCATCGCCAGGGTCGGCAGCGCCATCAGCAGAATACTCAGGCTGAACATCTTTTTCCGGCCGACTTTGTCACCAAAGTGCGCCATAACGATGCCGCCCAGCGGTCGCGCCAGATAGCCGGCAGCAAAAATACCAAACGTCTGCACCTGACGCAGCCAGTCAGGCATATCGGGCGGGAAAAAGAGCTCGCCAATGACGGCAGCAAAGAAGATAAAAATAATGAAGTCGTAGAATTCCAGCGCCCCGCCAAGGGCAGCCAGCGACAGGGTTTTATAGTCCTGCCGGTTAAGTCGATGCGAGGTGAGCGAGTCCATAAGGGTGCGGTATCCAGAGCCGGGAAAGGTAGAGCAGACGTTACTATACCGGCAAACCCGCACCACACCAGCAAGGCTGAATTTTATGCCTGAAAAGTCTTATATTCAGAGGTTTGTCTCACGCCGTGCGCTTTTCGGACGAAATGCTGCTACCACCGCCGCATGCGTCTCGATATAGGGCCCCTCCAGCAGCTGTAAGCAGTAAGGCACGGCGGCAAAAATTCCGGGTACCCTTACGCTACCATCCTCCGCTTTTACCCCTTCCAGCGTCTCTTTAATCGATTTCGGCTGGCCGGGGAGATTGAGGATCAGCGACTGTTTGCGGATAACCCCTACCTGGCGTGACAAAATGGCAGTGGGTACAAACTGCAGGCTGATCTGACGCATCTGCTCACCAAAGCCAGGCATTTCGCGATCCGCTACCGCCAGCGTAGCATCCGGCGTCACGTCGCGGCGTGCCGGTCCGGTACCGCCGGTGGTCAGCACCAGATGGCAGAAACGTTCATCCACCAGCTCACAGATCGCCTGTTCAATCATCGGCTGTTCATCCGGCACCAGGCGCGTCTCCAGCTCGAAAGGTGTAGCCAGCGCACCGCTGAGCCAGCTCTCCAGTGCCGGAATGCCCTGATCCTGATAAATGCCGTTTGCTGCGCGATCGGAAACGGAAATTAATCCAATGCGTAAAGTATCCATAAGAGTATCGCTGTGGTTAGCCGCGTGGCGGCAAAGAAAGAGAGATGCAGAAAGGATAATACAAAGCGCAGAGCAGAGAAATGCGTAATGCCGCGGCGGCAAGGCACCGCCGCGGCGTCATGCTTACAGCAGTTCAGTCAGCATCTTTTCAAGTTTGCCCTGATCAACGGCAAAGTTGCGGATGCCTTCCGCCAGCTTAGTGACCGCCATCGGATCCTGATTATGCTGCCACAGGAACTCCGCTTCGGTCATTTTCGCCGGGCGCTCGCTGATCTCGCCGCTGTAGCTCAGCTTGCGCTCAACGCTGCCTTCGCTCTCAGCCAGCTCTTTCAGCAGGCCCGGAGAGATGGTCAGACGGTCGCAGCCCGCCAGCTCAATGATTTCGCCCACGTTACGGAAGCTGGCACCCATCACCACGGTTTCATAGCCGTGCTGTTTGTAGTAGCTGTAGATTTCAGATACGGACACTACGCCCGGATCTTCATGCGGCGCATACTCTTTTTTGTCGGTGTTCTGCTTGTACCAGTCGAGAATACGGCCTACGAATGGGGAGATCAGGAAAACGCCCGCTTCTGCACAGGCGCGTGCCTGTGCAAAGGAGAACAGCAGCGTAAGGTTACAGTTGATCCCCTCTTTTTCCAGCTGCTCCGCTGCACGGATGCCCTGCCAGGTTGACGCGAGTTTGATCAGAATACGATCGTTGCTGATACCTGCGTCGTTATAAAGTTTGATCAGGCTGCGCGCTTTCGCGATGCTCGCTTCGGTATCGTAGGAGAGGCGTGCATCCACTTCCGTGGAAATGCGGCCCGGGATCAGTTTGAGGATCTCCAGCCCGATGTTGACAGCCAGTTTGTCAGAGACCAGCGCCAGCTGCTCTTCCTTGTTGCTGCTCTGCTGACGTGCCCAGCCGATCGCTTCATCAATCAGCTTGCGGTATTCAGGGATTTGAGCAGCGTTGAGGATCAGGGAAGGGTTTGTCGTGGCATCCTGCGGCTGATAGAGCTTCATCGCTGCAATATCACCGGTGTCGGCGACCACGGTAGTCAGCTGACGCAGGGAAGTAAGTTTATCCGTCATGGTTCTCTTTTCTCTTTGGTTGACTGTCAGGGTATAAAAGGCTGAATCGATAATATCACGCGCAATCAGCGGCGCAACATCGTGGCGTGCCCTTTACGATAGCGCTGACAAATAGGAGTGATTTGCCGATTAATGCCGCTTTTTTGATACACTCCGCGCAATGCATTTTCCGTTAATGTCCTGATATTTAAGCAGGCGCACAAGGAGACCCGGTATGCTGATGGTGATTTCACCGGCTAAAACGCTGGATTATGAGAGCCCGCTTGCCACCCCCCGCTTTACCCAGCCTGAGCTGCTGGAAAAATCGCAGCAGCTGATTGACGTTGCGCGCGCCCTCTCTCCGGCTGATATCGCTTCGCTGATGCGTATCAGCGATAAGCTGGCGCACCTGAACGCCGAGCGCTTTAACCAGTGGCAGCCGCCCTTTTCGCCGGAAAATGCGCGTCCGGCTATTCTGGCGTTCAAAGGGGATGTTTATACCGGCCTGCAGGCTGAACGCTTTAGCGAGGCAGATTTTGATTTTGCCCAGCAGCACCTGCGTATGCTCTCAGGGCTGTACGGCCTGCTGCGTCCGCTGGATCTGATGCAGCCCTACCGGCTGGAGATGGGCACCCGACTGGCAAACCCGGCTGGCCGCGATCTCTATAGTTTCTGGGGCGATACGCTCACGGAAGCGCTGAATCAGGCGCTACAGGCGCAGGGGGACCAGGTGCTGATTAACCTGGCGTCAGATGAATATTTCCGGGCGGTAAAGCCGGCGAAACTGAATGCCCGGCTGATAAAACCGGTGTTTCTGGATGAAAAGAGCGGCCACTATAAGGTCATCAGTTTTTATGCCAAAAAAGCGCGCGGTCTGATGAGCCGTTTTGTAATTGAGCATCGTCTGACACAGCCAGATCAGCTGAAGCAGTTTGATGTGGATGGATACCGTTTTGATGCGGCAGCCAGCCAGGGAAATGAGCTGGTGTTTAAGCGTCAGGAGCAGGCATAAATCAATTGATGCCGGGGCGTCATCACGTTTCGCACGCACATCAATCCGGTCGCCATGAATGGCGCCCCTACGGGGGGATGGGATATCCGTAGGGGGCGCATTTATGCGCCCCTGGCGCTATCACGTTTCGTACGCACATCAACCCGGGCGCCATGAATGGCGTCATCACGTTTCGTACGCGCATCAACCCGGGCGCCATAAATGGCGCCCCTACGGGAACATCCGATATCCGTAGGGGGCGCATTTATGCGCCCCTGGCGCTATCGCGTTTCGTACGCACATCAACCCGGGCGCCATGAATGGCGCCCCTACGGATGGGGTACCTGTAGGGGGCGCATTTATGCGCCCCTGGCTGCCATAAACTACGCCCCGATCTGTTACTGCAGCAGGAATTTGCGCAGTGCGGCAAACTCTGCCGGCATCTGGTGTGACAGCAGCGGCAGATCGGCGCGATCGGCCAGCGCCTGCGGCAGCGTAAGCGTCTGCCCCAGAATCTCCTCTACGCTCTCGCGGAATTTCGCCGGATGCGCTGTACCGAGGAACAATCCATACTCACCTTCCTGCAGCTGATCGCGCAGCAGACGATAAGCGATGGCCGCGTGCGGCTCTGAGAGGTAGCCCAGCTCGGCCAGCTCGCGCATCGTGGCCTGCGTCGTCTCATCAGAGACCGCACCGTAAGCGAGATCGGTCAGACGCCAGGTTTTACGGCGGAACAGCTCTTCCACGCGCGGCCAGTTGTTCGGCTGGCTGACATCCATTGCGTTTGACAGGGTAGCCACGGTGGCATTTGGCTGCCAGGCACCGTTGCCGAGAAAGCGCGGTACTGTGTCGTTGGCGTTGGTTGCGGCAATAAACCGTTTGATTGGCAGACCGAGCGATTTCGCCAGCAGGCCAGCCGTGAGATCGCCAAAGTTACCGCTGGGTACGGAAACCACCAGCTGATTACGCTGCTCCTGCGGAAGCTGTGCGACCGCCTCAAAGTAGTAGCAGATCTGCGCCAGCAGGCGGCTGATATTGATGGAGTTAGCGGAGTTAAGGCCAATCGCTTTTTTCAGCTCCTCATCATCAAACGCCTGCTTAACCAGCGACTGGCAGGTATCGAAATCGCCATCAATCGCGATAGTTTCAATATTGCCACCCAGCGTACAGAACAGTTTTTCCTGCAGGGCGCTGATTTTGCCCTGTGGATAGAGGATTACTACACGCACATTGTCCATACCGTAGAAAGCGTGCGCTACGGCAGCGCCGGTATCGCCTGAGGTCGCAGTCAGAATAGTGATCTGCTCATCTGCGCCGGAGACATAGGAGAGCATCTGCGCCATAAAGCGGCCGCCGAAATCTTTGAATGCCAGCGTCGGGCCGTGGAACAGCTCCAGACAGGCGATATCTTCGCTGACTTTCGCCACCGGTGCCGGGAAGGTAAAGGCCGTTTTGACCCGCTCAGCCAGCTGATGCGGGGTAACTTCATCGCCGATATAAGCAGACAGGATTTTGCTGCTGCGGCTGACAAAGTCCATCTCCAGCATCGCATCGATATCGGTCAGTTCAAATTCCGGCAGCTCCAGTGGAAAGAACAGCCCCTGCTGCGAGCCCAGCCCCTGTTTGACTGCCTGCGAGAAGCTGACCTGCTCGTTGTGATCCTTAAGATTATAGAGTTTCATACGTTATCCCAGTTTACGTGCGCCAGCCGTATCAAGACGGCAGATATGGACGAAGCCTTCTTCATTCTGCAGATAGTGCTGGCTCAGCCAGTCTGCCATCCGCTGTGCCGTTGCCATCTCATTGCAAACAGCGAAAAGCGTCGGACCGGAGCCCGAGATGCCGCAGGCCAGCGCGCCAATATCGGCCGCCGCCTGCCGTGCTGCGGCGAAGCCTGGCAGCAGTTTGGTGCGGTACGGTTCGGCCACCACATCCTGCATTAACTTAGCCGCCAGCTGCGGCTGCCGGGTATGGCAGGCGTGGATAAAGCCAGCCAGCAGGCGGCCATGTTTAATCACATCCTGCTTGCGATATTGCGCCGGCAGAATCGCCCGCGCTTCCGCGGTAGAAACTTTAATGCCGGGATACGCCATAACCCACAGCCACTCATCAAAGCAGGGCACCTGCTGGCTGATAATCCCCTGCTCTTCAATCATCAATTGTACGCCGCCGAGAAAGCACGGAGCCACATTGTCATAATGTACGCTGCCAGAGATACGCCCTTCCAGCTCGCCCATCAGCGCCAGCAGTGCGGTATCGCTGAGCGGCTTGCCGCAGAATTCGTTCATCGCCATTAAGCCTGCCACGACGGAACAGGCGCTGGAGCCGAGGCCGGAGCCGATCGGCATATTTTTCTCCAGCGTCATCGCCACCGGCACTTCTTTGCCAGTCGCCTGACAGAAACGCTCCCAGCACTGATAAACGATATTTTCTTTGGGATCGTCAGGCAGCTTGCTGACAAACCGACCGCGATTCTCAAGGCTGAAACGATCGGCCGCTTCAACTGCCACACAGTCACCCAGCAGCGATCCATCCACCGGCGACACCGCGGCTCCCAGCACGTCAAAGCCAACGCTGACGTTGCCGATGGAGGCCGGTGCATAAATTTTTACCATCATTAAACTCCTAACTTCCACGACAGCGTACGCAGCAAATCAGCAAACACGCCCGCTGCGGTAACATCATTCCCTGCACCATACCCGCGCAGTACCAGCGGAATCGGCTGATAGTAGCGGCTATAGAACGCCAGCGCATTTTCACCGTTTTTCACTTTGCACAGCGGATCGTTGCCGTCTACCGCCTCAATTTTAACGCTGCAGTGACCATCTTCTGCAATCGCTCCGACAAAACGCAACACTTTGCCTTCATCGCGCGCCTGAGCGACGCGTGCTGCAAAGGCGTTATCCAGCTCCGGCAGACGCGCCATAAACTGATCCGCATCCGCCAGTTCAGTCAGACTGGCAGGCAGAAGCGGCTCAATAGTGATATCGCTCAGCTCCAGCTGATGCCCCGCTTCACGCGCCAGGATCAGCAGCTTGCGCGCCACATCCATTCCTGACAGGTCGTCACGCGGATCGGGTTCAGTAAAGCCCATCTCGCGCGCCAGCGTGGTTGCCTGGGAGAGCGACATCCCCTCATCCAGTTTGCCGAAGATAAAAGAGAGCGAGCCGGAGAGAATGCCGGAAAACTTAATCAGTTCATCGCCCGCGTTCAGCAGATTCTGCAGGTTTTCAATCACCGGCAGACCGGCACCGACGTTGGTGTCATAAAGAAACTTGCGGCGCGACTTCGCAGCGGCAGCCCGCATCTGCTGGTAGTAGTTCCACGAAGAGGTGTTCGCCTTTTTATTAGGCGTCACGACATGAAAACCTTCGGCAAGGAAGTCAGCATACTGGTCGGCCACCGCCTGACTTGAAGTACAGTCGACGATCACCGGATTAAGCAGGTGGTACTCTTTTACCAGCCGGATCAGACGTCCGAGGTTAAACGGCTCGCGCGCCTCACTCAGCGCCCCTTTCCAGTCTTTAAGGTCGATGCCATGGACGTTGGTCAGCAGCGCGCGCGAATTTGCGATCCCGCAGACGCGCAGATCGATATGTTTGCCTTTCAGCCACGCCTGCTGGCGATGCAGCTGATCCAGCAACGCACCGCCAACGCCGCCAACGCCGACCACGAACACTTCAATCACCTGATCGGTCGCGAACAGCATCTGATGCACAACGCGCACGCCGGTAGTCACATCGTCATTGCTTACCACGACAGAGATTGAGCGTTCGGAAGAGCCCTGGGCAATCGCCACGATATTAATATTGGCGCGCGCCAGCGCCGAAAAGAATTTTGCGGAGATGCCGCGCAGCGTGCGCATGCCATCGCCTACCACTGAAATCACCGCCAGCTGCTCCAGCACATCCAGCGGATCGAGCAGGCCCTCTTTCAGCTCAAGATGAAACTCCTCTTCCAGCACGCGCCGTGCGCGCGCCTGCTCGCTCTGGGGTACGCAGAAGCTGATACTGTATTCGGAGGAGGATTGAGTGATCAGCACTACGGAGATGCCGGTGCGGGACATCGCAGCAAACACGCGCGCGGCCATGCCTACCATGCCTTTCATTCCGGGGCCGGAGACGTTGAACATCGCCATGTTGTTTAGGTGGGTGATGCCTTTGACCGGATTTTCGTCATCGCTGCCCTCGCCGCCAATCAGCGTGCCGGGCGCCTGCGGATTAGCGGTATTTTTAATTAAGCAGGGGATCTGAAACTGTGCGATTGGCGCAATGGTACGCGGGTGCAGAACTTTAGCGCCAAAGTAGGAGAGCTCCATCGCCTCCTGATAGGACATCGACTTCAGCAGGCGCGCATCGGGCACCTGGCGCGGATCGCAGGTATAGACGCCATCGACATCGGTCCAGATTTCGCAGCAGTCAGCGCGCAGACAGGCGGCCAGCACGGCAGCTGAGTAGTCGGAACCGTTGCGCCCCAGTACGACCAGCTCGCCTTTTTCGTTACCGGCAGTGAAGCCAGCCATCAGGATCATATGATCGGCCGGGATCTGACTGGCGGCAATGCGACGGCTGGATTCAGGGATATCCACGGTGGACTCCAGATAGTGTCCTACGGCGAGCAGCTTCTCAACCGGATCGATCACGGTCACCTGATAGCCACGCGCCTGCAGCAGCGCCTCCATAATGGCGATCGACAGCTTTTCGCCCCGGCAGATGATAGCGGCATTGACCGCGTCCGGGCACTGCCCCAGCAGGCTGATACCGTGCAGCACCTGCTTAAGCTGAGCAAACTCCAGCGCAACAAAGGTGCTGACGCGCTCAACGTCAAACCCTGGCTGAGCGGCCGCAAGGCCCTGCAGGAGATCGGCAAAAATGCGCTCAGCGTCGCTGATATTCGGCAGAGGATCCTGGCCGCTGATGGTTTTTTCAATCATCGCCACCAGGTGATTAGTAATTTTTGCAGGTGCAGAGAGCACGGTGGCAACCTGTCCCTGCTGCGCATTGCTTTCCAGAATGTCCGCTACGCGCAGAAAGCGCTCTGCGTTTGCTACTGAGGTTCCGCCGAATTTCAGCACTCGCATGGTTAAAGCTCTCCTGAATTTTTGCCGAAAAAAAAGCCCGCACTGTTGAGGTGCGGGCTTCTTTTTTATTTTTCCTGTATGCGTCAGCCCGCACCGTTACCTGTGGTAATGGTGGTGGTAATAATTGTTGTGGTGTTCAGGCTGTCGTTACGCATTAAGATTTTTCTGTCTGTCTTTGTCTTGTCCGTCTGCCTTCCAGAAGTAAAGCAAAGCGCACGTTAAGTCAACGAATTTGTCTTTTGCCGCTGAACCTGAAGCCGGGCAGTGCTGCGCTGGATCGGGTAAATGGTGTTGCGATCGTTCAGCCCGGAGGCGAGATGCCCGATCAGCAACTACCCGCTCAGGATTTTGCCGAGTAATGCTCTGCCAGCTTTTTTTCCACATCGTGCAGCAGCCGGTGCAGCATTGCGCTGTCGCGCTGCTCCAGCAGACCGATGCGCTGATCGATCCAGTCCACCATCTTGGTGTCATCGCTCACCTCAAGCGTCGTGAGCAGCTGCTGAAAACGCTGACGCAGCGCCTGCAGCTGCAGCGCATTGGCCGTTTCTGCCGGAGTGACGGTGACCTGATTAAGCGAGGCGAGCTGATAGCAGTAGACCATTACCGCCTGTCCCAGATTGAGTGAGGGATAATCCGCCGCCATAGGAATACCGGTCAGCAGATCGACCTGATCCAGCTCCTCGTTCGTCAGCCCGCTATCTTCACGACCAAATACCAGCGCAATGCGCGGCAGCCACTGCCGCTTTTCCTGCAGAATCGTCTCTACCTGCGCAGGCGTTGCATAGTAGCGAAACTTCGCCCGGCTGCGCGCCGTGGTGGCGACAGAAAAATCGACATCGGCCAGCGCGTCACTTAGCGTGGCATACGTCTGAACATTGTCGAGGATTTCACCGGCGCCGTGCGCAACGCGCCGCGCCGCCGGATCCTGCCACGCATCGCTGGCGACAATGCGCAGCTCAGTAAAGCCCATGGTTTTCATTGCGCGGGCAGCGGCACCAATATTTTCCGGACGGGCGGGTGAAACTAAAATCAGGGGAAAAGACATAATTTTTCCAGTAGCAAATTAACACTATGCGCTATGGTGGCATGCAGCGAAAAAAATACCAATTGTTATGCGGTGATAAAGCAGAATGTTAATAATGTTAAACCGCTGGAATAAATTGTGCCGATGACATTTGTCGCAATCAGACAGATATTATGCGCTTATAAAACATAAATCCTGTTAATTCATCATACTACGTTAGCTATTTATGCAATTTCCATGCGTTCAAAACCGCCGGTTAAATGTAGCGAAAATGCTGCTTTTTGTGAGCTAAGCTGGCAATACAGGAGAAGTTTTTCATAAAAGTGTTAACGTGCTACACTTGCTTTTGATATAAGTCAACGAAGCGTTGTTTTTATGCTTATCGGTTGTTACTGGTGCTGTTAGGTTGCTGTTAATACGGTTAGGATAAACGCTATTCTGATCCCAACGGGGCGCACAGATATTCATTCTGACCGGCTGAGCTGACACTGAAGTTGACCTGATGGATGGTATATTCCGAAGATTATTTCGTACTCCGGCTGCGCACACGCCTTTATTCTGTCGCGGCAACGGCGGTACGCCCTGTTTTCGATTTGTTGGCAAATTTTAGGTAGCAAAACATGCAGACCCCGCACATTCTTATCGTTGAAGACGAACTGGTCACGCGTAACACGCTAAAAAGTATTTTTGAGGCGGAAGGTTACGTGGTCTATGAAGCCACTGACGGTGCTGAAATGCATCAGGTTTTAACAGACAATGACGTAAACCTGGTGATTATGGATATCAACCTCCCAGGGAAAAATGGATTGCTGCTGGCGCGCGAGCTGCGTGAACAGGCAAATGTCGCGCTGATGTTTCTGACCGGTCGCGATAATGAAGTGGATAAAATCCTCGGCCTGGAAATTGGTGCTGATGACTACATCACCAAACCTTTTAATCCGCGTGAGCTGACTATTCGCGCACGTAATCTGCTGTCGCGCACCATGAACCTGGCGATGCCGGGTGAAGAGCGCCGTCAGGTAGAGAGCTACCGCTTTAACGGCTGGGAGCTGGATATCAACAGCCGTTCCCTGATCAGTCCAAACGGTGAGCAGTATAAGCTACCGCGCAGCGAGTTCCGCGCGATGCTGCACTTCTGCGAAAATCCGGGCAAAATCCAGACGCGTGCCGATCTGCTTAAGAAGATGACCGGTCGCGAGCTTAAGCCGCATGACCGTACCGTGGATGTCACGATTCGCCGTATTCGTAAACATTTCGAGTCGACGCCCGATACGCCGGAAATCATCGCCACCATCCATGGCGAAGGCTATCGCTTCTGCGGTGAGCTGCAGGATTAAGTTAAACAATAAAAAACGCCCGTTCGGGCGTTTTTTTTAGCTGCTTTAGTGCCACGGCATAATCGGCACCGCGCTTAGCGCGTTTTTCGGCGATCCATCCACAACCTTATCTGAGTAGCTCAGATAGACCAGCGCGTTGCGTTTCTGGTCAAAAAAGCGCACCACCTGCAGCTTCTTAAACACCAGCGATGTCCGCTTACGAAACACGACTTCTCCCTGCGCCTTGCCTTGTGCGATTTTCTCGCTAAGCTCTACAGGCCCTACCTGCTGGCAGGAGATAGCCGCATCCGATGTATCTTCAGCCAGCCCCAGGCCCCCTTTGATACCGCCGGTTTTAGCCCGGCTGATATAGCAGGTGACATTTTTCACGTCCGGATCGTCGAACGCCTCGACCACGATCTTATGATCGGGGCCGAAAATTTTGAATACGGTGTCAACAGAGCCGATCTCCTCCGCCAGCGCGACGGGAGTGAGCATAAAAGTTGCCAGCGTGACTATAAGAGCGCGATTTATTGTCATTGGGTTACCATTGCAAAGGAAAGAGATGTGGCGATAATGTATCGTCACCAGAACAAAGAACCAAACCTGAACGGGTTATCACCCGCATTGATATAGCACAGTTGATCAACACACAAGCGCCGCGCGTTTGTGCATTTAGTGCTATTATTCGACGACTTCATCGTTGCGCCACCAGAGAGTTATGAGGATGTTTTATGGACCAAGCCGGTATCATTCGCGATTTGCTTGTCTGGCTGGAGAGCCATCTGGATCAGCCGCTTTCACTTGATAACGTTGCACTGAAAGCGGGTTACTCCAAATGGCACCTGCAACGGATGTTTAAAGAGGTTACCGGACACGCCATCGGGGCCTATATCCGTGCGCGTCGTCTCTCTAAAGCCGCCGTGGCGCTACGTCTGACCAGCCGCCCTATCCTCGATATCGCTCTGCAGTATCGCTTCGATTCACAGCAGACATTTACGCGCGCGTTTAAGAAACAGTTTAATCAGACGCCCGCCTGGTATCGCCGCTCATCCGAGTGGAACTCTTACGGTATCCGCCCGCCCATTCGTCTGGATAACCAGCCCGTGCCGGAAGCACAGTTTGTCACGCTGCCGGAGACGATTCTGGTGGGCCAGACGCAGAGTTATACCTGCGCGCTGGAGCAGATCTCCCGCTACCGTGATGAGATGCGCGTGCACTTCTGGAAACAGTTCCTGCTGGAAACCGACACCGTGCCGCCGGTGCTTTATGGTCTGCATCAGGTGCGCGCCAGCCATGAGAAAGATGATGAGCAGGAGATCCTCTATACCACGGCGGTCCCGGCCGATCAGCAGGCGCTGAATATGCAGTCAAATCAGCGCGTGACGCTGGAAGCGGGCGACTACGTGCAGTTCAGCTATGAGGGTCCGCGCGTCGCGCTGCAGGAGTTTATCCTGATGCTCTACGGCACCTGCATGCCGCTGCTGGGGCTGATTCGTCGTCAGGGGCAGGATATTGAGCGATTCTATACCCACGGCGGCAAAAAGCGCAGCGAACCGCCTGCCGATATCCGCTGCGAATACCTGATCCCGATCCGCCCGCAGCCCGTTAATTAATCGCCAAAGAACCTCGCCGGGCGCATTAATGCGCCCCTGGCCGCGGTAAAAAACGTCATCACGTCCCGTGCGCCTATCAACCCGGGCGCCATTAATGACGTCATCACGTTCCGTACGCGCGCCAACCTGGGCGCCATTAATGGCGCCCCTACATTTTCCGTAGGGGGCGCATTAATGCGCCCCTGGCCGCGGTGAAAAACGTCATCACGTCCCGAGCGCCCATCAACCTGGGCGCCATTAATGACGTCATCACGTTCCGTACGCGCGCCAACCCGGGCGCCATTAATGGCGCCTCTACATTTTCCGTAGGGGGCGCATTAATGCGCCCCTCTGGCCGCGGTGAAAAACGTCATCACGTCCCGTACGCGCATTGATACGGGCGCCATTAATGCGCCCCTGGCCGCGGTAAAAAACGTCATCACGTTCCGTACGCGCGCCAACCTGGGCGCCATTAATGGCGCCCCTACATTTTCCGTAGGGGGCGCATTAATGCGCCCCTGGCCGCAGTAAAAACGTCATCACGTCCCGTACGCGCATTGATACGGGCGCATTAATGCGCCCCTGGCAGCTCATCCAGTGCCGGGGCATCCAGATGCGAAACGTCGCCGGCGGTCTCTACGATCCAGCCAGACGCCAGCCAGGCACTCTGCTGATGATCCACGCGTGAAATCGAGCAGTTGCGCAGGCGCAGGCGTCGTTCCGCATGCGCCGGTAAACCCAGAATGGTGCTCACCAGGGCACCCAGCGCCATACCGTGGCTGACCAGCAATGGCCGGCTGCCGGCGGGCAGATCGAGGCAGGCGTTCAGCGCATCATGCATGCGCGCCGCCAGCTCGCTCATCGACTCGCCGCCGGGAATGCGCCCCGCTTCGGTGCCATCTACCAGCGCCTTGCGCCAGCGTTCTTCTTCTGCCGTCAGGCCATCAAGCGGACGCTGCTCCAGACAGCCCATATTCAGCTCGCGCAGACGAGCATCCAGCGTAACCGGGCAGCCGCAGGCGTCAGCGATAATCTCTGCCGTACGTCGGGTACGGCCTAAATCACTGGCGATAACGTGCGTAATGCCCAGCGTCTTCACCCGCTCACCGACCTGACGCGCCTGCTGTTCACCTTTATCCGTCAGAGCACTGTCGGACTGCCCCTGAATGCGTCGGGCCGCATTCCAAACCGTTTCACCGTGACGAACAAGATAGACCTGTAACATGCGTAATTTCCGTTATACTGCGACAAATTTGCCTTGAGGGTTCAACCAATTATGTACCATGTTGTCGCAGCCACCACCAATCCGGCAAAAATTCATGCGGTTGCGCAGGCGTTCAGCGACGTATTCGGTGAGGGATCCTGCCATATTCGCGGGGTAGCGGTCGAGAGCGGCGTGGCGGCGCAGCCGCTTAGCGATACGGAAACGCGCAGCGGCGCACGTCAGCGCGTGATTAACGCCCGCGCGGCTGCGCCAGAGGCAGACTTCTGGGTGGCTATTGAAGCGGGCATCGAAGACGACTGCGCGTTTGCATGGATGGTAGTGGAAAATGCACAGCAGCGCGGTGAATCACGCTCTGCCAGCTTTACGCTGCCGCCGGTTGTACTGGCAGGATTAGCAGCCGGGCGCGAGCTGGGCGATGAGATGGCGCGCCTGACCGGGGTTGACAATATCAAACATAAGGGCGGCGCGATCGGCGCTTTTACGCAGGGCCTGCTGACCCGCTCCAGCGTCTATCATCAGGCGCTGATCCTCGCGCTCTGCCCGTTTACTCATCCGCTTTATCAGCAGTAATCAGCCGCGATTCCAGCCAGCGTCTGAGTTCGGGCGGCGCCTCTTTCAGGCTGTTAGAGCCGCGCGTTATCGTCGCAATGCCCACGCCCAGCTCGTTTTTCAATTCGCGCTGGCTGATATCGCCATTGATCAACGCTTCGATAATGCGCAGCCGCGTGCCGAACGATTCACGTTCATCG
The DNA here is from genome assembly GCF_057197005.1 of Pantoea sp. SYBGC1. Lineage (NCBI taxonomy): Bacteria > Pseudomonadati > Pseudomonadota > Gammaproteobacteria > Enterobacterales > Erwiniaceae > Pantoea > Pantoea sp. SYBGC1. Next base: position 180,611 of record NZ_JBXUNM010000004.1, read on the forward strand.
GGCGTCATCATCAGCTGCAGCATCGGCAGCGCCACGTTATCGGCAAACGCATGCTGCATCAGGTCGATAAAACGCAGCCAGTGATCGTCAGTGGGCTGCTCAGAAAGGGATGAAGGCATAGTGGCTTCCGTACTCATTAACGAGTACGGAAGCATAGCACACTCAGTAACGCTGATTCCACTCGCTGTCGCTGAGAATCTTGTCAGGTTTCCCCATGAAGTAGCGATAGTAGGCGTCATACGCCAGCACGTTCTTCACGTAGCCCCGCGTTTCAGAGAACGGAATCGTTTCAATAAAGGCCACCGCGTCCAGTTTGCCGCCGCTGTTGTTGCGCCAGCTGCGCACCCGCCCCGGGCCGGCATTATAGGCGGCGGAGGAGAAGATGCGGTTCTGCCCGAACTGCTGATAGACATACTCCAGATACTGCGTGCCAATCTGGATATTGGTTTGCGGATCAAGCAGCTGGCTGCTGTTTACATAGCCGGGAATGTTGTACATCTTCACGGTATGCGCGGCCGTGGCTGGCATCACCTGCATCAATCCGCTGGCCCCGACCGGGGAGCGCGCTTTCGGGTTCCAGGCGCTCTCCTGGCGCGAGATAGCCATGGCGTAGCTCGGATCGATCGCCTTATCACCGGTATATTGCTGATACAGATTGCGCCACGCCAGCGGGAAACGCTCTTTCAGACTATCCCACATTTTTGCGCTAATCGTGGCCTGCACGCTCAGATCCCACCAGTCCTGCTGGTTCGCGTAGTGCGCCAGCATCTGCTGCTGCGTGCGGGTTTTACTGACGATCAGGTTTGCCCACTCGCTGCGCGCCAGGTTATCCATGCCCCAGTACATCAGCTCGCGTACGCGCGCCATCTCCGGTCCCTGCACGATGCTATTGTCCGCGGCCGGCGCGTCATCAATCTTCAGCGGATAGTCGGTGCCAAGACGCTGCGCCGCTACCATCGGATAGAAGCCGCGCTGCTGCATCAGCTTACGCAGGATCTCCTCAGCCTCTTCTTTGCGCCCCTGCGCTATCAGCAAATCTGCCTGCCAGTACTGCCACTCATCTTTTTCTTTCGCTTCCGGCGGCAGGCGCGCAATCCAGGTGTTGAGGCCACGCCGGTCGCTTTCGCTCAGCGCAAGGCGCACGCGACGTTCAATAAGCGCGGTGGATTCACTGTTCATCACTACGGCATCGCGCCAGCGCGCCTGCTCTGAGGTCAGGTCAGCCCCCATCATGCGCCATACCACCGCCTCTTTCAGATCCTGCTCTTCTGCCTGACTCATCTTCTGCGCTTTAACCAGCTGCGGGATCATCATGCGCGCGTTATCCATATCTTCGCGCGCCACGCGCGCAAAGGCGTAGCTGGTGGCCATACGGGTAAAGTCGGTCGGCCCCAGCGTGGCAGCAAACGTCGTTACGGTCTGCGGATTCTGCTGCAGGGCCAGCAGTGCGCTGGCGGTGGTCTGGTAATCCGCCGGCAGCATTTTTGCCAGATAGTTTACCAGGCTATCGTTGCCCGCTTTCATCGCCAGGCGGATACGCTCCAGAATGGTAATCGGCGAAAGCTGACCTGATGCCTGCCAGACTGAGAAGAGCCGGTCGCAGTCAGCGGGCAGTGCCGAACCGCGCAGCCAGATACTTTTCGCGCCGGTAAACGCCGTCTGCTGCTGGCCGGTGGCCCATTTAGCGTAGTACCAGTTGCAGCGCGCCTGCACCGGCTTCGGCTCATCCGGACTGAAACTTAAAATCCCCTGCCAGTCCTGCCGGTGCGCCAGCACGTTCACAAATCGCGTCTGCAGCGATTTGGCCGGCGGCAGCGTCGGATACTGCTGAATAAAGTTTTTGATCGCCAGCCCCGCTTCCTGATCGAGATCCTGCGCCAGCAGGCGATACTGCAGATAGGGATAGAGCGGATAATCCTGCAGCGTCGGCATCAGCTGCTCAACCTGGTCCATCTGTTTGTTATCCCAGGCCTGCTTGATCTGCGCATAGCGCTGTCGTTGCTGATCCAGCGAGTCGGCCCATACGCTGCCTGCCGTGCTGACCAGACACATCCCTATCATCCAGTTACGCCACTTCTCCACTCCGCTCTCCTCTCTGCTTCGGTCCAGCGTATGCCGGACTCCCTTCATGCTAACCAGGGCTTTCGTCTCTCGCCACGTTCTTAACAAAATTTACCTGACGAACGGGCTCCTGCCCCCCTGACCCGCTTGTGCACCTGCAACGCAGTTTACGCCACGGCGCCTTTAAGGCTACTATTGACCACCCGCTGCTGACGGCGCCGCAACCGCCTGAAACCTGTCAGGATTGTTGCGCTCAGAGGCTCAATGGCAAACCGCATCCGCTGCTCTGCGGCAGAACACCACTTTTACCGAGATGCTTATGGAAACCCGGCGCGACGAACGACTCAATAAGCTGGCCCAGGCCCTGAAACGCACCGATAAGCTGCATCTGAAAGAGGCGGCGCAGCTGCTGGGCGTCTCTGAAATGACCATCCGCCGCGATCTCAGCGAATCCGCCTCGCAGGTGGTGCTGCTCGGCGGCTATGTGGTCAGCGATCCGAAAAACCATGCGGGGCACTACTTTGTTTCCGATCAGCACGGGCACAACGCCGCGCGTAAACGGCGTCTGGCGCAGGCCGCCGCCGCGCTGATTCGTGAAAATGATACGGTGTTTTTTGACTGCGGAACCACGCTGCCCTACGTCATCGACGCGATTCCGGACACTCTCGCCTTTACGGCCGTCTGCTGCGCGATGAACACCTTTCTGGCACTGAAAGAGAAGCCCGCCTGCAGCGTGATCCTCAGCGGCGGCGAGTTTCACGCTGATAACGCGCTGTTTACACCGGTCGGTAACCACTCCATTCTGGATGACCTCTGCCCGGCGCTGGCGTTTATCTCAGCAGCGGGAGTGGATCTGCAGCAGGGCGCAACCTGTTACAACCTGAATGAGCTGGCGATGAAGCACCACGCCATGCTGCGCGCGCGTGAACGGGTTCTGGTGGCAGACAGCAGCAAATATGGCAAAGTGCTGCCCGCCCGTATCAGCGCGCTGCACCGTTTCGAGCGGCTGGTCAGCGACAGCGCCCCCGACGCCGCGCTCAGCGCGTGGCTGGCAGAGCAGGCGATTACGCTGCATCTGCCCTGATCGCCGTCAGCGCGTACAATTACGCAGCAGTGCGTCTGACATCACGCCTGTCACGCAAGTTTCACCGCGGCGCGGCTGTGATTAGGCCGTGAAAACCGCTAAACTTCAGCATCTGACGTTCCACTATTTACAGACCAAGAGGCTCATCACAACGTGGCTCAATTCGTCTATAGCATGCATCGCGTCGGCAAAGTGGTACCGCCGAAGCGTCACATTCTGAAGAATATCTCTCTCAGCTTCTTCCCGGGCGCCAAAATCGGCGTACTCGGCCTGAACGGCGCGGGTAAATCGACCCTGCTGCGCATCATGGCCGGTATTGATAAAGATATCGAAGGGGAAGCGCGCCCGCAGCCGGGCATTAAAGTGGGTTATCTGCCGCAGGAGCCGCAGCTCAACCCGGAACATACCGTGCGTGAATCGGTTGAAGAAGCGGTGGCGGAAGTCGCTGGCGCGCTGAAACGTCTTGATGAAGTCTACGCGCTGTATGCCGATCCCGATGCGGACTTCGACAAGCTGGCCGCCGAACAGGGCCGTCTGGAAGAGGTGATTCAGGCGCACGATGGCCATAACCTGGAAACCCAGCTCAACCGCGCCGCTGACGCGATGCGTCTGCCGGAGTGGGATGCCAGAATCGGCAACCTGTCGGGTGGTGAGCGCCGTCGCGTGGCGCTGTGCCGCCTGCTGCTGGAAAAGCCGGACATGCTGCTGCTTGATGAACCGACTAACCACCTGGATGCGGAATCTGTCGCCTGGCTGGAACGCTTCCTGCACGACTTCGAAGGCACCGTGGTCGCGATTACCCACGACCGTTACTTCCTCGATAACGTTGCGGGCTGGATCCTGGAGCTGGACCGCGGTGAAGGTATTCCGTGGGAAGGCAACTACTCCTCCTGGCTGGAGCAGAAAGATCAGCGTCTGGCGCAGGAAGCGTCGCAGGAAGCTGCACGCCGCAAATCCATTGAAAAAGAGCTGGAGTGGGTGCGTCAGGGTGCGAAAGGCCGTCAGTCTAAGGGCAAGGCGCGTCTGGCTCGCTTTGAAGAGCTGAACAACAGCGACTATCAGAAGCGTAATGAAACCAACGAACTCTTTATTCCGCCAGGCGCACGCCTCGGCGATAAAGTGCTGGAAGTGAAAAACCTCAGCAAATCGTATGGCGACCGCGTTCTGATTGACGATCTGTCGTTTTCGCTGCCAAAAGGGGCGATTGTCGGGATCATCGGGCCAAACGGCGCGGGTAAATCGACGCTGTTCCGCATGATGTCTGGTCAGGAGCAGCCCGATTCCGGCAGCATCGATCTGGGCGAAACCGTGAAGCTGGCGTCGGTCGATCAGTTCCGCGATGCGATGGATAATTCCAAAACAGTATGGGAAGAAGTCTCTGGCGGCCAGGATATTATGCGTATCGGTACCACCGAGATGCCAAGCCGTGCCTACGTCGGACGCTTTAACTTTAAAGGCACCGATCAGGGTAAACGCGTGGGCGAACTCTCCGGCGGTGAGCGCGGACGTCTGCACCTGGCGAAACTGCTTCAGGTAGGCGGCAACCTGCTGCTGCTGGATGAACCGACCAACGACCTCGACATCGAAACCCTGCGCGCGCTGGAGAATGCCCTGCTGGAGTTCCCGGGCTGCGCGATGGTGATCTCGCATGACCGCTGGTTCCTCGACCGTATTGCCACCCACATCATCGATTATCAGGATGAGGGCAAGGTTGAGTTCTTTGAAGGTAACTTTACCGAATACGAAGAGTATAAGAAACGCACCCTCGGCGCGGATGCGCTGGAGCCGAAGCGTATCAAATACAAGCGTATGGCGAAGTAATCTGCTGATAAAAAAGGCGCCTCCGGGCGCCTTTTTTATTGTGCTCAGACGCTAATTGCCCAGCCGCTCTTTGACCAGCTCCACACAGCGCAGGAAGCGCGCATCGTAGTTGTCCTCCTGCACGTGCACAAACTCAACGTTATTTTCCCGTAGCATGGTCACCAGAATAGACTGAAACTCGCGCCGGTCCACCGAGCTGCCGAGGCTGCGCAGGCCATCCGCCACCCAGGGCACGTTGTTCTCCAGCAGGATCACCAGGTCAAAGCGGTACTCATCGATCAGCGCCTGCACAAAGGGGTGTTCGCGTCCTTCATACTTCAGGCAGAACGCCTGCGTGGTAATAAAATCGGTATCGATAAAGGCGACTTTATTCGCATACTTGACGGCAAAATCGATGTACTGCGCCTGACCGAGTGCGATTTTATCGTAGTCAGAGTATTGCAGCGCCATCTCGTCGCCGCCGAGGTGAGAGAAGACGTAGTCGCGGCCATACTCCCAGGCGCTGGTGGTATTGAAGATATTCGCCAGCTTGTTGACCAGCGTGGATTTGCCACTCGACTCGCCACCCAGCACCGCGACGGTGCGCACAAAGAAAGGCTTCACTTCAGTCGGAATATATTCCCAGTAGCGAAACGGATCCTGACGGATCTGACTGCCGCTGATGCTCATAAACGATCGATGCGGATCGATCACCCGCGCCGGGATCCCCAGATATTGCTGATACATCGGCGCATCCGGCTCTTCGCTGGTATAGACGCAGTCGGGCATAATCCCCTGCTCCGCCAGAAACGCGCTGACGCCTGCGCTCCAGAGATCCCAGCCGTGCGGATAGGGTTCGATTCCCTCTTCGTTGAACGAGTGAATACGGATGTTTTTCTGGTACTTGAATGTCTGCAGCAGCCAGCGCAGACGATCGCTGATGGTGGGCTGCTGCGACATGGCGCTGTTCTCAAACAGTGCGCGATCGCGCGGCTCGTCGTGGCCCATAATAATATGCAGCTCATCCACCTGACTGCAGGCGCGCTGGATCAGGTAGATGTGGCCAGTGTGCAGCGGATAGAACTTGCCAAATACCACGCCCACGGTTTTCTCACGCCGCGGAAACTCCAGCCCGAGAAAGTGATGCAGCGCCGCCAGTTTCTGCGCGCCGGGGCTTTTTATTTTCGCGTTAAGCAGCTGGCTCAGGTAGCCCTTGGTCATTCCGCTGGCGTCAGCCACCTGCTGCAGCGTATGGCCCTGCTGCCGAATCGCGGTCTTCAAATAGTCAAATGATGACACTCAGTGCCTCCTGCGGATAATAAACGGCAGTGCGGTCTTTAAGACGGTGCGCATAAATGCGCACCCTACATGTCGTAGGGGCGGCATTTATGCCGCCCTGGTTGCGTACACCATCTGAACCAGGAGCGCATAAATGCGCACCCTACATGTCGTAGGGGCGACATTTATGCCGCCCTTGGAAAATTACGCGCATCCTCAACGTAGGGGCGGCATTTATGCCGCCCTGGTTGCATACATCATCTGAACCAGGGGCGCATTAATGCGCCCCCTACATACCGTGGCGGCGGCATTTATGCCGCCCTTGCGAAATTACAGCTCATCCAGAATGGCCAGCGCATCTGCCAGCTTCTTCGCGCTGTAAACCTTCATGCCATCAATCGTTTTCTTCGGCGCGTTGCCGGCCGGCACGATGGCGCGCTTAAAGCCGTGCTTGGCTGCTTCAGAGATACGCTCCTGGCCACTCGGTACCGGCCGGATCTCACCTGCCAGCCCGACCTCACCGAAGATCACCACATCCTGCGGCAGAGGACGATCGCGCAGGCTGGAGACCATCGCCAGCAGCAGCGCCAGATCGGCACTGGTTTCCGTGACTTTTACGCCGCCTACCACGTTAACAAACACATCCTGATCCGCCATCTGCAGGCCGCCGTGACGATGCAGTACCGCCAGTAAAATCGCCAGACGGTTCTGCTCCAGCCCTACCGCTACGCGGCGCGGATTGCCCATCATCGAGTGATCCACCAGCGCCTGGATCTCAACCAGCAGCGGCCGGGTACCTTCCCACACCACCATCACCGAACTGCCTGACGTGATCTCATCGCCGCGCGACAGGAAAATAGCTGAAGGGTTACTCACCTCGCGCATTCCCTGCTCCGTCATGGCGAATACGCCCAGCTCATTCACCGCACCAAAACGGTTTTTATGGCTGCGCAGCGTGCGAAAGCGCGAATCGGCGTCGCCATCCAGCAGCACCGAGCAGTCGATACAGTGCTCCAGCACTTTCGGACCTGCCAGCGAGCCATCTTTGGTGACGTGGCCGACCATGATAATCGCCACGCCGCGCGTCTTGGCAAAACGCGTCAGATAGGCGGCGGTCTCCCGTACCTGCGCCACGCTGCCGGGAGAAGACTGAATATCCGCCATGTGCATCACCTGAATGGAGTCGATAACCATCAGCTTCGGCTCTTCCTGCTCGGCGATCAGGCAGATCTGCTCAATACTGGTTTCGGACAGCATATTCAGGTTATCCGTGGGCAGTCCCAGCCGGTGCGCGCGCATCGCCACCTGCTGCAGCGACTCCTCGCCGGTGACATAGAGCGTCTTCATGCTCTCCGCCAGCTTGCACATGACCTGCAGCAGCAGCGTCGATTTACCGGCACCGGGGCTGCCGCCAATCAGGATAGCGCTGCCCGGAACCACACCGCCGCCCAGGACGCGGTCAAACTCTTTAAAGGTGGTGGTGAAGCGCGGCAGCGCCTCAAGGCTAATTTCCGAGAGCTTCTGCACCCGGCTGCTGCCGGCGTTACCCGCATAGCCGCTCAGGCGCTCATTGCGCGCAGCGGCAGGCGAGGCAGCAATGCGCACCTCGGTGATGGTGTTCCAGGCGTGGCAGGCGCTGCATTGCCCCTGCCAGCGCGGATAGTCTGCGCCGCATTCGTTGCACACGAAGGCGCGTTTTGCCGCTTTGGCCAAATCAGTTCCTCAGTTAACGCTCTTCATGAATCAGGCTGCCGGTCAGGATGCAGAACACCCCCATCAGGTCAGCGTGACGGATAGTGACTTCCGTCTGCTCATTCACTTTAGGTTTAGCATGATAGGCGATACCCAGTGCTGCACGCTTAATCATCGGCAGATCGTTGGCGCCATCGCCCACCGCTACCGTCTGCTGCGGCGCGATATCAAAACGCTGCGCCAGCTGATGCAGGGTATCCGCTTTATATTGCGCATCGACAATCTGGCCGATCACCTCGCCGGTGAGTTTGCCGTCGCGCATCTCCAGCTCATTGGCGACGGCCGCCGCCAGATGCAAGGTCTGACGCAGATGATCCGCATAAAAGGTAAAACCGCCAGACGCAATCGCAACCTGCCAGCCGAGCGCCTGCAGCTTATGCACCAGCGTGGTCAGGCCCGGCATCAGCGGCAGAGTGTCGCGCACCTGTTTAAGGATAGCGGCATCGGCGCCAGCCAGCTGCGCCACGCGCTCACGCAGGCTGGCTTTGAAGTCGAGTTCACCGCGCATCGCCCGTTCGGTGACTTCAGCCACCTGCTCACCGCAGCCCGCCAGTCTGGCGATCTCATCAATGCATTCGATCTGGATCGCCGTGGAGTCCATATCCATCACCAGCAGCCCCGGCGTTTTCAGATGCGGGATTTTGCCCAGCGGCGCCACGTCAAATCCGGCGTCATGCGCCAGCCGGGTGGCGCGCGGCGTCAGCGAACCTGCCAGCCGGATCACCTGATATTCGTCAACGTTCCATGCGCTGACAATCACCATGGCGGCCCCCAGCTGATGCTGATAATCGGTCAGCTGCTGTTTATCGAGTCCGCGCCCATACAGCAGCCAGCCCGTGCGGCCGGCACGGTAGTCCAGCGGCATAACTTCATCACCGCTCAGGGAGAGGGGTAAACCCGGCCAGAGTGAGACATCGGCGGGCAGATCGCACCAGGTAAGACGATTTGGCATTACAGCTCCTGTAGGGACAACAAAACCACGCAAGAGGCTACCTTGTCTGCGCGGGTTCTGGCAACATAATTGCCAGCCTTTCTGCTGCTATGTCACATGGGTTTCTGATGGTTAAAACTGCACTGAAATTTCGCCTGCATCGCACGGTGATTGTTCTTATCTCTCTGGCGTTGCTGGTGGTGCTGATGCAGGGTGCCTCATGGTTCAGCCTGGGTCATCAGATGGCGCGTTCTGAGCAGGTTGAAGAGCTGGCCCATACCCTTACCCGCCAGGTGGCGTTCAGCCTCAAGCCCCTGATGGATAACAGCGATGATAACCGCACACAGATTGCCGCCATTCTCGATCAGATGACGGATAACAGCCGCATCCTTGATGCCTCCGTCTATGCCGACGATGGCAGCCTGGTGGCACACAGCGGTGAAACCATCAACGTACGCGACCGTCTGGCGCTGGATGGCAAACGTGCCGGCAGCTACTTCAATCATCAGATTGTGCAGCCGCTGGAAGGCAAAGAGGGGCCACAGGGTTTCCTGCGCGTGACGCTGGACACGCACGTTCTGGTCACCGAGTCACGTCAGGTAGATAACACCACCAATATTCTGCGGCTGATGATGCTGCTGGCGCTGGCGATTGGCATCATTCTGACCCGTACTCTGCTGCGCGATCGCCGCACCCGCTGGCAGCAGTCGCCCTTCCTGCTTACCGCCAGCCGCGCGGTGAAAGAAGATAAAGAGGAAGAGCCGGCAGAAACACCCGACGCGCAGGAAAAGAAGCGCTAAGCGCCAGCCTGAGCCGCGGGCTCTTCAGACCGATACAAAAAACCAGGCCGCTGCTTCTGCCTGGTTTTCAGTTTTTAACGGCGTGCTTTAAGCGGTAAGAATAGCCTGAAGCTGAGCGAGGTTCTTCACCTGAAAATCAGGAGTAATATCCGCAGGCAACGGGCGCGTGCCGTGATCGATCCAGCAGGTTTTAAGACCCGCATTCATTCCCCCGAGAATATCAGACTCGGGCGTATCGCCGACCATCAGTACGCGCTGTGGCGCCGGATTGCCGAGCAGCTCCAGCGTATGGGCAAAGATTTTTGCGTCCGGCTTGGGGACACCGACCTGCTCTGAAATCACCAGCGCATCGAACATATCGTGAAAGCCCGTGCGCTCCAGCCGCGCCTGCTGCAGGGCCGTAAAGCCGTTGGTGACAATCGCCATTTTGACGCGGCCTTTAAGACTCTGCAGCAGTTCAGGCGCGCCCTCCAGCGGCAGGCAGATCTCCGCCATCGCATTGAGGAAATCACTGTTCAGGATATCCGGTTTTACGCTGAGCTTCTCTCCCCAGAGCGTAAAGCGCTGCGTCTGCAGCTGTGCGGCGGTGATGGTGCCGTTCTGGTAATCCACCCATAAAGGCTTATTGATCGCCTGATAATCGGCGTAATCGCGATCGCTGAACTGCACGTCGTAGCGGGTAAACATGCGCTGCAGTCCGGCAAAGGCATCGAAATGAAACAGTGTTTCGTCAGCATCAAACAGGATGCAGTCCCAGTCGTTTAACATGGTGCTCCTTAATCAGCGGTCAAAGTGTCAGCGCCATAATGATGGCGTCTTCCCGTCCGCCTGCGGTGGGGTAGTAATTGGGGCGCACGCTGACCTGGTGAAAATCGAGCTGCTCATACAGGGCAATCGCCGCGCGATTTGAGGCGCGCACCTCCAGCCAGAGGGTCAGCACATCGCGCTGCTCCAGTTCGCCGATCAGCGTCTGCAACAGCTGGCGCGCGTAGCCGCGGCGCTGAAAGTCGGGATCAACGGCGATGTTAAACAGCGACGCCTCATCCAGCACAACCTGCGTAATGGCAAAGCCGGCAAGGCGTCCATCACTGTGCAGCCCGAAGTTGAGAAAGCGTTCTCCCTGATTGCTGGCGAAGGTCTGTTCACTCCAGGGAAAAGCGTGCGCCCGGCGTTCAATGGCGAGCTGCTGTGGCCGATCGTCAGCCGTGATGAGCGAGATAGTGGTCATGGTTACACATCTGTTGCCACAGCGCGCGCCTGGCTGCGCCGCTGCTAATCAGTTCATTAAGGACGGCGCTGGTGAATACCACACCGTTAAAGGTGTGCCCGCTCTCCACGCCCAGCAGCCAGCCGGGACAGGCTACCTGCTCTGGCAGCATCGGCAGCTGCTCCGGCGTCAGCGTCATCACCTGCGCGGGCGGAATATCCAGCGCCCGCAGCACGTCCCGTATCAGAGGCTCATCCAGTGCCGGCGGGTGTTCCGCTACCAGCAGCAGGCGCGTATCGGGTGCCAGCCTGACGGCGATCTCCCCTTGCAGCACGCGCGGACGCCGCAGCTGATACTGCGTAATCCCCATCTGCTGCAGAAGCCAGTCGCGTCTTGTACTCATGCTGTTTTCCGCTATGCCGTAAGTAATGCGCGCTATGCTAGCAAACCCGTCGAACATGCGCCAACAAAGCACTATAATCCCCGCTCTGATTTAACAGGAGCGTTCCATGTCTGCTTTTACCCCGGCCAGTGAAGTTATTCTGCGCCACAGTGATGAATTTACCACCCGCCACGTGCTGTTTGCGGGTGACCTGCAGGATGACCTGCCCGCCCAGCTGGAAACCGCGCTCAGCCGCGTTCACACCCAGCAGTATCATCACTGGCAGAACCTGAGCCATCGGCTGGGCGATCGCGCCGTATACAGCCTCGTGGCCAGCGCGGCCGATGTGACAGACTGCACCACCCTGATTTACTTCTGGCCCAAAAATAAGCCGGAAGCGCAGTTCCAGCTGCAAAATCTGCTCGCGTTACTCCCTGTCGGCAGCGATATCTTTGTCGTGGGTGAAAACCGCAGCGGCGTGCGCAGCGCCGAAGGCATGCTGGAGCAGTGGGTAACGCTGGAGAAAATTGACAGCGCGCGTCGTTGCGGCCTCTATCATGGCCAGCTGACGCAGCAGCCTGAGTTTGATGCCAGCCAGTTCGGCAATATCTACCAGCTGGACGAGATGACCATCCATACGCTGCCGGGCGTATTCAGCCGCGATGGCCTGGATATTGGCAGCGATCTGCTGCTGTCGACCCTGACGCCGCACACCAAAGGAAAAGTGCTGGATCTCGGCTGCGGCAGCGGTGTCTTAGCCACTGCGCTGGCGCAGCACTCCCCGAAGGTGCGGCTGTGGCTGTGCGATGTGCACGCTGCTGCCATTGAAGCGAGCAAAGCCACGCTGGCGGCAAACGGGCTGGAAGGCGAGGTGTTTGCCAGCAACGTCTTTAGCGACGTTACCGGACGTTTCGATTTGATCATCTCTAATCCGCCGTTTCATGACGGCATGCAGACCAGCCTTGATGCGGCCACCAGCCTTATCCGCGGCGCGGTGAAGCATCTGAGCAGCGGCGGCGAACTGCGTATTGTGGCGAATGCTTTCCTGCCTTATCCGCAGATACTGGATGAGACCTTCGGCAGCCACGAAGTGCTGGCGCAGACCGGCCGCTTTAAGGTTTACCGTGCGGTTTATGGTCGTGGCGCGCGCGGACGCTAAGCGCCTGATACGGCGATAAAGCGTTGCTTTTTGCAGCAGTCGGTTTATCGCCGTAAAATATCTGTTGACGCATTGCGTAAAACCTCTAGAATGCGCCTCCGTGGTTAGCAATACTGTAAAGTGTTGCCGGTATGCGAAGGTGGCGGAATTGGTAGACGCGCTAGCTTCAGGTGTTAGTGTCCTAACGGACGTGAGGGTTCAAGTCCCTCTCTTCGCACCAATAATCACAGAGTTTATATCGCGTGCACTGCGCGAAGGTGGCGGAATTGGTAGACGCGCTAGCTTCAGGTGTTAGTGTTCTTACGGACGTGAGGGTTCAAGTCCCTCTCTTCGCACCATGCGGTGATATAAACAGACAACACGATGCGAAGGTGGCGGAATTGGTAGACGCGCTAGCTTCAGGTGTTAGTGTTCTTACGGACGTGAGGGTTCAAGTCCCTCTCTTCGCACCATGCGGTGATATAAACAGACAACACGATGCGAAGGTGGCGGAATTGGTAGACGCGCTAGCTTCAGGTGTTAGTGTTCTTACGGACGTGAGGGTTCAAGTCCCTCTCTTCGCACCACTGTTGTCACCTCTCCCCCGGCAGTTAATTCCCTGAATGTTACCCCCCTGCTTATCACGCGCTGCGTGATGTTGCTGTTTCTGCGCGCTGCTAACCCAGATGAAAATTTACTGACGCTGCCGTAATGCCGCCCGCCAGCGCGACGCAGGATGGCAGCAATATATAGTGGCGCAGCCGCTGGTGAAACAGCATAACCAGCGTCAGCAGAAGCATAACGATCATGATTGCCCGCCACTGCGCATAGCCCGGTTCCCATAACGCAAACAGCGGCATAGCGGTACAGGGCAGCAGAATACCCCAGCCGCTATCCAGGCGCTTACCCATTATCCAGCTCACACCCCATAAGCCGCAGGCAGCCAGCATTGCTGCAATCATCATTACGCCCCTTAATGATAAGAATTACCATTATCATATGACAACCATTCTCATTCTGCAGCGAATTTTTCACCGCATGACAGAAATACTGGAAAATGCTAAATTGCCGCCGATAACACACCTGATAACAACATGAAACGTGCTGACTATCCGCATAGCAGAATTAACGCTGCCGGGTAGCGCTTTGATATTTCAGGGCTGTCACGGGTAATAACAATGAAATTAAACGCTTACGATGAACTGAAACAGAGCAAATATCGGCTTTCGCTAATGCTATTTTTGTTTCTTAATATCGCCGTTTCACTCTTTTGCCTGCTGCCCTGCCTGAACGTTCAGATACCGGTATTTACCCTGCCTGCGGTGCTGGTCGCGGGTTTCAGCACCACGCTGCTGCTGCTTTGCCTGATAATGCCCGGCCTGCGCTTTCCCGTATTAACGCCGGTCGCGCTGCTGCTCGGGCTGCTGTGGGCGTGGCATATTAATCAGAAATATCATCTGATTTCGGCGTTTGATAGCAGCTATTTAATTATCAGTTTACTTAGCGTCTTTTTTATCAGCGCTATCGCACTGAGCGACTATTTAACGGCATTCTGCCTGCATATTCTGCCGCCGGTGCTGACCGTGCTGCTGCTGGATAACGGACAGCACCTGACTACCATTCTGTTTACTATTACGCTGCCGCTGATTGGATTTTCCCTGCTGCATTTGATGCGCCGGCGTTTTGACCATTTTACCCGGCAGCTGATTGGCCAGCTGTATGAAGAGAAGCAGAGCTTCAGCGCGCTCAGCATGCTCGATCCGCTGACCGGCCTCTATAACCGGCGCGGGCTGCAGAACCGGCTGGAAACGATTCTGGAGAACCATGCCGGCAGCCACTTTATCCTGCTGCTGGATATCGATCACTTCAAAGCCTATAACGACAATTACGGACATGCGATGGGCGACCAGGCGCTGAAGCGCGTATCGGCTGCGATCCGTGACGCCGTCCGCTCGCGCGATGTGGTCACCCGCTATGGCGGTGAAGAGTTTCTGGTACTGCTGACCAATGTCAACGCGTCAATCGCCATGAAGCTCGCCGAGCGCATCCGGCAGTCGGTGCTGGAACTGGAGATCCCCCATCGTTCTAATACCGCGGTATCGACTCACGTCACCGTCAGCGCCGGCATCGCGCCGATGGCTGCGCACGATTTTGAGCGGGCCGTCGCCAACGCTGACCGTGCGCTCTATGTCGCCAAAAACCGCGGGCGCAATACCATCCTGGCCTGGGAGGCGCTGCCGGCACGCCGGCAGGCGATTAACGAGCCGCACTAAAGTGATAAATACAACGCTATAGCAATCTTCTGCTGCTGCTATCTTGCTCACTCAATCAGGAACGATTATCATTTGTTTTTCGTTTCCCGTTATCATTCAGGATTGGCATGGCTACGATTACGCGTCAGGCGCACCGCTTCAGTGAGCAGTCCCCGATCTTCATGCAGCGCGATCGCACGCTGGTACGCGCACTGCAGGAGCTGATCCGTGAGCAGTGCAGCGACCGTCAGGCATATGTCAGACTGGGGGAAACCGCACCGGAAGGCGCTTTGACGCTGGCTGAATGGTCAGCACCGGAGCACTTTCAGTCTCTGACGCAGCGCTACGGTGACTATCTTTATCGCAGCCATCCTGATACGCCGCGGGAGGCGAAGCCGCTGCAGTCACTCTGGGCGCAGTGGTACTTCGGCCTGCTGGTGCCCACGCTGATGATGGCGCTGCTGCATGAGCCGCGTGCCCTGAACTGCTCACCTGAATATATCCGCGCTGAATTTCACGAAAATGGCCATCCTGCCACCTTCTGGCTGGAGGTGCAGGAGGATGAGCCCGCGCGATTTCTCTCTGCTCCGCAGCGTATGGCGCGCCTGATCCAGACCTGCCTGCAGCCCGCCGTGGAAGGCATGACGCAACACGGCGACATCAATGCGCGCCTTATCTGGAACAACATGGGATATCTGATCTACTGGTTCCTGGGTGAACTCCGCGCGCAGCTGCCCGCCGCGCTGATCGACCAGCTGGAAGAGATGCTGTTTTTCACGCCGTCGCTGCCGGACGGCAGCGATAACCCGCTTTACCGCACCATGATTATGCGTCACGGGACGATGGAGCGGCGCAGCTGCTGTCAGCGCTATCGTATTCCTGACGTCGAGCGCTGCGGTAACTGTACACTGAAAGCGCAATAAGCACGCACGCGCCGTAAATTCTCCTTTTCTCTCGTTTACACTTTTTTCGCCTTGTGGCAGCGTTCAGGTTCAGTTTTTACCGGAGAACAACATGAGCCTGGAGTCGGTACAGCAGTTCTTTGCTGAGCATGCGCCGGATATCGAAATTATTGAAACGCCTGAAAGCACGGCCACCGTGGCGCTGGCGGCACGCGTTCACGGCGTCTCACCGGGGCAGATTGCCAAAACGCTGTCGCTGAAAGTGAAAGAGCAGGTGGTGCTGATTGTTACCCGCGGCGACGCGCGTCTGGATAACCGCAAACTGAAAGCCGCCCTGGGGGCCAAAGCGCGCATGCTGAGCGTCGATGAAGTGGTGAACTGGACCGGCCATCCGGTCGGCGGCGTCTCTCCTTTTGGCCTGGAAAACCCGCTGACCGTGTACTGCGATATCTCTTTGCGCAGCTTTGATGAGGTGCTGCCCGCCGCGGGCTCGGTGCGCAGCGCGGTACGCATCTCACCGCTGAGAATGGCGGAGCTGACCCATGCCACCTGGATCGATGTCTGTGAAGCGCTTTGAGGGCGCGGATAGTATCGCGCCGTCGCTGTCACGTTTCAGAGCCGGAGCGGCAGACGGGTAAAAGCCTGTTCTAGCATATCCAGCAGCAGCGCATTATCAACGTGCTGGATGACATGCACCAGCGCCCCGGTTTCCGGCGGGATCCCCACATCAAGTCGCAGCGGTGGACGGTAACGCCAGCTCTTGCCGCGCGTAGCACCAGGACGCAGCTCGATATCCACGTAATAATCGGCGCCTTCCGCCACGCGCTGGTTCAGCAGCCAGGCGACCACCAGCGCATCATGGATCCAGCAGCCTGGCAGCCGCCGGGTCCGCATTGAGTAGTCGATCCAGGGGCCCAGCGTCTCGCGGATAAACTGCGTCAGCGGATGCGGTTGCGCCGTAATGCGTGCGAGATCGTCGCGGGTCAGCAGCGTCTGCGTGGTGGCGTCCATCGGCACCAGGGTGATGGTGGCACCGCTGTGCAGTACCTGATGTGCCGCCTCCGGATCGAGACCAAAATTGGTATCTTTGATGTAGTCATCAAGCGCAAAGACGCCGCCCATGATCACAATCTCCGCTACCGCTTCAGCCATCTGCGGATAACGCTGCAGCGCCTGCGCCACGTTCGTCAGCGGCCCGATAGCGACCAGGGTAAACTCTCCCGGGTTATCGCAGATCAGCTGGCCCATCACGCCGGCAGCATCATTGCCGTCCGCCGCCATCACCGCGGGCTGACGCACGCCCTGCCACAACGCGGCCAGCGCCGGATCGGCCAGATTATCCAGACGCGCCCGCCACGGCAGCGGATCTTCGCGCAGCGCCTGCAGCGCCCCCTGCACCACCGGAATATTCAGCCCGAGACGTTTCAGCAAATCTTTTGCCACGCGCGCCCCCGTCGCGCTGGGCGTGTTACCGGTGACCGTGGTAATCAGTTCCGGCGACAGCGCGGGTGATGCCAGCGCCAGCGCAATCGCCAGTCCGTCATCAGTATTTGCACCTGCGATGCCATTCCCCGGATCGCAATCAATAATCACTCTTTTCATAATGTTTTATCGTTATTGTATTTAAGGCTGCAGGCAGCCACAGGATTCGCCGGTTTCAATGTAGTGCGGCAGCTCGGCCATCACCCCCTCCTCCGGCTGGTTTTTCAGCATAGCAATAGCGCGCTGCGCCAGCTCAGACAGCGGCTGCCGCACCGTGGTCAGTGAAGGCACGTGAAACGCGGCCTGCGTGGTACCGTTAAAACAGACCAGCGCCACATCCTGCGGCACGCGGATCCCCTGCTCGGCAAACGCGCGAATACAGCCAATGGCCTGGCCTTCGTTACTGGCAAACAGCGCACGCGGTACGCGACCGCTGGCGATCATGCGCCGCGCCGCGTCGTAGCCGCCCTGCCGCGAGTAGTCAGCCGGGAAAATCAGGCTTTCATCCACGGTCAGCCCCTGCTCCTGCATCGCATCACGCCAGCCCTGAATACGATCCTGAGCGTTAAACATCGCCAGCGGGCCGCTGATCATGCCTACCTGCTGATAACCGTGACTCAGCAGATGCCGGGTGACATCACAGGCCGCCAGCCGTTCATTCATGCTCAGCACGCTGACGCCGGGCTGCGGCGTAATGCGATCCAGCATCAGCAGCGGCGTTCCGCTCGCCTGCACCACATCAATATAGGGATGACGATCGACGCTGTTATAAAACAGTCCGTCGATCTGACGGTTAAGCATTCCCTGAATCAGCTCCAGCTCACGCTGACGATCGTCACCGGCATCACCCAGCAGCATGATATGGCCGTGGTTAAGCGACTCCTGCAGCAGGACATGCGCCATGGAAGCGACAAACGGGTTTGCAATGTTCGGCACAATCAGACCAAAGGTTTTGGTGGTGCCGGAGGCCAGCGCGCGCGCTACGGCGTTAGGCCGGTAGCCCGTCTGCTTAATGGCAGCCAGCACCCGCTGACGGGTCGCTTCCGCCACCGGGCGCGGCCCGTTGTTGATCACATAGCTGACCACGGCTACCGAGGTGCCTGCGACGCGGGCGACATCGGTACGGGTTACATTTCCGCCGGGAGATTTTGCCAAATTAGCCTCAATATAAATGCCGCTGGCCGGATTCACCGGCCAGCGTTATGTCAATAGTCCTGCCTGCAGCTGCGCGTCAGATGGCATCCTCCGGCAGATTAAGGTCGCGGCCGCGCGTTTCCGGTGCGACAAACGTCGTCAGAAACCCGATAGTGGCCATCGCGCTAAAGTAAACGGCGATGGGCCACCAGTGGCCGGTCCATGAGAGCAGCGCTGCCGCGACCAGCGGCGCCGTGCCGCCAGAAAGAATCGACCCCAGCTCTTTTGCCACTGCCATTTTGGTATAGCGATGCTTTACGCCAAACATCTCAACGCCCCAGGCCGCCTGTACGCCAAATATCCCCAGCGAAGCGAGCGCCATTCCTGTAACGATAACAGCAATAATAATTGTCGGATCGCGGCTATCCATCAGGCTGAAGGCGGGCCACGCATAGATCATCAGCAGCAGGCAGAAACCACGATAGGTAATGCGGCGACCAAAACAATCGGAGAGCCAGCCCGCAAACGGAATAATCAGGAAGCCCAGCAGCGAGGCGATAAATACCGCCGTGGTCGGTACCGACTTATCCAGCATCAGCACTTTTGCAACGTAGCCAACGATAAAGCCCTGGGCCAGGTAAGAGGGGCCATTTTCACCGATGCGCAGACCCACCATGGTCCAGAACGCCCGGGTTCGCTGCCAGACGCTGCGGCTGTCAGTTTCAATATGCGCCCGGGAGAGCGTCTCGCTGCGCTGCGCCTGCAGTTCAGCCTGCTGACGCTCAAACACCGGCGTTTCGCGCAGATGGCGGCGGATCCACAGCGCCACTACGGCGATCAGGACGCTGCTGAGAAAAGGAATACGCCAGCCCCAGGCCAGCAGACTCTCTTTATCCATCTGGATCACCGCCAGCCAGACCAGAGAGGCGATCAGCGTGCCGCTGTTTGATCCCAGCGCGATCACGGAAGAGACCAGGCCGCGTCGCTCAACCGGGGCATACTCGCCCAGCATAACGGTGCCGCCAGAGAGCTCCGCCCCCGCTCCCAGCCCCTGCGTAAAACGCAGCAGTACCAGACAGGCAGGCGCCCAGAGTCCGATTGTTGCATAAGATGGGATCAGGCCAATCAGCGTGGTTGAGGCGCCCATCAGGATAATCGTACTGATCATCACGACTTTGCGCCCTTTGCGATCGCCAATCCAGCCAAACAGCAGCGCGCCTATCGGGCGGGCGATAAAGCCGACTGACCAGGTGGCAAAGCTTGAGAGCAGCGCCATAGCGGGTGTCGCTTCCGGAAAAAAGATGTCGCCAAAGATGATACCTGCCGCCAGGCCATACAGCGCAAAGTCGGCATACTCCATCGCCGTACCGAGCCAGCAGGAGAAGGTTGCGCGCCAGAAATCTTTGCGGCCAGCGGGAGTTTGCAGCCGTTCGTCAGCCGCGGTGAGGTGGGGTGAGTGCTGTGCAGTGGGATGATGTTCCGTCATAACCCTTTCTCTTAGTGAAGTGAAAACAGTAAACGCCCTTCCATGGGTCTGTTCTCTTGCTTAAGCAAGCAGAACGTCCCGGTGACGACGTTCGACAGGCAAATCCTGAAAGATCAGTAAGGAATTCCCTGGTGTTGGAATTCATCTCTCTGCTGCGTTTCGCCGGTGTTTAATTCACCGATCGTATTAGCACAGCAAATGTAACATGGTCATTTCAGGGCCGTAGCCGCGTCTGGCACCGTGAGTTATCACTGGGGAGACAGTCTATCTACGCGCGTAGATAAATCAAGCGGCAAAACGAAAATTAGTTAGATTATTTTGACTATCCTCCCTGATTAATACCAAAAAAATACGAGAATTCAGGTAATTGCATGCGTTTTAATTAAGCAAAAGCCGTATTAAAACGCAGCAACGGGTATCCGTAATTTATCAATAGCTGCACAGTGCCTGCTGTCGCGCCGCCTTTATGCCACCTGCAGATGACAATGAAATGACAGCGGCTGCCTCAGCTCAGCGTAAAATAACTTAACGTCTCACAGCCTGTGCCCGCCTGCGGCGTGGCTATCACCTTTCGTTGCGCCAGATCGATAACGCTTAACGACCCATCGCCTTCGTTGGCGATAAGCAGCGTGCGATTATCTTCACTGAAACAGCCATCTCCTGGCTGGCACCCTACGCGCAGAGTACCTGAGGGATTAAGCAGATCGTCAAACAGCGTAATCAGTGATTCATCATGCCCGATCGCAACCAGCCGTTCGCCACTGGCACTGAACCGCACAACCTGGCAGGGCTGCTGGTGGCCGGCCAGCGTAATGCGCTGCCGGACCCGGTGGCTCTGTCGATCGATCACGTAAAGCAGCGGTGCGTCGGCGGCGCTGGCGACCAGATAAGGATGTCTGGGCGAGGCAGCAATACCGGCTATCGGACCAGGCAGCAGAATGTTATCAATGACGCGGCTTTCTGCCTCACATAAATCGATTACTGTGATGCTGGCGTCCTCTTCATTTTCCGTAAACAGCTTGCGTCCGCTGGGAGAGAGCGTCAGCCGGTGGGCGTTATGCGAAGGCAGCGGGATGATTTTCTCTACGCGATCGGTGTGCGGATCGATAACCGCAACCGCCGCGCTGTTTTCACAGCAGAGATAGACTTTGCCGTCGCGCCCCAGCTGTCCGCTGTGCGGCGACTGCAGTGGCGTAAGGTCGATAAAGCCGCTGATCCGGCGCTGACGCAGATCGATAACAGCGACTTTATGCCCGGGATAAGGGTTATCGCCGTGTACGCCGCTGCCACAGAGCGGGACATAGGCTTTTTCCAGTGCGGGCAGCATCAGCAGCTCGTGCGGGCGCGGCGGAAACGCATTCAGCTCCTGCTCAACAGCAAAGCTTTCCGGATGCAGAAACAGCACCCGGTTCCCCTGTTTATCAACGGCTATCAGACCGCGGGCAGATGACTGCATAATCACTCCTTAAACAGAATGCCTGACTAAAGCGTAGCTAAGCTGTATGACGAAGGTAAATTTCGCTCTGATACCAGACTAAAATCCAGCAGGGATAAACGTTCATTTCTCACCACAATTTTCACATTCCCGCTCTTCAGGCTGCACGCCGGGAACGATCTTAGGATTAATCCTGGCGGGAAAAAGTAAACTGTGAAATTTGTCACGCTGTTATTTTGTTAAATTTTTATTGATAACGGCAGCTTCATTTTCCGCTTTATCTGAAAGAGAAAAAAAGGATTAGCGCAATCGCGAAGAATGTTTTATTAAGCTCATGGTAATACTTTTACACACAGCCCCCGTAAGGAAACATAAGAGCGCCTAAGGCGCCAGCATCAGGGACTCCTTGCCCATAATCACAATAATCAGGTGCATCATGTCAAAAAAACGTCTTCAGCCGGCGCGCGCGCTCTGGCACAACTGGAAAAGAATAGCGTTTACCGGTCAGTCATTACTGCAGAAAAAACAGCATAATGCGCTCTGCGCGCCGGAGTATGATCCCAGCGAAGAGGACAATATCGTGTTACTTTCTGGTGAGAAGACGTTGCCAGAGATCCCGAAAAAAGTATGGCTGTACTGGGATACAGAATATTTACCAAAATCGTTACAGGTGAATATTGCTAAAATACGCCGCGATAATCCTGACCACAGCGTTCACCTGTTAAATAAATATTCTGTAAAAGAAGTCCTGCCCGATTTTATATTTACCTCAGCGCAATTAACGGCACAGCAGAAAAGCGAAGTGATCAGGCTTGAGCTGTTATTACGCTACGGCGGCATCGCTATCGACTGTGCTGCGCTGCTGTTTGAAGATCTGAGCTGGGTACACAGCGCCCATCAGGAACGTCCGATGGATGTGATCGGCTATTATTGCGAACGCTCAACGCTGAATTATCTCGCGCCTGTTATTGAGAACTGGTTCCTTGCTGCTGCGCCAAATAATCCTTTTATTCGCGAATGGCAGAAGCAGTATGCGCCCATCAAGCATCAGGGTGAGCAGAGCTTCTTTAACGAAATGCGCAAGCGTGATGACTTTTCGCTGCTGACGCAGAGAATCGCTGAACCGGCACAGCAGCCGGGTGCGCTGGCGCAGCAGGCGGCCATGCGTGAATATCGCCGCGTTAATCTCTTTCTGCGTAAATGCGAAGCCAGCGCCTTTTACTATCAGCGCCTGAACAACTGGAAAAGCGACGCCTTTACGCATGCCATTCTGTTTCATCAGCGCCCGCATACGCCGCCGCCGGTTATTAAGCTGGATGGTCATGCACAGCTGCATCTCGACTTTAACCTGCGTCTGGGGAACTACAACCGCAGCAGCCTGCTGGGCGCAATGATGCAACCTGCCGCACCGCTCAGCGTGGCGCTGCCCTCACCCGTTAACAAAGCGAGCGCGTAGCCAGTGAATAAAGGTCGTCACCGCACGCGGCACCTGTGCCGCGTAAGGGCGCACCACCCAGAGGCGGTCGGCAAAGGCGTCGACCGCCTGCCACGATGAGAGCACCGGCCGCAGCGCACCGCTTTCCAGCGCTGCGCGGGCGCTGAAATCGGGCAGCATGGCAATGCCTGCTCCCTGTAGCGCGGCGTCCCGAATCGACTCGCTGTTATTGGTGGCAAAATTCCCCTGAATTTTTACCGTCAGCGTTTCGCCGCCCTGATGCGACTGAAAGCGCCACTGCGGCGCATCGGGACCGCGCGGATACCACAGGCAGTTATGCTGAAGCAGCGCGTCCGGCGTCTGCGGCACGCCGTGCTGTGCCAGATAAGCGGGCGAAGCCACCAGCAGCGCGCGCGTGGCGCACAGAGGCAGCGCGACGTGCGTTTCCGGCAGCGACTGGCTGTGACGGATAGCGAGATCAAACCCCTCCCCGCCGAGTGATACCAGGCGGTCAGTCACATCCAGCTGCAGGCGCACCTGCGGATATTCACGCAGAAAGTCGCCGATAATCGGCACCAGCTGCTGCCGGGCAAACGCCACCGGCGCGCTGATGCGTACCTGTCCGCGTACCGGCCCCGCCTCATCGCGCACGCGATAAACGCTTTCCGCTATCCGGGTAAAGGGCTCACGCAGCTCGCCAGCCAGCTGCTCACCGGCTGACGTAAGCCGCACGCTGCGCGTGGTGCGCTGAACCAGAGCAACCCCGGTCAGCGCTTCCAGCTCTTTAATTTTCTGACTCACTGCCGCTTTACTGACATCCAGCCGCTCAGCGGCGCGGGTAAAACTGCCCTGCTCCGCCAGTACCGTCAGCCAGTAAAGATGTGTCCAGAGCGCTTCGGTTTTCATCGCCTTGCCCGCCATTGTTCAAAATAGTGAACAATCATTTTATCGCAGTCGCTTTTTCTTTGCGCGTGCAGCGGGCAGCATAGCCTCACTTAACGCGACTTTTACGCCACTACTGCGAGGATTTATCGATGCCATTACTCACTTTCGATCTGATTCAGGGCCGCTCCGAGGCTGAAGTTCGTACATTGCTGGATGCCGCCCATCGCGCCGTCCTGACTGCGTTCGGCGTGCCTGAGCGCGACCGCTATCAGATTGTTCACGAAAACAAAGCTTATCAGATGGTTTTTCAGGATACCGGACTGGGCTTTTCGCGCACGGATAATCTGGTGATGGTGCGGGTCTACACCAGCCCGCGCAGTGAGGCGCAAAAAAGCTGTTTTATGGCAGAACTGGCGCGCGAGCTGCGTGAAAGCTGCGGCGTGCAGGGCCACGATCTGATGATAAGTTTTATCACCAACAGCAAAGGTGACTGGAGCTTTGCGCACGGTGAAGCGCAGTATCTTACCGGTGCGTTATAAGCCACAGTCTGCCCGATACGCTACCGCCGCCGCGCTTATCGTCCCGCCTGGCGGCACGATTCCGAATGTACCGCACAAATCCCGCCGGACAGGTTGCAGCCCGGTGACAGCCAATATAGATTGACGCAACCCCCCTGAGAGGGCGCGCGGCCGCTGGCGCCGCGCTATTCATATATCGTGAGGATTTGCCGTTGGCATTGCTTTCAATCGTGCTGTTTCTGACCGCCATCATCATTTACGCCTCTAAAGCCGGACGCAATACGTTCTGGTTCAGCCTGATGCTGCTGCTGCTGACGCTGTTTATTGTGCTGAATGCAACGCTGTTCGCCAGCAACTATTTTACCGGTGACGGCATCAATGATGCGGTGATCTACACGCTGACCAACAGCCTGACCGGCGCCGGCGTCAGTAAATATGTGGTGCCCGCTATCGGGCTGATTATTGTGCTGTTTCTGCTGTTCTGCTTTCTTTCATGGATTTTGCGCCGCCATAAACGTCCGCATCACCTCGGCTGGAGCCTGCTGGCGATCGCCTGCGCCGCCGGATCGGTGCAGACCACGCCGGCGTTTCGTCAGGTTAAAGATCTGATTGCGTCGCACGCGCACGCGGGCGACTCCGATTTCGCCACCTGGTACATCACGCCGCAGAACCGTATTGAACAGCCCGCGCTCAACCTGGTCTATATCTACGGCGAGAGCCTGGAGCGCACCTATTTAAATCAGCAGGCTTTTCCCGACCTGGCGCCGGAGCTGAGCCGCGAGCAGGCGCAGAGCCTGGATTTCAGCAATACCGCGCAGCTGCCCGGCACCGACTATACCATTGCCGGCATGATCGCCTCACAGTGCGGTATCCCGCTGTTTGCGCCTTTTGACGGTAACGCCTCAGCCGCGCTCTCCAGCTTCTATCCGCAGAGTCTCTGCCTCGGCGATATTCTCAAAAACAGCGGCTACGAGAACTGGTTTATTCAGGGCGCCGATCTGCGCTTTGCCGGCAAAGATACTTTTCTGCTTTCGCACGGCTTCGCCGCATCGAATCTCTATGGCGCGCAGGAGCTGAAAAGCCGCGTGGCCGATCCTGACTACCGCAACAACTGGGGCTTTTACGACGATACCGTGCTGGATGAGGTGTTTGAGAAGTATGCTGAACTGTCGCAGCAGAACAAACGCTTTGCCCTGTTTACCCTGACGGTGGATACCCATCATCCGGATGGCTTTATCTCCCGCAGCTGCCAGCGTAAAAGCTATCAGTATGAGGGCAAAATGAATCAGTCATTCAGCGCCGTCGCCTGTTCACAGGAGCACGTGGCGCGGCTGATTGAGCGTATTAAAGCTTCGCCGTGGTTTAAAAACACCGTCATCGTCGTCAGCTCCGATCATCTGGCGATGAACAATACCGCCCACCCCTATCTGGCGAAGCTGCCGCGCCGCGATCTCTTTATGGTCATTCGCGGCGATCGGCCGCAGGCGGAGGTGCGCGATGCGCCACGCAGCCCGCTGGATAACGGCGCCACGGTGCTGGAGATCCTCGGCGGTGACAAGGCGCTGGGCCTTGGCCGCAGTTCACTCTCTACGCCGTCGCTCTCCACGCAGTTTGACGACATGGCGAAAAAGGTCAGCAGCTGGAAAGCTGATATTGTGCAGCTGTGGAATTTTCCGGCCAGCATGAAAGAGTTCACTATCGACCAGCAGAAGAATACCTTTACCTTCTCCGGCGCCACGTTCCGCCTGCCGATCCTGTTCCGGCTGGGCAATAAGCAGGTTGAACCGCTGCCGGAGGGAGAGTATGCCGCGCCGCTGCGCTATCAGCTGGCCGATTTTGCCGCGAACGAAAAATTTGTCTGGGCCGACCGCTGCTTCAAAATGGCGCGGCTCTGGAAGCCGGAGCTGGCGCTCTCCACCGATCTCTGCCTGGCGATGGGCCAGATGGGCGGCCAGCCCAGCGTGGTGCGTATCGATCAGCCGCTCTGGCACGGCAAAACGCACTTTCCGCCGCTGCGCGTCAGCCCGGAAACCTGGCGCCTCAACCAGCAGCAGATCCGCATTGAGGATAATGACATTCGCTACGATGCCGACAGCTTTGTGCTGAACGTGCCGGGCGCTCCGCACAGCATCCGGCGCTTTAGCGGCATCTCGCGTCCGGAGAGCTGGGGGCGCTGGTCCAATGCCAATCTGGCTCCGGAGGTGAATATTGAGTATGCCGATCCGCTACCGCCGCGGTTCGATCTGGTGATCACCGCGCGCGCGTTTGGTGCCAATGCGCAGCAGCCGATTCCGGTACGCGTTGGCAGCGAGGAGCAGGTTCTGCGGCTGGACGATAGCTTCTCCACCACTACGCTGCACTTCAGCAATCGCGACGGCAGCCATAATCTGGTGATTGTGCCACCGGCGCCGCAGCTGTCGAATCAGGACAATATTGTGGGTCAGGCGCCGCGCAAGCTCGGCATTGGCATGGCGGAGATCCGCATCGTGCCGCGCCCCTGAGCGCGGGCTCAGTCGCGCGGGCGCAGCGTCTCCAGCCGCTCCCGCTGCGCGCCATCGGCGCTGAAATTACCCGGCGCCAGCCAGCGCTCAAAGGCGTGCTTTAGCACCGGCCAGTCACCATCGATAACAGAGAACCAGCAGGTATCGCGGCTGCGACCTTTGTATACCATTGCCTGACGAAACACGCCTTCGGGCTGAAAACCGAGCCGCAGCGCCGCCTGGCGCGACGGCTGATTGCAGCTGTCACATTTCCATTCGTAGCGGCGATAGCCGAGCTGGTCAAACGCATACGCCATCAGCAGAAAGTGCGCCTCAGTAGCCATACGGGTACGCTGCAGCAGCGGTGAAAACACCACATATCCCACTTCCATTACGCCGTGCTGCGGCTCGATACGCATCAGCGCGAGCGTACCCACCGCCTGCCCGCGCTGCAGATCGATCACGGCAAAATGCAGGTAATCGGGAGTGTGCTGGCAGGCGGCGGCGAACGTCAGCCACTCATGCTGCGATGCCGGACGCTCCACGGGCAGCCAGGTCCAGCTGCTATCGTCCGCGGCGTGTGCATGCGCGGCGCTGAGATCGGACGCGTGGCGTGACGCATCCAGCGGCTCAAGGCGGCAGTAACGCCCCTGAAGCGTGACGCGCTCCGGACGCGGACGCGGCTGCCAGTCAGGCAACGCACTACCCGTCGGCTGGCCAAACTCATTAACGATCGGGGCCATCTTTCCTGCCTCTAAAATAAAACAGGCGGACCCGGTGGCCCGCCTGCTGGCGTTATCCTTTAAAGAAGATGTCGCCCGATTTGCCCATCACGATTTTGCCGCTGTCATCGGTGATCTGAATATAGTTGGCGTTGATGTAAGCCCAGTGTGCACCAGCCTGCGGAGCGGGCAGATGACGCGCCTGCCAGTCAGTGATGGTGTACTCTTTTTTGCGATACTCTTCCGGCACCACATCGCCGACCTTGTGCTCTTTGTAGTCGATAATGATGGTGTGCAGATTGTAGTTGTTGGCGGCGGAAGGCTGCTCGCCGGTGCCGTTGTTAGACGGGCGAACCGGCGCGTCGTCGCCTGATGCAGCGGGTGCCTGAGCGGCGGGCGCATCGGCGTCTGGCACCGGTGCGGCGTCAGGGGCCTGCACATTCGGCTGCTCTGTCTGAGGCGGCATCGGCACGCTATTGGTCTGCTCATCCGCTGCCAGTGCGGCTGGCGTCAGGCTAAGCGCGCCCAGAAACAGGCCGGCAGATAAAAGGGTTACGTGTGTCCTGCGCATTGGTGATTCCCACTCTGATTAATAGTCTGATGTCCATTTACTGACAAGCGCACCGGGCCAATGGTTCCCGCTGCCGTGCGGCGCTCATCGCGTCATGCCACAGCATACCTCAGCCTGGCCCGATTCAGGCGCGCTAAAATTGCAAATAATCGTGATAATGCCGCTATAATCGCGCCATGAGATGCGGGCCTGGCCCGTACAGAATATTACGTGCAGGAGAGAAGCGATGAATCAGGGGCCGTTAACGGAAAAAGAGCTGAACTGGCTGGATGACATGCTGGAGAAGTATGGCAATGCGCACTCCGTGGTGGATACGGCCGAGCTGGATGGGATGCTGACCGCCCTGCTCTCCGGCCCGAATGATATTGAACCCAGCGAGTGGCTGGTAGCGATGTGGGGCGGCCAGAAGCATATCCCTAAATGGGCTAATGAGCGCGAGATGGATCGCTTTATGACCCTGACCTTTCAGCACCTGAACGATATTGCTGAGCGTCTGGCCGAATTTCCGGAGCAGTTTGACCCGCTGTTTGGCCTGCAGGAGATGGAGGGCCAGGAGTTTACCGTTGTCGAAGACTGGTGCTACGGCTATATGCGCGGTGTTGCGCTGGACGCCGACTGGTCACAGCTGCCCGAAGCGCTGGAGCCGCAGCTGCAGGCGATTGCCCTGCACGGCCGTGAAGAGCAGCGTGAAGCGCGCGAAGCGCTCGATCCGGACGCGTTTGAAGCGAGCATGGCGGCGATCCGCCCGGCCGCGCTGGAGCTGCACGAATACTGGCAGGCCGAGCGCATGGCCCAGCCCGATCCCGAGCCACAGCTGCCGTT
This sequence comes from Pantoea sp. SYBGC1, assembly GCF_057197005.1. Classification (NCBI taxonomy): domain Bacteria; kingdom Pseudomonadati; phylum Pseudomonadota; class Gammaproteobacteria; order Enterobacterales; family Erwiniaceae; genus Pantoea; species Pantoea sp. SYBGC1. The sequence continues at coordinate 209,168 of NZ_JBXUNM010000004.1, forward strand.
CTTTGCCGGTGATAAAACCGGACGCAACGATCCCTGCCCGTGCGGCAGCGGCAAAAAATATAAGCAGTGCTGCCTGAATAAATAACCTGCGTTTGGTCGCATAATATCGCGCCCAATCCACCCCGGGGCGCTTTAATGCGGCCCCTACAACAATACCCGCAGGGGCGCCATTCATGGCGCCCTGGCCACACCACGCACCTGACCCCGGGCCGCATAAATGCGCCCCCTACATTGGTATCGGTAGGGGCGCCATTCATGGCGCCCTGGCCGCACCACGCACCTGCCCCCGGGCCGCATAAATGCGACCCCTACATTGGTATCCGTAGGGGCGCCATTCATGGCGCCCTGGCCACACCGCGCACCTGACCCCGGGCCGCATAAATGCGACCCCTACAACAATATCCACAGGGGCGCCATTGATGGCGCCCTGGCCGCACCGCGCACCTGACCCCGGACCGCATAAATGCGACCCCTACATTGGTATCGGTAGGGGCGCCATTCATGGCGCCCTGGCCGCACCACGCGCCTGACCCCGGGCCGCATTAATACGCCCCCTACAACAATATTCATAGGGGCGCCATTCATGGCGCCCTGGCCACATCCGGCACCTGACCCCGGGCCGCATTAATGCGACCCCTACATTGGTATCCGTAGGGGCGCCATTCACGGCGCCCTGGCCACATCCGGCACATGCCCCTGGGCCGCATAAATACGGCCCCTACAGCAATATCCACAGGGGCCCCGTGCGTTCTGCAATCAGGGAGCGGGTCTGACGTCGCTGACCAGCACCGGCAGCTGCCAGGCGCCGCCGGCACGGATGGCGCGGCACATGCCGGTGGTAGCATCGCTGCTCTGTACAAAATTGCGGCCATCCCAGACCCATGCGGCGGTGCTCCAGCAGTCGCCAATACCGCGGCCTTTCTGCGCTTCGCTAATCACCCCGGCGTGATAATCGGAGCCGGAGTCGGTGATCAGCTGCGGTGAACCCTGCAGCGCGCTATCCATCAGCCAGTAGCCATACCCTTCGTTATAGGCGCCGCGCCAGCAGAGGGCGGCGATCAGCACGTGGTCCGCATCCACAGCGGTCAGCGTCGGCGGCTCTGCGCCCTCTTCCGGCTGATCGTCCGCCGGTGCAAGATTATCGCAGCTGTCATCATCCGTCAGCGTAGCGATAAGCGCCGGCTTGATCCGCGCCAGCTCCTGCGGCGTCAGCGGACGCGGCTTTGCCTCAACGGTTCTGGCCTGGATAATCACCGGCATGGGTACGGCGGGCGGCACGCTGCTTTCCGGTTTGCTGCCTTTATGCACCAGCGCACCCGGCGTGCCGATGCGCCCCTGCGCCTCATCCATTTTCAGCAGCACGGCAAAGGCACCGTTTGCAGAGAGATCAAACGGCTCGGCACCGCCACGGAACTCCACGCTGCCGCTGCCTTTAATGGCAGTGATAATCGACCGGGTCTGCGCATCGGTCAGCATCCACTCATCGTTATCAGCCTTTGCCAGTTCACCCAGCGAGCGATCGTCGATCCAGAGCGTCAGCGTATCGACCTGCTTTGAGTCATCATCGCCGGTATCCGCCAGCACCACCCGGCCATGCGTTGCCGTATCCGGCCCGCCCGCCCGCGTCAGCAGCACCGATCCCCCCGCGCCCTCTTCTGCGCTGTAGCCCGCCGCACGACAGGTCAGCGTGTTATCGCACGCCAGCTCCCACTCTTTATGCGCAAACGAGACGCCTTCTTCAGCTATCGCCGGTACCATCAGGGCGTTAAGCAGAGGGAGCGCCAGCAGCAACCGTATCTTCATGCCATGTTTTCCATCAGAATAAAGCAGCAGTGTGAGGATTTTTTGCAGGCAGGAGAAGTGAATTTTTGCAGGGGCAGTAGCGCACGGACCTCTGCCGCTCAGCGCTTAGCGGCTCAGTTCCGCCTGCGCGTCAGCCAGCTCTTCACGCGCCTCAGTGAGTTTGCGCTGCTGTTTTTCAATCTTATCGCGGCGGCCGCTGGTCTGCGCTTTCTGCAAATCCGCTTCGCGCTCAGCCACTTTCTGCTGCTTCTCCGCCACTTTCTCCTGACGCTCCTGCAGCAGGCCCGCATCAGTGCAGTGCTGCTGATTTTCACGCAGCGCTTTCTCCAGCCCGTTAATGCGCGCCTTATTACCAGATTCCCGCGCCATCTCCAGCTCCTGCTGGATCGACTGCTGTTTCTGCTGACAGCCGCCGGCAGCCTGCGCGGCAGTGGCAGAGAGCGCTGCTGCCAGTGTAATCAATGCAATCGCTGTTCTTTTCATGGTTTCATCCTGAAGGTAGAGTAAAGCGCTTATTATACGGCGGGTTCTTAACAGATTCTTAAAAGCGCAGCGTGGCAAAGAGAAAAAGCGGCTTGTTTTGATCGGGATCAGGTTTGTGGCTTTCTGTAGGGGGTGGCGGATGGGGTATTTCGAGAGTAGTAATACGTTGCTGTTAGTACCTGAGCATTTTCATTCAATTGTTTAAAACGAGTACTCGGGGATACTGGAAAATCGCTACAATAAAAATGATCTTACCAAATTTGAAAGGAAGAAATGCTCACCTATTGAAGAATAATAACTCAAATAAAATTTTATTAAACTTGGGTCAAATATTTCAATGATTTTTCTTCAACAACTTAAAGAATACAAAAGCTACAAATCTACTTAAGCCGCATATTTTTTAGAATGAGCATGTGTAATTTATTATGAATATTTTTTAAGTCAAACTCAAGCTAATAAAGCTAAATAGTTTCTATGCCATACGCAAAATGACTTCCCTACTCAACATCAATGCTCTCCTCTAAATACCTCTTTCTTGTGCCATTCTACAAACTGCTCGCCCGGATGATTTTCTTTAACCGATGGCAATGTAATCGCTTTTCCTGCAAAATCCCAGAACAGCCGCTGTACCAACCCACCACCATTTACCGCGCCTGAAACCATCACTCGCATATTTTCATCCAAACCAATCGAGCCACGATCAAACGCCTTGTGATGGATTGCGCACAATGCAAGGCCATTAGATACTTCACAAGGGCCATGATGCTGCTTCCATCTGATATGGGCAGCTTCCAGAGCAATCGGCGCATTGTCATGGCGCATGTTGAAGCCGCAGATAGCGCACTGATAGTTATAGGCACGCAGCACCATCTGGCGGAATTTCGGATCGCGTTGACGGAGAGAGGTGCGAATCTCAAAATCCATCTCATCAGCGATGTCTTGTTGAATACTGGCAGGGAAATGTGCCTCCAGGAGATGCTGCGCTAGCGTATCAATTAACCTGTGATTTTTTGTCACCAACGCAAAATTACAGGCGTCAAACCCACCCGCGACATTATATTCGATGAGTTCACGTCTGGGCGGCTGGCGGCTACCATTGGTTGAGCACAGTTCCGCATTTTGTAGTTCCCAGAAACCATCACCCTTCAGACGCCAGAACGGCATGTCCGGGCGCTGATCTTGGCGCTGCGGCCCATAACGTTCCAGTAAATCCAACAGGGGCTTGTAGATTTCAGATCCATAGCTGAACAGGCGATCATGGCCTTGCCGATAGTGTGAGAGGACGAGCAGCAGCAATAATGGCTTATGTGGCGCACGCTGTTCACCTTTGCGCCAGATAGTAATATTCGATATCGCTTGCTTTAGAGTTTTGTCAGAGGTCATTACGTTGAAAATCCATGAGCACATATTTGTGATGATGCTCGCAACTTTGTAAACGTTCAAGGCATTATTGCAGACATCTTTTTCTGTCGCCTCTTTACGTGTTGAATGAAATTATGATAATAACGATAAAAATAGAAAGACAATCCAGCCCTAATCAGGATGGCTGGTCATTATTATTCAAACATCAACCGAGTAATAAAGGCATTCAATTAACTCAACATTACCCCGATTAATCTTCGCAAAATCAAACGGACTCACCGCCTTCTCCCGATTCGCATCCAGGAAGTCAGACCGCTATTGCAGTATTATTTTTCGCTCATCCAGATGTTCGACCTTATAAATGCAAGCCGCTCGCGCAGGACTACGCTACTGATGATTAATCTGCCCTCCTGTCGCATTTCCTGAAAAGAATCCCGATTCAATCAGCGAACTACAAACTATCGTCCTTAAACCATATCCACACTTCCGTTTTCCTGTCTTAGCCATTAGCCGCAGACTCTTTTTCACCCTATTCATTCTTATTGGTTTACATCAATCATCATCACCCACACAACCAGCTCTCAATTTCAATTCATGGTTTTTGTCTTTTTCAGAATGGTTAAGGCATGTCCCGACAATGAAGCAAAATCAGGCGTCCGCATCTTTGGACCACGCTGGATATGCTTAACACCTTCCCGCCGTTCACTTTTACTGGGAATCGTTCACATAGCCGTTCAAAATTCACTTCTGACCAACGATCAAATGCAGCTCGACTGAATAAATGAAAACCAACAAGGTAAGTTCAGTCAGCGGACGGGTTAACGGCCTGCCAGATTAGCGGTCGATGTGGGGAAATGATTCAGAACGCGATTTGATTCCAGAGCAGCCCAATACTGTCTCATTGTAGTAGCAACCGTACCGGCAATATCTTGCCTGAGGTATAGTCGGTCAAATCGCTTTAGGTGGTAAAGCGCACAGTAGCGGCAGCTTGCTTATTTTTATCAGATTTGACGCTGGTCGATAATAGCGTGCTAACTATGTCGAAAGCAGAAAAAGCTTTTCGAAGACTGGATTTAAGACACAAAAAAAGCTGCTCATGAGCGACTTAGCTGTAACCTGTGGTGCGAAGGCCGGACTAGCAATAAATAGATAAAAAACTGTTTTACAACAAAAAATGAATACCTTAAATTCAAAACGACCACCAGAATGACCCCTACTGCTTTTTGCGATTACCCATCAAAACTTAAGAAATTCTTTATAAAACTCTAGCAGTAAAGATTTCTAAGAGGTATCTTATTGCTTTAGGTTGCATTGCAATGGTGCAAAATCACACATACTAACCTAAATAATAACTAAGGGTGACTTAAATGGGATTTGATACTTCAACAATAGTAATTGGCGCATGTTTGTTAGCAGCAATTCTCGCAGCGCCAGCATGGAAAATTTGTTCAAAAATCATCTTTAAAGGAGGTGTCAAAAACAAACTCAAAAATGTTGATATTGGAGGTGACTATACTGGTCGTGACAGTAAAAAGTAGGTAGCCTAAATGGGTGTTTTTAACCGCTTAAAGCATGTTTTTATTCGCGGGGACTATGTCGGTGGCGACCAAATAACTAACCTTCCGTCTCCTACACAACTAATCCTCCTTCAAGAGGAGTATGAGGAGGAGCTTAAAAGAAATCAAACTTGCTCTGATTTAATAGATGAATTAAATCACTATAATTCCAAGAAAAGCGAAATCAGAGAATTAGGAGAGAAACTTGCATCATCAGGCTACGCATTTTTAATCAAAGAAGGGCAAGAATTAAAAGAGTTAGTAGCCAAGATGATAATAAAACATCAACACTACAAATCTGCTCAAAAAATTATCGTTTACTTGCTTTCAGATGTTCATTCTATTTTTCAGTTCACCATTAAACCTCAAGTCTTATCCCAAATCACACAAGAGGAATTACTTAAAATAATACACATTGAAATAGAAGAAAAGTTAAGTGCAAAGCTTGGAGTTAATTCCTTAGAGATATATAATAGGCAACTTCGAGGTATGGTTTTCTTCTTAACAGGAAACTGTCATTTGGAGTGGGAGAAATGATATTATATAACAAGGCCTTTGATATTAATCACACAACTTTAAGAATGTACTACTGGTTAGCAAACACTAATGAAATTTTTATTTCAATCGATAAATTAAGAGTATATGACTTCATTATTGCTTTTCCATTTTACATATCTTACCTTTCGTTAAGTCGTGAGTTATTAAGTGAAAAATTAAAGTTCAAAAAACTTATAAACCCTTACAATAACTTTGATGCACGCTCATTATTTAATCAAATGGAAGGGGTTCAAAGAGCATCAATTTGCAGCTTAGCCTCAACAGACATATTAATAAAAGAAGACAGCGATAAATATAAAATAAATGTAGAGCTTTTTAAAGAAGTTAATCTGGATCATTTTAGCAGTATTAATATCGAGGCAATCGATTTTATCAAAAACCATCTTGAGCTTATGCCTTATTTTGGAAAAAATGGGCTTAAAGCCGCAAGTAAATTAATGAGCTTTAAATATGATATCTTATAACCCAACCTTGAACATAAAGACCCTCCGTGCTTTTAAAAATTCAGTGGAAGTTCTTTTTATGGAGTTCCATAATGGTTTGAATGTAATTCACGGTTCGAATGGTAGCGGTAAAACCTCAGTAATCCAGCTTCTCGCTTATGTTTTAGGCGCAACCGTCTATAATTGGAAAGAAGAGGCAGGAAGTTGTGACTATGTTATAGCTGAAATTTATGCTAACGAATCCACAATTACAATCGGCAGAGAAATAAAAGAAAGCTCAGCAAGTATGAATTTCTTTTTTGGAGATTATTCTGAAAGCCTAAAAAATGGTAAAGCGGGTTGGTTTAACTATCCTTACAGCATTTCCCCTTCAAGAGAAAGTTTTTCACAAAAATTATTTGAAATATTAAACATCCCTGAAGCCAAATCAGACGGCATAAATAATTTAACTATGCATCAAATATTGAGGCTCATATACAATAATCAATCCAGCCCAGCCACAAGCATATTTAATGATGAGCCATTTGATTCAGCCATCAAACGCGAGTTTGTGAGCAACTATCTACTGGGCCTTTATGATGATAACTTATACAGTAATAAATTAGAACTTATAAAAAAAGATAAAGAATTGACAAAAACTATTTCAGAGCTAAAAGGCTTATATCTATTAGTGGATGGTAGCGATACTGATTTTAGTTACTCAAATACTGAGGAGCATATTGAACAACTACAATTAAGAATTGATCTCTTAGTTAATGCCATCGAAGAAAAGAAAACCATTAATTTATCAATCAACTTTAAGGATGAAACTCAAGCAATAAGCCCAAATGAAATCGTCAAATTAAAAAAAGACTTACTTTTCCTTGAGGTTAGCCTAAATCAACTCAATTATAATATAAGTGACTCAACAAGTTTTATTGAAGAATTAAATCAAAAAATATTAGCAATTGAGGATTCAATTAAATTTGGGAAGGATTATAAATTTAAAGATTTTGATGCTTGCCCTTCATGCTTTTCATTATTAAAACCTGACCCTGATGAAAGTAATTGTTTTTTATGCGGAACCCATAACGCAGCCAATTCAAAAGACATGAATTATGCGCGTATGAAAAATGAGATTTCTATTCAACTAAGAGAATCGAAAGGCATCTTAGAAAAACATGAAAAAGAGAAAGAAAAAACCATCCTTGAAATAAAAGAAACAAAAAAAACCTTGCGTAAAAAAATAAATAAAATTTCTATAGTAAGCAACTCTTTCAATTCAGAAAATGATAGCAAATTATATGATGCTTACAGAGAAGTAGGCGAACTAGAGGAAAAAATAAACGGCCTATCTCAACTTAGTAAAATTTACTTGCAAATAAACAAATTAAAGGAACTTCGAAACTCTTTACAGGACAGAGTCAATTACCTTGAGTCGGAAATTGATAAAAAAGAAGCGTTGCTATTGCTTAAGATGCCAAAAATTCAAGAAAAAATAACGGGATATATGGTTGATATACTTAAAAAGGATATTGAAAACATTGAAGATCCACACGATAAAGCAGAGTTCAGTAATATCGTTAGTATAGAATTTGATTTAGCCTCAAACAGAATTATCATCAATAACAAAGTTTCTTTTTCCGAAAGTTCGATGTACTACCTCAATAACGCCCTACATATCTCCTTACTTAAACTAAGCCTGACTGACAAAACTGTTAGATTACCTCGCTTATTAATACTAGATGGAATTGAAAATGGTGGGATGGAAGATGTTCGTTCTAAAGGCATACAAAGAACCATCAAAGAAATTTCAGATGAGTTTGAAGGAATTAGACATCAAATTATTGTCACTACAAAAGGTATTGACGCTGAAATAGATAACAGAAAATATAGAGTTGGTGAGAAATTCACCAACTCTAATAGAAGTTTAAAAATGTGATTTCAAAATTTTTACTGTATGTCGGCTGAGTTTAGGTCGCTTGAGAAATAGACATACTTAAAAACCCTATCAGTGATGATCAGCTAAATTATAAACATGTCAAGTCGCCATTTAGTTGGGGGCTTGATATCTCAGCGCGCAATGCTATCCCCGCCACGCCTGCCCGCTTTATGCATCGCTTTTCATGCAGATGCATGATACGGGCTGGACCGCGCCCGCTGTGGCCTGAACGGGGGAAAGCGGTGCATGATTTTGCATGCAGATCCATGCACGCTATGCATGCACTGCTCTTTACAAAGCGGCTGGCCAGAAAAAAGGCTTCTGGAAGAGAAAAGATGGACACAAAAAAGCCGCTGGTGTAGCAGCGGCAGTGCAGGATTAATGAACCTGGCGGAATGCAGAACCATAACGGCCCAGCGTCTGACGTTCTCTTGCCGGTTCCGGCGGTGGTGCCGGTATTTTTTCCGGCTGTGGCGGTGCGGTGATGACCTTTGTGATGCTCTCATTCGTCTTGAAAGTACAGGAGCAGTCCAGGTTAGTGCACTGGTGATAACGCTCTTTTACCTGCTCTGACATATAGCGGCTCGATTTAGTATGTGCCGCGCTTTTGCAGTAGGGACAGTGCATCATTTCTGGCTGCCCTCCTGAAGTTTTGCACGCTGCGCCCGGATTGATTCAGCCAGCTTCTGGCGGCGCATAGGATGGCGGTAAAGCTCCATATCAATACCGGTAAGCGGCGGGCGATACAGACCAATATTCTCCAGCAGCGGAGCCTCATTTAGTATGCTGTCTGACAGAGCAGCAGCCGCCCGCGTCAGCGCTTCACCGACCAGATAAGCCACGTCATTAATACTATCCCGGTCGTCTCCGGCAAACGTCGGGGAAAGCTCTTCACGACGGAGACGCAGCTTAATGGCCCACAGTAGCGACGGACTTACGTTACGCAGGGCTGACTGCCAGTGCGCATCCGCGAACCCGGTAAAAGCCTCCTGGTGCGATTCAACATACTCTTTACCACTGCCGCAGCATTTCAGCATCGCCTCCTGCTTATCCAGCGCCAGCTCTTTAAGCAGCCCGCCGAACTCATCGGCCAGTTCCCGGCTGGCGATGCGCTGAGAATGTTCGGCGCGCAGCTCGTCGGTGAGATTGCCTCGCAGGTTGCGAAAGCTCGTGCGCCAGTTGCTCTCGGCTTCTTTCCCTGCCTCGATGGCTGCCTGCTGCTCTTTTTCACAGCGGGCGATATCGGCGCAGATACCGTTATAGGCTTTCATCCTTTCGGTATGTTCAGCGCGGGCTTTCTCGAAGCGTTCCAGTGATGCAGGTTTCTGTTCCGGGGTGGTCATGATTGTCTCTCATCGTCTGTAAAGGATGAGGCCATTCTGTCGTGTACCACAGGACAGCGCATTTCATTGCTTTCCGCCTGTCGATGAACAAACAAGGGCATAACCGGTAGGGGATGGCCCTTAACTGATAATATTTCTTATATAACTGTTCACTGGTATTCACTGAGATAAAAAAGATAATAAATACAGTAATTAATGCAGTGAATACTTTTAAGTTAAGTCTTCACAGAGTATTCACCAGTGTTCACACAGTCTTAGACAACAGCTTTTTTCTGGCGAGCCTTTTCCAGCGTTTAATCCTATCAATAACATCCTTTTGATTGCCTTAAGCTTGCAAATGGCAAATGTTTGCAGTTCATTGCAATTTAATGGCAAAAGATGGTTAAAAAATAATCACTCTTACTTATCTCAGCAAGCCGGACACTTGTTTACTTACCGAAAAATATTCTCAGAATAGGGGGTTACCTGAAGACGCTACCGGAACCGGACAGTACCGGCCGGACTCACAATGAGGTAACACCATGCACGCAGTTTCATCCGTACCGGCCCCTGCCATTCCCGCAATCCGCGATGCCGTTTTCCCGCGCGACCGCTTTATGCGCCTGCCGGAAGTCATCAGCACCTGCGGCCTGTCACGCTCGACCATTTACGACTTAATCAGCCGGGAGCAGTTTCCCTCACAGATTTCCCTCGGCGGTAAAAACGTCGCCTGGCTGGCGTCAGAGATTGACGGCTGGATGCAGGCCCGCATCGCACAGCGTGCCGGAGGTGCAGCGTGATTTCGCTGAATTTTGGCACGAAAACCTTTCCGTTCACCCGCGAAGAAGTCGCCTTTGTTGCGGAAAGTCTGACGGCGTCGGTCAGCGGCAAACCCGCCACGGCATCAGCTTTTACCAGCGGGTTGCACGACCATATCTCCATGCTGAGTCAAAAAGCGAAGCCTGCCAGGCAGCGGGCGAAAAAAGAGAACCGGGAATTCCGATCAAATCCGCCGCAATCCGATCACGTCCTGACCGGTTGCTGAGGAAATAGCCCCGATGTGTGAAAAAAGGCTTTTCTCTGGCGAGCGGCCGTTATACAGTTTTTGTGCTGCCGCAAAATCGGCAGCCGGGCGTAGGAACCCGAGTTACTTATTGGCGACACAACACGCGCCATGCGTGTTTTTTTACGTCGTTGCCTCAGTGCGCCATTTTTCAGCGCAGCGGTTCTTATTCCGTTGCGCCGTCAAAATAATGGTGGCTCAGGCGGGGCAGCCTTCGGGCTGGCCGGTTTCCAATAAGGCCGGTATTCCTACCCCCGTCTGGGCTACCACCCATGAGCGTAGGAACTCCGGTGGTAGCAGTAACCGCTACTTATTGGAGATTGTCCTCATGACAACGGCCCTTACTGCCGCTCACTCTCAATTCACCTTTATTTTTGCCGCCATACGCCGCACCGATGCCGCCGCACGTCCCTGCATGCTGCGCACCGTAGCCGGCGATGAGCGAAGCGCCCGCGCCAGCCTCGCCCGCGATTACGTCCTGTCCTTTGCCGGTCGTCTGCCGGTTAAGGCGGTAGTCGCATGAACACGCTCACAAAACGTCTGAATAACAGTGAGACCTACCCTATTCCACACGCTGACTACCTGCGCCTGCTGCACGCGCACGCGGTCGGCGTGACCGTGCTCGATATGTTCGACTCGGTGAACGGCATGAGCGCGCGCGGCTGCGTGCCGGACGGCGCGGCGCTTGCCTCGGTCGTTGCCCTGCTCACCGACCAGCTCGGTAAAGTTGTTGAAACCTGTGAATCCCGCATGTTAGCCACGGAGGCCCGCCATGATGACCGTTAATCACTCCTGCCTGCCCGTTGAGGTACGCACCGCCGTTTACCGTCGCGCGCTGGCGCAGGGCTACCTGAACGCCTGCAAAGGCCTCGGCATCACCGTGTCAGCGACGATTGATGAGCTTCAGATGACCATTGCCCTTGAGCTGGAGGGCTTCTATGTGCGCCGCCACGGCCCGGACGCAGGCATGGAGATGGCCTGCACGATGCTGGGCGATATGGTTGAGCCGGACCTGCTGACCGCGCCACCGCGGCTGACGCAGCTCGGCGTCACCATGATGGATGAGCTGTTCCGCAGCCAGCTTGCGGCCGCCAGCCGCATCACGCTGCACTGAGGGAGAGCATGCACATGAAACATATCGTCTCTGACACCGTAAAGGCGGCCACCGGATTCTGGCCGCAGCTTCTGCCCGCCCTCGGCATCAGCGTACACGCCGGAGGGCGGCACGGAGCCTGCCCGGCGTGCGGCGGTAAAGACCGTTTCCGATTCGACAATCAGGACGGGCGCGGAACGTGGCTCTGTAATCAGTGCGGGGCCGGTGACGGCCTTAACCTGGTGGAAAAGGCGCTCAGTCTCAGCGCTAAAGAGGCCGCCATGAAGGTTGCCGGGATGCTTGGCTCGCTACCGGAGTCAGCCCCGGTTATGCATGATGAAACCGCAGACAAAAGCCGCACACAGGCAGCCGCAGCCGCACGGGCGCAGGCGCTTATCACCGCCGCTGTCAGCCGCACGGACAACGCCTACCTTTCATCAAAAGGGCTGCACGGTAAACAGGCGCTCACACTTGCTGATGCGCTGCGCTGTGGTGGTATCAGCTTTGCCGCCGGGGATGTGCTCATTCCCCTGACCGGTGAAAACGGCAAGGCCGTAAACGTGCAGCTCATCAGCGCCGCAGGCGACAAGCGCACACTGCCCGGCGGACAGGTGAAAGGCACATACTGGCTGGCCGGTGAACCGGATGGCAAAACGCTGTGGCTCACTGAAGGATACGCAACCGGCCTGACCGTGCACCGGCTGACCGGCCAGGCGGTATACGTGGCGCTGAGCGCCAATAACCTGCCCTCACTGGCAAAGCGGCTGCGTGAGTCATACCCAGGCGCGATGATGCTGATTGCCGCCGACCGCGACGACAACGGCACCGGCCAGCTAAAGGCAGAGGAAGCGGCCAGAGCCTGTAGCGGCAAAGCCGCACTGCCGCCGGTTACGGGTGACTGGAACGACGTGTGGCAGGCGCAGGGCGATATCGCCACGCTGGCGCAGCTCACCGCCTTTACGCAGCCGCAGCCACTCAGCCCGTTTGAATCCGTCAGCGAGGCAGACCTGAAGGCCATGAGCGCCAGCCAGAAAGCGGAGCTGCTGGTCGCCCACTACGGGGAGGCGCTGGCCGTGCCGCCGGTCGGGGAGGAAATCTGCCGCTATGAGAACGGCGCATGGCAGGTGATGGAGGCGAAGACGCTGCGCCGGGAAATCGCCGCGCTGTTTCAGAAGGTACGCGCACCGTTCTCGGCCGCCGGTATCGGCAGCGTGCTGGACACGCTCAAGCTGATGGTGCCGCAGATGGGTGAACCGTCCCGCCGCCTTATTGGTTTCCGTAACGGCGTGTATGACACCACAACAGGCACCTTCGGCCCGCATCGCCGCGAGCACTGGCTGCGCACCGTCAACAGCGTGGACTACACCGCCACGCGTCCGGGTGAGAACCTCGCAGACCACGCCCCGGCCTTCTGGCGCTGGTTAACGCGGGCTGCCGGACACAATCACGACAAGCAGGAGCGTATTCTCGCGGCGTTATTTATGGTGCTGGCAAACCGCTATGACTGGCAGATGTTTCTTGAGGTGACCGGCCCCGGCGGCAGCGGTAAAAGTGTGATGGCCTCGATAGCCACTCTGCTGGCCGGAAAAGACAACACAACGTCCGCCACCATCGACACGCTGGAATCCTCACGTGAGCGCGCCAGCGTGGTGGGTTTTTCGCTCATTATCCTGCCTGACCAGGAAAAATGGAGCGGCGACGGCGCAGGCATCAAGGCTATTACCGGCGGCGACGCAGTAGCCATCGATCCAAAATACCGTGACGCCTATTCAACGCATATCCCGGCGGTCATTCTGGCGGTGAACAACAATCCGATGCGCTTTAACGACCGCAGCGGCGGCGTGTCACGCCGCCGGGTTATCCTGACGTTCCCCGAAGTGATACCGGCAAAAGAGCGCGATCCGCAGCTACTGGACAAAATCAGTACCGAGCTGGCCGTGATTGTCCGTCATCTGATGCAGCGCTTCACGTCACCCGATGAAGCGCGCGAGCTGTTGCAGGCACAGCAGTCATCCGGCGAAGCGCTGGAAGTTAAACGCCAGGCTGATCCGCTGGTCGATTTCTGTGGCTATCTGATGCCTCTGAGCACGCCGAACGGGATGTTCATCGGCAATGCCAATATTCGCCCGATAAACCCGAAGCGCTATCTTTATCATGCGTATTTGTCATTTATGGAATCGCGCGGGCATCAGCACCCGCTCAGCTTAACGGCTTTCGGGCAGGCGGTGCCGCAGACGCTGAAAGAGTATGAGCGAATCCTGTTAAAACGCAGGACAAATAACGGCGTCCAGACCAATCTCACGCTGCATGAGGACAGCGAGGCCGACTGGCTTCCCGCATGCAGTAAATAAACCCCCGCAGCAAACGAACCGGCTCAGGCCGGTTTTTTTACGTCCCGGTCTGTAGTGATCACTCTATATGAACACCTGTGTACACACAGCCCACAAACACCCTCCAGCTAAGCAACTGATTTTAAAAACTTATAATGCAAAGTGAACAGTATGAACACTTGTCATTAAAACTTTTTATTTTGCAAAGCGCTTTGCGAACTCATACGGGGTCACATGTGATCCACTGTTGCTATCTAGATAATCTGCCCACCATTGCACCATAAGACGACGCTCTTCAAGGTGCTCAGCTTTATGGATATACGCAGCTCGCACACCATTTCTTTCTTGATGGCTCATTTGCCTTTCAACCGCATCGTGTGACCAAAGCCCCGACTCAACTAAAGCGCTACACGACATGGCCCGGAACCCATGGCCGCATATTTCCGTTTTAGTGTCGTAACCCATTACTCGTAAAGCATTATTAATAGTGTTTTCGCTCATGGGTTTTGTCGGACGGTGATCACCTGGAAAGATAAGGTCTCTATTGCCGCTCAACTCTTTGATTTCTTCCAATAGCGCCAGAGCTTGCTGCGAAAGCGGAACAAGATGGACGGTACGCATCTTAGAGCCTCGATGAGAGTGTTTAACCCCTTCAATAACTTCACGCTCGGCAGGAATAGTCCAAAGTGCTTTTTTAAAATCAATTTCTCCCCACCGCGCAAACCGAAGTTCACTGGAGCGGATAAATACATACAGGCTGAGTTTCAGGGCCAATCTGGTAAGTAAGCGCCCCCTGCTGGCTTCAACACGTTGAAGAAATTCAGGCAGGCGTTCCAGTGATAAAGCAGGGCGATGAGTCGCTTTTCTAGTTGCGATTGCTCCAGCAAGGTCTTGAGCTGGGTTTCTTTCAATTAGGCCGCTCTGAACGGCATAACGCATTATACCCGTAACACGCTGCTGTAGACGCGAGGCCACATCCAACCGACCGCTTTGCTCAACTTCACGCAAAGGATGCAATAGATCCCGTGTCGTTAAGTCGGCAATGTTCCGCTTTCCGATGGCTGGAAGTATGTTGCGCTCCATATCCCGCCATACTCTCTCTGCATGGCCATCCGACCAGCGCTTGTTACTCGCATGCCAGTCGCGAGCCACCTTCTCAAAAGTGTTAAGCGCAGCCTGCTCTTGTTGTTTAATTTCTTCTTTTTTGGCATTGGGGCTGATGCCATCGGCAAGTAGAAGGCGGATTTCATCACGTTTTTCGCGCGCTTTAGCTAGCGTGATCAGAGGGTATGCGCCGAGTGCAGCTCTGCTCTCTTTGCCTTCATAGCGATATTTAAGATACCAGCGTTTGGATCCGCTTGGTTTGATAAGAAGGTATAGCCCATGGCCATCCGTGAGCTTGTATTCTTTTTCGCGAGGCTTTGCGGTACGGGCCGCAACGTCAGTTATAGGCATGATTTGGGGGTCAAAAGTTTATCGAAGCGAAGTGACCCCTATCTTGACCCCCAACTATGTTGGATGTCAACGGATGTGCCCGGACGGATTTGGACCAAAAAAAAAGCCTTTCGGCTTTAATTTCAGGGAATTATGGACTATCCCGGACGTTCTCGTATATCTCAATGGTGCCGAAGGCCGGACTCGAACCGGCACGTATTTCTACGGTTGATTTTGAATCAACTGCGTCTACCGATTTCGCCACTCCGGCATGGATAAGGATACGGAAAACGCTGGCGATTATACCGTTACCCGTGGGGTGTGCAACCGCTATTGAGCAGCGCGTGCGCTGAGCGTTGAAAAAAACAGCGTCATCATCTCATCAGAAACCAGAACACTCTCAATCTGCATGGCCCTGCCCGCTTCTCCGGAACTTTCTGAGATCTTCCTCCTCATATCCTGCATTATCGGCGTCTGAAAGACGGAACCATGAGGTTATACATGAGTAAATCAATGCAACGCGGCGTTTGGGCATGGGGTATGGCAGCAGCACTGGTCGCGGGCAGCGCGTCGGCGGCGAGCTGGCAGGATCAGCTGAGCAGCGCCGCTTCACAGCTCTCGCAGCAGCAAAACAGCAATACCACCAGCAGCAATGGTGCGCAGAGCGGCGGGCTGTCGCTCTCCACGCTGACTGGCCTGCTGAACGGCGGTGATAAAGCGGTGAGCGCCAGCAATATGACCAACGCAGCGGGCGTGATGGAGTACTGCGTGCAGCATAACGTGGTGGATAACAACGTGAAGTCGGTGAAAGAGCAGGTGCTGAGCAAACTCGGCCTGAGCACGCCGGCGGCGCAGGAGCAGAAAACTGATTATCAGCAGGGTATCGCGGGCCTGCTCAATACCGGTAACGGCCAGCAGCTTAACCTGCAGAGCCTGAACAACTCGCCAATGGGTGAGAAGCTTAAAACCAAAGCGTGTGATGTGGTGCTGAAGCAGGGTAAAAAATATATCGGCATGTAATCAGCGCCGTGTGCCGGGGCGCTGTCCCGGCCTTATCGTGCTGATGAATGAGATTTTTTATGGCCAGATGCGCACGCTGCTGGCCTCCCCATGTTTTTCTGTGCGCCCTGACGCTATAGTGAGATTTTGCAGCAAACAGGACAGCGCGCATGAAAGGCATCAACATAGCGATTTACTTCGATCCCGATCTGATTCGACTCTGCGTACATGAGCAGGATGACAGCTACCTCAACCAGACCTTTCAGTATGACGATAGCGTCATTGAAGAGATCTATCAGTGGCTGGAACAGTACACGCCAAAGCGCACCCATATCTGCCTGATTGAGCACGACACCGCTGATATCCTCGCCGATGAGCTGACCGATAACGGCTATCACGTCCATCAGGTGAGCCAGCATGACCTGCTGAGCTGGTTCGCCAGCGAGCCGCCCGCTACGCCGGATGGATCGCCGGTGCGTGCCCTGCTGCGCTATCTGGAGAGCGAACGCCCGGCGGAGTATGAGTCGCGCACGCCGCAGATTGAAGCGCTGATGGATCTGCTGGATGAGCTCGACGCGCTGGAAGGCGTGGATGAGGTGGAGGATGAAGATAGCCTGCCGGATAACGTGCTGCGCCTGATGAAGCAGAAAAAAATCAGCGCTGATGATGCCGCGCAGCGCCTGCTGCCGGAGGTCAATGAGCGCATCCGCGAACACCTCATTAACTACCCCGAACTGATGACGCCCGAGCTGCTCGAAGATTTTTTCCCCGAGATGATCGAAGCGCTCGACACGCCAAAGCACTGAGTAATACATCCTGTCACAGGGCTGCACACGCGGCCCTGCCCTGCGGAGATGCATGATGCTGGAACTCTTCAAAGCGATAGGCCTCGGGCTGGTGGTGATCCTGCCGCTGGCCAACCCTCTGACGACCGTGGCGCTGTTTTTAGGGCTGGCGGGCGAGATGAATTTTCAGGAGCGTAACCGTCAGGCGCTGCAGGCGTCGGTCTATGTGTTTCTGATCATGATGGTCGCCTGGTACGCCGGCAATGCGGTGCTGCACACCTTTGGTATCTCGATTCCCGGCCTGCGCATGGCGGGCGGGCTGATCGTCGCCTTTATCGGCTTTCGCATGCTGTTTCCGGCAAAACCGGTCGGCCATTCGGTAGAGGCGCGCCATAAAAAAGATGAGCAGGATGCCAGTGACGATCCGCGCGAGACGGTGAATATCGCCTTTGTGCCGCTGGCGATGCCGAGCACCGCCGGTCCGGGTACCATTGCGATGATCATCAGCTCAGCTTCAACGGTGAAAGCGGGCGTCGATTTCCCCGCCTGGGTGGTGATGGTCGCCCCGGTGCTGACCTTTCTGGTAGTAGCCCTGATTTTATGGATTTCACTGCGCAGCTCCGGCGCGATTATGAAGCTGGTGGGCAAAGGCGGCATTGAAGCGATTTCGCGCCTGATGGGTTTTCTGCTGGTCTGTATGGGCGTGCAGTTCGTGATCAACGGCGTGCTGGAAGTGGTGCGCACGTTTCATTGAGTTTGGTGCGGGCCCCGTAGGGGGCGCATTTATGCGCCCCTGGTTGAATTCAGGCGTCATTGAATCCGTGCGGGTATCGGCCAGGGCGCCATGAATGGCGCCCCTACAGGGGATGGATATTATCGAATGTCGTACGAATCCCGTAGGGGGCGCATTTATGCGCCCCTGGTTAAATCCGGGCGTTATCGAATTTCGTGCGGGTATCGGCCAGGGCGTCATGAATGGCGTCATCAAATTTCGTGCGGACATTAACCAGGGCGCCATTAATGGCGCCCCTACGGGGATGGATATTATCGAATGTCGTATGAATCCCGTAGGGGGCGCATTTATGCGCCCCTGGTTAAATCCGGGCGTTATCGAATTTCGTGCGGGCATTAACCAGGGCGCCATGAATGGCGTCATCAAATTGCGTGCGGACATTAACCAGGGCGCCATGAATGGCGCCCCTACGGGGATGGATATTATCGAATGTGGTATGAATCCCGTAGGGGGCGCATTTATGCGCCCCTGGTTGAATCCGGGTGACGGTTAATGCAGGGTTTTGCGGACGTCGGCGACCTGCTCTTTGGTCACGGCCGGGGCGCGGTTGCTCCAGCCCTGGCGAACGAAAGTGGCGAGCTGTGCGACCTCTTCGTCGCTCAGGCGCTGGCCGAAGCCCGGCATCGCCAGCGTCGACGGCGCTTTAGCCGTTGACGGCTGCTGCGCGCCGACGAGGATCGTGTGGATCAACCCCGTCGGATCGCCTGCGTTCACGATCGTTGCCTGATCCAGCTCGGGGAAGATCCCCGGCGCACCCTTGCCGGTCACGAAGTGGCAGGCGCCGCAGTTGTCGAGATAGAGACGTTCGCCTTCGCTCAGGTTCTTCGCTGCCGTCAGCTTCGCTTCGGTCTGCTGCTGCGCCTGCATATTGTAAGCCTGCAGCGGCGGATTGCCGCCGAGGAACTTCAGGTAAGCAGCAATCGCTTTCAGATCGGCATCGGTCATGTGGGAGCTGGAGTGCTCAATCACCGACTTCATCTCACCGCCCACGGCAGCTTTATCGTTCCGCCCGGTCTGCAGGTAATCGATCACCTCCTGCTCGCTCCAGTGCGGCATGCCGCGCAGCGACGGCACATCCCAGTTATTCAGGCTGCCGCCGGCGAGGAAGGTTTTGTCGCTGCTGTCGAGCGATTTCTCATTCATGCCGAGACCGCGCGGCGTGTGGCAGCTGCCGCAGTGGCCAAGACTTTCGACGATATAGGCACCGCGATTCACTTCAGCAGAGGCGCCGCCAATCGGCTGAAACGGCTTGTCGGAGGTAAACGCCCAGTTCCAGAAGCGCATACCCCAGCGCTGGCTGAACGGGAAGCTCAGCTTCGTCTCCTGCGGCTGCTCGCTGCTCGGCTTTACGCCCTTCATAAAGTAGACCCAGAGCGCGTGCATATCAGCATCGCTGATCTTCGCATAGTCCGGGTACGGCATGGCCGGATAGAGGCGTGAACCATCCGGCAGCACCCCTTTACGTACCGCGTCAGAGAACTGCTGTTCGCTGTAGTTACCGATACCGTGCGCTTTGTCCGGCGTGATGTTCGTGGAGTAGATCGTCCCCAGGTTCGACTCAATCGCCAGCCCGCCCGCATAGGCTGCTTTGCCCGCGACGCTGTGGCACGCCATGCAGTCACCCAGCCGCGACAGATACTCACCCTGCTTAATCAGGGCCGCTTCATCTTCCGCCTGCGCCTGCAGCGCCACGCCGCTCAGCGCCAGCGCTACCAGTAATGTTAGTTTTTTCATCTGCTTATGCCTGTACCAGTGGGCCGGGGTTCTTCAGATACTGCTCTTTGATCGCCTGCGCCGCCATCAGGGTGATCGCGCCGATGGTATCGGTCGGGTTCGCCTGGAAGTTTTGTGGGAAGGCGTTGCCGCCCGGCACAAAGACGTTATGCACGTCCCAGCTCTGCAGGTATTTGTTCAGCGCCGAGGTTTTCGGGTTATCACCCATCACCGCACCGCCCACGTTGTGGGTTGAGACATATTTGGTGAGGTCAAAATCGGCGCCCATCGGCAGGAAGCTCATGCTCATGCTGTCCGGGTTCAGCTCTTTGGCAATATCGCCCACGATGCCCTTCAGATGCTGCTGCAGCTTCAGCTCGTTCTCTTTCCAGTTAAAGGTCATACGCAGCAGCGGGTTACCGCGATGATCGGTGTAGTGCGGATCGAGATCGAGATAGATATCGCGATAGGACTGGCAGGTGGTGGTGATGCTGATCTTCATCGAATGGTTGTACCACTGCTCCAGACCCTCTTTGTAGCCCATACCCCAGGCGGGCGTGCCTTTCGGCAGCGCAGCGGCCATCGGCGTGCCGGTCGCCTGCGAGCTGTGGATCTTGGCGCCGCCGAGGAAGCCGAGGCCCGGGCCGTCGAAGTTGCCTGGCGAGATGTCATTGAACATCTGGCCGGTCGCGCCGGCGGTGGCGTAAGAGTTAAAGTTCTTATCTTTAAAGAACAGCGTGGCGCCGCCGTTGGAGAGAAACGCATAGTTGCGCCCTACCACACCCTCTTCAGTGATCGGGTTATACGGCTTGCCGATACCGGAGAGCAGCATCAGACGCACGTTGTAGAGCTGGAAGCTGGAGAGCACCACAATTTTGGCTGGCTGGAACACCTCGTTGCCGTCGGCATCGTAGTAGATCACGCCTTTTGCGGTTTTGCCATCATCGTGCAGCACGACTTTAGCCACTTCAGCGTTCACTTCGTAGGAGAAGTTCGGCAGACGCTTCAGCGCATCCATCACCGCCGTCTGCGGTGACGCTTTGGAGTAGTTCAGGCACGGATATTTTGAGCAGTAGCCGCAGTAGTTGCACGGTGCAATCTGGTTGCCGTAGGGGTTTTTCCACGCGCGCGACACGCAGGCTGAAGGGTTCGGGAACGGATGATAGCCGAGCTTCTTCGCCGCCTCTTTAAACATCACGTTGTTGAGCGTATCGTCCAGCGCCGGCAGCGGGTAAGGCTCTGAGCGCGGCCCTTCAAACGGATCGCCGCCTTCGAGGATCTGACCACGCAGGTTGCCGGTGGTGCCGGACTGCCCGCAGATCAGCTCAAATTTATAGAAGTAAGGCTCAATCTCTTCCCAGCTGAACGGGAAGTCCATAACGCGCATATCATCCTGCAGAATGCCTGGCTTATACGCCTGATCAACATAGGTTTTCAGTTTGATATCGGTCGGGGTCGGACGGATCAGTACTGCCGTCCAGTGCATGCCTGCGCCGCCCACGCCGGTGCCGGGTGCAAAGGCGCCCCATTTGCGGGTAGGCAGCGCGGTCTGGTCCATATTGTAACGCACCGTCACCGCCACCTCTTTTGGTGTGGCGAAGACTTTATTACGCACGTTATAAGCGTATTCATCAGCCGGCTTCGGGTAGGCGAAGTCGGGATAGTCGCGCTCGCCGCCGCGCTCCAGCGCGCGCACCTCAAGTCCGGCCAGCGCCAGCTCGATACTCATCAGCGAGCCGGCCCAGCCGAGGCCGCACACAACGACATCGACTTCTTTTTTTGTAATCTGTGCCATGTTAGTTCTGTCTCATATACCAAATAGGGGAATTCAGGCGCGCTGGCCCAGCAGGCTGACCGGTCCGAGCGGATACGGCACATTGTGCTGCTTCACCCATTCGGTAAAGCTGGCGCGGGCGCCCGGGAAGCCGATAGCGATCCACGCCTTCATGCCTTTATTACCGCCGTACATCGGGTCGGCAAGATAACCATGTTTGGTATCAGCCAGTAGCTGACTGAAGAACTGTGAGGCTTTCAGCGACGGTTCGCCCAGCGCCGCAAAATCGAGGCCATCATTCTTGTTGATACGGGTCAGCACGGCATCTTTCTCTTCCGTGCTCAGCTCGTGGAAGGCTTTCTGATAGGTGGTCTGCGTCCACTGCTCCACCAGCTTGATGGCGGTGCGGTACATCTGCTGCGGCGTAAACGGGATTTGATAGCCCATGGTCGCCGGGGCGTGCACATCAAACGGCCCCTGCAGATAGATTTCTGCGCCAAACTCCGGCGTATGCAGCTGCTGGTCGATAAAAATCGGCACGTTGGTTTCCAGCGCGCCGGGCGCCTTGCCGCTGCCGCCAGCCGGGATCAGACGGTCGGTTGCCGCCAGGATAAACTGCCATTCACTGGCGCTGAAAAAAATCGGTTTATAATCGGCGAGGTCCGGCGCGGCCATTTCTGCCGCCTGCGCGGCGCTCACGCCCTTTAATAAAAGGTCGCTGACCGGCAAAGCCAGCAGCGCCCCGAGTAAAAATTTACGTCTGGTGGTGGGTTTTTCTAACAGCATGGCGCGACAATTCTCACTAGCTAAGAAAGATAATTTATATTTTTGTTAATGACGTTATAAATCGGCAAACAAGCGGGCAATCTTATGGATACAAATATTTCAGGATGTAAAAATTAAATTTAAAATGTGTTTAAGTGAAGGATGGTTATTTCTTTGCAGCGTCATGCGCGTGCAACAGTGCCACTTATTAACTGAAATTGTGGTTTAAACCTGCCAAAAGCAGGGGTTTTTAGCGCTTTACCTTGATATTTTGCTAAAAGCGTTGCAGCAAAGAAATAATCGCCCGGCGCAACTGTTGAAAATAAATCACGCTTGCGCTGCAGTAACGATTAGCGTAAATATTCAGCTTCATTAAGCCTCAGTTCGCTTTTCATCCCTCTGCGTTTTATTTGCCCGTTTAATGCGTAAAAAATCGGCAACATAATTAATACCCGGTATTAATCTTATATTCTGACAAAGCTCAGAACAAACCGGCATTTTGACTCTGCCCGCCGCGCGTTAGATTCAGCGTCTCTCCCTCTGAGGATAATAATAATGCGCTTACTAATTTTACTGGCAGCGGTCTGGAGTAGTGCCTTTACCCTGCATGCTGCCACGCCAGAGGATACGCTGGTGGTGGCGGTACCGCTGGATGGTATCATCAGCTTTGACCCGGCGGAGAGTTTTGAGACGGTCAGCAACAGCGTGCAACGCAATCTCTACCAGACCCTGACCGAGCCGGACCGCAACGCGCCGCAGCAGCTTGCGCCGCTGCTGGCTAGCGAATGGCAGCCCGGCAGTACGCCGCACAGCCTGCGGTTTACCCTGCGGCCCGACGCGCGCTTTGCCAGCGGTAACGCGGTGACAGCGCAGGATGTGGTGTTCTCTCTGACGCGGGCGGTAGAGCTTAACAAAGCGCCGGCGTTTATTCTGGCGGAGTTTGGCTGGACCCCTGCCAATATCGCCAGCCAGTTTCAGGTGCTGAGCGACACACAGCTGGAGATCCGCTGGCCGGCCGCGATTGGACAGGATCTGGCGCTGCGCCTGCTCACCGCGCCGGTGGCGTCGATTGTTGACAGCAAAACGGTACAGCAGCATGCGGTCAACGGTGACAGTGGCAACGGCTGGCTGCACACCCACTCCGCCGGCAGCGGCGCGTTTACGCTGCAGCAGTATGTGCCGCAGCAGGCGGTGGTGCTGAGCGCCAGCCCGCAGGCCAGACCGGCACCGCAGTTGCGGCGCGTGCTGCTCAAAGGGGTAACGGATGCCGGCGCACGCCGCCTGCTGATCCAGCAGGGCGATGTCGATGTCGCCTATCAGCTCGGCCCCGATCAGATCGACGCGCTGAAACAGGATAAGCACCTGCGTATTGAAGCCTTTCCTTCCAGCCTGATTTACTACCTGGCGTTCAATGCCCGCAACGCCGCGCAGCCGGCACTGGCTAACCCGGCGCTGTGGCGCGCCGCGCGCTGGCTGGTGGATTATCAGGCTATCTCACAGCAGCTGCTGAAAGGACAATACCGCATCCATCAGAGTTTCCTGCCGCAGGGATTTGACGGCGCACTGGAGGAGACGCCGTTTCACTATGACGTTGCGAAAGCCAAAGCCATTCTGGCGGAGGGCGGCATTCAGCCCGGCACGCGCATTGCGCTGACGGTCATCAACCAGCCGCCCTATATTGATGTAGCGCAGGCGCTGCAGGCAAGTTTTGCTAAAGCAGATATCGATATCGATCTGCAGCCGGTAGCGGAGTCGGCGCTGTGGAGTAAAATGCGCGGCCGCGACTTCCAGTCGATCTTTATCTACTGGGGGGCAGATTATGTTGATCCCAATACCAACGCCAGCGCCTTTGCCTGGAACGTACCGGGCGGCGCTAAAACGCTGGCGTGGCGGGTGGGCTGGGATATTCCGCAGCTCAGCGCGCAGACGCGGGAGGCGGCGGGTGAAAGCGACGTGGTAAAACGCCGGGCGCTCTATACCGCCCTGCAGCAGCGCGTACAGCAGGACTCCCCGTTTGTGGTCACGCTGCAGGGTGCGCAGCAGGTGGCGATCCGGCAAAACGTGACCCACGTCCAGCAGGGTATCGGCGTCAGCCTGCTCTTCTTCGATACGGTCCGTAAAGGGTAACGCCTCTTCTGCCCTCCGGCACGACCGGAGGGCTTCTCCTTTTCTGCGCAATCAGTTGCGCTACCGCAGGCTGCGCTTGCTATCCTTGGTGTCATAACGCATTGCTGAAGAGCGAGAGATTATGACCACTCCACTGCTGATTGCTCAAACCCACGATATCCGGCTGTCGCTGCTCCCGGCGATGGCCAATCGCCACGGGCTGATCGCTGGCGCCACCGGTACCGGCAAAACCGTTACGCTGCAGAAGCTGGCAGAATCCTTTTCACAGGCCGGCGTGCCGGTCTTTATGGCTGACGTCAAAGGCGATTTAAGCGGCATTGCCACTCCCGGCAGCGCCTCTGAGAAGCTGCAGGCGCGGCTGGCACAGATTGGCGTCAGCGACTGGCAGCCGCATGACAACCCGGTGATGCTGTGGGATATCTTCGGTCAGCAGGGCCATCCGGTACGTGCCACCGTCACCGATCTGGGCCCCCTGCTGCTGGCGCGGCTGCTGGGGCTGAATGAGGTGCAGTCGGGCGTATTGCAGATTATTTTCCGCATTGCAGACGATCAGGGGCTGCTGCTGCTCGATTTCAAAGATCTGCGCGCAATGACGCAGTATATCGGCGACAACGCCAAAGCCTTTCAGACGCAGTATGGCAACATCAGCAGCGCATCAGTGGGGGCGATTCAGCGCGGCCTGCTGGCGCTGGAGCAGCAGGGAGCGGAGCATTTCTTTGGTGAGCCGATGCTCGATATCCGCGACTGGATACGCTGCGATGCGCAGGGCCGCGGCTATATCAATATTCTCGCAGCAGAACAGCTCTATCAGATGCCGAAACTCTACGCCACCAGCCTGCTGTGGCTGCTGGCGGAACTCTATGAGCAGCTGCCGGAAGCGGGCGACCTGGATAAGCCAAAAATGGTCTTCTTCTTTGATGAGGCGCATCTGCTGTTCAGTGATGCACCGCCCGTACTGCTGGAAAAGATTGAGCAGGTCATCCGCCTGATCCGCTCCAAAGGCGTGGGCGTCTGGTTCGTGACGCAGAACCCGTCAGATATTCCGGACAAGGTATTAGGCCAGCTCGGCAATCGCGTGCAGCACGCCCTGCGCGCTTTCACGCCGCGCGATCAGAAAGCGGTGAAAAGTGCCGCTGAGACCCTGCGCGCCAACCCGGCGTTTGATGCCGTCGCGGCGCTTCAGGCGCTCGGCACCGGTGAGGCGCTGATCTCTTTCCTCGATGAGAAAGGCAGTCCATCCATCGTGGAACGCGCTATGGTGATCGCCCCCGGCTCACGCATGGGGCCGCTGACGCAGGATGAGCGCAACGTTCTGATCAACCACTCGCCGCTTTATGGCAAATATGATGATGAGGTTGATCGCGAGTCGGCGTTTGAGCGCCTGCAGCAGGGGATCGCCGCCGCGCCGCAGCAGTCAGCGGCGCCGGGCGTTAAAGGCGCTGACGTGAAGGTAGACAGCGGCATTCTTGGCGGTCTGAAAGATATTCTGTTTGGCACGACCGGACCGCGCGGCGGTAAACGCGACGGCGTGGTTCAGAGCGTGGCCCGCAGCGCAGCGCGCCAGGTCACCAGCCAGATCGTGCGCGGCATGCTGGGCAGCCTGCTCGGCGGGCGCCGCCGTTAAGGACTCTCTGCTAAGATCGGATAATGGATAAATATCAACAACTGAAGCGCAGCAAACAGCTGGCGCTGGCGCTGCTGCTGGCGGCAGCGGCAACCTTTATCGTTACGCTGTTTCTGCCCGCTAATTTCTGGGTGCTGGGCGTTAAAGCGATCGCTGAAGCGGCTATGGTCGGCGCACTGGCCGACTGGTTTGCGGTGGTGGCCCTGTTTCGCCGCGTACCGCTGCCGCTGATTGCGCGCCATACGGCGATTATTCCGCGTAATAAAGATCGCATCGGCGAAAACCTCGGTCGCTTTGTGCAGGAGAAGTTTCTCGATACCGATTCGCTGCTGGCGCTGATCCGCCGCAACAATCCGGCACAGCTGCTGGCGCAGTGGCTGAACGCGCCGGGCAACGCCGATCGCGTAGGGCGTCATCTGCTGCAGGTTATGCGCGGTTTTCTCGATCTCACTGACGATGCCCGCATTCAGCAGTTTATGCGGCGCGCCGTGCACCGCGCGCTGGATAAGGTCGATCTCACGCAGTCCAGTGCGATGATCCTCGACAGTCTGACCAAAAATAACCGCCATCAGGCGCTGCTGGATGCGGCCATCGAACAGCTGCTGCTGCTGCTGCATAAGCCCGGCACGCGTGAGTTTATCGCGCTGCAGATTGTGCGCTGGCTGAAGCGTGAGCATCCGGTCAAAGCCAAAGTGCTGCCGACCGAGTGGCTGGGTGAACACAGCGCCACGCTGGTCGCTAACGCGGTAGATTCCATTCTCGACGACGTGGCACGCGATCAGGGGCACGAGCTGCGTCTCGGCTTTAATCGCGCGGTGCAGCGGTTGATTGACCGGCTGAAAAGCGATCCGGAGATGACAGCGCGCGCGGAGTCAGTGAAGCAGTGGCTGAAAGAGGATGAGTCGCTGAATCGCTATATCGGTGAGCTGTGGCAGGATCTGCGCGCCTGGCTGAAGCGCGATCTCAGCAGCGACGATTCCCGCGTACAGGAGCGGGTGCGGCTGGCGGCGCTGTGGCTGGGAGAGACCCTGCTGGCCGATGAGGCGTTACGCAGCTCGATGAATCAGCATCTGGAGGATGCGGCGCGCAGCGTGGCCCCGGAGTTTGCTGCTTTTCTGACGCGTCATATCAGCGATACGGTAAAAAGCTGGGATGCACGCGATATGTCGCAGCAGATTGAGCTGAATATCGGCCGCGATCTGCAGTTTATCCGCATCAACGGCACGCTGGTCGGCGGCACCATCGGCCTGCTGCTCTATCTGCTGTCGCAGTTGCCCGCGCTTCTGCAGACCCTGCCCTGAACCGCAGAGGGGGATCCAGGGCGCCATGAGTAACCCAGGGCGCCATGAATGGCGCCCCTACGTTATCCACCCTGTAGGGGCCTCATTAATGAGGCCCTGGTTCAGGCCGAATACCAAAAAATCGGGGTGCCATAAATAACCAGGGCGCCATGAATGGCGCCCCTACAGGATAACGTAGGGGGCGCATTAATGCGCCCCTGGTCCAGGCCGAATACCAGAAAATCGGAATGCCATAAATAACCAGGGCGCCATGAATGGCGCCCCTACAGGATAACGTAGGGGGCGCATTCATGCGCCCCTGGTCCAGGCCGATTACCAAAGAATCAGGGCGCCATAAATGGCGCCCTGCGTTTATCTGTAGGGGCCTCATTCATGAGGCCCTGGCGTATTTATGCGCCCCTGGATCTCTCCCGCTTAACGTCGTTTCAGCAGCAGATAGAGACTGATAGCGAAGAAAGCGCCGCTGGGCAGGATTGCCCCTAATATTGGCGGCAGGCCGTAGACCAGGCTCAGCGGACCAAAAATCTGATCCAGCACGTAGAACAGGAAGCCGAAGCTGATACCCGTCACCACGCGCACGCCCATCGATACGCTGCGCAGCGGTCCGAAGATAAAGGAGAGCGCCATCAGCATCATGACCGCTACCGAAAGCGGCTGGAAGATTTTACCCCACATATT
Organism: Pantoea sp. SYBGC1; assembly: GCF_057197005.1. Taxonomy (NCBI): domain Bacteria; kingdom Pseudomonadati; phylum Pseudomonadota; class Gammaproteobacteria; order Enterobacterales; family Erwiniaceae; genus Pantoea; species Pantoea sp. SYBGC1. The sequence goes on from NZ_JBXUNM010000004.1 coordinate 237,095, forward strand.
GAGCTGATAACGACCTGACTCCTGCCCGCTCTGCTTCAGATATTTACTGTAGTTATACAGGCCGCTGATGGAGAGCGCGTCCGGATCCAGCGCCACCACGCCCAGCTTGTCTGGCGTCAGGTTAGTTTTCCACTCGCCGTTCAGGCTCTGCGAACCGGTGATCTGCTTTGGATCGGTGAGGTCTGACTCATCCACCTGCGCCAGCTCCCAGCGCTTACGCGCCTGATCCCAGGTCGCGGTGGCCGCATAGCGCACGCTCTGCAGACGGCGGGCGTCGTTAAAGCGGTAGATGCTGACCCCATCAATCTCGTTATCACCCTTGATGCGTTCGATATAGATAAAGTCGTTGCCATCCTTCGCCCAGAGGCCATTCTGCGTGGAGACCAGCGACCCGCCGTAAAGCTGCTGCGCGCGGAAATTACGCGCCATCTGCTCGCCCTGCGGCGCCACAAACTCGCCAACGGCCATGGTCAGCAGCACCAGCGGGATCGCGGTTTTCATGACGGAGAGCGCCACCTGCAGGCGGGTAAAGCCGGACGCCTGCATCACCACCAGCTCGCTGCGCTGAGCCAGCGTGCCGAGGCCAAGCAGCGCGCCAAGCAGTGCCGCCATCGGGAAGAAGATCTCGATATCTTTCGGCACGCTCAGCAGAGTGTAGTAGCCCGCATCCAGCGCAGAATACGCGCCCTGCCCGGTTTTACGCAGCTGATCGACAAACTTGATAATGCCCGACAGCGACACCAGCATGAACAGCGTCATCATGATGGTGTTAAAAATGGTTTTACCGATATAGCGGTCAAGAACCTTAAACATCACACTGACCCTCCGCGGCTGAAACGCGCCCGCAGACGTCGCATCGGCACGGTATCCCAGGCGTTAAGCGCCACCGCCAGTGCCAGATACGCAATGTTGACGGTCCACATCCAGATAGCCGGATCGAAGCGGCCTTTAGCCGCATTGGAGCGCAGCGAACTCTGCAGCAGGAAGAAGATCAGATAGAGCAGCATCGCAGGCAGCATCGACAATACGCGGCCCTGACGTGGATTGACCACGCTAAGCGGCACGACCATCAGCGCCATAATCAGCACCGAGAAGACCAGCGTCAGGCGCCAGTGCAGCTCAGCCTGGAACTGCGGCGTTTTGGTGTTGATGAGCGTAAGCAGATCGGCCTGATCGGCATCGTTAGGATCGAGCGTCGCTTCTTTATAGCCTACCACCGCCTGATAGTTCACAAAGTCAGTGATGCGGAAATCACGCAGCAGCGCGGTACCCTCAAAGCGGGTGCCTTTATCCAGCGTCACCACCTGCGAGCCATCCTTGCGCTGCTCCATATGGCCGCTGTCCGCCAGCACCACCGACGGACGCGCATTGCCCTTAGGCCGCAGCTGCGCCAGGAACACGTTGCCAAAGGTATTGCCTTTCACATCCTCGACAAACAGCACGGTATTGCCGTCGCTGGAGGTCTGGAACTGGCCTGCGGCCAGCGCAGCGGCGCCCGGGTTAGCTTTGGCATTCTGCGTAACCTCATCCTGGTAACGCGATGACCAGGGACCGAGCCAGATCACGTTGACCGCCGCCACCAGCGAGGTCATCAGCATCAGGATCATCGCTGCTTTAACCAGTAACCCTTTACCCAGGCCGCAGGCGTGCATCACCGTAATTTCACTTTCGGTGTATAGCCGACCCAGCGTCATTAAAATCGCCAGAAACAGACTTAAGGGTAATATAAGTTGCGCCATTTCAGGCACACCGAGTCCTAACAAGGTCAGAACCAGATTTGTGGGGATTTCGCCATCCACCGCCGCCCCTAAGATCCTGACTAACTTCTGGCAAAAGAAGATTAGCAGCAGGATAAACAGGATAGCCAGCTGGCTTTTGAGCGTTTCCCGAACCAGATATCTAATAATGATCACGCTTAGTACGCCTGTGAAAACTTGTCTTTTTGCAGGAAAATCGCTAGTTTCAACGCTTATCAGCCATTTTTCTTCATCAATGGCCATATTGGTCGCTAAAATGGTCTGTTAATGCGTCAGGGTGGTGAAAAAACATCACATAGTCACCCCACTCATTATGACCAGCGGCGTTAAATTGTCATGGCGTCGCGCCAAATAATGGGTGACGAACGCGCTACATTCTAACGACAGCTACGGCCGTTGTCTTTAAGATTCAGGAGAGTGCATGGAGTTCAGTGTAAAAAGCGGCAGCCCGGAAAAACAGCGGAGCGCCTGCATTGTTGTAGGCGTTTTTGAGCCGCGCCGTTTATCGCCTATTGCCGAACAGCTGGATAAAATCAGCGACGGCTATATCAGTGCGCTGCTGCGCCGCGGCGAACTGGAGGGCAAAGTCGGCCAGACGCTGCTGCTGCACCATGTGCCGAATATTCTCTCTGAACGTATTCTGCTGATTGGCTGCGGCAAAGAGCGCGAGCTGGACGAGCGTCAGTATAAGCAGGTGATCCAGAAGACCATTAATACGCTGAATGACACCGGCTCAATGGAAGCGGTCTGCTTCCTGACCGAACTGCATGTTAAAGGCCGCAACACCTACTGGAAAGTGCGCCAGGCTATCGAAACCTCGAAAGAGGCGCTCTACAACTTTGATCAGCTGAAAAGCAATAAAGTTGAGCCGCGTCGTCCGCTGCGCAAGCTGGTGTTCAACGTTCCTACGCGCCGCGAACTCACCAGCGGTGAGCGCGCTATTCAGCATGGCCTTGCCGTAGCAGCCGGCGTGAAAGCGGCAAAAGATCTCAGCAATATGCCGCCAAATATCTGTAATGCGGCCTATCTCGCTTCGCAGGCACGCCAGCTGGCGGACGCTTACAGCAAAAATGTTACGACCCGTGTTATCGGCGAACAGCAGATGAAAGAGCTGGGCATGAATGCCTATCTTGCGGTCGGTGCCGGTTCGCACAATGAGTCGCTGATGTCGGTCATTGAGTACAAAGGCAACAGCGATCCGGACGCGCGTCCTATCGTGCTGGTGGGTAAAGGGCTGACCTTTGACGCCGGCGGCATCTCCATCAAGCCTGCTGAGGGCATGGATGAGATGAAATATGATATGTGCGGCGCGGCCTCGGTCTATGGCGTAATGCGCATGGTGGCAGAGCTCAATCTGCCGCTGAACGTTGTGGGCGTGCTGGTGGGCTGTGAAAATATGCCGGATGGCCGCGCAATGCGCCCGGGCGATGTTCTGACCACAATGTCAGGCCAGACGGTTGAGGTGCTGAATACCGATGCTGAAGGTCGTCTGGTGCTGTGCGACGCCCTCACCTACGTTGAACGTTTTGAGCCTGAAGTGGTAATTGACGTGGCGACCCTGACCGGTGCCTGCGTGATTGCGCTGGGTCATCACGTCAGCGGCCTGCTTTCGAATCACAACCCGCTGGCGCATGAGCTGATCAGCGCTTCTGAACAGTCAGGCGACCGCGCGTGGCGGCTGCCGATGGCCGATGAGTATCAGGAGCAGCTGGAGTCGAACTTTGCCGATATGGCGAATATCGGCGGACGTCCGGGCGGTGCGATTACGGCCGCCTGCTTCCTGGCGCGTTTTGCACGCAAATATAACTGGGCGCACCTCGATATCGCCGGCACCGCATGGCGCTCCGGTAAAGCCAAAGGCGCTACCGGTCGTCCGGTGCCGATGCTCTCTCAGTTCCTGCTGAACCGTGCGGGTCTGAACGGCGACGATTAACCGGTATCGTACGTTCAAACGGTACGGTTATTGAGCAGGAGCGCATCGGTTTGGCCAGGGGCGCATAAATGCGCCCCCTACGGTGGTATATCTCCCCGTAGGGGCGCCATTCATGGCGCCCGGGTTGATACGCGTACGGGACGTGATGACGTTCAATACGGTGCGGTGTTTGACCAGGGGCGCATAAATGCGCCCCCTACGGCGGCGTTTTTTCCCGTGATGACGCCATCAACAACATTCCTGCTGCTGATATCGGCCTTAATGTTGGACGCACGCCGCGCGCTGACGCACAATGCTCTCTGTTGTTACTGATGGAATTGAGCCCGCCATGAAAAACGCCACCTTCTATGTTTTAGAGTCAGAAAGCGCCAGTGATGGCCTTAGCGCTATTGAAGCGCTGGTGTGCGATCTGGCTGCTACCCGCTGGCGTGAAGGCAAACGTATCCTGATCGCCTGTGAAAGCGAAGCGCAGGCGAACCGGCTTGATGAAGCGCTGTGGCAGCGCCCGGCTAACGCCTTTGTGCCGCATAATCTGGCAGGTGAAGGCCCGCGCTACGGTGCGCCGGTAGAGCTTGCCTGGCCGCAGCGCCGCAGCAGTGCGCCGCGCGATTTGCTGATCAGCCTGCTGCCGGCATTCGCAGATTTTGCCACCGCTTTCCATGAAGTGATAGACTTCGTACCGTATGAAGAATCCCTGAAACAACCGGCGCGCGATCGCTATAAAGCCTATCGCAGCGTTGGTTTCCAACTGAAAACGGCGCCACCCCCCCCGCCGCAAACGACATAGCAGAAATGGACAAGACATATAACCCGCAAGATATCGAGCAGCCGCTCTACGAGCACTGGGAACAGCAGGGCTACTTTAAACCTAATGGCGACACCAGCCAGGAAAGCTTTTGCATCATGATCCCGCCGCCGAACGTCACCGGCAGCTTGCATATGGGTCACGCCTTCCAGCAGACCATTATGGATACCATGATCCGCTACCAGCGCATGCAGGGTAAAAATACCCTGTGGCAGGCGGGCACTGACCATGCCGGTATCGCAACGCAGATGGTTGTGGAGCGTAAGATCGCCGCCGAAGAGGGAAAAACGCGCCAGGATTATGGTCGTGACGCCTTTATCGATAAAATCTGGGAGTGGAAAGCGGAATCAGGCGGCACCATTACCCGCCAGATGCGCCGCCTCGGCAACTCTGTGGACTGGGAGCGCGAGCGCTTCACCATGGATGACGGCCTCTCAAATGCGGTGAAAGAAGTCTTTGTGCGCCTCTATAAAGAGAACCTGATCTACCGTGGCAAACGCCTGGTAAACTGGGACCCTAAACTGCGCACCGCTATCTCCGATCTGGAAGTAGAAAACCGCGAAAGCAAAGGCTCGATGTGGCATATCCGCTATCCGCTGGCGGATGGCGCGACCACGGCAGACGGCAAAGATTATCTGGTTGTCGCCACCACCCGTCCGGAAACCCTGCTGGGCGATACCGGCGTTGCCGTCAATCCGGAAGATCCACGCTATAAAGATCTGATCGGCAAAGAGCTGATCCTGCCGCTGGTGGATCGTCGCATTCCGATCGTGGGTGATGAGCACGCCGATATGGAAAAAGGCACCGGCTGCGTGAAGATCACCCCGGCGCACGATTTCAACGACTATGAAGTGGGTCGTCGTCACAAGCTGCCGATGATCAACATTCTGACCTTTGACGGCGATATCCGCAGCCGTGCCGAGGTGTTCGATACCAACGGTGAAGCGAGCTCCGCCTGCTCCGATGAAATCCCGGCGGCGTTTCAGGGTATGGAGCGCTTTGCCGCGCGTAAAGCGATTGTCGCTGCCGTGGATGAAGCGGGCCTGCTGGATGAGATCAAGCCACACGACCTGACGGTGCCGTACGGCGATCGCGGCGGCGTGGTGATTGAGCCGATGCTGACCGATCAGTGGTACGTGCGTACCGCCCCGCTGGCGAAAGTTGCGGTAGAAGCGGTAGAGAACGGCGATATCCAGTTTGTACCGAAGCAGTATGAAAATATGTACTTCTCCTGGATGCGCGATATTCAGGACTGGTGTATTTCACGCCAGCTCTGGTGGGGTCATCGCATTCCGGCGTGGTATGACAACGACGGCAACGTCTATGTCGGCCGCACTGAAGAAGAAGTGCGTCAGGAAAATAACCTGGCTGCAGACGTGGCGCTGCGTCAGGATGATGACGTGCTGGACACCTGGTTCTCCTCCGGCCTGTGGACCTTCTCTACCCTTGGCTGGCCAGAGAACACCGAAGCGCTGCGCACCTTCCACCCGACCAGCGTGCTGGTGAGCGGCTTCGACATTATCTTCTTCTGGATCGCGCGCATGATCATGCTGACCATGCACTTTATCAAAGATGAAAACGGCAAGCCGCAGGTGCCGTTTAAGACCGTCTATATGACCGGTCTGATCCGCGATGAAGAGGGACAGAAGATGTCGAAGTCGAAAGGCAACGTCATCGATCCGCTCGATATGGTTGATGGGATTTCGCTGGAAGCGCTGCTGGAGAAACGTACCGGCAACATGATGCAGCCGCAGCTGGCGGAAAAAATCCGCAAGCGTACCGAGAAGCAGTTCCCGGAAGGCATCGTGCCCTCAGGCACTGACGCCCTGCGCTTTACGCTGGCCGCGCTGGCCTCAACCGGGCGCGATATCAACTGGGATATGAAGCGTCTTGAAGGCTATCGCAACTTCTGTAATAAGCTGTGGAACGCCAGCCGCTTTGTGCTGATGAATACCGAAGAGCAGGATTGCGGCCAGCAGGGTGGCGAATTGAAGCTGTCGCTGGCGGATCGCTGGATCCTGAGCGAGTTTAACCGCACGGTGAAAGCGTACCGTGAGGCGCTGGACAGCTATCGCTTCGATATCGCGGCCAATATTCTGTATGACTTCACCTGGAACCAGTTCTGCGACTGGTATCTGGAGCTGACCAAGCCGGTGATGAACAGCGGCAGCGAAGCGGAGCTGCGCGGCACGCGCAACACGCTGGTAACGGTGCTGGAAGCCCTGCTGCGTCTGGCACACCCGATTATTCCGTTTATTACGGAAACTATCTGGCAGCGCGTAAAAGTGCTGAAAAACATCGATCACGACACCATTATGCTGCAGCCGTTCCCGCAGTATGAGGTGGCGAATGAGGATGCAGCAGCGCAGGCTGATATCGAGTGGATGAAGCAGGCGATTGTGGCAGTGCGTAATATTCGTGCTGAGATGAACATTGCGCCGAGCAAGCCGCTGGATGTGCTGCTGCGCGACTGCTCCGCTGATGCACAGCGTCGCGTGGAAGAGAACCGCAACTTCCTCTCCCGTCTGGCGCGTCTCGCGAGCCTGACGATCCTGCCGGCGGGCGACAAAGGCCCGGTCTCTGTGACCAAGATCGTCGAGGGCGCAGAGCTGCTGATCCCGATGGCCGATCTGGTCAACAAAGAGGCGGAGCTGGAGCGTCTGGCAAAAGAGCTGCTGAAGCTGGATGTTGAGATTGAGAAGATCCAGACCAAGCTGGCGAACGAAGGCTTTGTGTCGCGCGCTCCGGAAGCGGTGGTCGCGAAAGAGCGCGAGCGCGTGGCGGAGATGGAGCAGTCAAAAGCAAAACTGATTGAACAGCAGGGCGTGATTGCGGCATTGTAATCGCTTAAGACCTGTTCGTTAACCGAAGCCGGGCTCTGCCCGGCTTTTTTATCACCGGAATTCTGCCATGAGCACCCTCACCTCACTGAATCTGCAGGTCCGCCCGATCTGCGCCGCGGACAACCTGCCGATTGCACAGGTGATCCGCACGGTGTCAGCCGAGTTTGGCCTGACCGCGGATAAAGGCTATACCGTCGCCGATCCTCAGCTTGATAGCCTGTTTGAACTCTACAGCGTCCCAGGTAGCGCCTACTGGATCGTGGAGCTGGAAGGCAGCGTCGTGGGCGGCGGCGGCATTGCGCCGCTGGCGTGCAGCGCGCCTGATATCTGCGAACTCCAGAAGATGTATTTTCTGCCGCAGGTGCGCGGGCTCGGTCTGGCGCGTGAACTGGCGCTGCGCGCGCTGGCGTTTGCGCAGGCGCAGGGGTTCCGCCGCTGCTATCTGGAGACCACCGCCAGCCTGACGCGGGCGATTGCGCTTTATGAAGCGCTGGGATTTACGCACATTGACCGCGCCATGGGCTGTACCGGTCACGTGGATTGCGAAGTGCGGATGCTTAAAATGCTGGCGTAAATGCCCGCACTCAGAATGCGGGCACGCCGCTGTGAAAGCGCAGTTCCGTATCCGGCTCGCCGATCAGGCGCGCTTCCGCTGCGCCGATCGCCTGCACGCGCGGTGTAATATCGCGCGGTGAGATCTGCGCTGCCAGCGCCAGGTAGTCCTGATAGTGACGCGCTTCTGAACGCAGCAGCGAGATATAGAACTTCTCCAGCTGCGCATCCAGATGTGGTGCCAGGCTGGCAAACCGTTCGCAGGAGCGCGCTTCAATATAGGCGCCGCAAATCAGTTTATCCACCAGCGTATCGGGCTCATGGGTGGTGACCTCCCGCAGCAGCCCTTTTGCGTAGCGGCTGGCGGTGATTTTGCGGTAAATCAGACCGCGCGCCTGCATGATCTCCCATACCTGATAAAAGTGGTGCAGTTCCTCTTTGATTAGCAGCACCATCTTCTCCACCATCTCATCCGCCCACGGCAGTTCGTTGCGCACGATAACGCTTTTGGTCAGGTTTTTATGCGCATTGATGAAGTCGCTGCTGTGCGCTTCGCCAAAGACAAACGCCTCATAAGGTTCGAGCCACGCCAGAATCGCCTCGCCGCTCGGTTTATCCGCCACATATTTACGGATCAGCCATACGGCGGTCTGCGCCGCTTTCAGCTCACATACCATGTGATCGGTCAGCAACAGCGTGAGGTTTTCCGGCTTGCGCGCCTCTGCGATCCACGCCTCAGGTGTGCGGCAGTGCAGGAACTGGTGAATAGGTGCTAATAGCGGGGCGTAATTCATCGGTGGTCTTTACGGGCAGGTAAGTAAAACGGGCAGCGTGCGCCGCCCGGTACGATCAGTGACGGACGCCGTTATCCTCGCCGTCATCATCCATCTCTTCATCTTCGTCTTCGTCATCTTCCGCGTTGGGATCTTCGAAGTAGGTGCCCCAGCCGTCATAATCGACGTTATATTTGCCCACCAGGTTCACCAGCTGCTCAACCTGCGCATCGATCAGTTCAGGTTTCAGCGCGGATTCGCTGAGGATATCCACACACATTACCGTGGTGCCATCTTCCAGCTCCAGCTCTTCCGGCTCGGTGACTTCATAGCCCAGCTTAAACGCATCAACTGCCGCTTTTTCCAGCGAGTCGAAGTTGTTGCAGGAGAGATGATGTTCAATGGTGTAGAGCGCGTCCGGATCGCTTCCGTCATCCAGCAGCTCTTCGATGATCAGACGCGTCTCTTCGCGCTGTTCTTCCAGCAATGCTTCGTATGCCATGGGTGAGTCCTCAAAATGGTGGCAGTGAATGCAATTATTTTCCCATACTGCCTCGCGCGCCACTACACAAAACAGAAAGTTTATTTGCGCCGGGCTTGAAAATGAATATTCATACCATTAAATTGAATTTTAATTCATTATTAAGCAGCTTACGGAGCAAAGCATGAGCCAGTTATATTCGAAACATTTCCTGCGGTTGCTGGATTTTACTCCGGCAGAGATCGCCAGCCTGCTGTCGCTGGCCGCTGAATTGAAGCAGGCCAAAAAAAGCGGCAGTGAACCGCGCTACCTTACCGGCAAAAATATTGCGCTCATCTTCGAAAAAGACTCGACCCGTACCCGATGCTCTTTCGAAGTTGCCGCTTACGATCAGGGTGCAAACGTGACCTATCTCGGGCCAGGCGGCAGTCAGATTGGTCATAAAGAGTCGATGAAAGACACCGCCCGGGTGCTGGGACGCTTCTATGACGGTATTCAGTATCGCGGCTATGGTCAGGCATTGGTGGAAACCCTGGCTGAACACGCCGGTGTGCCGGTGTGGAACGGTCTGACCGATGAGTTTCACCCTACGCAGCTGCTGGCCGATCTGCTTACGATGCAGGAGCAGCTGCCGGGCAAAGCGCTGAGCGACATGACGCTGGTGTATGTGGGCGACGCGCGCAATAACATGGGCAACAGCATGCTGGAGGCCGCCGCGCTGACGGGGCTCGATTTGCGTCTGGTAGCGCCTGAGGCGTGCTGGCCGGAAAGCGGGCTGGTAGAGACGTGCCGGGCCGCGGCGGCGCAAACCGGCGGCAAAATTACGCTGACGGAGAATATCGCCGAAGGCGTACAGGGCGCAGACTTTATCTATACTGACGTCTGGGTCTCAATGGGCGAGGCGAAATCGGTGTGGGAAGAGCGTATCGCTCTGCTGCGCCCCTATCAGGTTAACAGCGCGATGCTGGCGCTGACCGGTAATCCGCAGGTGAAGTTTCTGCACTGCCTGCCCGCTTTTCACGATGACAAAACCACGCTGGGCCAGCAGCTGGCGGCGCAGTACGGGCTGGAAGAGGGAATGGAAGTCAGCGACGAGGTATTTGAGTCGGCGCACAGCGTCGTATTCGATCAGGCGGAAAATCGCATGCACACCATCAAAGCGGTGATGGTGGCTACGCTGGCTCAGCGCTGATTAACGCCAGGCAAACGTTTACTTAGCGCTTGCTGCCCGCCCGCGAATGCGTATAATGCGCCACAATTTGCCGGAGGAAATATGCCACAGCGCCAGCCACATTTTGCCGCTCCCGTCCGCCTGAACGCAGGCGGCACCGCTGTTTCTTTCCGCTATTCACCGATCGTAATAAAGCCCCTGTAAAGGGGCTTTTTTTTGTCCGCTATCCGGCAGCATTGAGGAGAAAGCTATGGCTAACCCGCTATATCGCAAACACATCATTTCCATCAACGATTTCAATCGCGATGAACTGGAGCTGGTGCTGCACACCGCTGCCCGGCTTAAGGCGCAGCCGCAGCCTGAGCTGCTGAAGCATAATGTGATTGCCAGCTGTTTTTTCGAAGCCTCTACCCGGACCCGCCTCTCGTTTGAGACGGCGATGCATCGCCTGGGCGCATCGGTGGTCGGGTTCGCCGACGGCGGTAATACCTCGCTGGGCAAAAAAGGCGAAACGCTGGCCGACACCATTTCCGTCATCGGCACCTACGTTGACGCTATCGTGATGCGCCATCCGCAGGAGGGTGCGGCGCGTCTGGCCACGGAATTTTCCGGCGGCGTACCGATCCTCAACGCCGGCGATGGTGCGAATCAGCACCCGACGCAAACCCTGCTCGATCTCTTTACCATTCGTGAAACGCAGGGGCGGCTGGATAATCTCAGCGTCGCGATGGTCGGCGATCTGAAATATGGCCGCACCGTGCATTCGCTTACGCAGGCGCTGGCGAAATTCACCGGCAACCGTTTCTACTTTATCGCCCCGTCTGCGCTCGCCATGCCTGCCTATATCACCGATATGCTGGATGAACAGAACATCGTCTGGACGCGGCATGACAGCATTGAAGAGGTGCTGCCTGAACTCGACATTCTTTATATGACACGTGTTCAGAAAGAGCGTCTCGATCCGTCAGAGTACGCCAACGTTAAGGCACAGTTCATTCTGCGCGCCGCCGATCTGCACGGCGCGCGCGGCAATATGAAGGTGCTGCATCCGCTGCCGCGCGTGGATGAGATCGCCACCGACGTCGACAGCACGCCCCACGCCTGGTATTTCCAGCAGGCAGGTAACGGCATTTTTGCCCGCCAGGCGCTTCTGGCGCTGGTACTGAATAGCGAACTGACAGACTAAGGAGCCGACGATCATGACCCAGGATAATAAACTGCAGGTAGAAGCGATTAAACGCGGCACGGTAATCGATCATATTCCCGCCCAGACGGGATTTACGCTGCTGTCGCTGTTCCGCCTGACGGAAACCGATCAGCGCATTACCATCGGCCTTAACCTTCCTTCCGGCGAGATGGGACGTAAAGATCTGATCAAAATCGAGAACACTTTTCTTACTGAGGATCAGATCAATCAGCTGGCGTTTTACGCGCCGCACGCCACGGTAAACCGTATCGAAGAGTATGAGGTAGTCGCCAAAATTACCCCAACGCTGCCGGCGCGCATTGAGCAGGTGCTGACCTGCCCGAACAGCAACTGTATCAGCCGCAGCGAGCCGGTTTTTTCCAGCTTTGCGGTAAAGCAGCGTGAAGATGATATCCACCTGCAGTGTAAATATTGTGAGAAGTCGTTTGCCCGCCATGTGGTGCTGGGTCACTGGTAATCATCTGACCGCTCCCTATAATGGGAACCCTTGCTTACGCGGCGGGCGTCCCGCTGGCCGCGCACTTCTGAGGAGAAACGATGTCTCGCGAAATCAGTACGGAACAGGCTCCCGCCGCTATCGGTCCCTATGTGCAGGGCGTGGATCTCGGCAGCATGATTATCACCTCCGGACAGATCCCGGTCGATCCGGCAACCGGCGCGGTCGCCGATGACGTGGCAGCCCAGGCGCGCCAGTCGCTGGAGAATGTAAAGGCGATTGTTGAAGCAGCCGGTCTGCAGGTTGGCGACATTGTCAAAACCACGGTCTTTGTCAAAGATCTCAACGACTTCGCCACGGTTAACGCTACTTACGAGGCGTTTTTTACTGAGCATCAGGCCAGCTTCCCGGCACGCTCCTGCGTGGAGGTCGCCCGCCTGCCTAAAGATGTCAAAATTGAGATTGAAGCGATCGCCATACGTCGCTGATCCCCTGCCCCTCTCCCGACCGGGAGGGGGGACTCACCACTTCCTTGCGGCATATCAAGCCATACGCAATTAATCCCGCCCCGGACACAACATATAGTCATTACACTACCTGAAATATCTATATATAGCTCAGGAGTGGTGAATGGCGACGACGGTTATAAAACGCGACGGCTGCAGAGTCCCCTTTGATATACAGCGTATTGAACAGGCCATTGCGGCGGCGGCAGAGGCAGTGGCGCAGTACGATCCCGCCTGGTGCCGGGCGCTGGCTGAGCAGATTGGTCAGCAGCTGGCCGCGCGCGCGGAAGTCGATATCCATGAGATCCAGCTGGCGGCGGAAGAGGCGCTGATGCATGCCGGTAAACCGGCGGTGGCGCGCGCATGGATTGAGTATCGCCACGACCGGGATCGGGCGCGCGAGCAGCGCAGCCGGCTTCATCACGCGATCAGGGGGCTGGTGGAGCAGACCGACACCGCGCTGCTGCATGAGAATGCGAACAAAGACAGTAACGTCATCCCGACCCAGCGCGACCTGCTGGCGGGCATCGTGGCAAAACATTATGCGCAGCAGCATCTGCTGCCGCGTGCGGTGGCTGAGGCGCATGAGCGCGGCGAGATCCACTATCACGATCTCGATTACGCCCCCTTTTTCCCGATGTTCAACTGCATGCTGGTCGACCTGCGCGGCATGCTGACCCGGGGCTTCAAAATGGGCAATGCGGAGATCGAGCCGCCGAAATCGATCGCCACCGCCACCGCCGTCACCGCGCAGATCATCGCGCAGGTCGCCAGCCATATTTATGGCGGCACGACGCTTAACCGCATTGATGAAGTGCTGGCGCCGTTTGTGGAATTAAGCATGGCGAAGCATCGGCAGGTCGCAGCGGCGTGGCAGATCGCCCGCGCGGAGGAGTATGCCCGGGAACGCACTGAAAAAGAGTGCTTTGACGCGTTTCAGTCGCTGGAATATGAAGTTAATACGCTGCACACCGCCAACGGCCAGACCCCGTTTGTGACCTTTGGCTTCGGGCTTGGCACCTGCGAAGCTGCGCGCATGATCCAGCGGGCGATTCTGCACAACCGCATCGCCGGGCTGGGTAAAAACCATAAAACGGCGGTATTTCCCAAGCTGGTTTTTGCCATCCGCGAAGGGATTAACCGTCGACCGGGCGACATAAATTACGATATTAAACAGCTGGCGCTGCGCTGCGCCGCTAAACGTATGTATCCCGATATCCTCAATTATGATCAGGTTGTGGCGGTGACCGGCTCATTTAAAACGCCGATGGGCTGCCGCAGCTTTCTCGACCGCTATGACATGCAGGGAGAACCGGTTCATGACGGGCGCTGCAACCTCGGCGTGGTGACGATCAATCTGCCGCGCATTGCGCTGGAGGCGCAGGGAGATGACGCTCGCTTCTGGCAACTGCTCGATAAGCGGCTGGCGCTGACAAAGCAGGCCCTGATGACGCGTATCGCGCGTCTTGAACGCACCAAAGCGCGCGTGGCGCCGATTCTTTACATGGAGGGGGCATGCGGCATACGGCTGCAGGCGGATGAAGAGATTGGCGTTCTGTTCCGCAACGGACGCGCGTCGGTTTCGCTTGGCTTTATTGGTCTGCATGAGACGCTGAATGCGCTGAGCGGTAATGCGCAGCACCCTTACGATTCGCCCGCGCTGCAGGCAAAAGGCGTGGCGATTGTTTCCCGCCTGCGCGCGGCGGCCAGCGCGTGGAAAGCGGAGAGCGGCTACGGCTTTAGCCTCTACAGCACGCCGAGCGAAAACCTGTGCGATCGCTTCTGTCGCCTCGATGCAGCGGAATTTGGTGTGGTTCCGGGCGTGACAGATAAAGGCTACTACACCAACAGCTTCCACCTCGATGTAGAGAAGAAGGTGAATCCGTACGACAAAATTGATTTTGAAGCGCCCTATCCGGCGATCAGCAGCGGCGGCTTTATCTGTTACGGCGAATATCCCAGCCTGCAGCACAATCTAAAAGCGCTGGAAGACGTCTGGGACTACAGCTATCACCGCGTGCCCTATTACGGCACCAATACGCCGATCGATGAGTGCTACGCCTGCGGCTTCAGCGGCGAGTTCAGCTGCACCAGCAAAGGCTTTACCTGTCCCGCCTGCGGCAATCGCGACCCCGCCCGGGTTTCCGTCACGCGCCGCGTCTGCGGTTATCTTGGCAGCCCGGACGCCCGTCCCTTCAATGCCGGTAAACAGCAGGAGGTGCAGCGACGCGTGAAGCACATGAGTGGCAGGCTGCCGAAATGATGCGTATCCATGGCTATTATGACATTGACGTGGTGAACGGACCGGGCACGCGCTGCACGCTGTTTGTCGCGGGGTGCGAGCATCGGTGCCGGGGCTGCTATAACCCGCGCACCTGGCGCACCGACACGGGCACACCCTTTACGCTGCAGATGGAAGAACAGCTGATTGCCGATCTCAGCGATACCCGCGTACCGCGTCAGGGCTTATCGCTCAGCGGGGGCGATCCGCTGCATCCGCACAACGTACCGCATATTCGCCGGCTGGTGCGTCGCGTGCGGCGTGACTGCCCCGGTAAAGATATCTGGCTCTGGACCGGCTATGAGCTGGCTGAGCTTTCTGCCGCTCAGCGGGTGATACTCGACGCTATCGATGTGCTGATTGATGGCCGCTTTGTTGAGGCTGAAAAGGATGCACGGCTGCAGTGGCGCGGCAGTCGTAATCAAAAGATCTGGTGGTTACGCCAGCCACCGCCCGCGGAAGACATTACGCCGTCGGGCTTGCGTTTCACCCAATAGCGTCCAGACTTGTCAGGTCACTCATGCAACGAACCCTGTGTTCGTGAACCACATGGAGAAGAGAAGATGGGCAAGAAAATAGCGGTTCTGATCACCGATGATTTTGAGGATTCTGAATTTACCTCACCAGCGGATGCTTACACCCAGGCGGGCCATGAAGTGGTCACCATTGAGATGCAGGCAGGAAAAACGGTAAAAGGTAAACAGGGCAAAGCGGAAGTGAAGATTGATAAAGATATCGATCACGTCAGTGCAGCAGAATTTGATGCACTGCTGCTGCCGGGCGGCCACTCCCCCGACGCACTGCGCGGTGACGATCGCTTTGTCAATTTCACCAAAGAGTTTGTTGCCAGCGGCAAACCGATTTTCGCTATTTGCCATGGTCCGCAGCTGCTGATCAGCGCCAACGGCGTGCGCGGCCGCAAGATGACCTGTGTGAAAGCGATTGCGATCGATCTGCGTAACGCGGGTGCCGATTTTTACGATAAAGAAGTGGTTGTGGATGATGACAAGCTGGTCACCAGCCGCACCCCGGAAGATCTGCCGGCATTTAACCGCGAATCGCTGCGCATCCTGAGCGCATCATAATATTCCGGCCGCCCGCAGTATCCAGGGCGGCACGATACATCTCACCCAGGGGCGGCATTTATGCCGCCCCTGGTGTATGCGATATACCTGACCCTGGGCGGCATGAATGCCGCCCCTACAGTTACACGATACCTGACCCAGGGCGGCATAAATGCCGCCCCTACAATTGTAGGGGGCGCATTCATGCGCCCCTGGTGCATTCATGCGCCCCTGGTGTATTTATGATGCGATACGCTGCCAGATGATTTTCTTGCCAAAACCCAGTGTGTTATCCGTCATCTTCAGCTCATCTATCGTGAGCTGCCAGAGGGGTGCGGTAACTTTTTTTGCGACCGGAAAACGGCGCTGATAGGCGCTTAACGCCTGCGCATCCTCACTTAGCCGGATATGTCCGCGATACTGGACGCCTTTAAGCAGCTGAACACTTTTCGGCTGGCCATTGATGGTGCCTGCGACCTGCGGGTTATGCAGCATCATGGTGCCGTGACGCGTGGCGGTGTCGCTCATCAGCCAGAATGCCATCTGTGCTTCATCAAACAAATAGTAGCAATTAGCGCACCACAGCTCTTCCGGTGCGCTGGCACAAAGCGAAAGCACATGCTGTTTCTTCAGGTAGCGCAGTAAATGAGACAGATCGGACAAAGGTCGCTCCCTGCACATAGCCGTGAACGCGGCGGCACGTTACACTGCTGGTGCTTTGTTTTGAGGTCTGAGAAATGGAACAGAACTGGCAGCTTTATATGCTGCAAACCGCTGCCGGGATGATCTATACCGGAATTACCACCGATGTGGCGCGCCGGCTGCTGCAGCATCAGCAGGGACGCGGCGCCCGCTCGCTGCGCGGCAAAGGACCGCTGACGCTGATGTTTCACTGCCCTGCCGGTGACCGCGCTGCGGCTTCACGCCTGGAGTATCAGGTTAAGCAACTCGCCCGTACCCACAAACTGCTGCTGATAGCGCAGCAGCCGGCGTGTCTGACCACCTGGTTTACTCAGCGTGGTTGAACGGCGCAGCAAATACCACTAACCCTTCTGCGCCGCTGAACGCATCGTCTGCCAGCTTATAAATCTGAAATGTCGCATCGCTGTCGGGCCAGCGGCAGTGCAGCCCGTGATGAGCCGCCGGCTCGAAGCCCAGCGGCTGGTAAAATGCGGGATCGCCCAGCACCACAACCGCGCTGTAGCTGAATTCATTCAGAGAATCGAGCCCCTCATAAACCAGCTGCTTTGCCAGGCCCTGCCCGCGCACCGAACTGTCAACGGCCAGCGGAGCCAGCGCCACCCAGTTACGATCTTCACCCTGCAGCGTTACCGGACTGAAAGCAGCATAGCCCAGCACCTGACCCTCATCATCGGTCGCCACCACGCCCAGCGTGAGCAATCCATCTTCGCGCAGCTGCTGTACCCGTTCAGCTTCAGCTGTGGTCGCAAAACTGCGTTTTAGCAGGCTGTCGATGCCGGCAGCATCAACGCCAATCTCAGTACGAATTAACATGGCATCCCCGTGCGTGACGCATAAGCCTGCGCCTTCTGTTTCCCTTCTGCCTTAGCCCGAGCAGCTACCAGCAGCAAGTCGTTGGCTTCGCCGCGAAACCCGGCATCTGCTTCGGCGTCGCGTGAAACGGTCAGACGCCTCCTGCAGCGTGGCGATGCGGCAAAACTGACTCGCAGCCATCCGATCGCCCAGGCCGCGCCCTTGCAGAAAGTCTAACTCACCTTCAGCGAAAACATGACGAAATTGCGCGTTTAAGAGTTGTTGCAAAAGAGTTTTTTCCATCTCCGCACCCGCTTTGACCGTAATATACGCCTAATCAGCAGACTTTTTCCCCTAACCGGCGGCGTACGGTCGCGAACGGTGTGGCTCTGCATATTTATAACAGGCTATCAATTATGTCATCTCTGTGGCGCAGTGCTCCCTGCTGAGATCAACAAGGCTGCTATTACGCGTCAGGAAAAAGGCGCAGCGGCAGGAGTCTGCCTTCCGGAAAAATGGTTAATAAAGGCACAATCCGGCTATATCACTCCCCTTAATAGCAGTTTTAATATGGGTAATGTTGCGTAATACTTATGGCAGCAGGCTGCTCAACGCCTGCGCCATCATTTGCTGGAGTACTCATGTCTGAGAAAAAACCTGTTCGCCTGTCCGTGCTGGATCTGGCCCCTATTCCGCAAGGCGCGTCTGCACGCGACGCCTTTCACCATTCACTGGCGCTGGCGCGTCAGGCGGAAGCGCTGGGTTTCCACCGCTACTGGCTCGCTGAGCATCACAACATGACCGGTATTGCCAGCGCGGCGACCTCGGTGCTGATCGGGTATCTCGCGGCAAATACCGAAACCCTGCGGCTTGGATCCGGCGGGATTATGCTGCCTAACCATGCGCCGTTGGTGATTGCCGAGCAGTTCGGCACCCTGGAGTCGCTCTACCCTGGTCGCATCGATCTCGGGCTGGGCCGTGCCCCGGGTTCTGACCAGCGCACGATGATGGCGCTGCGTCGTCATCTCTCCAGCGCCCAGGCCGACAGCTTCCCGGAAGATGTTGCTGAGCTGCTGCGCTGGTTTGATGCTGAAGAAGGTGAGCATCATCCGGTACAGCCGGTACCGGGCCTCGGCCTGAAAATTCCGGTGTGGCTGCTCGGCTCAAGCCTTTACAGCGCTCAGCTGGCGGCGAAGCTCGGCCTGCCGTTTGCCTTCGCCTCGCACTTCGCCCCGGATCTGCTGCTGCAGGCGCTGCATCTGTATCGGGAGAAGTTCCAGCCTTCGGCGCGCCTGGCTAAGCCATACGCTATGGTCTGTGTGAATATCGTGGCGGCAGAGAGTGAGCGCGACGCGCGCTTCCTGTTTACCTCCATGCAGCAGCAGTTTATCAACCTGCGCCGCGGTAAACCGGGTCCGCTGCCTGCGCCGGTGGAAAATATGGATAGCCTCTGGTCGCCGTCAGAGCAGTATGGCGTGCAGCAGGCGCTGAGCATGTCGATTGTGGGTGACAGCGAAAAGGTGCGTCACGGTCTGGCAGCGTTGCAGCGTGAAACGCAGGCGGATGAGATCATGGTCAATGGTCAGATCTTCGATCCCAAAGCGCGGCTGCGCTCGTTTGCGCTGGCGATGGAAGCTGCTGGCACGCTGTAGCGGTTGAGTAAAAGAGATAAAAAAAGGGACGCCATGCGGCGTCCCTTTTTATTGCTTAATGTTTAGCTATCAGGCATCACGACGACGTGAAGTACTTTCATCGCGACGTGGGCCACGGCCCGCTTCACGGCTAAAGCGTCCGCCTTCGCGGCCACCTTCACGACGCTCGGAGAAGCGACGCGGTGCGCCTTCGCCACGTGGTGCATCACCACGCGGTGCGCTGCTGCGACGCTCGCCACCGAAATCACGACCGCCGCTGCGGCGCTCAGTACGCTCGTGTGGCTGTGCATCACCCAGCAGCTGCATATTCATCGGCTTGTTCAGAATACGCGTGCGCGTGAAGTGCTGCAGAACTTCACCCGGCATGCCTTTTGGCAGTTCGATGGTGGAGTGCGTGCCAAACAGCTTGATGTTACCAATGTAGCGGCTGCTGATATCGCCTTCGTTAGCGATAGCACCCACAATGTGGCGAACTTCAACGCCGTCATCGCGGCCCACTTCAATGCGATAGAGCTGCATGTCGCCAACGTCACGACGCTCACGACGCTCACGACGTGGACGATCGCCGTCACGGCTGTCGCGGTCACGACGCGGACGATCGGCACGGTCATCACGATCGCGGAACTCGCGACGCTGCGGACGCGGTGCGTCAGCTGGCACGATCAGTGGACGTTCACCCTGAGCCATTTTCAGCAGGGCAGCCGCCAGCGTTTCGATATCCAGCTCTTCTTCCGGCTGCATTTTGCTCAGCAGCGCGCGATACTGATCCAGATCGCTGCTTTCCAGCTGCTGCTGTACTTTTGCTGCGAATTTAGCCAGACGACGCTCACCCAGCAGCTCTGCGTTTGGCAGCTCTACTTCCGGAATAGTCAGCTTCATGGTGCGTTCAATGTTACGCAGCAGACGACGCTCGCGGTTCTCAACGAACAGCAGCGCACGGCCAGCGCGGCCCGCACGACCGGTACGGCCGATACGGTGAACATAAGACTCCGCATCCATCGGGATATCGTAGTTAACAACCAGGCTGATACGCTCAACGTCCAGACCGCGCGCCGCAACGTCGGTTGCAATCAGGATATCAAGACGGCCATCTTTCAGGCGCTCCAGCGTCTGCTCACGCAGTGCCTGGTTCATGTCGCCGTTCAGCGCGGCACTGTTGTAGCCACTGCGCTCTAATGCTTCAGCCACTTCCAGCGTTGCGTTTTTGGTACGCACGAAAATGATGGCTGCATCGAAGTCTTCTGCTTCCAGGAAACGCACCAGCGCTTCAGTTTTACGGCCGTAAGCGGTCCAGTAAGACTGTGAAATATCCGGGCGCGTGGTCACGCTTGACTGGATACGCACTTCCTGCGGATCTTTCATGAAGCGTTTGGTAATACGACGAATCGCTTCTGGCATAGTTGCAGAGAACAGTGCGGTCTGATGACCTTCCGGGATCTGCGCCATGATGGTTTCAACGTCTTCGATGAAGCCCATACGCAGCATTTCATCAGCTTCGTCCAGAACCAGACCACGCAGGTTAGAGAGGTCCAGAGTACCACGCTTCAGGTGGTCCAGCAGGCGGCCCGGGGTACCCACAACAATCTGTGGTCCCTGACGCAGGGCGCGCAGCTGTACGTCATAACGCTGGCCGCCATACAGGGCCACGACGTTGACGTTACGCATATGTTTAGAGAATTCTGTCATTGCTTCAGCCACCTGCACCGCCAGTTCGCGGGTCGGTGCCAGCACCAGGATCTGTGGTGCGCGGACAGAAGGATCAACGTTGTTTAACAGCGGCAGTGAGAACGCCGCGGTTTTACCACTACCGGTCTGCGCCATACCCAGAACATCGCGGCCCGCCAGCAGGTGAGGAATACACTCAGCCTGGATTGGGGAAGGCTTAACGTAGCCCATACCGTTCAGAGATTCGAGGATGTCGGCGTTCAGGCCCAGATCAGCAAAAGTGGTTTGAATATCAGTCATGTAGTACACGTGCCTCTTAGATTGCGGCGGCCAGTCTACATAACTCGTCGTGAAAATTTTCAGTCATTTTCATCAAAAAGTGTGAACCGGCTCAAATTAGAAGTTTTGACGAACAGAAAAGCCCTCACCTCTGGAGATGATGACTTTACAGGTACAACAGGCAATAAAAGTTCGTCAGCTATTGCTGGTCAGATTCTGATAAATCGTCTTGTGTCTGGCCAAGTTGCGCCAGTTCCAACAATGCGTATCGGTGTTCAACAAAGTTGTTAACGTTGTTAGACACCGCCAGTTTGAACAACGCTTTCGCGTCATCCTTCTCCCCCAGACTTAGGTAGTACTTACCTAAATAGAAGTTGGTTTCACTGAGATGTTCAGCGAGCGAGGTGTTATCCGTTGCGTCCGCCTTGAGACGTTCCATCAATGTTTTTTCACTGATGTCGCCCAGGTAGAACTCGACAATATTCCATCCCCATTGGTCCTTAGCCGCTTTGTCATAACGCTGTTTCAGCGCTACTTTAGCCTGGTCTTTATCTATCTCGCTTTCAGTGAGATAGAGCCAGAGGCTGCGGAACGGATCGTTAGGATCGTCTTGATAAAACGCCAGCAGATCATCTTGCGCTAACCTGTATCGACCACCGTAGTAGAGAGCGATACCGCGGTTTAAATGCGCATAATTGTAAGTTGGATCAAGCTCAAGTACAGAATCAAACGCTTCGTAGGCGGCATCAAAGTTGCCAGCCTGCGTTAAGTATATACCAAGATAGTTAAACACTTCTGGCATATCTGGTCTTATAGACAGCGCTTGCGAGAAATCGTTCCGCGCCAGTGCCCTCAGACCCAAACTATCATACAACACTCCGCGCTCATATAACAGCTGTGCGCGTTCATCGTCGGTCAGGGCCCGACTGGCAAGAATTTGTTCCATTCGCGCCAGAATGACCTCTTGCTGCAGTGTGGGCTGCAAAGGTACTGCCAGAACTTCGTTCTTACGCCAATTGGAGTTGCTGCATCCTGCCAGCGAAATAGCTGTCGCAACAATACACCAGCGCAAAAAAGGCTTCATTTCCCACTCCCGATACAAACATTGGGATAACCATCCTGTCATCCGCCTGCTATGCACAAGGGTTCCCGCCCTCGCGATGATACCCTGGCAGTGTCAACTTATCGGCACAGCGACCGTGAGTTGACGCTACCAGAGTATACAAACACCCCTTTCTGCCGGGCAGAAAGGGGCTAATCAGGACACGCTTATTCAGCGTCAGAAGCGTCCACAGCAGCAGCAGCTTCTGCCGGCTTCTGCTCAGTTGCCTCTTTGATGCTCAGACGTACGCGGCCCTGACGGTCAACTTCCATCACCTTAACCGGTACTTCCTGACCCATCTGCAGGTAATCGGTCACTTTCTCTACGCGCTTATCGGCGATCTGAGAAATATGAACCAGACCTTCTTTACCGCCACCGATAGCCACGAACGCACCGAAATCAACGATACGGGTAACTTTACCGGAGTAGATGCGGCCCACTTCGATCTCAGCGGTGATCTCTTCGATACGACGGATTGCTTCTTTCGCTTTCTGACCGTCGGTCGCAGCGATTTTTACAGTGCCGTCATCTTCGATTTCAATGGTAGTGCCGGTCTCTTCGGTCAGCGCACGGATTACCGAGCCGCCTTTACCAATCACATCTTTGATCTTGTCAGAGCTGATCTTGATGGTGTAAATACGCGGTGCGAACTCAGAGATTTCCTGACGCGGCGTGCTGATAGCCTGTTCCATGACGCTCAGGATATGCAGACGCGCACCTTTAGCCTGGTTCAGCGCAACCTGCATGATTTCGCGGGTGATGCCTTCGATTTTGATGTCCATCTGCAGCGCGGTAATACCCTCACGGCTACCTGCTACTTTGAAGTCCATATCGCCGAGGTGATCTTCATCGCCCAGGATGTCAGACAGCACGACAAACTTCTCATCTTCCTTCACCAGACCCATAGCAATACCGGCAACGGCTGCTTTGATCGGTACGCCTGCGTCCATCAGTGCCAGTGAAGCACCGCAAACGGAAGCCATAGAAGAAGAACCGTTTGATTCAGTGATTTCTGATACAACGCGTACGGTGTACGGGAACTCTTCCTGCTTAGGCATAACTGCCAGCACGCCGCGCTTCGCCAGGCGACCGTGACCAATTTCACGACGCTTCGGTGAGCCAACCATGCCGGTTTCGCCCACTGAGTATGGAGGGAAGTTGTAGTGGAACAGGAAGCTGTCGGTACGCTCGCCCATCAGCTCATCCAGGTTCTGCGCATCGCGTGCGGTACCCAGCGTGGCAGCAACCAGCGCCTGCGTTTCACCACGGGTGAACAGCGCAGAGCCGTGCGTACGTGGCAGTACGCCAGTACGGACGTCCAGACCACGGATCATATCTTTTTCGCGACCATCGATACGCGGTTCGCCGCTCAGAATGCGGGTACGAACCACATTCTTTTCCAGGCTATGCACGATATCGCCGATTTCTGCATCATCCAGCGCAGCATCTTCAGCCAGCAGGGCAGCGATCGTCTCATCTTTGATCACGCCAACCTGTGCGTAACGCTCCTGCTTATCGGTGATGCGGTAAGCATCAGCGATGCGCGCTTCAGCCAGCGCGGCAACACGTGCAATCAGTGCATCGTTAGTCGCTTCTGGCTTCCAGTCCCAGCGCGGTTTGCCCGCTTCGGCAACCAGCGCGTTGATGTTTTCGATAACAACCTGCTGCTGGTCGTGGCCAAATACCACGGCGCCGAGCATCTGCTCTTCAGTCAGGATATCGGCTTCAGATTCAACCATCAGTACCGCGTTCTGGGTACCGGCAACCACCAGATCCAGACGTGACTGTTTGATCTCATCTGCGGTCGGGTTCAGCACATACTGGTCGTTGATGTAACCAACGCGAGCAGAACCGATTGGGCCGTTGAACGGAATACCAGACAGTGACAGCGCAGCAGAGGCGCCAATCATTGCCACGATGTCCGGGTTGACCTGAGGGTTAACAGAAACGACAGTGGCGATAACCTGCACTTCGTTAACGAAGCCTTCCGGGAACAGCGGGCGCACCGGGCGGTCAATCAGACGCGCAATCAGGGTTTCGCCTTCACTTGGACGGCCTTCGCGACGGAAGAAGCTGCCCGGGATACGACCAGCAGCGTAGGTACGCTCCTGATAGTTAACGGTCAGCGGGAAAAAGTCCTGGCCTGGTTTCGCTTTCTTCTGGCCAACAACGGTTACAAATACCGCTGTGTCATCCATGCTTACCATAACAGCCGCGGTAGCCTGACGTGCCATCATGCCGGTTTCCAGCGTGACGGTATGCTGACCATATTGGAATTTGCGTACGATCGGATTCAGCAAAATTAACATCCTTAAATTCAGGGCAGAGCCATTGCGGCTCGCCAGTGATAACCGATCTTTGTCGCATCCTCGCGACTAATGACAACCCTCAACCGCCCCTGCGGCAAAGCCTCTCATTAGCCGCGCGAACCTCTGCAAACAAAGATCACACTCAGCAACAATACATGAGTTTGGTCTGGATTGCTGCGGATTGCTCGAAAAAAGGGGCCTTAAAGGCCCCCTTTTCGCGAAACTCGCACAAATCTGATCGTCAGATGCGTTTTTTTGCATAGTGCATGCGCTACACCCCCGATCAGATTCTTCAGACTTAGCGACGCAGACCCAGGCTCTCGATCAGGCTGGTGTAGCGAGCAACGTCTTTACGCTTCAGGTAGTCCAGCAGCTTACGACGCTGGGATACCATGCGCAGCAGACCGCGACGGCTGTGGTGGTCTTTCTTGTGCTCAGAGAAGTGACCCTGCAGGTGGTTAATCTGAGCAGTCAGCAGAGCAACCTGAACTTCAGTTGAACCGCTGTCGTTAGCGCCACGACCATATTTAGCAACGATCTCTGCTTTAGCTTCTACGCTTAGAGACATAATAAACTCCAGTAAAAAAATGAATGTATGGGTGCCGATCTCTAATTCAGCAGCCCGCTTTTAAAGCCGCGCTATTCTACTCCGCGCCCGCAGGCAACGCAAATGCGCTGTTGCAGCAAAGATGAGCAGCACGGTTAGCCAGGAAACTCCACCACCAGCCGGCGTGGCGCTACCCGTCCATCGGCGGCGATTTCAGCCATGCCGATGAATTTTTGTGCCTCACCTTCCGTGACCCTTACCAGACCTGCTGCCGGCGTATCCGCCGCCTGGACCGGCATACCCTGCTTAAAGCTGGCGGCAACCGTAACGGGCAGATTGACCACCGGAAAATCTTCCGCCGGGCTGTCCATTGGCAGCAGCAGCGCATCAAGCGCGCTGTAGTCAGGCGTTTCAGCTGCGGTGGCTTCTGCTGCCACCGCCTGCAGCTGCTCCAGCGTCATCATTCGTGCAATCGGGTAGCGTGCGACCTGCAGGCGACGCAGCATAATGACATGCGCGCCACAGCCCAGCCTCTCACCCAGATCGTCGATGATGGTACGAATATAGGTGCCTTTGGAGACGTGGATCTCCAGCTCCAGCTCATCACCTTCATAGCGAATAAACTGCAGCTCAAATACGGTGATGGGTCGGGCTTCACGCGGCACGGTCACGCCTTCGCGCGCATACTCATAGAGCTTGCGACCCTGATATTTCAGCGCCGAGAACATGGTCGGCACCTGCATCGTATCACCGCAAAAACTCTCCAGCGCCGCATCCAGCTCAGGCTGGCTGAAGGTCACCGGACGGGTTTCCACAATGTTGCCATCTGCGTCTGAGGTATCGGTACGTTCGCCCAGCCGGGCGATAACGCGATAGCGCTTATCAGAGTCGAGCAGATACTGCGAAAACTTGGTGGCCTCGCCCATACAAATCGGCAGCATACCAGTGGCAAGGGGATCCAGCGCACCGGTATGACCCGCTTTGTTAGCATTAAACAGGCGCTTAACTTTTTGCAGCACATCATTGGACGACGCGCCCTGATGCTTATCCAGCAGGAAGACACCGTGTACGTCGCGGCCGCGACGACGAGGACGACTCATCAGTCCTCCTTGTCATCTTCCGCCGGGGTTTCACCGCGCCGTTCTGCATCGTTTCTGATCACGTTAGAGACCAGATTTGACATGCGCATTCCTTCAATCAGTGAGTTGTCATAGAAGAAGGTCAGCTCCGGCACAATGCGCAGACGCATCGCTTTACCCAGCAGAATACGGATGTAGCCTGACGCCTCTTTCAGCGCTTTCAGACCATTTTTTACCGCTTCTTCATCCTGATCGTTCAGGAAGGTCACAAATACTTTGGCATAGGCCAGATCGCGCGACACTTCAACGCCAGAGACCGTCACCATCATACCCAGACGCGGATCTTTGATTTCACGCTGCAGAATAATCGCGATCTCTTTTTGCAGCTCCTGAGAAACCCGCTGCGGGCGACCAAATTCTTTCGCCATAATGATATCTCCCAAATAATTCGGGAGGCCAGTGGCCTCCCAAATTGCAGTACATCGATAAGTGAATTATGCGATGGTGCGTTTAATTTCAATGACTTCGAACACTTCGATCATATCGCCAACGCGAACGTCGTTGTAGTTCTTCACACCGATACCACACTCCATGCCGTTACGCACTTCGTTGACGTCATCTTTGAAGCGACGCAGGGATTCCAGCTCGCCTTCATAGATAACCACGTTGTCGCGCAGGACACGGATTGGGTTGTGACGCTTGATGTTGCCTTCGGTAACCATACAGCCCGCGATCGCGCCAAATTTCGGTGATTTAAACACATCACGTACTTCGGCCAGACCGATGATCTGCTGTTTGAATTCCGGCGCCAGCATACCGCTCATCGCAGCTTTTACTTCGTCAATCAGATTATAGATGACGGAGTAGTAACGCAGGTCGACGTTTTCAGCATCAATCACGCGACGCGCAGAAGCGTCAGCACGGACGTTAAAGCCGAGGATGATCGCATTGGAAGCGGCCGCCAGCGTAGCGTCGGTTTCGGTGATACCACCCACGCCAGAACCGATAATCTTCACCTTCACTTCGTCGGTGGAGAGTTTCAGCAGCGAATCGGAGATCGCTTCTACCGAGCCCTGTACGTCAGATTTCAGAACGATGTTCAGCTCAGAGACTTCGCCTTCAGTCATGTTCGCAAACATGTTTTCCAGCTTCGACTTCTGCTGACGCGCCAGTTTCACTTCGCGGAATTTACCCTGGCGATAGAGAGCAACTTCACGCGCTTTCTTCTCGTCACGGACCACGGTCGCTTCATCACCCGCTGCCGGCACGCCAGAGAGACCCAGGATCTCAACCGGAATTGATGGGCCTGCTTCCTGTACTTCGCGTCCCAGTTCGTCACGCATCGCACGTACGCGGCCATACTCGAAGCCACACAGTACGATATCGCCTTTGTTCAGCGTACCTTCACGTACCAGTACGGTAGCGACCGGACCACGACCTTTATCCAGGAAGGATTCGATAACCACACCGCTCGCCATACCTTCACGAATAGCGGTCAGCTCAAGCACTTCCGCCTGCAGCAGAATGGCGTTCAGCAGATCGTCAATACCGGTACCCGCTTTCGCAGAAACGTTGACGAACATGTTTTCGCCGCCCCACTCTTCCGGAATGATGCCGTACTGAGTCAGCTCGTTCTTCACGCGATCCGGATCGGCTTCTGGTTTATCGCACTTGTTCACTGCAACCACAACCGGTACGCCGGCCGCTTTTGCGTGTTGAATCGCTTCGACGGTCTGTGGCATTACGCCATCATCCGCAGCTACGACCAGGATAACGATATCCGTTGCCTGCGCACCGCGAGCAC
Organism: Pantoea sp. SYBGC1; assembly: GCF_057197005.1. Classification (NCBI taxonomy): domain Bacteria; kingdom Pseudomonadati; phylum Pseudomonadota; class Gammaproteobacteria; order Enterobacterales; family Erwiniaceae; genus Pantoea; species Pantoea sp. SYBGC1. The sequence goes on from NZ_JBXUNM010000004.1 coordinate 264,835, forward strand.
GCATAGCGGTAAACGCGGCGTGTCCCGGGGTATCCAGGAAGGTGACCATGCCGTTTTCGGTTTCAACGTGATAGGCACCGATATGCTGGGTAATACCACCCGCTTCGCCAGAGGCGACTTTCGTTGAGCGGATGTAATCCAGCAGGGAGGTTTTACCGTGGTCAACGTGACCCATGATGGTCACGACCGGCGCACGGCTCTCCTGCGCTGCATCAGTATCACGATCGTCCATTACCGCTTCTTCCAGCTCGTTCTCGCGGCGCAGGATCACTTTATGACCCATCTCTTCCGCGACCAGCTGTGCTGTTTCCTGGTCGATAACCTGGTTGATAGTCGCCATTGCGCCCATCTTCATCATCGCTTTAATGACCAGTGAACCTTTCACTGCCATCTTGTTCGCCAGTTCAGCTACGGTGATGGTTTCGCCGATAATCACGTCGCGGTTAACGGCCTGCGCTGGCTTGTTAAAGCCCTGCTGCAGTGCGCTAGGTTTGCGATGCTTACCGCCTTTACCGCCGCGAACCTGCGCACGCGCTTCTTCACGATCGGTTTTAGCTTCGGAGTGCTTGTTGCCTTTTTTGGCAGGACGCGTGGCTTTAGCAGTGGTGCGTGCACGTGCACGACCCGCTTCAACCTGACGATCGTTTTCGTCTTCTGCCTGACGGGCATGAGTTGAAGTTGTGACGTGATAGTCACCTTTATCTTCTTCCTCAGGTTTGTCCCACTCAGCGCCTTTCTCTTCTGCCAGGCGGCGTGCTTCTTCCGCTACGCGGCGTGCACTCTCTTCGAGCTTACGACGGGCTTCCTCTTCAGCTTTACGCTTCAGTTCAGCCGCTTCAGCTTCGCGACGGGCTTTATCAGACTGCGCAGCCTTGGTCACTTCATCGGTAGGTTGGTTTGTCACTTTATCTTTTTCCGCTGCTTCACGCTTAGCCTTGTCAGCGGCTTCGCGCCTGGCTTTATCTTCGGCTTCACGTTGCGCTTTTAATTCAGCCTCGCGACGGGCTTGTTCTTCCGCCTCGCGACGCGCCTGCTCTTCCGCTACGCGCTGTGCCTCAGCTTCCGCTTCCGCCTGAGCCTGCTGCTCAGCCTCTGCATCACCCTTCACATATGTGCGCTTTTTGCGAACTTCAATTTGCACCGATTTACTTTTACCCCCGGTGCCCGGAATATTCAAGGTGCTGCGCGTTTTGCGCTGCAACGTCAGTTTACCTGAACTGGTTTGACCGTGCTCACGGTTCAGGTGGGACAGTAAGGTCTCTTTCTCTTGCTGGGACACCGCGTCGTTTTCAGACTTAGGGATCCCCGCATCAGCAAATTGCTGTACCAGGCGATCGACCGGGGTCTGAATTTCGGCGGCCAGCGATTTTACGGTTACATCTGTCATGCTGTTCCTTCCTGTTATTACGCGTCATCGCCGAACCAGCAGATATTACGTGCAGCCATAATCAGCGCACCAGCCTTCTCATCATCCAGCCCTTCAATATCTGTCAGATCGTCAACACCTTGCTCAGCGAGATCTTCCAGCGTGCAAACGCCTTTTGACGCCAGGCGATAGGCCAGCGCACGATCCAGGCCTTCAAGATTCAGCAAGTCCTCAGCGGGCTCCTGATTACCAAGGCTTTCTTCTTTCGCTAATGCCAGGGTGGTTAACGCATTTTTGGCTCGTTCACGCAGGGCTTCAATGGTCTCTTCGTCGAGGCCGTCAATTTCCAGCAGCTCGTTCATTGGCACATAGGCCAGTTCTTCCAGCGAAGAGAAGCCCTCTTCCACCAGTATGGTGGCGAACTCTTCGTCGATGTCGAGATGTTTCGTGAACATATCGATTGCTGCGTGAGCTTCAGCCTGATGCTTAGCCTGCAGATCGTCGACGGTCATCACGTTCAGCTCCCAGCCGCTCAGCTGGGAAGCCAGACGCACGTTTTGGCCATTACGGCCGATCGCCTGAGCCAGATTACCGGCCTCAACAGCGATATCCATGGTGTGATTATCTTCATCCACCACGATTGACGCCACATCGGCAGGCGCCATGGCGTTAATTACAAACTGTGCCGGATTATCATCCCACAGCACGATATCGATACGCTCGCCGCCCAGTTCACTGGAAACAGCCTGCACGCGTGCGCCGCGCATACCGACGCAGGCACCTACCGGATCGATACGTTTATCGTTGGTTTTTACCGCAATTTTAGCGCGTGATCCCGGATCGCGGGCAGCCGCTTTAATTTCGATAACTTCTTCACCAATTTCCGGCACCTCGATGCGGAACAGTTCGATCAGCATTTCTGGTTTGGAACGGGTAACAAACAGCTGAGCACCACGCGCTTCAGGACGCACGGCATACAGCACGCCGCGAATACGGTCGCCCGGACGGAAGTTCTCACGCGGCAGCATATCTTCACGTACGATCACCGCCTCGGCGTTGCTGCCCAGGTCCAGCGTGATGTTGTCGCGATTCACTTTCTTCACCTGGCCGGTGATGATGTCGCCTTGCTGCTCGCGGAACTGATCCACAACCATTGCGCGTTCAGCTTCGCGTACTTTCTGAACAATAACCTGCTTCGCAGTCTGTGTGGTGATACGGTCAAAGGTGACAGATTCAATCTGATCTTCAACGTAATCGCCCAGATTGAGCGCTTCATCTTCGAAGCGAGCGGCGTCCAGCGTGATTTCACGCGTAGGCTGAGTAACTTCATCAACGATTACCCAACGACGGAACGTGTCGAAATCGCCGCTGCGACGATCAATACTGACGCGCACGTCGATCTCCTGCTCATACTTCTTTTTGGTCGCAGTGGCCAAAGCGCTCTCCAGCGCTTCGAAGATTTTCTCACGCGGCAGAGCTTTTTCATTAGAAACGGCTTCTACTACAGCTAAGATTTCTTTATTCATCCTGGTTAGCCTCAATCCGGACTTTTAAAAGTGGGGGACCAGGTTCGCTTTCTGAATATTGCTCAGTGCGAACACTTCATCGTTGCCCTCGACGGTCACTGTGATCATCTCGCCTTCCACCGACTTGATGATGCCCTGCCATTTGCGACGGTTCTGTACCGCCATCCGCAGGACCAGGCTGACTTCCTCACCCGCAAAGCGCGCATAGTGTTCTGCAGTGAAGAGTGGACGATCGAGACCCGGCGAGGAAACTTCAAGGTTGTAAGCCACCGTAATCGGATCTTCCACATCCATCACAGCGCTCACCTGGTGGCTAACATCGGCGCAATCATCAACATTGATACCCTCTTCGCTATCAATATAGATGCGCAAGGTTGATGTGCGACCACGAACGAATTCAATACCGACCAGTTCGTAGCCAAGCGCTTCTACCGGAGCAGAGATCAACTCTGTCAATTTTTGCTCTAATGTGGACAAGCCCACCCCCAAGACATAAAAAAAGGGCCTAAAGCCCAGTGTTACGATTTCCTGATAACAAAAAACCCCGAAAAATCGGGGCTTTTTATGACTGGACCCTGTATGCCGCAGCGCGGCTTCGGCGCACAATCCAGAAGAATTTTTTTCAAAAACTCACTGATAGTGCGTCCGTCGATGCATACAGTATATTTGAAAAAGAACTCTAAGGGAAAGTGGTTGCGGGGGCCGGATTTGAACCGACGACCTTCGGGTTATGAGCCCGACGAGCTACCAGGCTGCTCCACCCCGCGTCCGAAAACGTGGCGAATATTACGCCGATCTTGCGAAAATAGCAAGTTTTACTGAGAATTGGTACCGAGGACGGGACTTGAACCCGTAAGCCCTTTCGAGCACTACCACCTCAAGGTAGCGTGTCTACCAATTTCACCACCTCGGTACTGCACTGACTGCGACGATAGTATAGTCGCTTAAGCGTTGACGATTTACTGCTTACTGCGGGATATCATTGCCCGGGGTTGCCGGTTTAGCTGGCTGAGTCTGCTGTTCAGACTGAGCTGGCGCAGTGAGGTTTTCCCACTCGCTTCCTTTGGAAGTCTTATTGCTGTTCAGGTTACCCAGAATCAGACTGATAATGAAGAACAGGGAAGCCAGTATCGCGGTCATACGTGTCATAAAGTTACCTGACCCATTTGAACCAAACAGCGTACCGGAAGCGCCTGCACCAAATGAGGCTCCCATATCAGCGCCTTTGCCTTGCTGCAGCATGATCAGACCAACCAGGCCAATCGCCACAATAAGGAAAACAACTAACAGAGCTTCGTACATAATCAACCTGTTTCCTTGCGCGTAACCGCACAGTTAAAGCTTCAACCAATACAGACGGGTAGTCTCGTCATTACCCATCAGAAGCGGGTGTGAATACTAACCAAAGGCGCCTGGCTCTGCAAGCGCAATTTTAGCCATAAAATTCAATTGCAGAAAAAAGCGCCAGCATGATGATTTACCAGGCGAAAAGGCACCCCGCCTGCCGCCTGGCCGGGTTTAAACTGCTTTTACCGCGGCGGCAATATTATGCGCCAGCGCGCTTACCTGCGCTTCATCTTCGCCTTCCACCATCACGCGGATCAGCGGCTCCGTACCTGATTTACGCAGCAGTACCCGCCCGCGTCCTGCCAGCGCCTGCTCCGCTTCGGCAGCCGCAGCTTTAACGCTTTCACTCTCCAGCGGGTCGTGGCTGCCGGTAAAGCGCACGTTAACCAGGATTTGCGGCAGCATTTTCATGCCGCTGCACAGATCGTGCAGACTCATGTGGTTACGCACTATGGCAGTAAGCACTTGCAAACTTGCTACAATTCCATCGCCGGTACTGATTTTATCCAGCAGAATAACGTGCCCGGAGTTCTCAGCTCCCATGCGCCAGCCTTTCTCCTGCATCTTTTCCAGTACGTAGCGGTCGCCCACTTTGGCACGGGTGAACGGAATGCCCAGCTGTTTCAGGGCCAGCTCCAGCCCCATGTTACTCATCAGCGTCCCGACCACGCCACCGCGTAGCTGCCCCTGACGCAGCGCTTCGCGCGCAATGATGTAGAGGATCTGGTCGCCATCCACTTTCTGTCCCAGATGATCCACCATCATAATGCGATCGCCATCTCCGTCATAGGCGAGACCAAGGTTGGCCTGCTCTTCCAGGACGCGCTGCTGCAGCTGACGCAGGTCGGTTGCCCCGCACTCCTTATTGATGTTCATGCCGTCCGGCTGCACGCCAATCGCGATGACCTGCGCACCCAGCTCACGCAGCACGTTAGGGGCAATGTGATAGGTGGCACCATTGGCGCAATCGACCACAATTTTCAGACCGTTGAGACTCAGCTCGCCGGGGAAAGTGCCTTTACAGAATTCGATATAGCGGCCGGCAGCATCCACGATACGGCTGGCACGCCCCAGTTCGGCAGACTCCACGCAGGTCAGCGGTTTTTCCAGCTCGCGCTCAATCGCTTCTTCCACATCATCCGGCAGCTTGGTGCCTTCGGCTGAGAAAAATTTAATGCCGTTATCATCAAACGGATTGTGAGAGGCGGAAATCACGATCCCCGCTTCCGCACGAAACGTTCGTGTCAGGTAGGCGATTGCCGGGGTTGGCATCGGTCCGGTAAACGCTGCCGAGAGGCCTGCTGCTGCCAGCCCCGCTTCGAGCGCCGACTCCAGCATATAGCCGGAAATGCGCGTGTCTTTGCCAATCAGTACTTTTCTTGAACCTGAACGCGCCAGCACTTTGCCTGCGGCAAACCCCAGCTTCAGTACAAAATCGGGCGTGATCGGCGCTTCGCCTACTTTGCCGCGAATGCCATCTGTACCAAAATATTTACGCTCACTCATGCCTGTTATCCTTTTGCTCTCTGGGTCGCTTCCACGATGCGCATCGCTTCAACTGTCTCTTTCACATCATGCACGCGAATAATCTGCGCGCCCTGCATCGCAGCAATGACTGCGCAGCTCAGGCTGCCGGTAAGACGCTGTGCCGGGCCGACATTAAGCAGCTGACCAATCATTGACTTACGCGACATTCCCACCAGCAACGGTAAGCCGTAATGGTGAAAATGGCTCAGGTGGGCCAGCAGCTCATAGTTATGGCTGAGATTCTTACCGAAACCAAAGCCCGGGTCGAGCAGCAGTTGCGCTTTTTTGATACCCGCCGCCTCACAGCGTGCAATCTGCGCAGCGAAGTAAGCATCCACTTCGCTGATTACATTGTTATACGTGGGTGTCTGCTGCATGGTACGGGGTTCACCCTGCATATGCATCAGACAAACCGGCAAACCGCTCTCTGCCGCCGCGCCGAGCGCCCCAGGCTCTGAAAGCGAGCGGATATCATTGATGATGTGAGCACCCGCTCTCGCTGCTTCGCGGATGACCTCAGGCTTTGAGGTATCTACTGAGATCCAGACTTCAAACCGCTGTGCAATAGCCTCCACGACCGGGATAACTCGCTCCAGCTCCTCCTCAACGCTGACCTCGTCCGCTCCGGGCCGGGTCGACTCGCCGCCGACATCGATGATTGTCGCGCCAGCATTTACCATCTCATTGGTATGCGTCAGCGCGTTTACCAGAGAGTTATGCGCACCGCCGTCAGAAAAGGAGTCGGGCGTCACGTTCAGAATACCCATTACGTGGGGAAAGGAGAGATCGAGAAAGGAATCACGCGCGTGGAGTTTCATGACAGGTATGGTCCTGAAGTGGTCAAACGGTAAATGTAAAAAACCCCGGACTGGCCGGGGTTTTTGCTGAGGTGATGGCCTCTTATTTATTGAACTGCTCAGACATGGTATTACCCGGATTCGGCGTACGCGGTTCATCAACCGGACGTGGCGCCTTTGGCGTACCGTTGCTGTCAGAGTTGTTGCTGCCCGGATCTTCCCAGCCAGCTGGCGGTCGCACATCGCGGCGCGCCATCAGGTCATCAATCTGCGGAGCGTCGATGGTTTCATACTTCATCAGCGCATCTTTCATCGCGTGAAGAATATCCATGTTCTCGCCCAGAATACGACGTGCACGCTGGTAGTTGCTGTCAATCAGGTGTTTAACTTCCTGGTCGATGATGCGCGCGGTCTCATCTGACATATGCTTGGCTTTCGCTACGGAACGGCCAAGGAACACTTCACCCTCTTCTTCCGCATAGAGCAGCGGGCCGAGCTTCTCTGAGAAGCCCCACTGCGTCACCATGTTACGTGCCAGATTGGTCGCTACTTTGATGTCGTTAGACGCACCGGTAGAAACATGTTCTGCGCCGTAGATGATCTCTTCAGCCAGACGACCGCCATAGAGCGTGGAGATCTGACTTTCCAGCTTTTGACGACTGGCGCTGATCGCATCACCTTCCGGCAGGAAGAACGTCACGCCCAGCGCACGGCCGCGCGGAATGATCGTGACTTTATGTACCGGATCGTGTTCTGGCACCAGACGGCCGATAATCGCATGCCCGGCTTCATGGTAAGCGGTTGACTCTTTCTGCGCTTCCGTCATCACCATGGAGCGACGTTCTGCACCCATCATGATTTTGTCTTTGGCTTTTTCAAACTCGACCATCGACACTACGCGCTTGTTGCCACGGGCAGCAAAGAGTGCGGCTTCGTTGACCAGGTTTGCCAGGTCAGCTCCCGAGAAGCCCGGTGTACCGCGTGCGATAATAGCCGCATCAATGTCGGTTGCCAGCGGCACACGGCGCATATGCACTTTCAGGATCTGTTCACGACCGCGTACGTCCGGCAGGCCAACGACAACCTGACGGTCAAAACGGCCGGGACGCAGCAGCGCAGGGTCGAGTACATCCGGACGGTTGGTTGCAGCGATAACAATAATGCCTTCATTGCCTTCAAAACCATCCATCTCAACCAGCATCTGGTTCAGCGTCTGCTCACGCTCATCGTGACCACCGCCTAAACCAGCGCCACGCTGACGTCCCACCGCATCGATCTCATCGATAAAGATGATGCACGGCGCGGCTTTCTTCGCCTGTTCGAACATGTCACGCACGCGGGATGCGCCCACGCCGACAAACATTTCTACGAAATCGGAACCGGAGATAGTGAAGAAAGGCACTTTCGCTTCGCCGGCGATAGCTTTAGCCAGCAGCGTTTTACCTGTACCCGGCGGGCCCACCATCAGGACGCCTTTCGGTATTTTACCGCCCAGCTTCTGGAAACGGCTTGGTTCACGCAGATACTCTACCAGCTCACCCACCTCTTCTTTCGCTTCATCACAGCCAGCGACGTCGGCAAAGGTGGTCTTGATCTGGTCTTCCGTCAGCATGCGGGCTTTGCTTTTACCGAAGGACATTGCGCCCTTACCGCCGCCGCCCTGCATCTGACGCATAAAGAAGATCCATACGCCAATCAGCAGCAGCATCGGGAACCAGGAAATGAAGATAGAAGCCAGCAGGCTTGGCTCTTCAGGCGGTTCACCCACTACTTTGACGTTTTTGGTCAGCAGGTTATCGAGTAACTTGGGATCGTTGACAGGAATGTAGGTGGTATATTTATTACTGTCTTTTTTGGTTACGTTAATTTCACGCCCGTTAATACGTGCCTCGCGGACCTGATCCTGGTTCACTTCCGACAGGAAGGTTGAATAATCAACCCTACGGCCATTCGACTCGCTGGGCCCAAAGCTCTGGAATACTGACATCAGCACGACCGCGATGACTAACCAGAGAATCAGGTTTTTCGCCATGTCACTCAAGGGATTAACCTCATATTACAACGGTGTTAACAGACAGCGTAGGGTACTATATATCCTTCATGCCTGGAATCGCAGCATGGATAAATTTGCTGGTTTACCCTGAAACTCAGAATCAGGCCGGGATAAACGCACTATTCAGCTTGCTTTGACGCCGGTATTCAGGCCTACAGTTTGCGCCCTGTCGCCACAATATACACTTCACGTGAACGTAACCGCGAAGCGTCTGGCTTACGAATTTTCACTTTCGTAAATAGGGAGCGAATTTCCCGGAGGTATTCATCGAAGCCATCTCCCTGAAACACTTTCACAACAAAACTGCCGCCGGGAGCCAGTACATCCCGACACATTTCCAGCGCCAGTTCAACTAAATACATCGAACGAGGAATATCCACAGCCGGCGTACCGCTCATGTTGGGTGCCATATCTGACATCACCACCTGAACTTTCTGGTCCCCTACCCGCTCAAGCAGCGCTTTCAGCACGGCCTCGTCACGGAAGTCACCCTGCATAAAATCAACGCCGACAATCGGGTCCATTGGCAGCAGGTCGCAGGCAATCACCCGCCCGCTGTTGCCAATCTGCTGTACCACATATTGTGACCAGCCGCCGGGTGCCGCGCCTAAATCCACCACGGTCATACCGGGTTTAAACAGCTTGTCACCCTGCTGAATTTCATCAAGTTTAAACCAGGCGCGCGAACGCAGCCCTTTTTTCTGTGCCTGAAGCACATATTTATCGCTAAAGTGTTCCTGAAGCCAGCGACTGGAACTGGCCGAACGCTTTTTACCCGTCATAATTTTTCCAGTTAAATCGTCATCGTAGCGATAAATCAGCGCGCAATGGGTAGCGATGATTTGGCGATATACCCGAGATGGCGGTAGAATGACCCGTTTTCAATCCCTGAGTAAGCAAAAAATACGATGAATCTGAGTACCAAACAAAAACAGCACCTGAAAGGCCTGGCCCACCCACTGAAGCCGGTGGTCATGCTGGGCGGCAACGGCCTTACTGAAGGCGTGCTCGCCGAAATCGAACAGGCGCTTGACCATCACGAACTGATTAAGGTGAAAATTGCCTCAGAAGATCGCGAAACCAAGCAGCTGATCGTCGAGGCCATTGTGCGTGAAACCAAGGCCAGCAATGTGCAGGTTATCGGCAATGTGCTGGTGCTGTACCGCCCGGCGCAGGAGCGCAAAATCACGCTGCCTCGTTAAGCTATATACTAAGCACGGCGCGGCGGGCAGAGAAAGTGCCACGCTCACGCATGCGATAAAAGGCCGCCATGCGGCCTTTTTCCTTTCTTTACATTCTGCCCGGCATGACAACAGCGGGTACTTACAGATATTCAACCTTCAGCACTTCATACTCCACGTCACCGCCCGGCGTTTTCACAATGGCTACGTCATCGGCCTCTTTACCCACCAGACCACGCGCCATTGGCGAGTTAACCGAGATCAGATTTTGTTTAAAATCTGCTTCATCGTCACCCACAATGCGGTAAGTAAACTCTTCGTCAGTATCTACATTCAGCACAGTTACCGTGGCACCGAAAATGACGCGACCGGTTTTTGGCATAGATGTGATGTCGATCACCTGCGCATTAGAAAGTTTAGCTTCAATCTCCTGAATACGCCCTTCGCAAAACCCCTGCTCTTCACGCGCAGCATGGTACTCGGCGTTCTCTTTCAGGTCGCCATGCTCACGAGCTTCAGCGATGGAGGCGATGATGCGCGGACGCTTTACGGTTTTCAGTTCGTTCAGCTCTTCACGCAGCTTCTCAGCGCCTTGTAACGTCATCGGAATCTGATTCATTTTGGCTCCTCGTCTCTATCCTGGTTAACGGTGTCATCCTGACTGGTGACAGCAGAATAATCGCTTCTGCGGCACACGGCCCCTTTTCAAAAGCAAAAGAACCCTGACCCGGAAAGCTTTCCGGGTCAGGGATCGGTTTTGCATTTTGATACGTATTTTACCCCAGAGTTCCCTGTGGGTCATCGTTTACTTTGCCCTGCCCGGGGACGTAGTATTGACGCCCCATCCGTCAGTTACCGCGAGATTATGCGATTTTCACGACTTGTTACCGGATTAACCTGCGCGGTAATGCTGCAGGCACAAGCGGCCCCCGTTGAAGAATACATGCAGTATTTACCTGACGGCGCGAACCTGGCGCTGATGGTACAGAAAGTGGGCGCATCAACCCCTATTATTGACTATCACGGAAAACAGATGGCTCTACCGGCCAGCACCATGAAAGTGATCACGGCGCTGGCAGCACTTCTGGAGCTGGGACCCGACTTCCGCTTTCAGACCACGCTTGAGACTCGCGGGGCCATTACCGACGGCACGCTGAACGGCGATCTGGTGGCCCGCTTTGGCGGCGATCCTACGCTGAGCAGGCAGAATCTGCGCAATATGGTCGCCGCGCTGAAGCAGCAGGGTATCACTCATATCAAAGGCAACCTGGTGATTGATACCTCCGTATTTGCCAGCCACGATATGGCTCCCGGCTGGCCCTGGAACGATCTGACTCAGTGCTTCAGCGCACCACCCGGCGCGGCGATTGTCGACAAAAACTGCTTCTCGGTTTCGCTCTACAGTGGCAAAACTGCTGGTGAAACCGCCTTTGTGCGTATCGCGTCTTACTATCCGGCCCATATGTTCAGCCAGGTCCGGACGCTTGCCCCTAACAGCGGCGAAGGTCAGTATTGCGAGCTGGATGTAGTGCCTGGTGAGCTTAACCGTTATACGCTGACAGGCTGTATGCGCCAGCGGTCAGAACCGCTGCCGCTCGCCTTTGCGGTCCAGGATGATGCAGCCTGGTCGGGTGAAATCCTGAAAGGAATGCTGCGTGCGGCTGATATCGACTATAGCGGTCATCTGGTACGCCAGACGCAGGTCACGTCGCCGGGTACCGTGCTGGCCTCGACCCAATCTGCGCCGCTGCATACGCTACTGCGTATGATGCTGAAAAAGTCGGACAACATGATTGCAGATACCGTGTTCCGCACTATCGGCCATCACTACTTTAACGTGCCGGGTACGTTTCGTGCCGCCTCTGACGCCGTGCGTCGTATTCTGCGCGAAAAAGCGGGTATCGATATGGGCAACAGCATTCAGGTTGATGGCTCCGGCCTGTCGCGTCACGATTTGATCTCGCCGGAAACAATGATGCAGGTGCTGCAGTACATTGCCAAAAATGACGCCACGCTCAACTATATCTCTATGCTGCCGCTGGCCGGCTACGACGGCACGCTGCAGTATCGTGGCGGTCTCCATGAAGCGGGTCTCGATGGCAAAGTCTCAGCAAAAACCGGTTCTCTGCAGGGCGTCTATAATCTGGCAGGGTTTATCACCACCTCCAGCGGTGCGCGCGTCGCCTTTGTGCAGTTCCTGTCAGGCTATGCCGTACCCCCGGAAAATCAGAAAACGCGGCGTATTCCGCTGGTTCGCTTTGAAAGCCGCCTCTACACGGACATTAACAAGAACAACTAATGAAATTGTTGATTGTTGAAGATGATGCGCTGCTGCAGTCGGGCCTGGCACAGGCGCTGGGCGCTAAGGGCTATGCAACAGATTGCGCCAGCAGCGCCGCAGAGAGTAATGCGCTGTTGCGCAGCGGTCAGTATACGCTGATCGTGCTGGATCTTGGCCTGCCGGATCGCGACGGCGCTTCGCTGCTGCGCCAGTGGCGGCGCGAGGGCGTTGCGATCCCGGTGCTGATCCTCACGGCGCGTGATGCGCTGGAGGATCGCGTGGAGGGCCTGGATGCCGGCGCGGATGATTATCTGATCAAGCCTTTTGCACTGGCAGAGCTACAGGCGCGGGTTCGGGCGCTGATCCGCCGCTATCAGGGTCACAGCGATAACCAGCTGCAACAGGGCGATCTGACGCTCAATCTCAGCACTCAGCAAGTGCTGCTTGAAAATCAGTCGGTAGATATTACGCCGAAAGAGTTTGCGCTGCTGACGCGCCTGCTGATGCGTATCGGACAAAATGTGCATCGCGAAACGCTGCAGCAGGATCTCTATAGCTGGAACGACGATCCCGGATCGAACACGCTGGAAGTGCACATTCATAATCTGCGCCGCAAGCTGGGAAAAGATCGGATTAAAACGGTGCGCGGTGTGGGCTACCGGCTGGAACTGCGCGAATGAACAGTATGCGGCAGCGCTTACTGATTATGCTGGCGCTGATCCTGCTTATCTGTCAGGTCATGAGCGTGATCTGGCTCTGGCATGAGAGCCGGGAGCAGATCAGCTTTCTTGTTAATGAGACGCTCTCGGCTCAGGCGCGCAATCAGCGGGTCGAGAATGAGATCCGCGAAGCGATCGCTTCGCTGCTGCTGCCCTCACTGGTGATGGTATGCCTGACGCTGCTGCTCTCGTTCTGGGCGATTAACTGGATTATTCGCCCGCTTAAGCTGCTGCAGGATAGCCTGGCGCATCGTTCCGCCGACAACCTCACTCCCCTGCCAGTGTATGCAGATATGGATGAAATCGTTGCGGTTACCGGCGCCATCAACCAGCTCTTCTCCCGTCTGGACCATACGCTGCAGCAGGAGCGGCTTTTTACCGCCGATGCTGCCCATGAACTGCGTACGCCACTGGCCGGGCTGCGGCTGCATCTGGAACTGCTGCAGCAGCAGCAGGTGCCGCAGAGTGAAATGCTGATTAGCCGCATCGATCAGCTGATGCACACCGTAGAGCAGCTACTCATGCTGTCACGTGCCGGCCAGGCGCTGGCGGGCGGACACTATCAGCAGCTGTGGTGGCTGCAGGATATCATGCAGCCGCTGAAACCAGAGATGGATGAGCTGCTGCTACAGCGTCAGCAGCGGCTGCGCTGGCCAGAGGGGAGTGATATCCCGCAGCAGGGCGAAGCGGTACTGTTGCGCCTGATGCTGCGCAATTTGCTGGAGAACGCCTCGCGCTATAGTCCGGAAAACAGCGAGGTGCAGGTTAAGCTATACCGGGATGCGCAGCAGGTAACAGCAGAAGTATGGGATGAAGGGCCGGGTATTGATGCCGGAGCCGCAGAGGAGTTAACCCAGGCCTTTCGCCGTCGCGATCAGCGCTACGGCGGCAGCGGACTGGGTCTGAATATTGTGCTGCGTATCGTGCAAATGCACCGCGGTACGCTGACGCTGGAAAACCGTGAAGACCGCAGCGGACTGATTGCCCGCTGTACGCTGCCATATCAGATCAATGGCTAAAGGCTGCGCTGCTTTTCAGATAAAAAAAGCGGCCCGAAGGCCGCTTTTAGCTGTGATTAACGCTGATAGATAATTTCGACGCCTTCGTCGTCTTCATCATCCCAGTCGTCATCCCAGTCATCATCTTCTTCCACTTCCTGAGCGGTTTCCAGCGCTTCACGATGGTAATCATCCCACATGAACGCGACCTTCTCAGGCTGCTTCTCTTCCTGTTCCGCTTCTTTAGGATTAGCGATGATAAAGCTCATCACATCCCAGCAGAGTTCATTAACGCCGGTACGGCTGGCGGCAGAGATAAGGTAATATTTGTCATCCCAGCCGAGTGCCTCTGCAATCGCTTTAGCACGGCTTTCAGCCTCTTCCTGACTCAGCAGGTCAGTTTTGTTAAACACCAGCCAGCGCGGCTTCTGATAGAGCTTATCGCTATATTTCTCCAGCTCGCCAAGAATGATGCGGGCGTTTTCAACCGGATCGGTTTCGTCGATAGGCGCAATGTCGATCAGGTGCAGCAGAACGCGACAGCGCTCAAGATGCTTCAGAAAGCGAATGCCCAGTCCGGCACCTTCCGCTGCGCCTTCAATCAGCCCCGGGATATCTGCCACGACAAAGCTTTTTTCACTGTCCATGCGCACAACGCCCAGGCTGGGAACCAGCGTGGTAAACGGATAGTCCGCCACTTTTGGCTTCGCTGCAGAGACGGCGCGAATAAAGGTCGATTTACCCGCATTCGGCAGACCCAGCATGCCGACATCGGCCAGCAGCATCAGCTCCAGCTGCAGATCGCGTTTCTCACCTGGGGTACCCATGGTTTTCTGGCGCGGCGTGCGGTTAACCGAAGATTTAAAACGCGTGTTGCCAAGACCGTGCCAGCCGCCTTTCGCTACCATCAGCTTCTGCTCATGGCGCGTCATATCGCCCAGCGTTTCGCCGGTGCCCTGATCGATTATGCGCGTACCGACCGGCACTTTGATGGTGACATCTTTACCACGTTTGCCGGTGCAGTCGCGGCTCTGACCATTCTGGCCGCGCTCAGCGCGGAACGCTTTTTCAAAGCGATAATCGATCAGGGTATTGAGGTTTTCATCTGCCAGCAGATAGACGTCACCGCCGTCACCGCCGTCACCGCCGTCCGGGCCGCCTTTCGGAATATATTTCTCGCGGCGGAAGCTAACGCAACCGTTGCCGCCATCGCCTGCGACCACAAGGATCGTCGCTTCATCAACAAACTTCATTCTATTTCTCCGTCACACTGTCGTCTGTCGCTGCAGAGAGCGGCAGACGGGTCCGCCAGGGTCTTCTGTGCTGACCGGCGGCGGATAATGCAAATCTGGTAATATGATATGTACAGAAAGTGTACAACAAACCGCGCAGCTCAGTTAGCGGGGATTCGATAACCGGCCGCAGAATGTAAAAAGCCCCGCAAAGCTGCGGGGCCTTTCCTTCGTGTGTTCAGACGATTATCGTCTGCAGCACGACAACCTTACTCAGCAACGATGCTGATATATTTACGGTTGTTCGGGCCTTTCACTTCGAATTTAACTTTGCCGTCTGTGGTAGCAAACAGGGTGTGGTCACGACCACAGCCTACATTGGTACCGGCGTGGAACTTGGTGCCACGCTGACGAACGATGATGCTACCTGCCAGAACAGATTCACCACCGAAACGCTTAACACCCAGACGTTTTGCGTTGGAGTCGCGACCGTTACGGGTCGAACCACCAGCCTTTTTATGTGCCATTTGTCAGATCTCCTCTTACGCGCTGATCGTCGTGATTTTCACATCAGTGAACCACTGACGGTGACCAGCTTGCTTACGGTAGTGTTTACGACGACGAAACTTAACAATCTTAATTTTTTCGCCGCGACCGTGAGCAACAACTTCTGCCTTGATCATTCCGCCTGAAACCAGTGGCGCGCCGATTTTCACGTCTTCGCCATTTGCAATCATCAGAACCTGGTCGAACTCAATGGTTTCGCCGGTTGCGATGTCCAGCTTTTCCAGGCGAACGGTCTGACCTTCGCTTACTCGGTGTTGTTTACCACCACTTTGGAAAACCGCGTACATATAAAACTCCGCTTCTGCGCTTGCCTTTCTGTGTAATCAGGCGGCGCGATAATATTCACAATAGGGCGCGAATTCTACGCAAATATCCAGCAGAAAACAAGCGCACTTTGCACTCTCCTGCAGAAAAAAAGCGCAGAGTGAATGCAACCGTTTCTCATCCTGAATTTTCAAGTACAATCAGTAACAGATTACCTGAACTCACGCTGGGTAAAAGCGCCTACCATGCAAAAAACGAGTCAAAGCTGAACAGACGAATGAACCTAGAACAAATTAACGAACTAACCGCGCAGGACATGGCGGCCGTCAACCAGACCATCCTCGACCAGCTGAATTCAGATGTCTCACTGATCAACCAGTTGGGCTACTACATTGTCAGCGGCGGAGGTAAACGCATTCGTCCGATGATTGCCGTGCTTTCAGCGCGGGCGCTCAACTATCAGGGTTCGCTGCATGTCACTAACGCAGCGCTGATTGAATTTATCCATACGGCAACGCTGCTGCATGATGACGTGGTGGATGAGTCTGACATGCGTCGCGGCAAAGCGACCGCGAATGCGGCGTTTGGTAATGCCGCCAGCGTGCTGGTGGGTGATTTTATCTATACGCGCGCTTTTCAGATGATGACCAGTCTCGGATCCTTAAAGATCCTCGCGCTGATGTCAGAAGCGGTGAATGTGATCGCCGAAGGCGAAGTGCTGCAGTTGATGAACTGTAACGATCCTGACATCACTGAAGAGAGCTACATGCGCGTCATCTACAGTAAAACGGCGCGTCTGTTTGAAGCTGCTTCTCAGGCCTCCGCAATTCTGGCAGAGGCTTCGCCCGCTCAGGAGAAAGCGCTGCAGTATTATGGTCGCTACCTTGGCACCGCTTTCCAGTTAATTGACGATCTGCTCGACTACAGCGCAGATGGCGAGACGCTGGGTAAAAATACCGGTGACGATCTCAGCGAAGGGAAACCGACGCTGCCCCTGCTGCATGCTATGCATCATGGTACACCCGAGCAGGCCGCTATGATCCGCAGCGCGATTGAGGAAGGCAACGGGCGCCATTTGCTGGAGCCGGTGCTGGCCGCTATGCAGCAGACAGGTTCGCTGGAGTGGACGCGCAAACGCGCTGAAGAAGAAGCGGACAAAGCGATCGCCGCGTTACAGCTACTGCCTGAGAGTCCGTGGCGCACTGCGCTCGAAGCGCTGGCGCATATGTCAGTGCAGCGCGACTTTTAATCTCCGACGGAGCCGCCCGGCTCCGTTTTTTATTCCCCGCCGTTTCCTGCATCGTTTGCATAATTTTGCACGCTTTTTGCGAATACCCGCCAGATTTTGCTACCTGGGTGTAACAATTACTGGAAATTAATGGAACCTTTTTGCTATATAGAGCCGTTAATTTCCAGTTTTACCCTTCACTGCTGCAGCAGCGATTACGCATTACATGGATATGGAGAACAAGTTATGCAGACAAGGAAAGAGGATTGGCATCCTGCAGATATTATCGCAGCGCTACGCAAACGTGGCACTTCACTGGCGGCTCTGTCACGTGCGTCAGGGCTTTGCTCTTCAACGCTCGCCAATGCGCTGTCTCGTCCCTGGCCCAAAGGTGAGTGGCTTATCGCGATGGCGCTTGAGGTGCATCCGGCAGAAATCTGGCCAAGCCGCTACTACGATCCTGACACCCTGCTTCTGCTGGATCGCAAAAAGCGGATCCGATCGCCCGATAGTCTGAAAAAGATCCCGGCTAAAAAATAAGAAAAAAAAACCAGCCACGCTGCTGTGACTGGTTCTGTTTCGTCATACTGACTGGCTTATTCGCCGCTGATACGCTCGATGTTCGCGCCCATCGCTTTGAGCTTATCTTCGATATGCTCATAGCCGCGATCGATATGGTAAATCCGGTCAACAACCGTAGTGCCTTCAGCAATACAGCCTGCCAGTACCAGACTCGCCGAAGCACGTAAATCGGTCGCCATAACCTGTGCACCCGAGAGCGTTTCCACACCGTGACAAATCGCCGTGTTGCTCTCGATTTCCGCATGCGCACCCATACGGATCAGTTCCGGGATGTGCATAAAGCGGTTTTCAAAGATGGTTTCCGTGATCACGCCCGTGCCTTCCGCCAGCAGGTTCAGCAGAGTGAACTGCGCCTGCATATCGGTTGGAAAACCCGGATGCGGTGCAGTGCGGATATTCACCGCTTTTGGCCGCTTGCCGTGCATATCAAGGCTAATCCAGTCATCACCGGTTTCAATTTCAGCACCCGCGTCGCGCAGTTTCGCCAGCACCGCATCCAGCGTATCCGGCTGTGCATTGCGGCAGATGACTTTGCCACGCGAGATAGCCGCAGCCACAAGGAAGGTGCCGGTTTCGATACGATCCGGCAGCACGCGATAGACACCGCCACCCAGACGTTCCACACCTTCAATCGTAATTTTGTCCGTGCCTGCGCCAGAAATTTTGGCACCCAGCGTATTGAGGAAGTTTGCCGTATCAACAATCTCCGGCTCGCGCGCCGCGTTCTCGATTACCGTGGTGCCGGTTGCCAGCGTTGCCGCACTCATAATGGTTACGGTCGCGCCGACGCTGACTTTATCCATAACAATGTGCGCGCCCTTCAGGCGACCATTGACCGAGGCTTTAACATAGCCCTCTTCCAGCTTGATCTCCGCGCCGAGCTGTTCCAGGCCGCTGATATGCAGATCGACCGGACGGGCACCAATCGCGCAGCCGCCCGGCAGTGATACCTGACCCTGACCAAATCGTGCCACCAGCGGTCCGAGCGCCCAGATAGAAGCACGCATCGTTTTAACCAGATCGTAGGGAGCGCTGAAGACGTTAACTTCGCGCGCATCAACATGCACCGAACCGTTACGCTCTGTGCGTGCACCCAGCAGGCTTAGCAGCTTCATGGTGGTATCAATATCACGCAGCTGCGGGACATTCTGAATTTCTACCGGCTCTTCTGCCAGCAGCGCGGCAAACAGAATCGGCAGCGCTGCATTTTTTGCGCCGGAAATGGTCACTTCACCACTTAAGCGGGTGGGGCCTTGCACACGAAATTTGTCCATTAACACGGCTCTCAATTATCTATCAACAAAACAACCAGACTGGTACTCAGAATCCGTTAAGTTTACGGTCGCGAGCCCACTCGGCGGGGGTATAAGTCTTGATGGAAACCGCATGAATGCGATTATCCGCAATGTATTCCATCAGCGGCGCATAAACAGCCTGCTGTTTTTTTACCCGGCTCAGTTCACCAAACATTTCGCCCACGGCGATTACCTGGAAATGGCTGCCGTCGTTGCTCATCACGTGGACTTCATCTAATGACAGCGCCTGCATCAGGACTGCCTGAACTTCACTATTTTCCATGGTTTATAACTTCACTTGATAATAATAAGGCGGATATCTTAGAGGAAAGCGGCTGAGTCTTAAATATGCAAAAGCCCCTGAACGCATCAGGGGCCTGGTTTTTCAGCCGTCAGATCAGACGCTTTTCTCCGCAGAAACAATAATCTGCTGAAGATTATAAAGCGTAATAAGAGAATGGAGTTTATCTGTCACACCCGTGAACAGCGGCGTACTTCCCTGCGCGCGTACCATCTCGCGCAGATGCACCAGCAGTGCCAGCCCGGCCGAATCGACCCGTTCCAGCGCCGCGACATCAATGACGTTTATATTCTGCATAACCGTTTCACGCTGCTGCCATAGTGTCAGCAGCGTATCCCGGTCAAGCTTGCCGCTCAGTACCAGCGTATCAGTACTGCGCTGCCAGCGTAACGATTCACTCATTATTGCTGTTTATCCAGTGTAATAGGTTGTGCCGCGTAGGTTTTCAGCTGTGCAGTCAGGCCATCGATGCCTTTAGTGCGCAGCAGATCGCTCCACTCATTCTGCTTGGTGGTGATCATACTGATCCCTTCGGCAATCATATCGTAAGCCTGCCATTTTCCGCTCTGGCTGTTTTTACGCCACTGAAAATCGAGGCGCACCGGCGGACGGCCGTTAGGATCAACAATGGTGACGCGAATAGCCACAATATTGGCATCGCCCAGCGGTTTTTCTGGCTGAATCTGATAAGTCTGACCATGATACAGCGCCAGCGCCTGCCCGTAAGCCTGGGCCAGGTAGTCACCGAATGCGGCAAAATAGGCGTCGCGCTGTGCCGGCGTCGCTTCACGATAGTAGCGGCCTAAAACCAGCGCGCCGGCATATTTGATCTGCACATAGGGCAGCAGCTCCTGGCGTACAATGTCACGCAGATAGTTAGGATCCTGCTTGATTTTCGGCTGCTCATTTTTCAGCCGGGTGAAGGTTTTGGCTGCGGCTTCGTTCATCAGCTTGTACGGATTACTCTGGTTCGTATCCGCTGCCGTGGCAGCCAGGGGAGCGATTGCCAGCAGGGCAACCATCAGAAAACGTTTCAACATCGTGTTTTACCTCTCTGGATTATTCCGTTGTGGCAGGCGCAGGTGCACGCTCGCCATCCTGTGACTGATTCTCTTTGCTGCCGTCGCCGCTTTTATACAGGAACTGACCAATCAGATCCTCAAGCACCAGGGCAGATTTGGTGTCGCGCAACGTTCCGCCATCTTTCAGCATAGCTGAACCGAGATCCGGATCGTCAAAGCCCAGATTCAGCGCCAGAAACTGTTCGCCCAGCAAACCCTGCGTACGAATAGCCAGAGAACTGGTATCCGGGATTTTATCGGCATACTGTTCGCTGATATCCATGGTCACGCGCGGCGACAGGCTTTTCTCATCCAGTGAAATATCCGTTACGCGGCCAATGACGACACCGCCAATTTTCACCGGTGAACTGATTTTCAGGCCGCCAATATTGTCAAAGGTGGCGTAGAGCTTCCACGTGGGCTCGGTGCCCAGCGATTTGAGATCGGCCACGCGCAGACTGAGAAACAGCAGCGCCACCAGCGCCGCCAGCATAAATACCCCTACCCAAATTTCATTTTTCTTGCTTTGCATTGCATCAGTTCCCAAACATCAGTGCGGTCAGCACAAAATCAAGCCCAAGCACCGCCAGTGAAGCGTGTACGACGGTACGCGTTGTTGCCCGGCTGATACCTTCCGATGTCGGAATCGCATCGTAGCCGTTAAACAGCGCAATCCAGGTTACCGTAATGGCAAAAACTGCGCTCTTGATCAGGCAGTTAAGGACATCGTTATGAAAATCTACCGCGCTTTGCATCGCGGACCAGAAAAAGCCCGGATCGATACCCTTCCAGCCAACGCCAACCAGTGCACCACCGGCAATACCGACGGCCGTAAAAATCAGCGTTAACAGCGGCATGCTGATAAAGCCCGCCCAGAAGCGTGGCGAGACCACGCGGCGCAGCGGATCCACCGCCATCATCTCCATACTGGAGAGCTGCTCTGTGGCTTTCATCAGGCCAATCTCTGCCGTCAGCGCTGAGCCGGCTCGCCCGGCAAACAGCAGCGCCGTAACAACCGGCCCCAGCTCGCGCAGCAGCGACAGCGCTACCAGCATGCCAAGACTGGTCTCCGCGCTGTAGGTGGTCAGCACCAGATATCCCTGCAGTCCCAGCACCATGCCGATAAACAGACCAGAAACCACAATAATCAGCAGCGAGAGTACGCCAACGCTGTAAAGCTGCCTGATCAACAATGGAGCATGGCGGCGAAAAGCGGGTTTTCCCACCAGCGCATGAAACAGCATCAGACCGGCCCGACCAAAGGTCGCACAGCTGTTTATTCCCCGACGCCCGAACGACGCCAGTGCCTGTAACACCATGAGTTTACTCTCTCCCTGTCCGGGTCAAATCACTAAGATAGTCGCCGGCGGCGAAACGAAACGGCACCGGACCATCAGCATGCCCATCGATAAACTGGCGTACGCGCGGATCGGCGTTCTCCTTCAGCTGCCGGGTGCTGCCTTCGGCAATGATTTTTTGCCCGGCAACAATATAGGCGTGATCGGCGATGCTCAGGACTTCAGGCACATCATGCGATACCACAATACAGGTCACGCCGAGCGAGTGGTTCAGCTCATCAATCAGCTTGACCAGCACGCCCATGGTTATGGGATCCTGCCCCACAAACGGCTCATCAAACATGATGAGTTCCGGTTCCAGCGCAATGGCACGTGCCAGCGCAGCGCGTCGTGCCATCCCGCCGGAGAGTTCTGCCGGCATAAGTTTTGCCGCGCCGCGCAGTCCGACCGCTTCAAGCTTCATCATCACCGTGCTGTGCAGCAGTTCCGGCGGCAGCTGAGTGTGCTCGCGCAGCGGCCAGGCGACGTTTTCATAAACGTTGAGATCGGTAAAGAGCGCGCCTGACTGAAACAGCATGCTCATTTTCTTGCGGGCTTCATAGAGCTTGCGCCGTGACAGGCCGGGAATATTCTGGCCCTGAAACCAGATTTCGCCGTGGTCAGGCTGCAGCTGACCGCCAATCAGGCGTAACAGCGTAGTTTTTCCGATACCGGAAGGTCCCATAATCGCGGTCACTTTGCCCGCCGGAACCGTAAGTGAAATATCATCGAATATCGTGCGATCGCCACGGGTGAAACTCACACCGCGCACCTCGACCAGATTCGTTTGCTGCTGAGTCATTATTACCTCGTTAAGCGGGTCGGGCGTACTAAATGGGGTGGATGGTAGCCTGGTAAACCGCAATTCACGATAGTTTTACAGAAACTTACCGGTTCAGTGTGGCGAAAACGGTCATTAAATTTACTTTTGTCGCTCAGAGAGTCAAAATCAGCGGCTGACTCCCCCGCATCTCAGGCTTTTTTGCCGGCCAGGGTCCGCCGGCACCGTATCCATCAAGGATTTTTCATGTTTGTAGCTACCGCCCTGTTGTTTATCGGATTGCTGTTACTGGTTTACGGGGCCGATCGACTGGTCTTCAGCGCCGCCATTCTGTGCCGCTCGTTTGGTATTCCGCCGCTGATTATTGGCATGACGGTAGTCAGTATCGGCACATCGCTGCCGGAGCTGATTATTTCGTTTTCAGCTGCGCAACATGGACAGATGGATTTGGCTGTAGGCACCGCGCTGGGCTCAAACATTACGAATATCCTGTTAATTCTGGGTGGCGCCGCGCTGCTTCATCCTTTAACCGTACACTCCAATTTGATTCGGCGCGAACTTCCACTGCTGCTGCTGGTCTCTTTGCTGAGCGGCATTATGCTGTTTGATAATTACCTGAGCCGGCTGGATGGTGTGGCGCTGTTGCTGATGGCGCTGTTCTATCTGCTGATCGTGATCCGCATTGCCCGCCGCGCCGGACATGACAACAGCGATACACTCACCCGGGAACAGCTGGCAGAACTGCCGCGCGATGAAGCGGGTAACACGGTAGCCTTTCTCTGGCTGGCGGTCGCGCTGATTATATTGCCGATGTCGACCCGTATGGTTATCGACAATGCCACCGTCTTTGCTGATTACTTTGGCGTAAGCGAGCTGGTGATGGGACTGACGCTTATTGCGGTAGGGACCAGCCTGCCGGAGCTGGCCACGGTTGTCGCGGGTGCGCTGAAAGGTGAAGATGATATGGCGATTGGTAATCTGATCGGCGCCAACATTTTCAACCTGGCGATTGTTCTTGGCCTGCCCGCGCTGTTTCATCCGGGCGAGGTCAATCCGCTCGCGTTTAGCCGTGATTACTGGGTCATGCTCGGCGTCAGCGTACTGTTTGCCCTGTTTTGTCTGCTGCGTAAGCGGCGCGTCGGCCGGACAGCCGGCGCGCTGTTACTGAGCGGATTTCTTCTCTGGGTGCTATGGCTGTGGCTCAGCCCCACCCTTCTTACTGGCTATTAAGGATGCACTGATATGTCACAGCAGCATGCAGAGTTTGATTTTCAGCAGGCGGGTAAAAAGGTTCTGCGCATCGAACGTGAAGGTCTTGAACAGCTTGACCAGTATATCAATGACGACTTCAGCCGTGCCTGCCAGCTGCTTTATGCCTGCCAGGGCAAAGTCGTGGTGATGGGCATGGGCAAATCAGGACATATCGGTAAGAAAATGGCCGCGACCTTTGCCAGCACCGGCACCGCCTCCTTTTTTGTGCATCCGGGCGAGGCGAGCCATGGCGACCTCGGCATGGTGAGCGCCAGCGATGTGGTTATCGCCATCTCGAACAGCGGCGAATCAGCAGAGATCCTGGCGCTGATCCCGGTGCTGAAGCGACAGAAAGTGCAGCTGATCTGTATGACCAGCCGTCCGGAGAGCGCCATGGGCCGCGCGGCAGATGTTCATCTGTGCGTGAAAGTGCCGCAGGAAGCGTGCCCGCTTGGGCTGGCGCCCACGTCCAGCACCACGGCAACGCTGGTGATGGGCGATGCGCTGGCGGTGGCGCTGCTTGAAGCGCGCGGTTTTACGCCAGAGGATTTTGCGCTGTCGCACCCTGGCGGCGCGCTGGGTCGCAAACTGCTGCTGCACGTCAGCGACATTATGCACAGCGGCGATGAAATTCCGCACGTCACGCGCGAGGCGTCGCTGCGTGATGCCCTGCTGGAGATCACGCGCAAAAACCTCGGCCTCACGGTGATCGTCGATGACTTAATGAAAATTGAAGGGATTTTTACCGATGGCGATCTGCGCCGTATTTTTGATATGGGCGTCGATTTTCAGTCAGCGCGTATTCAGGACGTCATGACGCGTGGCGGCATCCGCGTCCGGCCAAATATGCTGGCGGTAGAGGCCCTGAATCTGATGCAAAATAAAAATATCACTGCCGTACTGGTAGCCGATGAAGATCGGCTGCTGGGCGTCGTCCACATGCATGACATGCTGCGCGCTGGCGTAGTCTGAACAGGAATAATAAATGAACGCTGAAAATGCGCTGGTCGCCACCTGCTATGGTCCGGTATCAGCTGAAGTCATGGCACGGGCAGCGCAAATCCGTCTGCTGATTTGTGATGTTGATGGCGTCATGTCAGACGGCCTGATCTATATGGGAAACAGCGGTGAAGAGCTGAAAGCGTTTAATGTGCGGGATGGCTACGGCATACGTTGCCTGCTGACCTCCGGCATCGAAGTCGCTATTATAACCGGCCGTCGCGCCAGGCTGCTGGAAGATCGCTGTGAGACGCTGGGCATTACGCATCTTTACCAGGGACAATCAGATAAGCTTTTGGCGTGGCGCGAACTTCTGGATAAACTGTCACTGGACAGCACGCAGGTTGCCTATATTGGCGACGATCTGATCGACTGGCCGGTCATGGCGCAGGCGGGTCTGAGTGTTGCCGTAGCGGATGCACATCCGGTCCTGCTGCCGCGTGCAGACTATGTCACACGCATCGGCGGCGGACGCGGTGCGGTGCGCGAAATATGCGACCTGATATTACTGGCGCAGAATAAATTTGAGGATGCCAGAGGGCAATCAGTATGAGTAAAAGCAGGCGTTGGATAACGCTGATTCTGGCTCTGGTCGCGCTGATATTGATCGGCTGGAACCTGACGAATCAGGATGAGAGCACCACGCCGTTGGCTTCAAACGATCAGGAGCCAACCTACACCAGCGCGAACTCTAATACCGTGGTATACAACCCAACAGGTGCACTGGCCTACAAGCTTGTCTCCGATAAAGTGACCTATTTTTCAGCTGATGAAGTCAGCTGGTTTGATCGTCCCGTTATGACAACCTTTGATGAAAACAAAGTACCAACCTGGTCAGTACGGGCGGACAAAGCAAAGCTAACGAAAGATCGTATGCTTTATCTGTATGGCCATGTTGAAGTGCATACGCTGACGCAGGATTCTCAGCTGGAACGCATTATCACTGATAACGCGCAGGTCAATCTGGTGACCCAGGATGTCATGTCTGACGACCAGGTGACGCTATTTGGCCGCAGTTTTAACTCCACGGGCATGAAGATGCGCGGCAATTTGCGGACAAAAAATGCCGAATTGCTTGAAAAGGTCAAAACCTCTTATGAAATTCAAAATGAACAAAAATAGCGTTAACGCGCTGCTGCTGGGATCGCTGCTGATTGGCAGCCTGCCCGCGCTGGCTGTCACCGGCGACTCAGAAAAACCGGTCAATATCGACTCCGTTAATCAGGCGCTGGATCTGCAGGGCAACGTGGCGACCTTTACCGGCAATGTTATCGTCACGCAGGGCACGATTAAAATTACAGCGGATAAAGTCGTGGTGACCCGTCCCGGCGGCGACAGCAACAAAACGATTGTTGATGCCTATGGCAATCCGGCTACGTTTTATCAGATGCAGGACAACGGCAAGCCGGTTAAAGGCCATGCCGCTAAGCTGCACTATGAGCTGGCCAACGATTTTGTCGAGCTGACCGGTAATGCTTTCATTGAACAGCAGGACAGCAACATCAAAGGCGATCGCATCACCTATCTGGTGAAAGAGCAGAAAATGCAGGCCTATAGTCAGGGTCAGAGCAAACGCGTCACCACGGTGCTGGTCCCTTCACAGCTGCAGGATAAAAACGGTTCCGCTGCGAGCCCTAAAAAGAGTAACTGACCGATGGCAACTTTAGTCGCTGAAAATCTGGCCAAAGCGTATAAAGGCCGCCGCGTAGTGGAAGATGTCAGCCTGCAGGTTAAATCGGGCGAGATTGTCGGACTGCTGGGTCCTAATGGTGCCGGTAAGACCACAACATTTTATATGGTTGTCGGCATTGTCCCGCGCGATGCGGGCCGCATTATTATCGATGATGAGGATATCAGCATCCTGCCGCTGCACGCCCGTGCGCGTCGCGGTATCGGCTATCTGCCGCAGGAAGCCTCTATTTTCCGGCGGCTGAGCGTGTATGACAATCTGATGGGCGTGCTGCAGATCCGCGACGATCTGACCGAAGAGCAGCGCCAGGATCGCGCCAATGAGCTGATGGAAGAGTTCCATATTGAGCATCTGCGTAACAGCCTGGGTCAGGCGCTCTCCGGGGGAGAACGTCGCCGCGTTGAAATTGCCCGCGCGCTGGCAGCGAATCCAAAGTTCATTCTGCTGGATGAGCCGTTCGCCGGGGTTGATCCCATTTCCGTTATCGATATCAAAAAGATCATCGAACATTTGCGCGACAGCGGCCTTGGTGTCCTGATCACTGACCATAACGTGCGTGAAACGCTGGCCGTCTGCGAACGCGCCTATATTGTCAGCCAGGGCAATCTGATTGCACACGGCACGCCGGATGAAATTCTGGCAGATGAGCAGGTTAAGCGGGTTTATTTGGGCGAAGAGTTCAGACTCTGATAAGGTGTCGATTAACCCGATATTCGCTTAGGACATTCAAGCCGGATTATGAAGCAAGGTTTGCAACTCAGGTTCAGCCAACAGCTGGCGATGACCCCCCAGCTGCAACAGGCCATTCGCCTGCTGCAGCTCTCTACGCTTGAACTCCAGCAGGAGCTCCAGCTGGCGCTGGAGAGCAATCCGCTGCTTGAGCAGACCGATATTCATGATGAAGTGGACGCACGCGAAACGCAGGAAAGCGATACGTTAGATACCCGTGAGGCGCTGGAACAGAAAGAGATGCCTGACGAGCTGCCGCTGGATGCGTCATGGGATGAAATTTATACCGCCGGCACCCCT
Source organism: Pantoea sp. SYBGC1 (assembly GCF_057197005.1). Lineage (NCBI taxonomy): Bacteria > Pseudomonadati > Pseudomonadota > Gammaproteobacteria > Enterobacterales > Erwiniaceae > Pantoea > Pantoea sp. SYBGC1. The sequence goes on from NZ_JBXUNM010000004.1 coordinate 292,247, forward strand.
TCCGGCACCGGAACAGATTATCAGGATGATGAACTGCCTGTGTATCAGGGAGAAACCACGCAGTCGCTGCAGGATTACCTGATGTGGCAGGTGGAGCTGACACCGTTTACCGATACCGATCGCGCTATTGCAACATCCATTGTTGATGCGATCGACACGACCGGTTATCTCACCGTTACGCTGCAGGAAATTTGCGACAGTATTGGCGACGATGAGCTGACGCTGGATGAGGTGGAGGCGGTTCTCAAACGCGTCCAGCGGTTTGACCCGGTTGGCGTAGGCGCGCGCGATCTGCGCGACTGTCTGCTGGTTCAGCTATCGCAATATGCGACTGACACTCCTATGCTAAAAGAGGCGCGCCTGATTGTCAGTGAACATCTCGATCTGCTGGCTAATCACGACTTCCGCAGCCTGATGCGGGTGACCCGTCTGAAAGAAGAGGTGCTGAAAGAGGCGATGCTGTTGATACAGTCGCTCGATCCGCGCCCCGGACAATCGATCAATACGGGTGAACCGGAATATGTTATTCCGGATGTGCTGGTGCGCAAAGCGGGCGCACGCTGGATAGTGGAACTGAATGCTGAAAGCCTGCCGCGTCTGCGAATCAACCAGCACTATGCCGCCATGGGCGGCTCAGCGCGCAGCGATAGCGACAGCCAGTTTATTCGCAATAATCTGCAGGAAGCGCGCTGGCTCATCAAAAGTCTGGAGAGTCGTAATGACACTCTGCTCAAAGTTACCCGCTGTATCGTTGCGCAGCAGCAGGCGTTTTTTGAGCAGGGCGAAGAGTATATGCGTCCGATGGTGCTGGCAGATATTGCGCAACAGGTTGATATGCACGAGTCCACCATTTCACGTGTGACCACGCAAAAATATCTGCACAGTCCGCGTGGTATTTTTGAGCTGAAATATTTTTTCTCCAGCCATGTCAGCACGGAAGGCGGCGGCGAAGCCTCGTCTACGGCTATACGTGCGCTGGTAAAAAAACTGGTCGCGGCAGAAAATCCCGCAAAACCCTTGAGCGACAGCAAACTGACCGCCATGTTATCTGAACAGGGTATTATGGTAGCGCGACGTACGGTTGCGAAGTATCGCGAGTCTTTATCTATACCGCCATCAAACCAGCGTAAACAGCTGGTCTGACCGAACTGAGAAGGAAGACCTATGCAGCTAAACCTTACCGGACTGAATGTCGAAATCACTGACCCGCTGCGCGAATTTGTGAACAGCAAATTTGGCAAACTTGAACACTATTACGATCGCATCAATCAGGTTTATATTGTTCTGAAAGTGGAAAAAGTGACTCAGATTGCAGAGGCAACTCTGCACGTTAACGGCGGTGAGCTGCACGCCACAGCGGAAGCGGAAGATATGTACGCGGCCATTGACGGGCTGGTTGATAAGCTGGCACGTCAGCTGACCAAACACAAAGACAAACTGAAAAAACACTAATCTTCACGTTTGCAGAGCGCTGACCCGTTCAGCGCTCAGGGAAAAATGGGGCAGAAAAGCGCCCCGTTTTATCATCTGCGCAAGCGCCAGCAGAGCTTTAGCTCTGTGGCTATGTGAACTCGCAAGTGAAACCACGATGAACAACGATCTGACACTGGAATTGAGCTCGGTTCTGACGCCTGACTGCACCCGCAGCGGCGTACACTGCCAGAGTAAAAAACGCGCGCTGGAGATTATCAGCGAACTGGCAGCTAAGCAGCTCAATCTGCCGCACCAGACGCTTTTCGAAGCGATTCTGACCCGCGAGCGTATGGGCAGTACCGGCATTGGCAATGGTATTGCTATTCCGCATGGCAAACTGGAAGAGGATACGCTGCGGGCGGTGGGCGTGTTCATCAGCCTCGATCAGCCTATTGCTTTTGATGCAGTGGATAATCAGCCGGTCGATCTGCTGTTCGCTCTGCTGGTGCCTGCCGATCAGTGTAAGACGCACCTTCATACCCTGTCGCTGGTCGCAAAACGCCTGGCAGATAAAACGGTCTGCCGTCGCCTGCGCGCGGCCCAGAGTGATCAAGAGCTCTATGCCATTATCACAGAAGCTCAGGAAGCGCATTCGTAATCAGTACATAGCGTTACCGGTCTGCGGGCCGGATAAAACAGGGGAGAATTGTGATGGTGCTGATGATCGTCAGTGGTCGATCAGGCTCAGGTAAATCAGTTGCGCTGCGTGCCCTGGAGGATATGGGCTTTTACTGTGTCGACAATCTGCCGGTAGTCCTGCTGCCTGAGCTGGCGAATACGCTGACAGAACGGAATATTTCGGCGGCGGTAAGTATTGATGTACGCAACATGCCGGAGTCGCAGGAAGTATTTGAGCTGGCGTTAAATAATCTGCCTGACTCTTTCTCTCCTCAGCTGCTGTTTCTGGATGCCGATCGCAATACGCTGATCCGGCGCTACAGCGACACCCGTCGTCTGCATCCGCTCTCCAGCAAAAACCTGTCGCTGGAAAGCGCTATTGATGAAGAGAACGATCTGCTGGAGCCGCTGCGTTCGCGTGCCGATCTGATTATTGATACCTCAGAGATGTCAGTGCATGAGCTGGCTGAGATGCTGCGCACCCGCCTGCTGGGCAAGCGCGAACGCGAACTCACGATGGTGTTTGAGTCGTTCGGTTTCAAACACGGTATCCCGATTGATGCCGACTACGTGTTTGACGTACGCTTTTTGCCTAACCCGCACTGGGATCCCAAGCTGCGTCCGATGACGGGCCTCGATCGACCGGTGGCGGCGTTCCTGGATCGGCATACCGAAGTGCACAATTTTATCTACCAGACGCGCAGCTATCTTGAGCTATGGCTGCCGATGCTGGAAACCAACAACCGCAGCTACCTTACTGTGGCGATTGGCTGTACCGGTGGCAAACATCGTTCCGTGTATATTGCCGAGCAGCTGGCTGACTATTTCCGCTCGCGCGGTAAAAACGTGCAGTCGCGTCATCGTACCCTGGAAAAGCGTAAATCATGACCGTAAAGCAAACTGTGGAAATCCGTAACAAGCTGGGCATGCATGCGCGCCCGGCGATGAAGCTGTTTGAGCTGGTACAGAGTTTTGACGCGGATGTTCTGCTGCGCAATGAAGCGGGTACCGAGGCTGAGGCCAGCAGCGTCATTGCACTGCTGATGCTGGATTCAGCCAAAGGCGGTCATATTGAAATTGAAGCCAGCGGACCGCAGGAAACCGCGGCGCTGGCCGCCGTTATAGAGCTGTTTGAATCGGGCTTTGACGAAGAGTAAAGGTTTTAGTGCAGACGGTAGCGATTCAGGAACCCCTCCCCTCCCAGCTGGCGCATCTGACGCATAATCCACTGCTGACGCTGGCGAACATAGCCTGAAGGCGCATCCGCGCGAAACCGGATCGGATTAGGCAATACGGCGGCCAGCAGAGCAGCCTCTGCGATAGTCAGGCGGCTGGCGGGCTTATGGAAATAGTGCTGCGCTGCGGCCTCAGCGCCAAAAATACCGGGACCAAACTCAGCAATATTAAGATAGACCGTCAGAATACGACGTTTACTCCAGACGGTTTCAATCCCAATCGTCATGCCCGCCTCCAGCCCTTTACGCAGCCAGCTACGTCCGTCCCACAAAAAGAGATTTTTCGCGGTCTGCTGAGAAAGCGTTGACGCGCCACGCATGCGCTCGCCGCTGCTGCTGTCGAGCACCTGCTGAATAGCGCCGACGTCGAATCCCCAGTGCTCAGGGAATTTCTGATCTTCGGCGGCAATCACGGCCAGCGCCATCCACGGAGAAATGTTATCCATGCTGACCCACTCCGAATGCGCGACATAACCGATATCCCCGTGCAGCCAGGCGCCTGCCTGACGTTCCGCCATAACCGCGGAAAATGGCACGGGTAAAAAAGCGAAAACGGCAATTCCCCCGATCCAGAGTACTGCCCATGCCAGCAGACATTTAATCATCAGCGCCCTGAAACGGCTGACCCATTTTCCTCTGTGTTTTTTCATTACGTCTTCCTGTATCCCTTCCCTGCATTAATTAATCACTCTGGTCATGATTGCGTCCAGTGCTCATTGTTATACCCGCCTGCATCCAGCCAGTCGGTTTCCGAAGCTGAAAAAGCGTTCAGGTCAGCAGTAGCTCTTCTGCTGATACCCTGAAACATCAATGACTTCCATCTTTAAGGAATCGGTTCCATGCATAAAAATCGTGCAACGCAAACTTCAGACTGCAGTTAACCTGCACTAATAATCATGTTAATAAGACTTTCATATAGCTTAACATTCACAGGAGACAGCTTAGCCTTTCCTGACTATCGTCTGCTATGAGATCGGTTTCAGACACATATTATGCTGCCGGAAAGCCCAATCCCCCGGTAATTGTCCGTAAATCAAATTTTACACTCTGATCGGCCTGTTTTTCAGTATGACCGATCTGGAAGTTTAACTGCCTGCTTTCCAAAACGTTTCGGATAAATGCGATGCAGTGCGGCTATTTTTGTTACAAAACAAGAGCATAAATACGATTTACCGGACAACAATCGGTCTTCTGAGGGCCATCCGGCATTTCGCCGCTTCGCTCAATCCTGACGGCTAAAAATCAGCCAAAACCGGCAAATATTGACTAAATAACGAACAAATCAGCGGGGAAATTGATTCCCCGCTTGACAGTGTTGTCAAATTAATGTTTTCTGTAGCGGAACGTTGTTCAACATCACACAATTTAATGAATCTTGTCGCGCAGGCTGACAAATTTGCTAAGGTGATTTTGTAACGTTAACCAATACCCGACTGCTGCTTTTTACTTCAATTAACCATAACAGCAGCAGTCGCTTTTTCCCTGGTGTTGGCGCAGTATTCGCGCACCCCGGTTTCGACCGGGGTCATTTTTTTTAGCGCTTCTGATTTTCCCGCCCGGCAACCCATTCACGCAGCACGGCAACATCCTGTCGCCACTCCTGCTTCAGTTCATCGATCCACTCCTGCACATTGTCCCACCAGGCCGGCAGTTCCGGTGACTGAATCTGTTTTGCCAGCTGCTGCAGATGCAGCAAACCTACCGATCCCGCGGCACCTTTTATTTTGTGCCCCTCTTCAGCAATGCCTTTCTGATCGCGCGCCATCATGTTGGAATCGAGAACATCAAGATAGCCAGGCATCATCTGCTCAAACATCGTCAGGCTCTGCGTGATCAGGCCAGGCCCGACCAGCTCGATATACTGCTCCAGCATCGCCACATCCAGCAGCATGCGCGACTGCGTATCCGCGACAGGCATATCTGTCTCTTCTGCCTCGCCCTGATAATCCCAGAATTTTTTGATCACCGCCGTCAGCGCCGGTACCGCCAGCGGTTTACTGAGTACTTCATCCATTCCGGCATCGAGATACTCTTTTTTATCTTTAAGCACGTTGGCCGTCAGCGCGACCAGCGGCGGCAGCTGCACGCCCTTATGCTGCTGATGGATAGCGCGCGCAACGTCCAGTCCGGTCATATCCGGCAGCTGAATATCCAGCAGCACCAGGTCAAACTCCTGCGGATCAAACAGGCTTAGCGCGTCATGGCCGTTCATGGCGACCTCAACGCTGCAGCCGAGCTTCTCCAGCACCGAGCGGGCGACAATCACATTCAGTTCAATATCCTCCACCAGCAGTACGTGCAGCGCCGGCAGCGGCAGGCTGTCATCCAGGCCGGTATCTTCCACTTCGTCAGCCACGCGCGGCGCGTTAATCTCAACCACAAAGCAGGAGCCTTTACCCGGCGCGCTGCTAACGGTGATATCTCCGCCCATCGCCTGCGCCAGGCGACGCGACACCGCCAGCCCGATACCGGTGCCGGTCGCGGGCTTGCCGCCGTGCTGATCTTTGACCTGATAATACATGGCAAAGATTTTGTCCTGCTCCTCCTGCGGAATACCCATTCCTGAATCCTGCACTTCAAAGCGCAGCGTTTCATTCGCGCTGTACGCGACCCGCACGACAATCTCTCCCTCGCGGGTGAATTTCACGGCGTTCCCAATCAGGTTCCACAGGATCTGCCGTAAGCGCGTGCCGTCAGCCAGAATTTTATGCGGCAGCGGCAGCGCGGGCTGCATAACAAACTTCAGATCTTTCGGCTGGGCCAGCAGGCCGGATAGGTTTTCGAGATCGGCAAGGAAACCGGTGAAATCAAGCGGCTGGTTATCCAGCTGAACTTTGCGCCGCTCGATTTTGTCCACTTCGATCACATCGTTAAAGATATTGCCCAGCGTGATAGCGGAGACGTGAATCGTTTTCAGGTACTTCAGCTGCTCCTGGCTGAGTTCGGTATCCAGCAGGATACGGCTCAGACCCACGATGCCGTTCAGCGGCGTACGCAGCTCGTGACTGATCGTTGAAATAAAGGTGGTTTTCTCCCGGCTGGCGTTCTCCAGCGCATCCTGATAGCGCTTACGCTCCGTGATATCGCGTCCGAAGCCCATCAGGCCGCTGCGCTTGCCCACCCGATCGTAATAGGGCACCTTACGGATTTCAAAACAGGCTTTGCGCCCGTCCGGATACTGCAGCCACTGCTCATAGGTGAGCGATACGTTATGGCGAAACACCTTTTCGTCTGTTTCCAGTACCTTGGTCGCGGCCTCATCATCATAAATATCGCGCGGCGTCAGTCCGATCAGCTGTTTTTCACTTAAGCCGGTCAGCAGCTCCATGGCACGGTTGCAGCCGGAGAACTGTTTGTCGATATTACGGTAAAAGACCAGATCGGGCGATGCATCCAGAAATGAGCGCAGGAAAGAGGATTGCTGCTCCAGCTCAATCTGCGCCTGCTCGCGGCGCGTCATCTCTTCACGCAGCTTATCCATCACCTGTTTACGCGCCTCTTCTGCGCTGATGCGATCGCTGATCTCCTGATTCAGCTGCGTGATGGTCTGTTTCATCTGCTGGTTAAGCTCGAGATCGCGCGTGCGCATCTCTTCCAGCTTATCAACCAGCTTCGAGAGCCGCTGACGCGACTCCTCCAGCTGATCGACCACGACTGACAGGAAATAGACCGCCCAGGGCGTAATCAGCAGACCAAAGAAGACCGAGCGCACAACGTCGATACTTTCCACATGCCCGCGCAGCACCATGGTGACCGCCATCTGGACAATCATCGCCAGCACCACCAGCGCCGACGCCAGCAGCAGTGAAAAGCGCACCAGACCGAGTTTGACCATCAGGTCGACATAATATTGAGCTAACAGACGAATTTGTTTCATGGCAGATCCCCTGAACGAATGGCGCCATCATAACGTAATTAGCCTGCGTCTGCCCGGGCTGACCGGGATATTGCGCCCGCCTGACGCCCCATCATAGTGCATCCGCGCCCGCTCTAGCCGCTATCTGGCGCGCGCTGAGTAAAGCACTTGACTAATTTGCACAGGTGAATAATCTGAAAGGCCGTCTGCGCGCAGCTAAGCGTCAGACCTTATTGCTCTCTTTCGCCTGTGGCAGCTGATTTCTCAGTATATTGCCACCCCTCCTTATTGCATACTGATTCACATTTAACGCAGTTTTACTCAGTTACTTTCTGATTAGTTTTGCTTATACAGACCTATATTTAATTCAAAATAGACGCCATAAGAAAAACAGATACATGACATGCCGGCTGGCATAGCTACGATATTTTATGCTGCTATAAACAGCACTGCCAGCAGGGTAAAGTAAGATCGCCGCCTGCAGATAGTGAGACGGCTCACACTTAGCAGGGGTTTAAATCGGCGCTTATTGACATAAATTTACTGTTAAAAAACATAAAATTCATAAGGTTAACCTTTTTTTTCTCCAGATATAGGGCTCAGCGCTCTCTATTTGACCTCTGTGCGCTTTCCCGATAAGTTGAAATTCCGCTGGATGCTTTCCAGTCGGGACTGTGTCTCGACATATCTATGCAGCAAGAAGACTCCCTCTGGATGCAAGTTATCTCCCGTTAGAGACCGGATTGAAGAGCAACTCATCAAGGACGTTATACCCGGATCCTGAGAGTCATTGCTCGGTGTGGCGACGCCCGCGTACAGCGCGGAAAAAACCAGTGAAACAGCACGCGTCAGCGCTCTGTGCCTGAAACAGAACAGGCAATGTCTAAAGCAGTTTAAGGAGACTCTCAATGTCCACGCAAAAACCTCATTCCTATGGTTTGTACGACCCGGCCGCAGGCAGCGATAGCTGTGGTGTAGGTTTTATTACCCGCAAGGACGGCGAGCAGACACATGACATTCTGCAGATGGCGCACAGCGCACTCTGCACCGTGCCGCATCGCGGCGGGATGTCCGCAGAGGGTGTCGGTGATGGTGCCGGCGTTAACGTCGATCTCTCACTTAACTTTTTCCGTAAATTAACCGGCCAGGCGCTGGAAGCTGGCCAGTTTGGCGTAGGCAACTTTTTTGTCCCGAAAGATGCCGCGCTGCGGGCTAATGCCGAACGTCTGGTTGAAGAGACGCTGGCCGCATGGAATTTCCCGGTGCTGCTGAAGCGCGATATGCCGCTGGATAATAGCGTAACCCGCCCTGCCGCCGTGGCGTTTCAGCTGCCGATTGTGCAGTGGGTGTTTGCCGCTCCGCCTGCGCTGACGAATCAGACTGACTTCGAACGTCAGATCTACCGGGCGCTGCTGGATATCGAAGCGCGCGCGTTCACCGAAAGTGAGTTTGGCGGCCTCTATCCGCTCTCACTCTCTTCCCGCACGCAGGTGTTTAAGGCGCGTCTGAACTCGAATGAAGTGATCCCTTACTTCAAAGATCTCACCGACAGCGATCACCAGGTGCGCGGACTCTTTTTCCATACCCGCTTCTCGACCAATACCGATCCCCATACCACTATGGCACAGCCGTTCCGCCTGATGGCGCATAACGGCGAGCTGAATACCGATCGTAAAAACCGCATTGCTGAAGCGGCGCTGATGCTGGCGCGCGGTAAAAAAATTGTCCGCCCTAAAGGCCAGTCTGACAGCTCGCGTCTTGACCAGAGCATTCACAGCCGCCTGATGGAAGACGACCTCGATCTGATCACCGCTGTGGTCTCCATGATGCCCCCGGCGTGGGAGAACGACAGTTCACTCTCCGCTGACGTGCGGGCGATGCTGGAGTACTTTTCGCTGTATGAAGAGAAAAATGATGGTCCGGCCGCGCTGATTTTCGGCAACGGCGAGGTCATCGGTGCCCGTCTGGATCGCCTGGGCCTGCGTCCGCTGCGTTCAGTGGAAACTGCCGACTATATCGGTGCCATGTCCGAAGCGGGCCAGATTGCCTTTCCGCCAGAAAGCGTGCTGCGTCGCGGCCGCATCGAAGCGGGCGGGATGCTCTATTACGATCACAAAGAGAAGCGCGCCTATACCACGACCGAAGCGCTGGAAAAACTGGCGGCCGCAAAAGATTATCGTGCTCTGCTGCAGGCGGCGCGCGTCGAGCTGCATGAGCTGCCGGAAATTCCGGCCGAGAAGCTTGGCTCTCCGCTGCGCTATCGCGGCGATCTCAAAACCTACCAGCGTTTTGTCGCCTACTACTACAACCAGGAAAGCTTCAAGTTCATGATGGATCCGATGCTGCAGACCGGTGCGGAGAAGATCTCCGCAATGGGTTACGGCAACGCCATCAATGGCCTTTCCGATCATGAAGGCGGCATGGCGCACTACTTTTCGCAGCGCTTTGCGCAGGTGACCAACCCGCCGCTCGACTCTATCCGTGAAGCTGATGGCATGACGCTGCGCGTGGCGCTGGGCGCAAAACCCCATCTTGGCCGCAGCAAAGGGCAGCAGATTATTGTGCCCAGTCCGATCCTGACCCACCTTGATATGCTGCGCCTGCGCGAGCAGAACGTGGCGCCTTACGCGCGCTTTGAAATGCTTTATGAGCCGGTGATCGGTAAAGATATCGTCAGCCGCGCCGCTAACGCCAGCGCGCTGGAAAAAGCGATAGACCATCTGGCTCAGCAGGTGGTGGATTTCGCCCGTGCGCAGGGCGGCATTGCCGTGATCACCGATCGTCATGTCTCAACCACGCATGCCGCTATGCCGATGCTGCTGGTGATCTCCGCCATTAACCAGCGTCTGGTGCAGGAAGGGCTGCGTCTGGATGTCTCTCTGGTCGTGGAGAGCGGTCAGAGCATCTCGTCGCACCATATCGCTGCCACGCTGGGCTTCGGTGCTTCCGCCGTCTATCCGCTGGGCGTACAGATGCGCGCAGAAGAGAAATTTGGCGAAGGTGAAGAGGGTAACAAGGCGTTCAGGCGCTATGCCAAAGCCGCTGAGAAAGCGCTGATGAAGACCATGGGTAAAGTGGGCCTCTGCACCGTCGAGAGCTACAGCTGCGGTGAGTTCTTTGAGCCTAATTTTCTCGATACTGAAGATCCGGTGCTGAAAAAATATTTCCCGAATATCAAAACTCCGGTGGGCGGCGCAGGCTTCCCGGCGATCGCCCAGATGGCAGTGGACTGGCATCAAAGCGCGCTGAAAATCCAAGGTGAAGCGGAAGTGCCGCTGCTTGGCCTGTTCAAAGAGCGTGCGGAAGGTGCTGGTCACTCCTATGGCACCATCGCCGTGCGAACCTTCATCGATATGACTGAACAGCCGATCCGCTTTGCCGATAAGGCGCGCGAAGAGGATAACTTTATCCGTCTGATGACGCTTGCCAGGCTGGAAAACGCGTTTGGTATCAAAGCGGATGCATTCAAAGAGAGCAGCTTCGAACGGATCCCGAATGCGGTCATCGATACCTTTGCCATTACGCCGGATTACCGTCAGTTCTCCAGCCTGATGCATGCCGAGCGCAAACGCCGTCCGGCAGCGCTGCGTGACATTCTTGCCCTGCCCTGCGATCTGACCCACGTTGACAGTGAAGCGGAGTTTGGCCGCAAGCTGGGCCGCTATTCGCTGGTGAACAATGGCTTCGCCATCCGTGGCCTGCAGTGTCAGGCGGTAGCGGGCAGCCTGAACCAGTTTGAACTGCGCCTGATCGACGCGATTGCCGGCCTGAAACCGGAGCAGGAGCGTCTGGCGGCGCTGGCGCGTGCGCTCAGCACCCGCTTCCGGGATGATATTGAAAGCAGCAGTGTGGAAGAGAGCGTGCTGCGCATTACCGCCTATGGTAAAGCCGCAGAGTATCTGGCAAAAATCTTCACGGCGCAGCCTTCGCTGCCGCTGGAGGAGATTCAGCCGGCACACGAAATCACCCGCACCTTCGCCTCCGGCGCGATGAGCCACGGAGCGCTGGTTGCGCCTGCGCATGAAGCTGTCGCGCACGGCACTAATATGGTGGGCGGCATGAGTAACTGCGGTGAAGGCGGCGAGCACTATTCGCGTCACGGCACGATCCGCGCCTCGCGCATTAAACAGCTGGCCTCAGGACGTTTTGGCGTCTGGGCGGCCTACCTGGCCGATCCGATGCTGGAAGAGCTGGAGATCAAAATTGGCCAGGGTGCAAAACCTGGTGAAGGCGGTCAGCTGCCGGCGCCTAAAGTCACGGTAGAGATTGCTGCGGCACGCGGCGGCACGCCGGGTGTGGAGCTGGTGTCGCCTCCGCCTCACCATGACACCTACTCTATTGAGGATCTGGCGCAGCTTATCCACGACTGCAAAGCCGCGCGCGTGCGCGTTATTGTCAAACTGGTCTCTTCAGAAGGTATCGGCACCATTGCGGTGGGCGTAGCCAAAGCCGGCGCCGACGTCATTAACGTGGCGGGCAACACCGGCGGGACCGGTGCGGCATCGGTAACCAGCCTGAAATATACCGGCCGCGTGGCAGAAATCGGTATCGCTGAAGTCCATCAGGCGCTGTGCGCTAATGGCCTGCGTGACAAAGTACAGCTCCGCTGCTCCGGCGCGCAGCAGACCGGCAGCGATGTGATTAAATCCGCGCTGCTGGGCGGCGACAGCTTTGAGTTTGGTACCACGGCACTGATGATGCTGAAGTGCGTGATGGCGAAAAACTGCAATGTGAAATGTCCGGCGGGTTTAACCACCAATGCCGAAGCCTTTGATGGCGATCCGCGTCAGCTGGCGCAGTATTTCATTAACGTGGCGCAGGAAGTGCGTGAGTTTCTTGCCCGCCTCGGCCTGCGCTCTCTGCGCGAGGCGCGCGGCCGGGCCGATCTGCTGCACCTGATGGATCATCCGCTGGAAGTGGGCAAACTCGATCTGCGCGCCATGCTGACGGTAGTACCGGAACAGAAAATCGCGCATCCGGTCTATCTGGAAAAAGATTTTACGCTCGACGACGGCTGGGTAACGGAAGTGACGGCGCAGCTGGTTGAGCAGGCAGGCCGTGAGGTTACGCTGGGCAACGGTGTCACCCTGAATAACCGCAATAAAAGCGTTGGCGGACAGCTGGCTATCGATATTGAGCGTCTGCTGAACCATACGCTGCCTGCTGAGCAGCGCCTCCTGCTGCCGGCGGTGCTGAAGGACGATCGCGGGCGCCACTACCTGGCGCCGCGCACGGTGCAAATCCATACCCAGGGCGCAGCCGGACAATCATTCGGGGCGTTCTGTAACGACGGCATGCTGATGCAGCACTACGGCACCTGTAACGATGGCGTAGGTAAAGGTCAGTGCGGCGGTGAGCTGGTGGTGATGTCACCAGGCGGCGGCGCACAGGATAGCGACGGCAACGTGCTGATCGGCAACTTTGCGCTATTTGGTGCCACCGGTGGCCGGCTGTTTGTGCAGGGCCAGGCGGGCGATCGCTTCGCGGTACGTAACTCCGGCGCCACCGCCGTGGTGGAAGGCGTGGGCGATTTCTGCTGCGAATATATGACCAACGGCGCCATCCTTAACCTCGGCACCTTTGGCAAAGGCTTTGGCAACGGCATGAGCGGCGGCTTCGCTTATCAGTATGATCCTTACGGCAACCTTGCCGGCCATGCAGCGGGAGACTCCGTACTCTTTGGTTCCATTGCGGATGATAACGAGATGGCGCGCGTGCATAAGCAGGCGGTAGTGACCATGCTGAACTGGCATCTGGAAGCGACCCGCTCGCCACGCGCCGCCTGGCTGCTGGCGAACTGGGAGAGCGAATGTCAGCACTTTGTGTATGTTATGCCGCGTTCGCTGCTGCTCTACCAGGATGGCGGCGAGATCCTGAAAGCAAAATCGCGCAAAGATCTGCTGGAAGAGCTTTCAACCTCGCTGGCTGCGCATCAGGTAGCCAAATTTAAAGCGGCGTGGCGCAGCGGCAAAACCATTGCTGACGGGGCCGTACCCGCCTACGGTGCGACCGATACGCAGGAGATGTTTGTCCTGCTTAACAACTACACCGTGCTGAGCTTTGCGCAGCAGCTGGCGCTGGGCAAGCTGCCGAAAGGCACCGCAGTGGAAGATCCGGCGGTTGAAAAAGCCGTACGCAATCTGCTGATGACCGAAGACTTTGCGCTGGTCAGTAAGCTGCAGCGGCACGCCCGCGCGGCAATTGAGAGCTACAGCGATGATGAGCTGGCAAGCCTGATCGCGGCAAAACGCATGGCTGATTACAAAGCGGCATTAACGCAGCGTAATATCCGCTCTATGGATAGCCTGGCGACCTATGGCTGGATCATCTATCAGGATGCGCGCCATCGCGAGGTGCTGGGTCATCTGCCGGACTTTGAAGAGCTGTTTGCGCGTGCGGCGCTGCCGGAAATTGCCGCTGCGGTCGGAAAACTTTCCTGAACGCGTCAGTCCGGCATTTGAGCCTTAAGAGAGAACACTACTAACAGGATTGAGTACCCGTATCATGAAGATTCCTTACATTCCTGAAGACGCACCGTTTAACGGTGAGCAGAAATACTGGCTGGCGGGCTTTCTCGCCGGTCTCCACTCGCGCCTGTTAGTGCTGGAAGATAAGCAGACGGCACCTGCCGCTGGCGCCAGCGCAACCACGCAGCTGCACATTCTGTTCGGCTCCCAGACCGGCAATGCCGAAGCGCTGGCCCAGACTGCGGCTAAAGCGGCTCGTGCCAAAGGTCTGGTTCCGGTGGTGCAGGCGCTGGGTGAGGTCGATCTCGAGGTCTTCACCACCATGCGTCATGTGCTGATTGTGACCTCAACCTATGGTGAAGGTGAGATGCCTGACAATGCGCAGCTGTTCTGGCAGGCGATTTCAGCCAGCACCGCACCGCGTCTGGAGCAGATGCACTTTGCCGTACTGGCAATTGGTGATACCGGCTACGACGGCTTCTGCCAGGCGGGTAAATTTATCGATATGCGTCTTGAACAGCTGGGTGCACGCCGCGTGGTGGATCGCATCGACTGCGATATCGATTTTGAAGAGCCATCCAATGCCTGGATTGGCAGCGCGATGCCGCAGTTTGCCGCCAGCGCCGGCAGCAGCGGCACCGTGCTGGAGAGTGCACCGGAAGCGCCGGTGATCCCTGGCAGCAATAAGCAGAACCCTTATGCGGCTGCGCTGACCACCAATAAACGCCTCTCTGGCGAACAGTCTGCCAAAGATATCCGCCACTTTGAATTTGATCTCAGCGGCAGTGGCCTGAAATATGAAGCGGGCGATGCGCTGGGAATTATTCCGGTTAACGACGCCGCGCTGGTCACGCTGCTGCTGACTGAGCTGAAAGCGGACTATGAAACGCCGGTACCGGGCTTCGATCGCAATCTGGGCGATCTGCTGACCTATCAGTTTGAAATCGCCGAGCCGTCACGCAAGCTGATTGAGTGGATTGGCCAGCACACCGCTAACCAGGAGCTGCTGCATGTGCTGCAGCATGACGATAAAGATACGCTGGCCAACTGGCTGTGGGGCAAAGACAGCCTCGATCTGCTGCAGCTGGAGCTGAAGCGCAACCTGTCGGTGCCGGAATTTGTGGCGATGCTGCGACCGCTGCAGCACCGCGCTTACTCCATCTCCTCCAGCGCCAAAGCGCATCCCAATCAGGTGCACCTGACCATCGCCTCTGTGCGCTACCACAGCGGCGGACGGGAGCGTAAAGGCGTCTGTTCCACTTATCTGGCAGAGCGCGTCCGCCGCGGCGAGAAACCGGCTATTTTTATTTCGCCTAATAAGGCGTTCCGCGTGCCGGCTGATGGCAATGCACCGCTGATCATGGTCGGACCGGGTACCGGTATCGCGCCGTTTCGCGCGTTTCTGCAGGAGCGTCAGGCAACGGAAGCAAAAGGCAAAAACTGGCTCTTTTTCGGCGATCAGCATCAGGAACATGACTATATCTACAGTGATGAGCTGCACGGCTGGCAGCAGAGCGGTCTGCTGACGCACCTCGATCTCGCCTTCTCGCGCGATCAGGAAGAGAAAATTTATGTTCAGAACCGGATGCTGGAGAAAGGCGCTGAGCTCTACGCCTGGCTGCAGGAAGGCGCATACTTTTACGTCTGCGGTGATGCATCGCGCATGGCGAAAGATGTCGATGCCGCACTGTATGAAGTGGTACGCCAGGCTGGCGGTCTGTCCGGTGAACGCGCCGCGGCCTATATCGACCAGCTGAAGAAAGAAAAACGCTATCTGCGCGACGTCTACTGAGTTGCAGCATAAAAAAACGGGCCATCAGGCCCGTTTTTTCTGCGCGAAGAGATTACTTAACGACGCGCAGTGAAGGACGTCCGCCGCGCGGCGGTGGCTCGTCATCAGGAGAATGATCCTCATCCTGAGCATCATCCGGACGATCGCCATCGATAACGGACATGACCGTCTCTTCCTGACCCGCTTCCTGATCGTCCATCGCCTGATCGTAGACCGGCTCCGGTTCGAACATGGTGCCCGCGCCATTTTCACGCGCGTAGATTGCCATTACAGCAGCCATCGGCACGGAAACCTGACGCGGCACGCCGCCAAAGCGCGCGTTGAAGCGCACTTCGTCATTGGAGAGATCGAGATTGCCAACCGCACGCGGCGCAATATTCAGCACGATCTGTCCGTCGCGCGCATACTCCAGCGGTACCTGTACGCCAGGCAAATTGATATCCACCACCAGATGCGGCGTCAGCTGATTATCCAGCAGCCAGTCATAAAATGCCCGCAGCAGATAGGGGCGACGCGCGGTGAGTTGCGACATTTCCATACTTAGCCCCGAGCCTGCAGGCGCATTTCCCGCTCAGCTTCCGTCAGTGAAGCGAGGAAGGAGTCGCGTTCAAATACGCGTGTCATATAGCCTTTCAGCTCTTTCGAGCCGGCACCACTCAGATCAACGCCCATCTGCGGCAGACGCCACAGCAGCGGCGCCAGGTAGCAATCCACCAGGCTGAACTCTTCGCTCATAAAGAACGGCGTGCGCGCAAACAGCGGCGCAATCGCGAGCAGCTCTTCACGCAGCTGTTTGCGCGCCGCATCTGCCTCGGCACCGCTGGTGGTTTCGATGGTACGCAGCAGGCTATACCAGTCCTGCTCGATGCGGTGCATCATCAGGCGGCTTTCACCACGCGCAACCGGGTAAACCGGCATCAGCGGAGGATGCGGGAAACGCTCATCCAGATACTCCATGATGATGCGTGATTCATACAGCGTCAGTTCACGGTCGACCAGCGTAGGTACAGTGCGATACGGGTTGAGGTCAATCAGATCCTGCGGCAGATTATCTGGTTCAACCTGCTCGATCTCCACGCTGACGCCCTTTTCAGCCAGTACAATACGTACCTGATGGCTGAAAATGTCAGTCGGACCAGAAAACAGCGTCATTACCGAACGTTTGTTGGCAGCGACAGCCATGAAAACCTCCAAGTTTGTTCACAAAAATATACTGCGAATAGCCAACCACACGGCGACTCACCCGATCATCAGACTCGCACACTGCCGGGCAGCGCTGATATCCGGCTCATGTCCGGAGCGGAGCGTCAGTTCAGGCCGCGGCTCGCGGGCGCAAAGTGTCAGTGAGTTTACCAGATTTTAAGCAGCTTGTGGGGCGGGGTTGCGCATTTGCGGGCAAATAGCCGGGAAAGCTCGCGTTTTTACACTGCTTTACCGGGATAACAGCCAATAAAAAACCCGCCGAAGCGGGTTTTTTGAGCCAATTGACACTGCCGAAGCAGTAAGCAATTAACGCTTGGAGAACTGAGGACGACGACGTGCTTTACGCAGGCCGACTTTCTTACGTTCAACCTGACGAGCATCACGGGTAACAAAGCCCGCTTTGCGCAGTTCTGCACGCAGAGATTCGTCGTATTCCATCAGAGCGCGGGTGATACCGTGACGGATCGCACCAGCCTGACCAGAAATACCACCACCTTTAACGGTGATGTACAGATCCAGTTTACCAACCATATCAACCAGCTCCAGCGGCTGACGCACGACCATGCGTGCAGTCTCACGACCGAAGTACTGCTCCAGAGAGCGCTGGTTAATTACGATGTTACCGCTACCCGGCTTGATAAAGACGCGAGCGGCAGAGCTTTTGCGGCGACCAGTGCCGTAGTTTTGAGTTTCAGCCATTGCCTATAATCCCGATTAAATGTCAAGAACTTGCGGTTGCTGCGCCGCGTGGTTGTGCTCGTTGCCTGCGTAAACTTTCAGTTTACGGTACATAGCACGACCCAGTGGGCCTTTTGGCAGCATGCCTTTAACCGCGATTTCAATCACACGCTCAGGACGGCGGGCAATCATCTCTTCGAAGGTCGCCTGCTTGATACCACCGATGTGACCAGTGTGGTGATAGTAAATCTTGTCGGTACGCTTGTTGCCGGTTACAGCAACTTTGTCCGCGTTCAGAACGATGATGTAATCACCGGTGTCAACGTGCGGAGTATATTCCGCTTTGTGCTTACCACGCAGACGGCGCGCCAGTTCAGTCGCCAGGCGACCCAGGGTTTTGCCAGTTGCGTCAACAACATACCAGTCACGCTGTACGGTTTCTGGTTTAGCTGTAAAAGTTTTCATTGAAAAGCTTACCCAAATAAAAGTTACACGTTGGTGAAATCCCAAACGCTAAGTTAACGATTGAGGCTCACGCGACCATTTCGCCCAGCAAGCCCACCCCCTCAGGTAGAGTTACCGGATCACACAGCTTTCCGGGAAAAGAAATGCTGTGCTGTAACGTGGGGTCGCAAGATTATAGAGAAGTCAGATTTAAAAATCGAACCTTTTTGCGACAAAATTCACGATTTCTGGCCGGGCGTCACGGCAGATGCGGCAGCCGGAGATACTCCTCGCTCTGCATCTCCTGCAGGCGTGACAGGCAGCGCTGATACTCGAACTTCAGCCGGGTTCCCTGATAAATCTCAAACAGCGAGGTTTCCGCTGCCACCACCAGTTTGACGTGGCGTTCATAAAATTCATCCACCAGCGCCAGAAAGCGGCGCGCCTGATCTTCAGTTTTATAAATCATGACCGGCACATCAAACAGCAGCACGCTATGGAAACGCCGCGACAGCTCAATGTAGTCGTGCTGGCTGCGCCCCGCCCCGCACAGCGTCAGAAAATCAATGGCGAGCACGCCTTCATGTACTCCACGGGTGGGCATCTCCCGGTGATTGATCTCCAGCACCGGTGCATCATCGGGCGCTCCGCCCGCCAGCGCACGAAACATGCGCGTCATCTCTGCCTGCGTGGCGTCGTTAAGCGGATGGTTCCACAGATGTGCTGACGTCAGCGTACGCAGGCGATAGTCGATGCCGGCATCCACGTTCATCACTTCACAGTGCTGTTTAATCTGCTCGATAGCGGGCAGAAAGCGCGCGCGCTGCAGACCGTTGCGGTAGAGATCGTCCGGCGGAATATTGGAGGTGGCGACCAGGGCGATCCCGCGTGCGAACAGCGCCTCCATCAGCGTACCCAGCAGCATGGCATCGGTAATGTCGGAGACAAAAAATTCATCAAAGCAGAGGATATCGGTCTCCGCTTTAAAACGGTCAGCCACGATCTGCAGCGGATCGCTCTGCCCCTGCAGCTGCGTCAGCTCCTCATGTACCCGCAGCATAAACCGATGAAAGTGCAGTCGCAGTTTACGATCGCCAGGAATTGACTGAAAAAACAGGTCCATGACCCAGGTTTTTCCCCGGCCCACACCGCCCCACATATAGAGACCGCGTACCGGTGCTTCCGGCTCTGCTTTTTCTTTGCCGACCAGCCGGGAGAGGCGTCCCAGCAGGCCGCGGCCGCTGTTTTCACGCGGCTGCTGACGGGCAATCAACCCTTGCTGGATAGCGTCTAAGCGGGTTATAGCTTCACGTTGTACGTCGTCCGGGCGGAACTCGCCCTGCGACAGCGCCTGCTCATAGCGCGCAAGCGGAGATGAGGTTTGCATGGTTCTCTCAGAATCCCTGAAAAGTCCGATTCACGTGTCGGTTGCTGAAAATTAGGCCGCTCTACACTAAGCGATACAGTCCGATAGTTCCACTTCCTGCAGATTAACGGGTATAGTGACTTATAGTGAAGCTGAAGTTGAAGTTGAAGCAATGCCCTACGAAGCAACGGAAATTACACGGGAGTTATTATGACCTGGGAATACGGGCTGATTGGTTTAGTGATTGGCATTATTGTCGGCGCAGTCGCTATGCGTTTTGGCAACAAAAAATTGCGCGAACAGCGCAGCATGCAGTATGAACTGGAAAAATCAAAAGCGGAGCTGGCAGATTATCGCGAAGAGCTCACCAACCATTTTGCCCAGAGCGCAGAGCTGCTGGACAATATGGCGCGCGATTACCGCCAGCTTTATCAGCACATGGCAAAAGGATCCAACGATCTGCTGCCTAATCTGCCGGGTGAAAAAAATCCGTTCGCCTATCAGCTGACGGAAGCGGAAGCGGATAACGATCAGGCGCCGGTGCAGATCCCGCGCGACTACTCTGAAGGCGCTTCCGGGTTACTGCGCGGCAGCGATCGCACTACCCCGCCCCGCAGTTAATCTTTTCAGGGCACCGCCTCATGCGGTGCCCTTTTTGTTTCGAACACTTGCAGTAAACGATTGTCACACTTTCTGTACTCCCCTATTCGCAGCGAGAGCCTGATAACCCATGAAAAAACAAACAAAACTATTAAGCGCACTGGCGCTGAGTATCAGCATGAGCCTGGCCGCAACGTCAGGCGCGATGGCCGCGCTTCCGGCACAGATTCAGGGGCAGGCGCTGCCAAGCCTGGCACCGATGCTGGAGAAAGTGCTGCCGGCGGTGGTCAGCGTGCACGTAGAGGGCAGCGATAGCGGTCAGCAGGCGCAGGAGATCCCGGAACCGCTGAAGCGTTTTTTTGGCCAGGCGCCCGGCCAGTCGCAGCCTCAGCCGTTTGAAGGTCTGGGTTCCGGTGTCATTATCGATGCGGCAAAAGGCTACATTCTGACAAATAACCACGTCGTAAACGGCGCGGACAAAATCAGCGTCCAGCTCAGCGACGGCAATGAGTATGATGCCAAACTGATTGGTCACGATGAGCAGACAGATATCGCGCTGATTCAGGTTGAAGGGGCTAAAAACCTGACGCAGGTGAAAATCGCCGATTCTGATGCGCTGAAAGTCGGCGACTTTGCGGTAGCCATCGGTAATCCGTTTGGTCTGGGTCAGACGGCCACCTCCGGGATCATCTCGGCACTCGGCCGCAGCGGCCTTAATCTTGAAGGACTGGAGAACTTTATCCAGACGGATGCGGCGATTAACCGCGGTAACTCCGGCGGCGCGCTGGTCAACCTTAACGGCGAACTGATCGGTATTAACACCGCGATCCTGGCATCAAGCGGCGGCAATATCGGTATCGGCTTTGCCATCCCCAGTGATATGGCGATCAACCTGGCGCAGCAGCTGATTCAGTTTGGCGAAGTGAAGCGCGGCCAGCTGGGTATCAAAGGCACCGAGATGACGGCGGATATTGCGAAAGCGTTTAACGTTGACGCGCAGCGTGGCGCATTTGTCTCTGAAGTATTGCCAAAATCCGCCGCAGAGAAAGCGGGGATAAAATCGGGCGATATCATCACCTCTATCAACGACAAGCCGATCGCCAGCTTCGCCGAACTGCGCGTTAAAGTAGGCACTACGCCGCCAGGCCAGCAGGTGAAAATCGGTCTGCTGCGCGACGGTAAGCCGGTCAGCGTGACCGTTACGCTGGAGCAGAGCGCGCAGAGCACCGCCAGCGCGCAGCTGATGTCTCCTGCTTTGCAGGGCGCGCAGCTGAGCGATGGCGCTACCAAAACAGGTGATAAAGGCATTAAAGTCGACACCATCGAAAAAGGTACGCCGGCTGAGCAGGTCGGTCTGCAGAAAGATGATGTGATTGTGGGCGTAAACCGTACCCGGGTGCAGAGCCTCGCTGAGATGCGCAAAGTGCTGGAGGGCAAACCGCCGGTGCTGGCGCTGAATGTGGTGCGTGGCGACGAGAGTATCTACCTGCTGCTGAGATAATCCTCCCGACAGGCGGACAAGCAGGTGTGTGTCCGCCTTTCTCATGTTATTCTGCCCTGCGATCTCACCTGGCTTGAAATAACACCATGTTTCTTAAACTTTTGCGTGCAGTGGTGATGGGCCTGATCGTAGCAGGCTTGCTGCTTGTTGCGATTCCGGCGCTGCGTATGGGCAGCGACGTCACTTTTGATCATGAAAGCAGCGCTGACGAAACCCCTTTCAGTTTTAACCCGGGGGTGCGCCGCGCCGTGCCCGCCGTAGTCAACGTTTACAACCGCAGCGCCCACGGTAACAATAATCGCGGTATCACCACGCTCGGCTCAGGTGTGATCATGAACGCGAAAGGGTACATCCTTACCAACAAACACGTTATCAATAACGCCGATCAGATCATCGTAGCGCTGCAGGATGGCCGCTTTTTTGAAGCAACCCTGGTGGGCTCCGACGCCATGACCGATTTAGCCGTGCTCAAAATCAGCGCCTCAGGTCTGCCGGTTATCCCCATTAACGCCGCGCGAATAGCGCACATTGGTGACGTCGTGATGGCGATAGGCAACCCCTATAACCTCGGGCAGACGGTCACACAGGGCATTATCAGCGCGACCGGACGCGTCGGCCTGAGCTCTTCCGGCCGGCAAAATTTTCTGCAGACCGACGCCTCTATTAATCAGGGCAATTCAGGCGGCGCGCTGATCAATTCGCTGGGCGAACTGATGGGTATCAACACGCTGACCTTTGATAAGAGCAACGACGGAGAAACACCGGAAGGTATCGGCTTCGCTATTCCTACCGCGCTGGCGGCCAAAATCATGGATAAACTGATCCGCGACGGGCGGGTGATCCGCGGCTATATCGGCATTACCGGACGTGAACTGCCGCCGCTGCACGGCCAGGGCAGCAATCTCGATCGCGTACAGGGAATAATTGTTAACAGCGTCGCGCCGGGCGGTCCGGCCGATAGCGCCGGGATCCAGGCCAACGATGTGCTGCTGCAGGTCAATGGCAAGCCTGCGCTCTCCGCGCAGGAGACGATGGATCAGGTGGCGGAGATCCGCCCCGGCTCAGTGATTGATGTGCAGGTGCTGCGCAATGAGCAAAAAATGACGCTGCCGGTTACGATTCAGGAGTTTCCGGAAGCTGCCGCGCCCGTAACCACCGCCCAGTAAGCCGCGGCGCCAGCCAGCGCCGCGCTTAACCTGACGCTCTCAGCTTCTGTCGACCGGAAACGCGATGACGTCGCTCAGCGCGCTGGCTTTCAGCGCCAGCATAATCAGGCGATCCACGCCCAGCGCCACGCCGGAACAGGCCGGCATACCATGCGCCAGCGCATCCAGCAGATAGTGGTCAATCGGATGCTGCGGCAGCCCGCGCGCCGCACGACGGCGGTTATCCTGTTCGAAACGCTGACGCTGCTCACGGCTGTCGGTCAGCTCGCGAAAGCCGTTCGCCAGCTCAACCCCTTTATAATAAACCTCGAAGCGTTCAGCAACGCGATGATCTTCCGTGCTGATCTCCGCCAGCGCAGCCTGACTTGCCGGGAAGTGATAGACGAAGCAGGGTTTATCGTTGCCAATTTTCGGCTCCACGCCCAGCATAAACAGCAGCTGCAGCAGCGTATCGCGATCCTCTTCGCGCTGCGCCAGCTCACCCTCGCCGAGTTTTGTCGCGGCTTCGCGCAGCTGCGTTTTATCCGCAGAGAGCGGATCAATCTCCAGATGACGGATAAATGCCTGCTGGTAGGAGAGGGATTCTGCGGTGTCGCACTCCAGCACCTGCTGCAGCAGATCGTCCACCTCGTTCATCAGGCGATACATATCGTAGTGCGGGCGATACCACTCCAGCATGGTGAATTCAGGATTGTGATGACGCCCCGCCTCTTCATTACGGAAGCAGCGCCCCATCTGGTAGATCGGCCCGCTGCCAGCGGCCAGCAGCCGTTTCATATGGTATTCCGGGCTGGTCATCAGCCAGAGATCGCGGCCTTCGCTGGCGCCAGGTCCGACAAAACGCGTCTGAAACGGCACCAGATGGATATCGGTAATAGTGGCCTGGCTCATCGCCGGGGTATCCACTTCAAGCACGCCGCGATCGGCAAAGAAACGCCTGATTTCCGCCAGAATCGCGGCGCGTTTCAACAAATTGGCAATGGGTGCGCTCGGCTGCCAGCTTGCCGTTTCGCTCATGGTGATGACTCCTCATACAAATAAGGGGTGGAAGTCTACCCGGAACAGAAGCTGCAAACAACGAGGCGTAGCGGAAGAGAAGCTGGCAGGTCAGAGAAAAAAAAGAGCGGTGCGAAAGCTTTCGCACCGGCAGATTTTACTGGGTGCTGCGCTGAATTGCCTGACCACCCGCTTCGACATCTTCACCAACGCCGCGCGTGGTGTTACAGCCGCTCAGTACCGAAGAGAGCACCAGCACAGAGAAAATTGCGACAATACTTTTCTTAAACATAGCCATATCCTTGTTGGTTGCAGTAAAAGTACAGCTTTTAAAGCATAGTCCGCTTCTGCAGCCCTGGTAGCTGCGCCCCGGAAAAATTCACGCCGGCATCGCGTTTTGCAGGCATAAAAAAAGGCGCATCATTGATGCGCCTGATTGAGTGCTGTTGTCGTGCTTATTTTACGCGGGAAACGTATTCACCTGAACGGGTATCGACTTTCACCACTTCGCCAATCTGAACGAAGAGTGGCACTTTAATGACTGCGCCGGTCGACAGGGTCGCTGGCTTGCCGCCGGTTCCGGCGGTGTCGCCTTTCAGACCCGGATCGGTTTCGGTAACTTCTGCTTCGATGAAGTTAGGCGGCTGAACGGCAATCGGTTTGTCGTTCCACAGGGTTACGATACACTCTGCGTTGTCCTGCAGCCACTTGGTCACGTCGTCCAGTACTTTTGCTTCAACCTGGTACTGTTCAAACGACTCAGGGTGCATAAAGTAGAAGAAATCACCGTCGTTGTAAGAGTACTGCAGCGTCATATCACGAACGTCTGCGCCTTCGGCAGAGTCGGTAGATTTGAAAGTCTTCTCAACGCGAGAACCGGTCAGCAGACGACGCATTTTAACGCGTGCGAAAGCCTGGCCTTTACCCGGTTTTACGAATTCACTGGATTCGATGGCATAAGGTTCGCCTTCGAACATGATTTTAAGACCGGAACGAAAATCGTTGCTAAGATAAGTCGCCATAAAGGCCCTCTGTAGATATTAACTGGTAATAGCCAAAAAAATGGCACACATTGTAACCCTAAATTCCCCTGTCAGAGAAGATTGGTTGCAGCAACTTGCTGATGTTGTCACCGATCCTGCTGAATTACTGCAACTTTTAGGCCTCGAACATCATCAGGAATTAGCTGCCGGCCACGCTGCACGCCAGCTTTTTGCCCTGCGCGTGCCGCGCGCCTTCATCCAGCGCATGCGCCACGGCGATGCCGGTGACCCTCTGCTGCTGCAGGTACTGACCAGCCGCCAGGAGTTTACCGATGCGCCGGGCTACACTACCGATCCGCTCGATGAGCAGAGCAGCGTGGTGCCGGGCCTGCTGCACAAGTATAAAAACCGCGCGCTGCTGCTGGTCAAAGGGGGCTGTGCGGTAAACTGCCGCTACTGTTTCCGTCGTCACTTTCCTTATCAGGATAATCAGGGCAACAAGCGTAACTGGCAGGCGGCGATCGACTATATTGCCGCGCACCCGGAGCTGGATGAGATTATCCTTTCCGGCGGCGATCCGCTAATGGCTAAAGATCATGAGCTGGCCTGGCTGATTGCGGCGCTGGAGCAGATCCCGCATCTGAAGCGACTGCGTATCCACAGCCGGCTGCCGGTGGTGATCCCGGCGCGCATTACGGAAACGCTGTGCCAGCTGCTGACTGACACCCGCCTGCAGGTGCTGCTGGTAAGCCATATCAATCATGCGCAGGAGATTGATGAGGCGCTGCGCGCGCGCCTGCAGCTGCTGAAACGATCGGGCGTGACGCTGCTGAATCAGAGCGTGCTGCTGCGCGGCGTTAATGATAATGCGGATACGCTGGCTGAGCTGAGCAATGCGCTGTTTGATGCCGGCATTCTGCCCTACTATCTCCACGTGCTTGACAAAGTTCAGGGCGCTGCCCACTTCTTTGTTTCAGATACCGAAGCGCGCGCGCTGATGCGCCAGCTGCTTAGCCAGGTCTCCGGCTATATGGTTCCCAGACTGGCGCGTGAGATTGGCGGTGAGCCGAGCAAAACCCCGCTGGACCTGCAGCTGCGTCAGGAGTAATGCTCGCTCTCCGGTGCGCATGAATGCGCACCCTGTAAACAGACGTGCCGCAATTGATGCGCGCCCGGCGTGCTTATGCAGGGTCGCCATTCATGGCGACCATAGCGGCTCGTAACCCCCACATTCCGCCGCAAATAAAAAAGCCGCTCACGCGGCTTTTTTATTGCTGCTCTGCTATTACGGACACTTGTAAACCTGGCCGGTCATTTTGCTGTCGAGCGGTGCGAACGCAGAAAGCAGATTCTGCGTCGGGCTGGTGGCACCATAAATAACGTTGCCGCCCATTTCAGCCGCCCGGTTGCGCAGATCGTTGGCAGCACCGCGCAGCGCGCTGTTTTCGCCGCCTGCCCCGCTCAGCCAGTTGCTCTGTGAGCCGGTGACGTTGCCCAGAAGCTGACATTGACTTGCTGGCTGCTCATCGACAAACGTAACGCGTTCGCCAGCGGCGCTCAGCTGATTTGAGCTGCTGCAACCCGCCAGCAGCATGATACCCGCTGCCAGTCCGGGTAAGAGGTTAATCCGCATTGTAATCCCCATTTTATTATCATCAGTGTCGGGCGGCAGCGTAGCAGAAAAGCGCACTTTTTTTCTGAACATTCATTGCCCTGAACCCACAAAGCCGAAAGATTGCGTCCCTACTTATACCCTGTTCGCCAGCAAAAGAAAAACCCCCGACAGTTTCCGGTCGGGGGTTTCGCAGATAGCTTACGCTGTCGGGGACAATTACATCATGCCGCCCATACCGCCCATGCCACCCATACCGCCTGCGCCCGCGCCTAAATCAGGTGCGTCGCCTTTAGGCAGATCGGTAACCATGCACTCGGTAGTGATCATCAGACCAGCTACAGAGGCCGCGTACTGCAGCGCAGAACGGGTTACTTTGGTCGGGTCCAAAATACCGAAGTCGATCATGTTGCCATACTCTTCGGTCTGCGCGTTGTAACCGTAGTTACCGTCGCCGGCTTTCACGTTGTTTGCTACAACGGAAGGCTCTTCACCGGCGTTGGAAACGATCTGACGCAGCGGAGCTTCCATTGCGCGCAGCGCAACTTTGATACCGACGTTCTGATCTTCGTTCTGACCACGCAGATCGGTCAGCTGAGCCGCAACGCGAACCAGCGCTACGCCGCCGCCCGCTACCACGCCTTCTTCTACCGCAGCACGGGTAGCGTGCAGGGCATCTTCAACGCGCGCTTTCTTCTCTTTCATTTCCACTTCAGTAGCGGCGCCTACTTTCAGTACGGCTACGCCGCCTGCCAGTTTCGCTACGCGCTCCTGCAGCTTCTCTTTATCGTAATCTGAGGTCGCTTCTTCGATCTGCTGACGGATCTGCGATACGCGGCCAGAGATAGCACCCTGATCGCCCACGCCATCAATGATGGTGGTGGTATCTTTGTTGATCACGACGCGCTTCGCCTGACCCAGATCTTCCAGCGTAGATTTCTCCAGCTCCATACCGATCTCTTCAGAGATCACGGTACCGCCGGTCAGGATAGCGATATCCTGCAGCATCGCTTTACGACGGTCGCCAAAGCCTGGCGCTTTCACCGCAGCCACTTTCACGATACCGCGCATGGTGTTCACCACCAGCGTTGCCAGTGCTTCACCTTCCACATCTTCCGCGATGATCAGCAGTGGTTTGCCCGCTTTCGCAACGGCTTCCAGTACTGGCAGCATTTCACGGATGTTGGAGATTTTTTTGTCAGCCAGCAGAATGAACGGGCTTTCCAGCTCAACTGCGCCGGTTTCTGGCTTGTTGATGAAGTAAGGAGAGAGGTAGCCGCGATCGAACTGCATACCTTCCACTACGTCCAGCTCGTCCTGCAGGCCGGTGCCTTCTTCAACGGTGATAACGCCTTCTTTACCCACTTTTTCCATCGCCTGGGCGATCAGGGTACCCACGCTCTCATCGGAGTTAGCAGAAATAGTACCTACCTGCGCGATTGCACGGGTATCCTGGCAAGGTACAGACAGCGCTTTCAGCTGCTCAACAGCAGCGATAACGGCTTTATCGATACCGCGCTTCAGATCCATCGGGTTCATGCCAGCCGCAACGGCTTTCAGGCCTTCGTTGACGATAGACTGTGCCAGAACGGTTGCGGTGGTGGTGCCGTCGCCTGCTGCATCATTTGCTTTAGACGCGACTTCTTTCACCATCTGTGCACCCATGTTCTCGAACTTATCTTCCAGCTCGATTTCACGCGCAACAGAAACACCATCTTTAGTGATGGTCGGTGCACCAAAAGATTTATCCAGAACCACGTTACGGCCTTTCGGGCCCAGGGTAACTTTTACTGCATCTGCCAGTACGTTCACGCCACGCAGCATTTTTACGCGTGCGTCATTACCGAATTTTACGTCTTTAGCTGCCATTTCAAATTTCCCTTAAATTCGTTTCGTTCAGTGAATTACGCGTAAATTACGCTTCGACAATCGCCAGGATGTCGCTTTCAGAGATGATCAGAACTTCTTCGTTGTCGATTTTCTCGGTTTTTGCACCGTAGCCTTCGCTGAAAATCACCAGATCACCCACTTTCACGTCCAGCGGCTTGATCTCGCCGTTGTCCAGGATGCGGCCATTGCCAACAGCCAGAACTTCACCACGGGTTGATTTGCCAGCTGCAGAGCCGGTCAGAACGATACCGCCTGCTGATTTAGCTTCAACTTCTTTACGCTTGACGATAACGCGATCGTGCAACGGACGAATTTTCATTTGGTAGCTCTCCTTTGAGAAGTCCAATCATTCATTTTTGGGTTGAACGCCGGGCTTGAGGGTTCCGGCCTCGTGCAGGAAGAGATAGGGGCAGACAGAAGAGTTTCAAGGGGAAAAAAATAAAAAAATTTTTGTTTGTGCTACAGGTGCTTAAAAAGAATACAAATAAGGCGGCTTGCGCCGCCTCGCTTGCCTCAGCGATCTTTATCGTGGCCGATGCGATCCTGATCTTTACGCTCAAATTCACCATCCATCGTTACGCCGCTGTCTGGCCCCTGCCCCGGACCGCGCCAGACGCGCAGATGCGGCATCAGCCTCAGCGTCAGGAGCTTTTGCACCGGCGGCAGCAGCAGCAGCAGGCCGAGAAAATCGGTAAAGAAGCCGGGCAGCAGCAGCAGCACACCGGCGATGATCAGCGAGACGCTTTTAATCATCTCCACCGCCGGACTTTCGTTACGCGCCAGCTTCTCCTGCATCAGCATAAAGTTTTTCATGCCCTGATTTTTCACCAGCGACACGCCGATACAGGAGGTAAAAATCACCAGCAGCATGGTCAGCAGCACGCCCAGCGCGTGCGCTACCTGGATAAACAGCGTGATCTCAATCCACGCCAGGACAAAAAAGAGTAAAAACGGTAACCAGCGCACCGGTGTCTCCTGTGAGTTGGGCCGCCTCGCGACAGGCCAGGCGGCAGAAACAGAGCGATCGTGACGATCATAGGCAGAGAGATGGGCATCCGCGCGGCGGATTTCAACCGCACCGGCCAAATAAATCCTTTTGACATAAAAGTGAGAGATACATCACATATCGTTATTACCACTTGCCGGGCAAATGTCCGTAAAGTGATCTGTGTACGAGCATTTCTGCCGTGACAGAATATGATCGTGCCCGCCAGCCCGAAGATGGATAAAATGTCGGCACTGGTATTCCACGACAATATAATTGCTTCACCTGCGTGTTATTCGCTCTCCATCCATGCCGGATGCGTGGCGGTATCAGAGCAGCAATAATAAGAAGGTAATCATGGCGAACAACATTCGTATCGAAGAAGACCTGTTAGGCATGCGCGAAGTGCCGGCGGATGCTTACTACGGTGTTCATACTCTGCGTGCGATTGAAAATTTCTATATCAGTAGCAGTAAAATCAGCGACATTCCTGAGTTTGTCCGCGGCATGGTGATGGTCAAAAAAGCAGCCGCGCTGGCCAACAAAGAGCTGCAGACGATCCCACGCAACATTGCGAATACCATCATTCAGGCCTGCGATGAGGTGCTGAACAACGGCAAATGCATGGATCAGTTTCCGGTAGATGTTTATCAGGGCGGCGCCGGCACCTCGGTGAACATGAATACCAACGAAGTGCTGGCAAATATCGGTCTGGAACTGATGGGTCACCAGAAAGGTGAGTATCAGTACCTCAACCCCAACGACCACGTTAACAAATGCCAGTCAACCAACGATGCCTACCCGACCGGCTTCCGGATCGCGGTTTACGCCTCTATTCTCAAGCTGCTGGATGCGATCGCCCAGCTGAGTGAAGGCTTTCAGCGCAAAGCCGTGGAGTTTGAAAACATCCTGAAGATGGGCCGCACCCAGCTGCAGGATGCGGTGCCGATGTCGCTGGGCCAGGAGTTCCACGCGTTTAACGTGCTGCTGAATGAAGAGACCCGCAGTATTCTGCGCACCGCTGAGCTGCTGCTGGAAGTTAACCTTGGCGCAACCGCAATCGGTACCCGCCTGAATACGCCGGACGGCTATCAGCAGCTGGCTGTACAGCGTCTGGCGGAAGTCAGTAATCTGCCGGTGGTGCCAGCGGAAGATCTGATTGAAGCGACGTCAGACTGCGGCGCCTACGTGATGGTGCATTCAGCGCTGAAACGTCTGGCGGTGAAGCTGTCAAAAATCTGCAACGACCTGCGTCTGCTCTCTTCCGGCCCGCGCGCCGGCCTGAACGAAATCAACCTGCCGGAACTGCAGGCGGGCTCCTCGATCATGCCAGCCAAAGTCAATCCGGTGGTGCCGGAAGTGGTTAATCAGGTCTGTTTTAAAGTTATCGGCAACGATACCACGGTGACCATGGCGTCTGAGGCGGGTCAGCTGCAGCTCAACGTGATGGAACCGGTGATTGGACAGGCGCTGTTTGAATCCGTCAGCATCCTGACTAACGCCTGCTATAACCTGCTGGAAAAATGCGTTAACGGCATTACGGCGAACAAAGCGGTCTGCGAAGCGTACGTATTCAACTCTATCGGTATTGTCACCTATCTCAATCCCTACATCGGCCATCACAACGGCGATATCGTGGGTAAAGTCTGTGCTGAAACCGGCAAAAGCGTACGTGAAGTGGTGCTGGAGCGCGGTCTGCTGACCGAAGCGGAGCTGGATGATATCTTCTCTGTCCAGAACCTGATGCATCCGACCTATAAAGCGAAACGTTATACCGACGAAAACGAACAGTAATCTGTTTCCGATCATGTCGCCCCGGGCACGCCTGTATACAATACGGCGTGCTTTTTTTATCTCTGGCGACTACAACATTCAGGGGGCACGTTCTGCAGCCTGAGGAGAGAAACGGATGATAGCAGTGGAACTGGCAGTGGTATTCATGGCGATCTGGCTCGGTGCCCGCCTGGGCGGTATCGGAATCGGCTTTGCCGGCGGACTGGGAGTGCTGATACTGACGCTGGTGTGCGGCATGAAGCCCGGCGCAATCCCGTTTGATGTGATCGAAATTATTATGGCCGTTATCGCCGCGATTGCTGCTATGCAGGTCGCAGGCGGCATGGATTACCTGGTCGGGCTGGCGGAAAAGCTGCTGCGCCGCCACCCGCGCTACGTCACTTTTCTGGCGCCGCTGGTCACCTATCTGATGACGCTGCTGGCCGGCACCGGCCACACCGCGTTCTCCACGCTGCCGGTTATCGCTGAAGTCGCCAAAGAGCAGGGCGTCAGGCCATCGCGTCCGCTCTCCATCGCGGTGGTGGCCTCCCAGATTGCGATCACCGCCTCACCGCTCTCCGCCGCAGTGGTATTCTTTGCCTCTATACTCGAACCACGCGGCGTCAGCTATCTGGCGCTGCTGGGCGTGGCGCTGCCCTCCACGATGGCGGCAATATTCTGCGCGGCGGTGATTACCAACTTTCTCGGTACGGAACTAAAGGATGATGCTATCTATCAGGCGCGACTTGCCAGAGGCGACGTGACGCTGCGCGGTGAGAAAGTGTATGCCATCCGGCCTGGCGCGCGCCGCGCCGTATTACTGTTTCTCACCGGCATTGTGGCAGTGGTGCTCTATGCCACCGCCATCAGCGACAGCGTGGGCCTGATCGCCAACCCGGTGTTGCCGCGTAACGAAGCGATCGTCGTGTTTATGCTCACGGTCGCTACGCTGATCTGCCTGACCTGCCGCGTGGACAGCAGTGAGATCCTCAGCGCCAGCACCTTTAAGTCGGGCATGAGCGCCTGTATCTGCGTTATGGGCGTGGCGTGGCTGGGCGACACCTTCGTTAAAGCGCATCTGAGCGAGATCCAGACTCTGGCGGGTGACATGCTGCAGCGCTATCCCTGGATGCTGGCGCTGGTGCTGTTTTTTGCCGCCACCCTGCTCTATTCGCAGGCGGCAACCACCAAAGCGCTGATGCCGGCAGCGCTGATGCTCGGCGTCTCGCCGCTGGCGGCAGTGGCCTCTTTTGCTGCGGTATCAGCGCTCTTTGTTCTGCCTACCTATCCGACGCTGCTGGCCGCAGTGGAGATGGATGACACCGGTTCGACGCGAATCGGCAAGTTTGTCTTTAACCACTCCTTTATCATTCCGGGCATACTGGCCATCGCCTTTTCCGTGGCGTTTGGCTTTCTGTTTGGCAGTCTGATCCTCTGACGCCGTTACATTGTGAAATCCTGTGCCGAAGCGGGCGTGCTATGCTCACCGCTTCTGCACTACCGGAGTTGATTAATCTGTTATGGCTGCATCTTTTTCCCGCCTGCTGACGCTCTGCCTGACGCTGCTGCTTTGCCTGTCGGCTCAGGCCGATCTCTTTGCGCCGAAATCCACCAGCCGCTTTGTGCCGGTCGATCAGGCCTTTCAGTTTGATTTTTCTCAGCGGGGCTCAACGCTGACGCTGAACTGGCAGGTCAGGCCCGGCTACTATCTCTATCGTCAGCAGATGAAGATTACGGCTCAGCATGCGCAGCTGGCCCCGCTGACGCTGCCGCCAGGTGAGGCGCATGAGGATGAATTTTACGGCAAAAGCGAGATTTATCGTCAGGCAGTGACGCTGCCGGTAACGCTGCAGCGGGCGGATGCGGGCGCCACGCTGACGGTGACGTATCAGGGCTGCGCCGCGGCCGGATTCTGCTACCCGCCGGAGAGCCGTACTATTCCGCTGAGCGCCGTCAGCGGCGGCAGCACGCCGGTTACGGCGCAGCCCGCTGCCGCGCCGCTGCCCTTCTCGCCGCTCTGGGCGCTACTGATCGGTATCGGCGTCGCCTTTACCCCCTGCGTCCTGCCGATGTACCCGCTAATCTCCGGCATTATCCTCGGCGGCGCACGCCGCTACAGCGCTGGCCGGCTGCTGGCGCTGGCGCTGGTCTATGTGCAGGGCATGGCGCTGACCTACACGCTTTTGGGCGTTGTGGTCGCGGCGGCCGGGCTGCGCTTTCAGGCGGCGCTGCAGCATCCATACGTCCTGGCGGGTCTGTCGCTGCTGTTTATTCTGCTGGCGCTGTCGATGTTTGGCCTGTTTTCGCTGCAGCTGCCCGCCAGCCTGCAGACGCGTCTTGCGCTCTGGAGCAATCAGCAGCGCGGCGGCTCGCTGCCTGGCGTATTTATCATGGGCGCGCTGGCCGGACTTATCTGCTCCCCCTGCACCACGGCGCCGCTCAGCGCGATCCTGCTGTATATCGCGCAGAGTGGAAACCTGTGGGCCGGCGCCGGTACGCTGTGGCTCTACGCCGTGGGAATGGGGCTGCCGCTGATCGCCGTGACGCTTTTTGGCCATCGTCTGCTGCCCAAAAGCGGCCCGTGGATGCAGACGGTAAAAGAGGCGTTCGGGTTTGTTATCCTGGCGCTGCCGGTATTTCTGCTGGAGCGTATCCTCGGCGACACCTGGGGTTTGCGGCTCTGGAGCCTGCTGGGCGTAGCGTTTTTCAGCTGGGCATTTATTCACAGCATCAACGCGCGCGGCAAGTGGCGCGTTGTACCGGTGGTGATGTTAGGGGCAGCGCTGATTATGGCGCGGCCGCTGCAGGAGTGGGCGTTTGGCGCTACGGCAAGCCAGAACGTGGCCCACCTGCCCTTTAAGCGCATCAGCAGCAGCGCGGAGCTTGAGCAGGCGCTGCAGCAGGCACCAGGGCGCATCACCATGCTCGATCTCTATGCCGACTGGTGTGTCGCCTGCAAAGAGTTTGAAAAATATACCTTCAGCGATCCGGCAGTCGCCAGCGCGCTTGCTGACGTGCAGCTGCTGCAGGCGGATGTCACCGCAAACAGCGCGCAGGACAACGCCCTGCTGAAGCAGCTGCAGGTGCCGGGATTACCGACCATTCTGTTTTTTGACGCGCAGGGTCGCGAGATCCCCGATTCCCGTATCAGCGGCTTTCTGCGTGCGGCAGCGTTTCGCGCGCATTTGCAGAATCTGCCGCGTTAAACGACACTGGTTCAGCCACTGCCCGCTCATCGACGAGCGGGCCGATATTCCAGAGGAGAGTCATGTGCAACGCGAACAAATTCTGGAGCATGCGCTGAATGTGCTCGAACAACACGGCCTGGCGGCTACCCTGTCGCTGCCGCAGCTGGCGGGTGAAACCGGCCTCAGCACCGCACAGCTGACCCGCTACTGGCCCGACTGCGATGCGCTGCTCTATGATGCACTGCGCTATCACGGTCAGCAGATCGACAGCTGGCGACGTCAGGTACAGCTGGATGAGCGGCTCAGCCCCGCGCAAAAGCTGATGGCGCGCTATGACGTGCTGGCAGAGTATGTCAGCAAAGGCCGGTTTCCTGGCTGCCTGTTTATTGCTGCC
Source organism: Pantoea sp. SYBGC1 (assembly GCF_057197005.1). Classification (NCBI taxonomy): domain Bacteria; kingdom Pseudomonadati; phylum Pseudomonadota; class Gammaproteobacteria; order Enterobacterales; family Erwiniaceae; genus Pantoea; species Pantoea sp. SYBGC1. The sequence goes on from NZ_JBXUNM010000004.1 coordinate 326,467, forward strand.
TGCAGCTTCTATCCGCAGCCTGACCAGCCGGTGCACCAGCTGGCGGAGCAGCAGAAGCGCCACTCATGGCAGTTTACCCATGAGATCCTGGTGGAGCTGGCGCTGGACAATCCCGCGATGGTGGCCGATCAGATGGAACTGATCCTCGAAGGCTGCCTGAGCAAACTGCTGGTGAAACGTAACGTACAGGATGTGGCGACCGCCCGGCGTCTGGCGGAAGATGTATTCAGTATTGCGCTCTGTCGTCAGAACGGCGCGCTCGCCTGAAAAAGGGCTGACATGCCTGAAAAGCAGGCAGTCAGTCACGGATAGCGCGCTTTTTTGCTAAAACCCGTTGACGATCTGCGGCCATTAAGGTTTAATGCGCCCCGTTGCCCGAATAGCTCAGTCGGTAGAGCAGCGGATTGAAAATCCGCGTGTCCCTGGTTCGATTCCGGGTTCGGGCACCAAAATCCAGAAAACCCGGCCTTATGGCCGGGTTTTTGCTTTTCTGCGTTATCCATTTCGCCTGCCCTGCTGCTTTTCCACCCCGTACCAGGTGCCATACTGATGGTTTTACATCAGCAAAATCGTAGAACGTGCCGGCCTCCCTTCCTATAGTGGCTGATAAACACACTCTCTGTCTGCCTGGCGTTTCTGCATCAGCTTCCGCCTGTCCGAAACAACGCTGGCAGCGAAATAGCGCAGGAGAAGCGACAGCATGAAAATTGCTTTTGACGTGGACGTTATCCGGGATCTCGGCATTACCCGGATGGTGCATCAGGTGGCGGAATGGGGCTATAAATATATTGAGCAATCACCCCATCCGCAGATCAATCCCTTTTATAAACACCCCAAAGCCAGCCGCGAAATCCTGCGCGAATATAAAAATGCGCTGAACGCCACCGGCACCGAGATCTCTTCTTTCATTACGGTTTATCGCTGGTCGGGGCCTGACGAGCTGCGGCGTCAGGCGGCGGTAAAAAACTGGAAGCGCATGATTGAAATTGCGGTTGAAATGGGCGTGCAGGTTATCAATACCGAGCTCTCCGGCAACCCTAATGAGCCAGAGATCTGCGAAGAGATGTTCTACCGCTCTATGGAGGAGCTGCTGCCGATTGTCGAGCGTGAAGGGATCCGCATTGAAATCCAGGCGCATCCGTGGGATTTCTGCGAAGAGAGTAATGAAACGGCAGATATCGTTAAGTCGTTTCGCAGCGATAACGTGAAGTATATCTATAGCGCGCCCCACACCTTCTATTACGACAAAGGCAAAGGGGATGTAAAAAACATGCTGCATTATGCCGGTGACGATCTGTCGCATATGCTGATTGCCGATACCATGAACCACACCAAACACTGCCGCTATATTGTGAACCCGCCTGGCGTGGACGCAACCATTCACCAGCACGTCGCGGTGGGAGAAGGCGAAGTCAACTTCGATGCGCTGTTTGAAGCGCTGCGCGAGATGGATTTTGCCCGTCGCAGCTTCAAAGTCGGCGGTGAGTCGATTATCTCAGCGGCGCTGTTCGGCTATCCGGAGAAGATGCGCTATCAGGCGGTGGAGACGCGCGAACTGATTGAGCGCGAGCTGCTGAACCTCTGACTGCAGTATCAGGCAGTATTTTCCCCCTGTGCCCTGCAGGGGGAAACGCACCGCTTACATCGCGCCAGGCTTCACCGCGCCCTTCTGCAGCAGCACTATTATCACCGCCCTATCAACATCAAAGCTGCGGATCTCCTCCTTTAGCTCACACTTCAGAATGCCCTGTCTTGTCAAAATATCCCGTTCTGGCAGGCTGTCAGAACGCAGTTTTTGATGGAATTAACTCAAATGAAAGCAACCACGCTGGCCGGACTGGCTAAGCGCGCAGGCGTTGGCGTCGCAACCGTGGATCGGGTTCTGAACGATCGCGGGGGCGTCTCGCCTGCGATGACGCGAAAAGTGCTGCAGGCAGCCCGGGAGGCGGGCTTAAAACGTATTCTGCCGGAGGAGCATCGCCACAGCTGGCAGATTGAGGTCATCCTGAGCGGCAACGGCTCATTCTTCTTTCAGCAGCTGGCGCAGGAGTTCGCCCGCCTGGCAGATGCGCTGGGCTACCGGCGCGTCCGGCTGCATCGCACGCTTATCCCGGAAGATGCGCCGGAAAAGCTGGCGGCCCATATCGATGCCGGCAGTAAAAGAATGGACGGGCTGATTGTGTTTGCTCACGCCAGCCCGCTGATCTATCAGGCGCTGGCCAGCTGCCAGGCGCGGGGCGTGCCGGTCATCACGCTGGTGAGCGATCTGCCTGACGCGCCGCGGCTCTGCCATGTCGGTATCGATCAATACAAAGCGGGACGCACGGCGGGCCTGATGCTCGGCAGCATGGCGGCCAGTACAGGGGATGTGGTACTGATCAGCGGTCGCGCTGACTACCTCGCGCACCAGCAGCGTATTGAAGGTTTTCAGCAGGTGCTGGCTGAGCGCTTTCCGCAGCTGCGGCTGCGTGAGATCCTCGCCGGCCAGGACGATCGTGAACGTATCAGCCGGCTGCTGGAGAAAACGCTGGCGGGATCGCGCCAGATCGCCGGACTCTACAACACCGGCATGGGCAATACCCAGATTTATGAAGCGCTGGCGCGCCATCGGCTGTGCGGCAGCACAGTTTATGTGACGCATGAACTTTATGCGACTACGCGCCAGCTGCTGCAGCAGCGCATCCTGACCCTGACCCTTGATCAGAACACGCAGCGCCATGCTGAACTCGCTCTGACCCTGCTGCTGCGGCATCTGGAAGAGCGCGAGCAGCCTGATACTTACGCGCCGGGCAAAGTCGACTTTATGCTCTATACCCAGGAGAACTGTACCTGATCCCGCAAACCCGCTCACCGCCAGCGCGGTTAAATCGGCGCGGAATGGCGCTGCTACACTCAGTGGCAGCGCAACGCTCACGACCATAAGGTGAAATGACGATGTCAGATAATCAGTATCAGCCCGCAAAAGTCTGGACCTGGGAACCGGAAGCCAAAGGCAACGGCGCCAGCACGAACCGCCCTGCCGCTGGCGCCACGCATGAGCAGGCGCTGCCGGTCGGGAAACATCCGCTGCAGCTCTACTCGCTCGGCACGCCAAATGGTCAGAAGGTTACCATTCTGCTGGAGGAGCTGCTGGCGGTGGGCGTAAAAGAGGCGGAGTATGACGCCTGGCTCATCCGCATTGGTGAAGGCGATCAGTTCTCCAGCGGTTTTGTTGATGTGAACCCTAACTCTAAAATTCCGGCGCTGAGCGACCACTCCGTGACGCCGCCGCAGCGGGTGTTTGAATCGGGTAATATCCTGCTCTATCTGGCGGAGAAGTTTGGCTACTTTATTCCTGAAGATGTGGCGGGCCGTACTGAAACCCTGAACTGGCTCTTCTGGCTGCAGGGTTCTGCGCCCTATCTTGGCGGCGGCTTTGGCCACTTCTACCACTATGCGCCGGAAAAAATTGAGTACGCCATCAACCGCTTTACGCTGGAAGCGAAGCGTCAGCTGGATGTGCTGGATCGCCAGCTGGCGGATCGCCGCTTCCTTGCAGGTGACGCCTATACTATCGCGGATATCGCGACCTGGCCCTGGTATGGCAACCTGGTGCTGAATGGCCTGTATGGCGCAGCAGAGTTTCTGGATGTGCAGGCTTACACCAACGTGGTGCGCTGGGCGAAGGAGATCGCAGAGCGTCCGGCGGTCGTACGCGGGCGCAAAGTTAATCGCGCTTTTGCCGCTGAACCGCAGGATCAGCTGCTGGAGCGGCATGACGCCAGCGATTTTGAGCACAACACCGAAGATAAACGTCAGGCACGGGGAGAGAAGTAATGACCGCTTACATGGTAATGATTAAGGATGAGACGCTGGATAAAGATGAGCTGGCAACCTACTCACAGAAAGCGGGCGACGCGCGTGGCGATCATCAGATCACGCCGCTGGCTTTTTATGGCGAGCAGGAAGTGCTGGAAGGCCGGGATGCCGAAGGCGTTGTCGTTCTGGCGTTTGCCGATATGGACGCCGCGCGCGCCTGGTATCACAGTCCGGCTTATCAGGAAGCGAAAGCGCACCGCGTGAAAGGCGCTAACTACCGCGTTATCCTGGTCAACGGCGTGGCATAACGCGCCGACGCCAGGCAGACCGGCTGCCGGTCTGCTGATGTGCCCGGCGGCGTTACGCTGCGCCGGGCGCTCTCATCTACACGTTGCTTTCACTCTCCAGCTTTTGCCGTTTGCGCAGATGCGGGAAAAGCGTCATCCAGACGGCGACCACTATCAGCGTACCTATCCCGCCCAGCGCGGCCGCCGGTACCGCCCCCAGCCATGCGGCCAGCAGGCCAGATTCAAACTCCCCCAGCTGATTGGACGTATTGATAAAAATAGCGTTCACGGCGTTGACGCGACCCCGCATATCATCCGGCGTATCGAGCTGTACCAGCGCACCGCGGATCACCATACTGACCATATCAAATCCCCCCAGCGCAGCCAGCGCCAGCAGCGACAGCCAGAGCTGGGTAGAAAGCGCAAACAGCAGCGTCGCCAGACCAAAACCGGCAACCGAGCCAAACATGATCATACCGACGTGCTTCTCCAGCTTATTACGGCTAAGCCAGACGCCCACCACCAGCGCCCCGACTGACGGTGCGCCGCGCAGCATGCCCAGTCCCCACGGCCCGGTATGCAGAATATCCTGCGCAAAAATCGGCAGCAGCGCCGTGGCCCCGCCCAGCAGCACGGCAAACAGGTCAAGCGAGATCACGCCCAGCACATCTTTGCGCTCGCGGATAAAACGCACGCCAGCGAACATGTTGGTCAGGTTCATTGGCATGCGCGACTGCGGCGGCCGCGCGTAGCGCAGGCGGCTAATCAGTACGAGAGAGAAGAGATAGAACAGCGCGGAAACGCCATACACTACTTCAGGCCCGGCGACATAAAGCAGGCCGCCCAGCGTCGGGCCAACGATCACCGCCGCCTGACCGCCTACTGAACTGGCGGCCATTGCGCGGGCCAGAACCGGCGGCGGCACCAGCGCCGGCAGCATAGAGGTGATAGCCGGCCACTCCAGCGCCTTTGCTACAGAGATCAGAAACACCAGCCCCCAGATCTCAACGCTTCCTGCCCAGTGCAGCAGCGTCAGCGCCACCAGCGCAAGCAGCGCTGCCCACTCAATCAACTGCCCCACCAAAACAATGCGACGACGGTCGTGCTGATCGGCCAGATGACCAGCCGGCAGCGCCAGCAGTACCGAGGGTAAAAACTGCATTAAGCCGATCATACCCAGCGCCAGCGCGCTGTGTGTCAGGGCATAGATTTGCCAGCTGACCGCCACTGAAAACATCTGAAAGCCAAATGACGAGCAGGTGCGCGCCAGCCAGAAAGCCACAAACGATCGATGCCGCAGCAGGGAGTCGTCTGCAGCAGAGCTTTTTATACCTGTCATGTGATCCCATCCTGAAATGATTAACTGATTAGCGTCATTGCACTAATCTGGTCAGAAGCCAGGCAGTGGCTTCTGTTATCGTTTTGTCTCTCTGAGAGTGCGCGATATCACTCTGGCAGGCAATGGCGGGTTGTGCGCTTTTGAAACAAAAACTTAACTGCCTGGCAGATAAACATTGGTCTCTATATATCAGGAGAGTGATTGTTATTGATTGAATACCGGTATTGATTTATTGATTACTGAATTAACAGCTTAATTATCCCTTTTAACGCCAGGAATATCTCTGTATCAGAGACAGGTAAAAAAAGGTGATTTAACACGCTCTTTCGATCTATATTAACCGCCGGCAAATTTCAGACATAACACGCATTTATAATAAAACATATCTTTCCGGTTAATAATTTTTTTGCAGAGATACATGAAAAACAGTACTTATAATCCTTATGTTACTGAGCGTATTCATCGCTTTGACAACACGCTGTGCGGCGTGTGTTATTCAGCACCCTTTATGCATTGCGAGCAGGACGCTGATACATTACTTAATGGACACAACATAATTGCTTTGCATAATCAGTTGCCTGATACCCCTGAACTAATAATTATTCCGCTGGCGGGAAATAGCCTGATGGAATTTTTACGCGCCCCGGAAAATTATCCGATGCTGCAGGCTGCCCACGTCCGTCTGGCAATTGATTATGCAGGGCTGCTACAGGGTGGTGCCCCTCTGCTTGCCGCTGCGCACCACTTCTCATTCTGGCTGTGCGATCTCGCGCCGCCGGGAACAGAGTGGAAAAAGATCCTGGCGTTTCCATTTAGCGGTGTGGTTTTAGCCGAAGATTTTTTTAACGATAATTACCTCAAATTCAGCTTTCCGTTTTTAATTGAGTCTCTGAGGGAAAGAGAAGCAGACGTTATATTACGCACTGCACAGCTGACGCTGAATAGCGAACATTACCAGCGTCTGCAGTTAAGCGGCTGGCAGCAGCAGCGCACACCCGGCACGCTTTTTTAGGGTAACCGTTTACACAATCTGCTACTCCGCGCCGCAGCCACCTGATTTGATCGGAATTAACGCCGCTATTCCGCCATAAAATGTCGTCTGATTTGGTCCGACAGAGTTAAAACCGCTAAAAAAAGCAAACTCGTTAACGTTTTTAAGATAAAATTTAACGCAAAGGGATCATATGGCGTCACGGAAGAACGCTGCGTGAACATTTCTGCTCACTTCGTACTCTATGTCGGGAAACAGCCTGAAGCGTTGTTTCCTTTGTTTTTCTATGGCAAAGAAAGAGGTCAATATTATGGGGAAAGCTTCCTCATCTTTTGGCGTAATCCGCCTGCTCACGGTGCTGTTCGCACTGCTGACGGGCGCGTTTATGCTGGTTGGTGGCATTTGGTTAGCCACCATTGGAGGTTCCTGGTACTACGTTATTGGCGGTGTGATGATGCTGATCACCGCTGTTCTGCTCTGGCGTCGCAGCAGCGCCGCGCTGCTGCTGTATGCGCTGCTGCTGCTCGGCACGCTGATCTGGGGCGTATGGGAAGTTGGCTTTGACTTCTGGGCGCTGGCACCGCGCACCGATGTACTGGTGATTTTCGGTATCTGGCTGATCCTGCCTTTCGTCTATCGCACGTTCAATCCTGCCGGCAGAGGCGCAATGCTGGTGGCGCTGATTGCCAGCGTACTGGTTCTGGCATGGGCCGTCTTCCACGATCCGCAGGAGCTGAACGGCGAGCTGCCCGCTGCAGCGACCACCCCGCAGACCCAGCCTATCAGCAATATTGCTGATGCTGACTGGCCGGCGTACGCGCGCGATCAGCAGGGTACCCGCTTTTCTCCGCTGAAGCAGATCAACACCAGCAACGTTAAAGAGCTGCAGGTCGCCTGGCAGTTCCAGACCGGCGATCTGAAAAATGCTAACGATCCGGGTGAAATCACTGATGAAGTGACACCGATTAAAATCCGCGACACGCTCTATCTCTGCTCACCGCATCAGATCCTGTTTGCGCTGGATGCCACAACCGGTAAGCAGAAGTGGAAGTTTGATCCGGCGCTGAAGCAGAATCCGACCTTCCAGCACATCACCTGCCGCGGCGTTTCCTATCATGAAACCCCTGCAGCAGCGGATAGCGCGGCAACTCAGCCGGCACTCTGCGCACGTCGCATCTATCTGCCGGTCAACGATGGTCGTCTGTTTGCTCTGGATGCGGAAACCGGCGAACGCTGCCCGGCATTTGGTAACAACGGTGAGCTGGACCTGCAGCACAAGCAGCCGGTTACCACCCCTGGCCAGTATGAACCGACCTCACCACCGATTATCACCGATACCACTATCGTGATCGCCGGTGCTGTAACCGATAACTACTCTACCCGTGAGCCATCGGGTGTGATCCGCGGCTTTGACGTCAACACCGGCAAACTGCTGTGGGCATTCGATCCGGGCGCGAAAGATCCTAACGCGATTCCGGAAGATGAGCACACCTACACCCTGAATTCACCGAACTCATGGGCACCGGCGGTTTACGATCCGAAACTGGATATCGTTTATCTGCCAATGGGCGTCTCCACCCCGGATATCTGGGGCGGCAACCGTACGCCTGAGCAGGAGCGTTATGCGAACAGCGTTCTGGCGCTGAATGCCACCACCGGTAAGCTGGTCTGGTCTTATCAGACCGTGCATCACGACCTGTGGGATATGGACCTGCCTTCTCAGCCGACGCTGGCTGATATCACCGACAAAGATGGCAACACCGTTCCGGTGATCTACGCGCCGGCGAAAACCGGTAACATCTTTGTGCTGGATCGCCGCAACGGCAAGCTGGTTGTGCCGGCACCGGAAACCCCGGTTCCGCAGGGCGCAGCGAAAGGTGACCACGTATCACCGACGCAGCCTTACTCTGAGCTGACCTACCGTCCTAAACAGAACCTGACTGACAAGGATATGTGGGGCGCGACGATGTTCGACCAGCTGGTGTGCCGCGTAATCTTCAAGCGCCTGCGCTATGAAGGTCCGTTCACGCCGCCGTCTGAACAGGGTACGCTGGTCTTCCCGGGTAACCTCGGTATGTTTGAATGGGGTGGTATCGCCGTTGATCCACATCGTCAGATTGCTATCGCTAACCCAATGGCGCTGCCGTTTGTCTCAAAGCTGATCCCACGCGGACCGGGCAACCCGGCTGAGCCACCGAAAGGTGCGGAAGGCGGTTCCGGTACTGAAACCGGCGTGCAGCCGCAGTATGGCGTGCCGTTTGGCGTTGAGCTGAATCCATTCCTGTCACCTTTCGGCCTGCCGTGCAAACAGCCAGCCTGGGGTTACATTTCAGCGGTGGATCTGAAAACCAACGAAACCGTATGGAAAAAACGCATTGGTACCGTGCGCGACAGCGCGCCTCTGCCGCTGCCGTTTAAGATGGGTATGCCAATGCTGGGCGGCCCAATCACCACGGCGGGACACGTTGCCTTTATCGGCGCAACGGCAGATAACTACCTGCGTGCGTTTGATACCAACACCGGTGAAATGCTGTGGCAGGCGCGTCTGCCAGCCGGTGGTCAGGCAACGCCGATGACCTATGAAGCGAACGGCAAGCAGTACGTTGTCATCGCGGCTGGCGGTCACGGCTCGTTTGGAACCAAACTGGGCGACTATATAGTTGCCTATGCACTGCCGGATGCGAAATAACCTTTCGTAACAGCAGAATAAATCAGGCGGGCCGGTGGCCCGCCTTTTTTATGCGCCCCGTCTCTCCCGTACTGCGCCGCGTACCAGTAAAGCACACAGCGCCATCGTCAGCGCGGTAAGCAGAAACACCGGCTGCATGCCAAACACCCCGCTAATCATCCCGCCGCAGAGCGGTCCGGTCACCTGCCCGGCATATTGTGCCGAGGTCGCATAGCCCAGCATTTTTCCCGTCTGCTGTTGCGGAACGTGGTGGCGTATCAGTGCGGTAATGCAGGGCAGCAGTCCACCCAGCGCCACGCCCATCAGAAAACGCAGGCCGGTAAGCTGCCATACGTGGCTGATAAACGCCTGCGGGATCAGCAGCAGCGCGCTGGCCACCAGCCCGGCAAGCAATACACGTCCGTGCCCGATGCGATCCGCCAGCCGCCCGGCCAGCGGCGCAGCAAGGATACTTCCCAGCGCCGCCGCTGCCATCACGATCCCGGCGTTAACGGTTATCGCGTGCTCTCCCTGCACAAACTGCGCAATATAGAGCGTGATAATAGGTTCAACAGACATGGTGGCAAACATCATCAGCATCGCCGTGAGCCACATCAGCCGCACCACCCGAAGATTCGCCGGCGGCTCATCAGCAACCTGCCCTGCCGTGGCGGCACCTTTTGGCTGCCGCGGCGCCTCTTTCAGCAGACACGCCGTGCCGAGAAACGTGAGGAAGATCGCCGCGCCCGTCAGCCAGAAGGTGCGACGGATGCCAATCAGCGGCGGCAATATTCCGCCCAGCAGCGGCCCCGCGACGTTGCCCGCCATAATGCCCGCTGAGAGGATACCCAGCGCCCAGCCGGTATGGGCTTTCGGCGTCTGCGCCGCGACCAGAATCGTGGATCCGGAAGCGTATCCCCCCAGCAGCCCGGCCAGCAGACGCAGCGCCACCAGCTGCCAGGGTGCGGTTGCCATACCAATCAGCGACATGGCTATCGCCATGCCCAGACTGGCGCGGATCAGCATCAGTTTTCGTCCATAGCGATCCGCCAGCCGGCCCCACAGCGGAGCCGTCAGCGCGGCGCTCAGAAACGTGGCCGCATAGGCGGCACCCGACCAGCGGGCGATCGCCGCCGGCTCCTCAACCCCAAGCTGCTGAACATAGATCGGCAGAAACGGCAGCAGCAGCGTCATGGCGACGATGGTGGTAAATGACCCCAGGGTGCAGACCAGCAGGTTGCACTTCCAGTGTTGCTGTTCAGCTGTTAATAATACTGAAGCGTGTGACATACCCTCTCCCGCAGGCTGTTTTTTATCAGGCTACCTGCGCGGAGAGAGAGAAAACAGAGGGCGCCGGAGAGTTACCTGCCAGCCTGCTACTGTTGCCACACAGCAACATTCAGGGTGTCTGCAGCGCGGTGATCAGCGCATCGCAAAGCTGCGTAACCGGAGAGGAGGGCTGCGGCTGCTCTTTCAGCAGCAGATAGCTGTGAAAACGATCCATTTGCCAGTCGCTCAGCACCGGCTGGATATCGCCGCGCGCCAGCGCCTCACGCGTCATATAGGAGGGCAGATAGGCAATGCCGCCGCCGGCCAGCGCCGCGTTAAGCAGCGCCATGCTGTTGTTGGCGCGCAAGCGGCTGCGCACTTCCAGCGCCAGCCGCTGCTTATCACGCCGGAACGGCAGAGCGGCGGTATGTGCCGGCCCGTGAAACAGCAGCAGGTTGTGGCGGGCCAGGGCGCGCGGATGATCAATCAGCGGATGCGCGGCCAGGTAGCCGGGCGTAGCGTAAAGGCCCCAGTCGATGACACTGAGTTCGCGCCAGGCGCCTTCCTGCGGCGCGCGGCTGCGGACCACAATAGCGACATCAGCATCGGGGTGAGGGTCTTCGCTGGTGGTAAGATCCAGATCCACATGCAGATGAATATGCCGGCGAATAAAGGCGTCCACCACTGGCGCTACACACTGGCAGCCAAAGGTTACCGGGGCCTGCAGGCGAAGATTACCGGCCGGCAGCTGGTGCAGCTGCTGCACAAACGCATCCGCCTGATGCAGCTCGTCCAGCATACGCAGGCAGAAGGGGTAGTACGCCTGCCCGTGTCCGGTCAGCGCAACATGACGCGTGGTACGCTGCAGCAGTTTGATCCCCAGCCGCACCTCCAGCCGGGCAATTTCACGGCTGACATAGGATTTGGAGACGCCGAGGATACGCGCGGCTTCGCTAAAGCTTTGCCGCTCCGCTACGTGCGCGAACAGCAGCATGGCTGTCAGATTATCACCAGGGTTCATGGGTCCGGCTGTCAGAGAAACATGACCCGCAGCTTAAAAGGTATTGCGCTGTTCTGCACCCGCTTTTCTTTGCGCTGCTGGCCGGTCATACGGCGACGGCAAAAGGCAGCAGCAGCCGCTCCGGCTCAACGCGACGCTGACGGCGCAGCTGGCCTGGCGTAATGCGAAAATAATTTTTGAAGGTGCGGGTGTAGGCCTGCTGCGTATCAAAACCGTAGTTCATGGCGACCTGTAAAATGGCGTCGTCGCTGTTAAGCAGCGTTAACGCCGATTCAGTCAGGCGGCGCTGGCGGATATACTCAGCCAGTGAAAAACCGGTGTGCTGACGAAACAGACGCTGCAGATGCCAGCGTGAATAGCCCGATCGACGCGCCACCTCATCCAGATGCAGATCGTGGCCTAAGTTATCTTCAATCCACTCCAGTAAACTACGGATAAACTCTCGCTGATTCATCGCACCCTCCGGCTTAACAGACTGTTCCTGAAGAGCCACTGTAGCGCAGGAGATTTATCCCTTAATTAGCGAAGAATTAGCGCAGAATTAGCAAAGCGCGCAGCGGTAAAATTCAGCGGTGATAATTTTTCGCTAAGAATGCGGCGTTACACTGCCCCACACTGATAAGGAGACTCCATGCGCGTGCTGCTGGTAGAAGATGATGAAATGATTGGTGCCAACCTGCAGCAGGCGCTGGAAGCCGCAGGCTGGTCGGTGGACTGGGTACGCGACGGCCGGTTTGCCTCGCACGCCTGGTCGGAAAGCAATTACACCTGCGTGCTGCTCGATCTTGGCCTGCCGCGTGAAGATGGTATTGACGTGTTGCGGCGCGCCCGCGCGCGCGGTGATATGACGCCGGTACTGGTGCTGACCGCCAGGGACAGCGTTGCCCAGCGTATTCAGGGGCTGGATAGCGGCGCGGATGATTACCTGCTCAAGCCCTTTGATCTGCAGGAGGTGCTGGCACGTATGCGCGCTATCACCCGGCGCCGCCACGGTGCCGCCGACTCGCTGCTCGGCAGCGGCGACGTGCAGCTGGATATGATGACGCGCGAAGTGCTCTATAAGGGCCAGCGTGAACAGCTTACCGCTCGCGAATATGCACTGCTCTATGCGCTGCTGGAGCGGCCCGGCGCGATCCTTTCACGCGAACAGCTGGAGAATCGCATCTATGGCTGGGGCGAAGAGGTCACCAGCAACGCCGTTGATGTGCTGATCCACGGCATGCGGCGCAAACTGGGCAACGAAGCGATTCGCAACGTGCGCGGCCTCGGCTGGCGGGTACCGGCACAATGAAAAATTTTACGTTTCTGCGCTCCCTGCGCAATAAGCTGCTGATGAGCCTGGTGCTGCTGCATCTGGCGATGATTGGTGGCGTAACCTGGTACTTCTTCCACTGCTACGGCGACATGATGGGCTCGATGAAGGACGATCAGCTCGCAAAAGTGGCCGACGTCTGGTCAGCCAGTCAGACCATGCCCGCGCTGATCCCGACGATCCCCGATCAGGACCGGCTCAAAAGTGCTTACATTGTCCAGCTGTGGGATACGCATAATCAGCTGCGTGCCAGCTCGTGGCCGGCGCTGAAAGCTCCGCTGCAGGCGGTGCACGGCTGGTCCGATTTACGCCTTGGCGACTGCGGTGACGATTGTGAATGGCGCGTCTATACCCGCCCTGGCGAAGCGGGCAGTGAAATCGGCACGGTTCAGGTGCTGCATAATATCGGCTATATGAAAAGCCTGATGGTAAAACGCGTGCTCTCGGCGGTGATCCCGCTGATCCTGATGATGCCGCTGTCGCTGCTGCTGATCTGGCTGATCGTACGCGCCATTACGCGCAATCTGCTGGTGGCATCCCGGCAGATCGCGGCGCAGGAGAGCCTGCACCCGCATACGGTATCGCCGGATGGCCTGCCTGACGAAGTGCTGCCGCTGGTCGCCGCCTACAATGCGCTGCTGGATAAGCTGCGCGCCGCCTGGTCCGCCCAGCGGCAGTTTCTGGAGGATGCCGCGCATGAGCTGCGCACGCCGGTCACCGCGGTTACGCTGCAGCTGGAGAATCTGCGCCAGCATATTCAGCCCGGCGAGGCGCGCCGTCAGTTTGATCAGCTGGAAGCGGGCGTCACCCGCACCCGTCATCTGGTGACGCAGCTGCTGGATGTGTCACGCCAGGAGGATCGGTCCGCGGTGCCGGTCGCGGAAATAATCGAACTCGACGATCTGCTGAAGGAGAGTATTGAGCAGCTGATGGTGGTTGCCGATAAGCGCGGCATCGATATCGGCTATAGCGGCAGCACGCGCTACCGGCTGCAGGCCAGCCGCTCTGAGCTGCGCACCCTGTTTGATAACGTCATCGGCAACGCGATGCTGCATACGCCAGAAGGAAGCCTGGTCGATGTGCTGCTGCACCGCGCAGGCGATCGTACGGTGGTCGATATCGTCGATAACGGTTCCGGTATGCCGGAGTCGTTTCTTGAGCGGGCGTTTGACCGCTTTACCCGTTCACCGGACGTACAGGCGCAGGGCAGCGGTCTCGGCCTGTCGATTGTGCGCAGCGTGGCGCAGAAGCATCAGATGCAGGTGGCGCTCTCTAACTGTCTTACCCCTCAGGGCGAGCGCTGCGGACTGCGGGTGCGGGTGACGTTGCCATAGGGGCTGGCGCTGAGCAGCGCGAGGCTGGGTGCGGCAGCGCGGGGCACTGAGGGGGTTCCGCCCGCCAGGCTTCTGGCAGTTTCAGCGGCATCTCCGCACGCGGACGGGCTAAGGGGCGGGTGGGCGCGCCCCTTAGCAATCCGCGCCCCGC